>NZ_CP013422.1:0-728883 GCF_001718695.1 Burkholderia ubonensis | reverse complement strand
ACGGAGGCGTCGTGCATCGGCGCATCGAACGAGTTCACGAGCAGCCCGCTCGAACATGAAACGCAACCGCGGCTGCCGCACGCACCGTACCGCCACGTCACCCCGCCACATCACCCAGCCAGAACCGCCCCATCACACACCCACATCGCGCATCGGTTGCACGAGCAACCAATAGGCGACCGCAGCGCCAACCAGCGCGAGCACACCGCTCACCGTCAGTGCCGTCGAAAACCCGGCCGCGAACGCCGCCGGCGCGACGTCGTGCAGCACGCGCGCGGCCGTCGGCGGCAGGCGTGCGAGCGCCTGCGTGAGATCGCCGGCCAGCAGGCTCGACATGAACGGCGCATCGACGAACGCGCGTACGTCCGGCATCGCGGACAGCCGTCGCACGAGCTGCGCGTGCGCGCGCGCGGCGAGCACCGCGCCGAGCACGCCGACCGCCGTCACGATCGCGGAGAAGCGCGTCGTCGTGCTGATGCCGGACGCCATCCCGGTGCGGTGCGGCGGCACGCACGCCATGATCGCCTTCTGCGTGTCGCCGTTCATGATGCCGGCGCCGCATCCCGTCACGAACATCCCGAGCGCGACGAGGCGATAGTCGCCGCTCGCGGTGAGCGCCGCGGTCAGCAGGTTGCCCGCGCCGATCAGCGCGAGCCCGCCGGCCAGCACGCCGCCGGCCGGCACGCGCGCCGCCAGCGCCGCGCCGAACGATGGCCCGACGATCATCGCGAACGCGAACGGCAGCATGCCGAGCCCCGCGTCGATCGCCGACATGCCGAACGCGTTCTGCAGGTAGAGCGGCAGGAACGTCATCATCACCTGCGCGCACGCCGCGTAGCTGAACATCGCCAGCACCGCGCCGACGAAGCGCGGCGCGCGGAACAGCGCGAGGTCGATCATCGGCCGCGCCTGCCAGCGCTCCGCGGCGACGAAGCCCGCGAACAGCGCGGCGCCGAGCGCGAAGCGGCCGAGCGTGCCCGGCGACAGCCAGCCGTGCGACGGCGCGTCGATCAGCGCGGCGATCCCGCATGCGAGCGCCGCGCCGAACAGCAGGCTGCCGACGCTGTCGACGCGCTTCGCGTGCGGATCGCGCGACTCGTCGATCGCGACGCGCGCGCCCGCGGCCAGCAGCGCGCACGCCGGCAGGTTGAGCAGGAACACCCAGCGCCAGCCGATCCACTGCGTGATCGCGCCGCCGACGAGCGGCGCGACCGCGGTCGCGACGCCCATGCACATTCCCCAGACCGCCCACGCGCGCGTGCGCTCGCGCCCTTCCGGAAAGCGGTTCGCGATCACCGCCAGCGCCGCCGTCAGCAACAGCGCCGCGCCGCCGCCCTTGACCGCGCGCGCGGCGATCAGCCAGCCGGCCGACGGCGCGAGCCCGCAGCCGAGCGACGCGACGAAGAAGATCGCGAGGCCCGCGGCCAGCATCCGCCTGCGGCCGAAGCGGTCCGCGAGCCCGCCGGCGGGCAGCAGGCACGCGGCGAACGCGGTCATGTACGCGCTCACGACCCACTCGATGTCGGCGAAGCTCGCGTGGAAGCCGCGCGCGATGCTCGGCAGCGACACGGCGACCACGTTGGTGTCGAGCACGATCAGCGAACAGGTCGCGGACGCGACGGCGAGCGTCGCGGCGGCGGGCACGCGGACGGCGGCGCGCCGCTCGGCCGGCGCCGGGGAGGACTCGGACATCGGGGGCTCCGGAACAGGAAGGACGAGCCGTATGCTAGGCTTGGCCCGTATTGCCCGTCATTGATATTCCCACGCAGTTTTGTTGACGATTTCCGCAATCATGGACCGCCTCGAATTCCGTCACGTCCGCGCGTTCCTCGCCGTCGCGCGCCATCTCCACTTCGCCCGCGCGGCCGACGAGCTCGACATGGCGCCGCCGGCGCTCACGCGGCAGATCCAGGAAGCGGAGCGGCTGCTGGGCGTGCGCCTGTTTCACCGGTCGCGGCGCGCGGTCGCGCTGAGCGCCGCGGGCGAGGCCTACCTCGGCGAAGCGAGCGCCGCGCTCGAGCACCTGCAGCGCGGCCGCGAGCTCGCGGCGCTGGCCGAGCGCGGCGAGCTGGGGCGGATCGAGGTCGGCTACGTGTCGTCGGCGGTCTATTCGGGCACGCTGCAGCGCACGATCGGCGCGTTTCGCGCCGCGCATCCGCGCATCGAGCTCAACCTGCGCGAGGTGCCGATGGACGACGTCGCGAAGCAGATCGACGCGGGCCGGCTCGACGTCGCCTACGTGCGGCCGCCGATGCCGCTGCCCGGCGAACTGCGCACCGTCACGCTGCAGCGCGACGTGTTCGTCGCGGCGGTGCCGGCCGATTCGCCGTTCGCCGCGATGGCGACGATCAAGGCCGCCGCGCTGGCCGGCGCGCGCTTCGCGGTGCCCGAGCAGGAGCTCGGCACGCTGGAAGTCGCGCGACGCGGGCGCTTCGCGCCCGTGATCGCCGCGCGCCCGGGCGGGCTGCTCGCGGTGCTGGCGTGCGTGTCGGTGAACGGCTGGGTCGCCGTGATTCCGGACGCGCTCGCCCGCTGCGTGTCGCTGCCGGGCGTCGTCTACCGGCCGCTCGCGGGCAAGCCGATCACGTCCGAGCTCGCGCTCGCGTGCCGGCGCTTCGAGAAGGCGCCCGCCGTGCGCGCGTTCCTGCGCACCGTCACCGCGGCAGGCTGAGCACGCGCCGCGGCGGCCGGGCTCGTCACCGCGCGCCACCGCTCTCGCGCGAATAAGCATTGCGCGATTCGATGTTTGCCGCGGCGAAACCGATTCCGTAATCTGCCGGTCAGCCGTGCATGCCGCGCGGATTACCGAGGATTGCATACCGATGACTTCGCCCGCCTCCCCGGCCCGTCGCCGCGCGCTGCTGCGCGCGAGCGCGCTGGCCGCCGCACCGTTCGCCGGCGCCGCCGCATTCCCCGCGTGCGCGGCCGGCGCCGACCTGTCGAACGTGACGCTGGTGCTCGGCGATCAGGCCGGCGGGCTGCGCGCACTGGCCGAAGCCGCGCGCGTGCTCGACGGCGTGCCGTACCGGTTTCGCTGGGCGAATTTCCAGGGCGCCGCGCCGCTGTTCGAAGCACAGCGCGCGGGTGCGCTCGATCTCGCGCCGGCCGGCGACCTGCCCGTGCTGACGGCCGCGCTCGGCGATCCGGCGCTGCGCATCGTCGCGACGCGCGCCGGCTCGCCGACGTCGCTCGGCATCGTCGTGCAGCCCGATTCGCCGGTGCGAAGCGTCGCCGACCTGAAGGGGCGCACCGTGGTCGTATCGTCGGCGCGCGGCAGCATTTCGCAATACCAGCTGTACGGCGCGCTGCGCGAACACGGCCTCGCGGCGCGCGACGTCGACGTGCGCTTCGTGCTGCCGGTCGACGCGTTCGCCGCGTTCGAAGCGAAGCAGATCGGCATCTGGGCGACCTTCGATCCGTATTACGGGCACGTGGTGCGGCGCGGCGCGCGCGTCGTGCGCGACGGCAGCGGCATCAATTCGGGGCTGGCGTTCCTCACGTCGCCGGTCGACACGCTCGACGACCGGCTCAAGCGCGCGGCGCTGGCCGACGTGCTCGCGCGGTTCGCCCGCGCCGGCCAGTGGGCGCTCGCGCATCCGGCCGATTACGCGAGCGTCTATGCGTCGGTCACGCGGCTGCCGCGCGACGCGGCCATCGACATCGTGCGCCGGGCGCCGCTCGCGCAACGCGACGTGAGCGGCACGGACATCGACGTGCTGCAGCGCGTCGCCGATCGCGCGGCCGCCGATGCGATCCTGCCGAAGCGCATCGACGTCGCGTCGATCGCGGTGCGCAACCTGTCGGCGGCGTAACCGGCTTCTCGTACGTTCAGCGCGGCCTCGACATGTCGAGATCCGGCACGTCGTCGCCGAACGTCGACGCGACCAGCGTGCGCATCGCGGCCACCAGCAGCGTCGGCCCCGACTGGTTGAACGTGCAACGCTCGCCGGCCGCAGGCACGGCCCGATGCAGCACCGCGCGCCACGCGCCGCGGCCGCCGTCGCGCTCGAACGCGCCGAACGGCAGGCGCTCGACCAGCGGTCCGCCGTCCGCCCACGCAGACGACGGCGCATACGGCGCCGGCGCGCCGCCCGGCTCGCGAATCACCGTACAGCCCGCAGCATCGACCCGCGGCGCGTCGAGCGCCTGGGCCATCGCCACCCAGAAATCGAGCGCGGCGCCGCTCAGCTCCTGAACCTGCATTGCCACCTCCTTCGGCATCGAAAGTGCCCATCGTAGCGCCGATCGCTCCGCCGCCGGGCAGCGCGAAGCGCCGCATTGCGCCGCGCCCGCGCCGATACATGTTACGAATCGGCGAATCCTTCCTACAATGAACTCAACACCTGTCGTCCGGTCCGCGGGGGGCCGCCGCGCCGCAGCCGAATGCGCGCGCTCGGACGCGTTCGGCAGATATCGATTCGAACCTCACGGTGCAGCACCGGCCGGATCTCTGGGGAGCCGCAGCATGCCGACGCACGCCAGAAAACCGCTGGTATCGCTCGTCGTGCCGTTTCATGACGAAGACGAAGCGATCGGCGCATTCTTCGCCGCCACGCTGCCGATTCTCGATTCGATCGAATCGGTCCGCTTCGAGATCGTCTGCGTCAACGACGGCAGCCGCGACCGCACGCTCGACCGGCTGATCGCCGTCGCAGCCGGCGACCCGCGCGTGCGCATCGTCGACCTCACCCGCCGCTTCGGCAAGGAAGCCGCGCTCACCGCCGGCCTCGACGAAGCGGCCGGCGCCGCGGCGATCCTGCTCGACGCCGACCTGCAGGACCCGCCCGCGCTGATCCCCGCGATGATCGAGCACTGGCGCGCCGGCGCCGAGGTCGTCGCCGCGAAGCGCACCAACCGGATGTGCGATCCGTTCATGCAGCGCGCGGCCGCCGCGCTCTACTACCGCGTGCACAATGCGCTGTCCGAAGTCGAGATGCCGGAAAACGTCGGCGACTTCCGCCTGATGGACCGGCAGGTGATCGAAGCGCTGCGCGCGCTGCCGGAACGGCGGCGCTTCATGAAGGGCCTGTTCGCGTGGGTCGGCTACCGCACCGCGATCCTCGAATACACGCGCGCGCCGCGCAGCGGCGGCCGCTCGAAATTCTCCGGATGGCGGCGCTGGAACTTCGCGCTCGAAGGCATCACGAGCTTCAGCACCGTGCCGCTGCGCGTGTGGACCTACGTCGGCCTCGCGTTCGCGCTGCTGGCGCTCGCGTACGGCGCGTTCATCGTCGTGCGCACGCTGCTGTTCGGCAACCCCGTGCACGGCTATGCGTCGCTGATCTCCGTCGTGCTGTTCATGGGCGGCATCCAGCTGATCGGCATCGGCGTGATCGGCGAATACCTCGGCCGCATCTACCACGAGTCGAAGCAGCGCCCCGTCTATCTCGTGCGGCGACGCTATCGCGCCGAGCGCGAGGCGGCCGCAGCGCCCGCGTCGACGCTGCTGCAATTCCCGCTCAAGCGCACGCACGCGGCGCGCCGCCGCACGCCGATGCCCGCGGGCGGCAACGTCGCGGCGCGCAAGGCGTCGTTCAAGTAGAACGGGGCCGCGCCGCTTGGACGCCACGCCGCAATCGATGCGTCGCGCACGGCGGCCGGTCGTCGCGTGGCTCACGCCGCGCCGCGTGATCGTGTACAGCATCGTGATGCTGGTGTTCTCCGCGCTGTTCGTCACGATCTGGGCGTGGGTCGCGCATGCGTTCCCCGAGCGCGTGCCGCCGCGCGTCGGCGCCGACTTCTCGGTGTTCTGGACCGCCTCGTACCTGATGCTGCACGGCTCGCCGGCACAGGCGTACGACTTCTCCGCGTTCTCGCGCCTGTCGGCCGCGCGGTTCGACACGCTTCGCCACGGCGCGTTCGCGCCGTGGCTGTATCCGCCGACCTATCTGCTGCTCGTCACGCCGCTCGCGCTGCTGCCGTTCGCGGTCGGCTATCCGCTGTTCGTCGCCCTCGGCGTCGGCGTGCTCGGCTGCGCCGCCTGGCGGGTGGCCGGCCTCGGCGCCGTGGCCGGCGCGTCGCGCGCGGGCGCACTCGCGCTGGTCGCCGCGCCGTGCGTGTTCGTCACCGCGATGTTCGGGCAGAACGCGTTCCTGACCGCGGCGTGCGCGGCGCTGGCCGTCTGCTGGGCCGACCGCCGGCCCGCGTGGGCCGGCCTCTGCATCGGCCTGCTGTCGGTGAAGCCGCAGATGGCGCTGCTGTTTCCGTTCGTGCTGGTGGCCGCGCGCGCGTGGCGCACGTTCGCGTGGGCCGCGCTCGCGACGACCGGCTTCGCCGCGCTGAGCGTGCTGGTGTGCGGCGTCGAATCGCTGCGCCTGTTCGTGGCCAGCGCGGGGCTCGCCCGCGCGCTGATCCTCGAGCACGGCATCGTGTTCTGGTTCGCGTCGCCGACGCCGTTCGCGGCGCTGCGGCTCGCCGGCGTGCCGTTGAACCCGGCCTATGCGGCCCACGCCGGTGTCGCCGCGATCGCGATCGCGGCCGCGTGCGTCGCCTGGGCCGGCACGCGCGACGTGCGCGTGCGTGCGGCGGTGCTGGCAGTCGCGCGAAGGCGTGCGGCACGAGCGCCGCCGCGACGAAGTACAGCGTCGCGAACGCCAGCACCGCGCGATTGGACAGGCGCCGCGCGCGCAGATCCTGCACCGCGAGCGAAGCCAGCACTAGCGGCCGCCGCTTGCACAAGATAGAGCATCGGAGAACCGTCCGTCGGCGCGCCGCGTCCGGGTCCGCCTTACTGCCGCGGAGCCGTGTATTCGTCGGCGACGCGCGGGTTCAGGAGATCAGATCAGCGACGAGACCTTGTTGATCAGCGTCGTGAAGATCGACGACAGCCCCGAGCTGCCGCTGAGCACCGTGCCGACCGCCGCGAGCGCGACCACGACGATGCCGGCAAGCACCGCGTATTCCATCGAGCTGACGCCGCGTTCGTCACGCAGCAGGGACTTGGCGTATTGCAGCATGGCAACCTCCGTATGACCGGGCCGCTGATCGACCGTTGATATATTGGCGCTGCACTGCTTCGGGTGGCGCACGACATTCGCCCGTTCAAGACTCATGCTGCGGCCGCTGTATCGGGCCGTCGGCGTCCCCCGGAATCCCTTCGATCGCTGCGACGCGCGACGTGCGCGCGTCGATTGCATGAGCGCATTCAGCACGATGCGAATCACGCTATTTCGTCTAGGGCATGGACAATTTTTTCGGCGATTTCAAATCATTCGGTGTCGGAATGGATTTATGGAAAAACGGTTATCGAAGCGGATCGGCGCGAATTATTTACCGTCATTTAGCCGCCGCGATGCCGACGGTTCCGGGCCGGACGTAAGAATATTAACGGTGATGCATATTGTTTCCGATACCTGATCGTCTGCGGTAATTCCGCACCTGTTTTCAACGGCATTGCAATTCGCGCCGGTAATTGTGCAGCGCACGGATTTACGCCAAAAAGTTCGGGAACGTCCATTGCCCCAACCGCATCCCGCTGCAGCTTTTGCGCAATGCGCGCATGCTCTCAGTTGGCCGACGCGGCCATCGCCGCGCACATCCTCGCAGCTCGCTTCCACGCGGCGCTCCCACCGTCTCCCGGAGGAACCACGATGTCGATCAGCCCCGATACCCCGTCTCGCCCCGTGAAGTCGCCCGGCCCCGACCATCCGATCACGATCGAACCGCATCCGTCGCGCGTCGTCGTCAAGGCGGGCGGCAAGGTCGTCGCCGATACGCGCCGCGCGCTGGCGCTGCGCGAAGCGAGCTATCCGGCCGTGCTCTACATTCCGCGCGACGATGCCGACATGTCGCTGCTGCAGCGCACCGACCATGCGACCTACTGCCCGTACAAGGGCGATTGCGCGTACTACTCGATTCCGGCGGGCGGCGCGCGCGCCGTGAATGCGGTGTGGACCTACGAGCATCCGAATCCGGCCGTCGAAGCGATTCGCGGCCATCTCGCGTTCTATCCGGATCGCGTCGATGCGATCGAGGAAAGCGCGGCCGGCAGCGATTGACCGCGACGACGGCCCACCGCGCCGTCGTTCATGCATCGTCGCACTACTGATTTGCATATGCGGATTCGTTGGTTGGCCGGCCGGACAGGCCGCCGTATCGTGCTGAGTCTCGCGCGGGGCAGTTCGCGCCCGGTTTGAGTCGGGCCACGTCGCTGCGCAGCCCATGAACTCGCCGCAGCCCGCAGGACGCCTCGATGAACGACATTTCGCCCGACACCCTCGACACGCCGCCGCAAAGCACGCGCCGCCGCCGGTGGCTGCAAGGCACCGCCGCCACGCTCGCCGGCGTCGCGCTCGGCCCGCTCGCCGGCCTGCCCGCCCGCGCACAAGCGGGCGGCACACGGCTGCGGATCGGCTTCCAGAAATACGGCAACTTCGTCGTGCTGAAGGCGCGCGGCACGCTGGAAAAGCGGCTCGCGAGCCAGGGCGTCGCGGTCGAATGGCTCGAGTTTCCCGCCGGGCCGCAACTGCTCGAAGGGCTGAACGCCGGCGCGATCGACGTCGGCACGGTCGGCGAAACGCCGCCGATCTTCGCGCAGGCCGCGGGCGTCGACTTCGTCTACATCGGCAGCGAACCGCCCGCGCCGCGCGGCGAAGCGATCGTCGTGCCGCCCGATTCGCCGATCCGCTCGGTCGCGCAGCTGCGCGGCAAGAAGGTCGCGCTCAACAAAGGCTCGAACGTCCACTACCTGCTCGTGAAGGCGCTCGAGCACGCGGGCCTCGCGTATGCCGACATCCAGCCGGTCTACCTGACGCCCGCGGATGCGCGCGCGGCGTTCGTGCAGCGCAACGTCGATGCGTGGGTGATCTGGGATCCGTACCTGGCCGCCGCCGAACGGCAGTTGAACGCGCGCGCGATCGCGAACGGCGAAGGGCTCGTGCGCAACACGCAGTACTTTCTCGCCGCGCGCAAGTATGCGGCCGCGCAGCCGCAGGTGCTGCGCGCGCTGCTCGACGAAGTGGACGCGGTCGATCGCTGGGCGCGCAACCATGTGCCGGACGTCGCCGCGCAGTTGTCGCCGCTCGTCGGCCTCGACGCGCCGACGCTCGAAGTCGCGCTCAAGCGCGCCGGTTACGGCGTCCAGCCGATCACGGACGCGACGCTCGCGTACCAGCAGAGCATCGCCGATGCGTTCAGCACGCTGAAACTGATTCCCGGCCGCGTGAGCGTCGCCGACGCTCGCTGAGCCGCGGTTGCCGCCGCGCTACGCGCGAGCGCTCGCACCAATGCGCCGCCACTCGTCGTAATCGATGACGAGGCCTGCGTCGTCGACCGCGATGTCGGCCGCATAGGCGCCGCTCTCATAGCGGTACACGCGCTCGGCCGTACGCGTATAGCGTTGCTCGCCGCGCCCGAGCTCGAACTCCGGAAAACGCAGCCACGCGGTATGGATGACGGCCGACGCGCCGACCGTCAGTCCGAGCCGCCGGATCGGCAACGTATTGGTCGACGGGCTGAAGCCGAGATCGATGTCGGTCGCACCGTCGAGCGCCGCCGCGTGTGCGCCCTCGATCGTCCACCGCCCCGCTTCGCAGCGGATCTCGAGCCGCTGCGGCGGCGCCGCGCCGTGGCGATGCACGACGCGCACCGAACGCGTGAGCCAGTCGGCGCCGCATTCGATCGCATAGTCGATGCGGAACGGCGTGCCGTCGAGCGCGCCGGCGATCGTACCCGACAGGTCGATGCCCGCGGGCGCGGGCGCGAGCCGGCACCATTCGGCGGCTTGCCAGGTGTGCAGCACCTGCCATGCGACGCATCGGGCGGTCGTGGCGGCTTCAGCCCCTTGCCTCATACCGCCGTCTTCACCGGTCACCATCCGCGCCGCCTTCACCATGCCTGCCGATAAATCGCGAGCGCATCGGCTTCGGTCACCTCGCGCGGATTGTTCACGAGCAGGCGGGTCTGCAGCATGGCTTCGGCCGCCATCCGCGGCAGGTCGCGCTCCGTCACGCCGACCTCGCGCAGCGTGCGCGGAATGCCGGTCGCGGCGATCAGCCGGTCGATCTCGTCGATCAGCGCGCGGGCTTTCGCTTCGTCGCTGCCGGCGGCGGCCGGCGCGACGATCGCCGCGAGTTCCGCATACAGCGGCGCGGCGGCCGGCGCGTTGAAGCGCAGCACGTGCGGCAGCACGAGCGCGTTCGACAACCCGTGCGGCACATGGAAGATCCCGCCGACCGGATACGCGAGCGCGTGCACGGCCGCGACGGGCGCGTTCGCGAACGCCTGGCCGGCGAACATCGCACCCACCAGCATCGCTTCGCGCGCATGGCGATCACGGCCGTCGTCGCAGGCCGTGAGCAGGTTGCGCGACAGCAGCGTCAGCGCCTGCTGCGCCAGCATGTCGGACACCGGGTTCTTCAGGCGCGCGGACGTATAGGCCTCGATCGCGTGGACCATCGCGTCGATGCCGGTCGCCGCGGTGGCCGCGCGCGGCAGGCCGAGCGTCAGCTCGGCGTCGAGGATCGCGACGTCGGCCAGCAGGTGCGGCGACACGACGCCCATCTTGCGCGCTTCGCCGACCGTCACGATCGACACCGCCGTCACTTCGGAGCCGGTGCCGGCCGTCGTCGGCATCTGCACGAGCGGCAGCCGCGCGCTCGTGACCTTGTCGACGCCGTACATTTCCGCGAGCGGCTGCTGTCCGGGCACGAGCGCCGCGAGCAGCTTCGCGACGTCCATCGACGAGCCGCCGCCGAGGCCCAGCACGATCTCGGCGTCGGCCGCGACCGCCCGCCCGGTCGCGTCCAGCACCACGTGCTCGGGCGGATCGGCAACCACGTCGTCGATCACGGTCACCTGCCAGCCGTGCGCGGCGAGGCTTTCGAGCGCCGGCGCGAGCACGCCGCTGCGATGCAGGACCGCATCGGTGACGACGCACAGCCGCGCAAGCGCCGGAAAGCGTTCGCGCAGCAGCGCGCCGAGCCGGCGCGCCGCACCGAACTCCACGATCAGCGACGGCACGGTGCGGAATTGAAACGGGTTCATCGAGCGGCTCCCGGTTGCGTCGCCGTGCCGGTGTCCGGCTGCACCATGTAGCGCGTCACGTCGCGGCGATCGAGCAGCGGAATGATCTCGCCGATGCCGATGCGCTGGAAATGCGGCGTTTCCCGATGGGCGTCGAGGCCGCCGGCGTCACGGTAGCGCTCGAGGATCACGATGTGGTCGGGATCGACCGGCGACCGGAAGTACGCGTAGTCGAGGTTGCCCGGTTCCGCACGCGTGGGCGGCGCGAGCTGCGCGAGCAGCTCGATCACGCGCTCGCCGTTGCCGGGTTTCGCGAAGTAATGCGCGATGACCTGCAGGTAGGGTTCGTTCATGCTGCGCTCCGGAGTTGTCGGCTGGTCGGCACGCCGACACGGCGCGCGCACCTCGACGTCGCATTGTATTGAATCGGCGCGACGCGCGCAGAGCGCGACCGTCGCGCGCTACCAGGGCACCGTGCGGCCCTGGTAATCGAGGTATTCGAGCCCCGGGCGGCGGCGCTTGTCGAGCAGCACGTTCACGAGGCCCGGCACGCTTTCGTCGATCGTCAGCCGCGCGTCGGGGCCGCCGAGTTCGGTGCGGACCCAGCCGGGCGCCATCAGCACCATCGCGCGCGCCGTACCGGCCTGACGCGCGGCGAAGCTGCGCATGAACTGGTTCAGCGCGGCCTTGCTGCCGCGGTACACCTCGCGCATCCCGTTGACGTTGTTCGACACGCTGCCCTGCCCCGACGACATTGCGCCGATCAGGCCGTCCGCCGTCACGAGATCCTGCAGCGTCTCGATCGTGCGCATCGGCGCGAGCGCGTTCGTGATCATCACGCGCACGAACTCGTCGGTCGTGACTTCGCCGATCGTCTCGGCCGGATCGTTGCTCGTGCCCGCGTTGACGAACAGCATGTCGAAGCGCCGCCCCGACAGGCGCGCGCGCAGCGCGGCAAGCTGCGCGGGCTCGCAGATGTCCAGCGTCTCGATGTCGAGCCGCGCGCCGACGCGCTCGGCGAGGTCGTGCAGCTTCGAGCGGCCCGAGCCCGCGCGGACCGTGCCGGTCACATGCCAACCGTGATTCAGGAACTGCTCGGCCATCGCGAGCCCGAGGCCGCGCGATGCGGCGACCAGCAGGATCGAGGGTGTGCCGGCGTGCGAGAGAGTCGGTTGCATCGTATTCACCTTGGAGATCGTTCGTCTCCGGCTACTGTAGGCGCTCGCCATCGGATGCACCAGACGCACCGAACGCAATCCACGATTGCACCGGACGCCATGTCACGCCGCGCCATGCCTTATGCTGTCGGGATGGAAGACCTCGATCTGAACCTCGTCACCGCGCTCGACGCGCTGCTCGGCGAAGCCAGCGTGACCGGCGCCGCGCGCCGGCTGGGCTTAAGCGCGTCCGCGATGAGCCGCACGCTCGCGCGCTTGCGCGCGGCCACCGGCGACCAGCTGCTCGTGCGCGCCGGACGCCGGCTCGTGCCGACGCCGCACGCGACGGCGTTGCGCGAGCGCGTGCACGCGGTCGCACGCGAAGCGCAGGCCGTGCTGCGGCCGGCAGCGGCCGACCTCGACCTCGCGACGCTGTCGGCCACCTTCACGCTGCGCGCGGCGGCGTCGTTCATGGAGATGCTGGGCGGCCCGGTCGTCGCCGCGATCGGCGACGTCGCGCCCGGCGTGCGCGTGCGCTTCGTGCCGCGGCTCGCGCGCGACCCCGGGCCGCTGCGCGACGGCTCGGTCGATCTCGACATCGGCAAGCGCGGCGACGACGCGCCGGAGCTGCACACGCGCGAGCTGTTTCACGACGCGCACGTCGCGGTGGCGCGCAGCGGCCACCCGCTGTTCGCCGCGGCCAGAATCACGCCGGCGCGCTACGCGGCCTGCCGCCACGTGATCGCGGCGCAGCTCGGCGACTTCGGCGGCCCGGCCGACGACGGCGAGCGCACGGCGGTGGCCGCGCACAACGTCCACGTGGTCGTGCCCGGCTATCCGGATGCGATGCGCGTCGCGGCCGGCACCGACCTGATCGCGCTGGTGCCGCGCTCGAGCCTCGGCAACGCGCTCACGCCGGGGCTCGCGGATGCGCTCGGGCTGCGCAGCTTCGCGATCCCGGTCAAGTTGCCCGAGATCCTGATCTCGGCGCTGTGGCACCCGCGCATGCACGGCGACCCGGTGCATCGGCGGCTGCGCGACGTCGTCATCGACGTCTGCACGCGTGCGTATCCGCAAAGCCGCGCGCCGCGCCGCCCGCGCTGACCGTACACGGGACTGCCGCACCGTCGTTCTCGACTCCGTTCGCGGCCGCCGTTCCGTGGCCGCCAGGCGCCGGCCGTCGCGCCACACCAAGGGGCGGCGCCCCCGGCCGTTCGGCTAAAATGCCGCACTTTCCCTCCTGTCCGGCCCGCTCGTCCATGCAACCCGCCTCCTCTGCCCGATCCGCCGCTCACGGCGCCGACGACGCATCTTCCGCGCGCGACCTCGTCTACGGCCCCGACGACCGGCCGGCCCCGACCGTCGCCTTCGTCGCCGCCCTGCAGCACCTGCTGGCGATCCTGGTGCCGATCGTCACGCCGGGCCTGCTGATCTGCCAGGCCCTCGGCGTGCCCAGCCGCGACACGACGCTGATCGTGTCGATGTCGCTGGTGATCTCCGGGATCGCGACCTTCGTCCAGTGCCGGCGCTTCGGCCCGCTCGGCGCGGGCCTGCTGATCGTGCAGGGCACCAGCTTCAACTTCGTCGGCCCGCTGATCGCCGGCGGCAGCCTGATGGTCAAGCAAGGCACCCCGGTCGAGACCGTGATGGCCGCCATCTTCGGCGTCGTGATCGCCGGCTCGTTCGTCGAGATGGGGGTGTCGCGCATCCTGCCGTTCATCAAGCGCCTCATCACGCCGCTGGTCACCGGCATCGTGGTGCTGCTGATCGGCCTCACGCTGATCAAGGTGGGCCTCGTCAGCATGGGCGGCGGCTACGGCGCGATGGCCAAGGGCACCTTCGCCAGCGTCGACAACCTGACGCTCTCCGGGCTCGTCCTCGGCACCATCATCCTGCTGAACCGGGTGCCCGTCGTCTGGGTGCGCAGCACCGCGCTCGTCATCGCGCTCGCGGTCGGCTATCTCGCGGCCGCGTTCATGGGCCGGCTCGACTTCACCGGCGCGCACGAAGCCGCGCTGTTCCAGATCCCGACTCCGCTGCACTTCGGCATCGGATTCTCGTGGCCGCTGTTCGTGCCGATGCTGATCATCTACCTCGTCACGTCGCTCGAGGCGATCGGCGACGTCACCGCCACCAGCAAGATCTCGAAGCAGCCCGTCGAAGGCCCGCTGTGGATGCAGCGCATCAAGGGCGGCGTGCTGGTGAACGGCGCCAACTCGCTGCTGGCCGGCGTGTTCAATACCTTCCCCAGTTCCGTGTTCGCGCAAAACAATGGCGTGATCCAGCTCACCGGCATCGCGAGCCGCCACGTCGGCCTCTGGATCGCGGGCATGCTCGTGGTGCTGGGCCTGTTCCCGCCGGTGGCCGGCGTGCTGCAGGCCGTGCCCGAGCCCGTGCTCGGCGGCGCCGCGATGGTGATGTTCGGCGCGGTGGCCGCGTCCGGCATCAACATCCTCGCGGGTGTCCGGCTGGATCGCCGCGCGCTGCTGATCATCGCGGTGTCGCTGGCGCTGGGCCTCGGCGTGTCGCAGGTGCCGGAGATCCTCGCCAGCCTGCCGCATGCGCTCAAGAACGTGCTGGAATCGGGCGTCGCCACGGGCGGTATCTGTGCGCTGGTGATGAACTGGTTTCTGCCGGAACGGCAGTAACGCCACCGACGCCGGCACGGCGCGATCTGATCGTCGCGCTCGGCGACGCCGGCCGCCGCTGCTTGGCCCGCCGCCCGGCAGCCGCTAGAATCGCACCATGTCGCCAGCCACCTCCATCGCCCCGCCCGAAATCGCCACCGTCCCGATCAAGGAACGGGCGACCATCGTGTGCTATCGCGCCGAGCAGGTGCTGCTGGTCGCCCGCATGTCGTCGCGCTGGGCGCTGCCGGGCGGCACGATCAAACGCGGCGAAACGCCGCTCGAAGCCGCGCATCGCGAATTGCTCGAGGAAACCGGCATCGTCGGGCAAAGCCTCGTCTATTCGATGCAGTTCAGCGGGCTCGCGAAGGTGCACCACGTGTTCTTCGCGGAAGTCGGCCCCGAACACAAGCCGACCGCCAGCAACGAGATCGACAAGTGCAAGTGGTTCGCGATCGATCGCGTCGCGGCGCTGCGCGCCAGCATCCCGACCAAGCGCATCGTCGAACTGGTCTACCGGCACGAGATCCTCGCCTAGGTAGACGCCCCAGCCCCGCCGGCTCGCACGAGCCGATATCATGCGCCCACGGTCCGTCGTCGCGTTCCCTCTCGAGCGAGCTGCAGATGAACAGTGCGTACACCTACCGCGGATACACGATCGATGTCCGCTGCGAATTCCGGCTCGACCTGCCGCACGCGCGCGCGTCGCTGGCCGATCCGCCCCGGTTCGGGTTCGTCGCCATCGTGCAGGTGCGCGCGGGCGAGCGCGCCACGCGGCTGCTCGCGCCGATCCGGCTCGCCGACGACGGCGGCCGCCTGTTCGACACGACGCGCACCGCGCTGTGCGCGGGCCAGGCCGCTGCCGAGATCATCGTCGACGATTTGCTGGCCGACGCCGGTTGCGCGAACGGGCGCGCCCGCTCGTAACGCGCCGGTGCTCAGTGCATCCGCTTCCTGCGGAATTCGTGCGTCGAGTAGACGGCGAGAAAGATGCCGAGCATCGCGATGCCGAATGCCAGGAAGTCGTGGGCGGCGCCCGTGCCGTTCAGCGATTTCGGAAAGAGGTCGAGGCTCAATCCCGCCGCGGCCAGCAGCACGCCTGCCGCGACACCCCATGCCGGTCCGATGGTCGTTTCTTTCGTGTTTTTCATACAGCACCCGTCTACAGTCGTTGCCAGGCGGTGTGTGCGCATTGCGCCGCGTTCACCGCTCACGTCCGCACTATAACGAGGAAAAAAATACCGCGGGTTCGGTGCTTTTACCCATCAAGTTTTTGCCTCGCGCGGCCGATCTAAGCAGCGCCGTCCGCTGCTATCACGTTCGGCCGGGCGCGCTCGTTCGTTCGCGGCGCGCCGCACTGCGGCGACGCTGAGGCGGAACATGCGCCGCCAAGCCAGCCCCTTTACGCGTGGACGCAGAATTTACCGTTCGTTGCAAACCTGTCCACACTGTGGGCGCCGCGCGCGGCTATGCTTCGGTCCATCCACAATCATGATGGAAGGGGACAAAACAATGAATAATCGATTCTGGAAGGCCGCGTTGTGCGCGGCGATGGTGCCGTTCGCGCTGGCTGCGTGCGGCGGCGGCGACGGCGGCAGCACGCAAACCGGCACGCTGCACGTTGCGATGACCGACGCGCCGTCGTGCGGCTTCGATCATGTCTATGTGACGGTGTCGCAGGTCCGCGTCAATGCGAATGCGAATGCTGCCGATAACGATGCAGGGTGGTCCACCGTCGCGCTGCCGGCGCAGCAGAAGATCGACCTGCTGTCGCTGACCAACGGCACGCTCGCCGACCTCGGCCAGACCGCGCTGCCGGCCGGCCAGTACCAGCAGATCCGCCTCGTGCTCGCGCAGAACCAGGGCAATACGCTCGCGAACTCGGTCGTGCCGACGGGCGGCGCCGAGCAGCCGCTCGCGACGCCGAGCGCGACGCAAAGCGGCATCAAGATCATCAGCCCGTTCACCGTGCAGCCGAACACGCTCGTCGATCTCGTGCTCGACTTCAATGCATGCAAGTCGATCGTGCAGCGCGGCAACGGCTCGTATGCGCTGAAGCCGGTCGTGACCGCGACGCCGACCATCGTGAGCGGCGCGATCTCGGGCTACGTTTCGCCGACGGAAGCCGGCGCGACCGTGTACGCGGAACAGGGCGGCAAGGTCGTGCGCGGCACGGTGGCCGACGGCAGCGGCAAGTTCGTGCTGTCGCCGCTGGTCCAGAGCACGACGCAGGGCAACTACGACGTCGTGATCGTGCAGAACAACGTCGCGTCGGGCGTCGTCCGCTCGGTGCCGGTGGTCGTGAACACGACCACGGCCGTGTCGACGTCGAACGTGCCGATCGCGCTGCCGGCCTCGGCGATGAGCACGGTCAGCGGCACCGTGACGCCGAGTGCGAACGCGCAGGTGCGCGCGCTGCAGACGGTCGATGCGAACGCCTACGAGATCACGTCGGCCAACGCGAACCTGGACACCGGCGCGTATGCGCTGAACCTGCCCGCGGCCGCACCGATCGTCGGCACCTACTCGGGCACGTTGCCGGTCGCGCTCGCCGCGTCGCCGGGCGCCACCGGTCAATACACGATCGAGGCCGATGCCGCGTCGGGCGCGACGCAATCGACGAACGTCAACGCGACGACGAGCCAGACGAACGTCAATTTCACGTTCTGACGCTCGGCAGCAACCACGAAAGGGCCGCACGGCCCTTTCCTCGATAACGGGAGAACGATGTGAAGAAAGGGGTTATTGCGCTGCTCGCGGCAGCGAGCGTGGTGGGCGCACTCAGCGGATGTGTCGCCTACGTGCCGGGCGCGCCGGTCGTCGTCGCGCCGCAGGGCGGACCGGGCAACGGATTCTGTCCGCCCGGCCAGGCGAAGAAAGGCAATTGCTGATGGCACGAAGCCCGCTTCCCAAGCGGGCTTTTTTTCGTCGGCGGCCAGACCGGCACGACGGCAGCGCGGCATGCGGACGTGGCGCAATCGGGGCGCGTTCCGATGCTCGGCAAGCGCGCAGCGCCATCGTTTCGACATGGCGTCCGGATCAATTCAACGTTCCGACTTTATCAAGCGCAGACACCCTGCCCCAACGCCGCGAACGAACGTCGCACATCGTACGCAGCCTGCGCAGCATTCCCTAATTTCAACGATCCGATGCGCCTTTTCCAGCGGGCCTCCGAGCGCGAAATGCGGATTTGCAGGCCGTCGATTCGATGAAATGGCCGCGACATGCCATGCTTATCCTCATATCAACCGGCGCCGATCGTCCCTACTCTGCCGATTCCGTGCATCGCTTCCGCGACCTTCGTGCATTCGACGCGACGTCGCACCCGGAAATACCCGCACATCCTGACGGCAGGTGATCGTGAACCCCAATCTTCGCAATGCCGCGCTCGGCGCCGCACTCCTACTTTCCCTTTCTGCATGCGGAGGCGGTGCATCGTCATCGACCACCGGCGCCGTTTATATGGGGCCGCTGCGCAACGCGTCGGTCAGCGTCTATGCGGTCGCGGCCGACGGCTCCGCGTCGGACCAGCCGATCGCCCATGCGGTGACCCGCGACGACGGCACGTTCGTGCTCGGCGGCGCCGTGCACTATCCGGTGCTCGTGCGCGCCACGGGCGGCGTGTATGACGAGGAAGCGACCGGTACGCGCACGGCGCTGCAAGGCGACATCGAAGCCGTCTTCACGGCTGCGCCGGCGCGCATGATCGTGTCGGTCTATTCGAACGCGATCGTTCAGGCGGCACGCGCCGCAGGCGGCTTGACCAGCGCGAACCTCGCGGCGGCGATGGTGCAGGTCAACGCGTTCGCCGGCGGGTTCGACGTGCAGCAGACCTCACCGGCGTTCGTCGCGCCCGGTACGGCGCTCGCTGCCGCCGATCTGTCCGACGGCGCAAAAATGGCGCTGGCGCTCGGCGCCGAATCGCAGAGCCGCACCGACACCGGCGCATCGGTTC
The DNA here is from genome assembly GCF_001718695.1 of Burkholderia ubonensis. NCBI lineage: Bacteria > Pseudomonadati > Pseudomonadota > Betaproteobacteria > Burkholderiales > Burkholderiaceae > Burkholderia > Burkholderia ubonensis. The sequence goes on along the minus strand of NZ_CP013422.1, from coordinate 710,182 downwards.
AGGACAGCACGCAGAACATCGCCGCGCAATCGGCCAACGGCGACACGCTGACCGAGTGCAATACCGGCGCCGGCAATCCCGCGGCCGACGGGACGCTCGCTGCGCCGCCCGGCGGAAATTGCGCGGTGACGACCGGCGCGGCCAGCTACGCAGTGAACCCGCGCAATCGTTCGGGCATCGCGTCAGTGGCGATGCTCAAGCCCGTCGTCCCCGGCAAGCCGGCGACGATCACGGTCAGCGACGGCGCATGCCGCGATCGCGTCGCGCTCTACAACGAGCAGTTGCCGCTCTTCACGAGCCGCAAGAACGACGTGCAGGCGCGGCTCGGACACGACGTGACCGTCGACAACTGGTCGAGCTTCGCCGACGGCGGCTCGTGGGGCCCGCGCGCGGCCGTCTACGGCGCGATCACGACGGCGTCGTGCGCCGGCGACGTCGCGACGTTCCAGCGCGAGCTGTTGCTGGCAACCGAGAACTACTGGGTCGACCAGGAATTGAACTACTGCCATCACCATATTCCGGGCTGGCTGCCGCCGGCTTCGCGCCCGTCGTTCTTCAACTCGGATACGTCGTCGAAGTCCATGACCTGCGCGCCGCATCGACGCAGCAACGGCGCGCAGACCACCGCGACGCTCGCCAACGCCGACATCAAGTGGCAAGGCGTCGACTGTTCGGACTTCACGTCGTGGGCCTACGATTTTGCCGGCATCACGCACGCAAGCGGCAACCTGCAGACGGGCATCGGCACGCAGGCATGCTCGATCGGTTCGGACCCGCTCGCGGCCGTGACCGACCAGGCCGGCGTGCTGCTCGACATCAATCAGGACAACGTCGCGCAATTCGTCGATCATCTGCGCCCCGGCGATCTGCTGTACATCACCGAAACCGCGCATCCGCAAGCGGCGCCGCAGAGCATGATGTCGGGCTTCGTCGTGTCGCACGTGGTCACGTGGACGGGCAAGCGCTTCAGCGACCTGCGCAACGGCCCCGAAGGCCAACGCTACGATCCGGCGGTGGCCGGCGCGAGCGGCTCGCGTCTGGGCGGCGATTTCGGCGGCTTCTTCTCGCGTGCGGACGGCGGAACGACCAAGGTGCAGCCGTCCGAGATCGGTACGACCGACATGGACCCGTGGATGATCATCGACAGCCACTATGCGGGGCCGGCGTACCGTCCGTTCATTCTCAAGACGCCGAAGCTGAACGCCGACTGGTACGTGACGAGCCTGTCGCACGTGCGCCGCGTGATCGACCCGGAATCGGCCAGCGCCGATCCCGTGCTCGCGCCGCTCATCATCACGAAGGAAGCGACGGGCCAGGGGCAGTTCAGCCGCTACGTGGTGCTGAGTTCGCCCGCGGGGCGCGCGGCGACGAATGCGCACAAGCTCGTCTATCAACTGTCCGGCGCGAAGGGCGTGCCGACGTGCCACCGCACGCCTGCCGACGCCCCCGCGCAATGACGGCACGACCGATGCCGACCGCGTCGGCTTCGTCGGCTCCGTCGCCAACGGCGACGACCTAAATGCGCGCTGGCGGCGGCGTCTGCAGGTCGTCGTCCGGCAGCACGCCGAGCGGCACGAAGATGTAGCCGCGGCCGCGTACGGTGCGGATATAGCGATAGTCGCCGAGCGCGCCCTCGACCACGTTGCGCAGCCTGAAAACCAACACGCCGAGCCCGCGCTCCGCGCGCCCGGCGACGGCCGGCCCGAGCCGCGCGAGGATCTCCGCGCGCGACAGCACACGCATCGGCTGCGCGATGAACACTTCGAGCAATGCGAATTCGCTCGCGCGCAGCCCGAGATCTTCGCCCGCGCGCGTCGCGCGGCGCGTCACGAAATCCACGTCGATGTCGCCGAACGCATAGCGATCGACGTGGCGCGGCGCGCGCGCCGCATGCCTGCGGATGGCGCAGCGCACGCGCACCGCGAACTCCATCGGCTCGAACGGCAAGACGAGATAGTCGTCGGCGCCGGCCTCGAACGCGACGAGCTTGTCCGCCAACTGCGCGCTGCTGCCGAGCACGATCACCGGCAGGTCGCAACCCGCGCACCGCAGCGCGTCGAGCGCCGCGCAGACTGCCGTGCCCGGCGGCTCGAAGCGCAGCACGATCAACGCGGGCGCCACCGCGGCGACGCGCGCGCGCAGCATCGATACGTCGTCGAGCACCGACATGGCGATGTCACAGCCGCGCAGCAACGCACGAATCATGCCGCGCATGCGCGGGTCCGGCTCTGCGACGAGTACTTTTGTCAGCATCGGAAATCGTCCAGCAGGACAGCGGCGTGCGCGTCGTCGCCATCACGCCGACGTGCCGACGACGACGCGCGTACCGGCTTCGGCACGGCGCGACCGCCTAAACATGCAGACAGCAATCGAGGCTCATCAGGAAGTATTCGAAGCTCTTGCGGATCGACGTCTCGACCTCGCGCACGTCGCGCGCGTCCGGCGCGCGGCCGAGCAGCGTCGCGACGATATCGAGCGCCTCCCACGGATGGCGGTCGTCGTACTCGGCATGCAGCTTCAGCCAGCGCATCGCGCGATGCCGCACCGACGCATCGAACTTCTCCTCGTACGGCGACGCGCACAGCAGCGCGCTCCACTCGCCCGTGACGCCTTCGATCGCGTAGTTCGTCGCGGCGATGCTCGGCGCCAGCGCGTCCGCGCTGCCGCTCTTCCAGCACCAGTGGCTCAGCGCGAAGCCGGCGAGCGGCGCGTCGGCGCCGAGCAGCATGTCGCGCGTCACGCCGGACTCGGCGGCCCAGTTGGCCCAGTGATCGACGTGATTCTGCTCGACGCGGATATTGCGGATCAGATAGCGCCGCGCCTTCTCGTCGCCGCGCGACCGGTACGCGGCGGTCTTCACGAGATTCATCGCCATGTACTCGGGAAACTGGCTGACCACCGCCCAGCCGGTCACGAAGAACGTGCGCAGTTGCGCCGCCGTCAGCGTCCCGTCGATCATCGCCGCGAACACGGGATGCGCGCGGATGCGGGCCTTCAGCTCGTCGGTCGCGCCTACCACGTCGCGCAGCCACGCTGGATAGCTGGCCAGGTCCATGATGTCGCCGCTCAGCTCGAATGGAGCATTCATCTGTTGTCCTCCGTGGTTCAATGGAATCCCCCTTCCTGCCAGGGCACGGGGCGGCCGAAGTAATAGCCCTGGCAGTAGTCGACGCCCAGCGTGCGCAGCATCTCGGCCGTCTCCGGGTCCTCGACGTGCTCGGCGACGGTCCGGTACTGCATCACGTGCGCGATGTCGTTGATCGCGCACGCGATGCCACGCTTGACGTGGTCGGACGTCATGGTCGCGACCAGCCCGCCGTCGATCTTCAGGTAGTCGATCGGCAACTGGTGCAGATACGAGAACGACGACATGCCGGCGCCGAAATCGTCGAGCGCGAACCGGCAGCCGAGATCGCGCAGCTCACACATGAAGCGCGATGCGACTTCCAGGTTGCGGACCGCGCTCGTCTCGGTGATCTCGAAGCACAGCAGCGACGGCTCGAGCCCCGACGCCGACAGCTCGGCCATCACGAACTCGACGAAGCGCTCGTCGGTGATCGAGCGCGCCGACAGGTTCACGTTGTATTCGACGTACTCACGCCGTTCGAGCCGCGCGAGACGCCGGATCACGTTGCTGACCACCCAGCGGTCGATCATCGTCATGTGGCCGTAGCGCTCGGCGGCCGGCAGGAACACCGGTGCGATCAGCTTGCCGTCGGCGTCCGGCACGCGCAGCAGGATCTCCACGCGCTGCGGCGCGCCGTCGCCAGACTGGATCGGCACGATCGGTTGCGCGTGCAACTGGAACGCATTCGTTTCGAGCGCCGTCTTCACGCGGCGGCTCCATTGCGTGTGATACGCCGGGCGGCCGGCATGCAGGTCGCGCGGATGCGCGACGTGCACGCGATTTCGGCCGCCGTCCTTCGCGACATAGCACGCGAGGTCGGCCATCTGCATCGCCTTCTCGATGCTCGCGGGACGGCACGCGAGATCCAGCAGCCCGATGCTGACGCTGATCTTGAACGGCTCGCCGTCCCACGTGAACGTGAAGGCCTCGAGCTGCGCGCGCATGCGCTCGGCCTTGCCGTCGTCGGGCGCGACGTTGCGGCAGGCCGGCAGCAGGATGCCGAACTCGTCGCCGCCGAGGCGGCCAAACACGTCGCCTTCGTCGAGACAGCCGCTGAATACCGCCGTCGCGTCGCGCAGCAGCACATCGCCGGCCGCGTGGCCGCATACGTCGTTCACTTCCTTGAAGCCGTCGAGGTCGAGCACCATCAGCGCGCCGCCCGCGCCGTCGGCCAGCATCTCGCCGAGGCGCCGCTCGAACCCGGTGCGGTTGATCAGGCCGGTCAGCGCGTCGTGCGACGCCTGCCACGTGAGCCGCTCGATCAGCTGGTGCTCGCGCGTCATGTCGCGCAGGGTCAGCACGTGGCCGACGCAACGGCCGACGGCGTTGGTCATCCGCGACAGCGACGCGCGCACGGGCACCGCCGCACCGCATACGCGGATCAGGTTGAGATCGCGCGTGAACGTGTGGTCGCCGCCGTTGCAAAGCGTTGCGAGCAGCTTGATCGACATGCCGGTCGACGTGTCGATCAGGTCGAGCACATCGTTGATCGGCTCGCCGACGCACCGCTGCGCCGTCCTGCCGAGCAGTTGCTCGGCGGCCGGGTTCACGGTCTCGATGCTGCGCGTGAGACCGATCGTGACGATCGCATCGACGACCGAACGAAGCGCGGCGTCGGCAAATGCGAGGCTGCGGTCGAGCTCGGTCTGCATCGACGACTGCTGGCGTTGCGCGCGGCTCGCCCAGCGCACCGACAGCAGGATGATCAACAGCGACGCCACCACGTACGACAGGAGCAACTGGATCACCGCTGAACGGAATTCGGCGCTGAGTTCGTCGGAGAAGCGTTTCGGCAACGGCTCGATGCGCGAGTTGATGTCCCAGAGGTCGCGGTTCAGGCGGCTCGTGCGCGCGACGTCGCCCGCGTGGACCGACTCGCGCAGCGCACCGGCGAGCCGGCGCAGGTCGAGCAGATGCCGGTCCGCCTCGGCCCAGTACTGCAGCGCGGTGTTCACGTGCGCGAAGGAGTTCAGGACCGGATAGAACCACACGACCGCGGTCGCATCGACCGGGTTGATGCCGGCCGCGATCATCGCGTAGCGGGCCACGTCGTAGTCGGCCGGCACGCCGATCATCGCGCGGTGCGCAACGCTGAACGACACAAGCGTCGCGTCCGCGAGCCGGTAATCGTCGAACAGCTTTTCGTCGCCGGTGTCGGCGTAGCGGCTCAACAGGATGACCTCGTCCTTCTGCGCCTTCGACCAGCTGCTTTCGCCGCCGACGTACACGCGCAGCGACATGATCACGACCAGGCTGACGGCCACGAACCCGGCCAGCGTCACGACCACGACGACGACCGGCAGGATGCCGAGCACCGGGCTCCACGGCCACACGTGAAACGAGCTGCGCTGACTCTGAAACTTCGTACTGTTTTCCATACCTTCACGACCGCTTTCTGGTTCTTCTCGATCCAACCTGCCCGGCGCGTCGCCGGAAATCCCGCGTTCACGCATCCATGCTTCCCCGTGTACTGCGCACCGCCGTTCATGCCGCTGCTGCGCGACGCACAGGTATCGGCTGCGCAGCATCACCTGCAGCCGACGGCTAGACCATTCGCGCGCCGAGCGCCGGTAACGCACCGGCGTCGAGTGCGAGGAGGCGCCGCGTTTCGTCGCGGATCGCCCGATGACAGCCGCAACTCGCTCGTTCGAGGCGCGCGAGATCCGTCAGCACGATGACGCCGCGACGCTGATGAATCAGGTCGAGCGCGTGGATCTGTCGCGTGGTTTCGGTGACGGTCTCGCGGCGCACGCCGAGCATCTGACCAAGCATGCCGTGCGTGACCGGGATTTCGATGCTGCGCGAGCGCTCGTAGCCGATCAGCAGCCAGCGCATCAGTTGATGCCGGATCGTGTGATGGCGGCTGCAGAACATCACCTGCGACGCCTGGGACAGCACCAGACTCATCCGCACGAACACCTGCCGGCGGATCGCGGCCGAGGCGGCGCACGCGTCGGCGAAACGGTGCGTACCCAGCCGATACGCGAAGCCGCCGCCATAGACGACGACCCGGCGCTGCATCGCACTGCCGACGATGTCGTCGCAGACGACGCCTTCTCGGCCGATTTCCGTCACGCCGAGCGTGCCCCTGCCCGACCCCGTGAATTGCAGCGACACACCGGCCGTCACCGGAAAATAGACGGCGTTCAGGTTCTCGCCGGCATCACATAAAAGCTCGCCGGTCCGCAGCGTCGTCAGCCGCAGATGCGGCGCCAGTTTCGAACGGCTATTTCCGTCGAGCGAGGCCAAGAAATGATTGGCGACGAGTGCATCCGGCAACTCGACGACATTGTTTTCCCGATGTGTCACGGCACGCCTCGTACGTTGGATTCCTGCCCCACGGCAACCGCACCTTTCGGTGTTTCAGCGTGCCGGGCTTAACGGTTTATTCAACGCTTTATGTCGCGGCGACGTTGAGCAAAAAGGTATCACGCAGCCCGGCCAATGGGGACGCGCCGCCCCACTACATGAAGTAATTTGACAGTTCGTACGGCTAATGCCTTCTCATTCGAATGAAGATTGGCCAATCTGATTCGCCGAGGCATCAAAAACGGAATGTGAAGTATTGATTTACGTCAATTCATTAATGAAAATGCATCGCGATGCGTTTGCCTCGGAAATAAATATCGTTTCATGGTCCGAAGTTAATGCGGGAAGTGTGCGTTATCGAGCGGTTTGCCGGTCGCATCTGTGGAAGGCAAGCCGCACGCCGGCGCACGCGATGTACTCGGAATGAATGTGACGGCGCACGGCGCCCGTCGGGGCGCCCATCGAACTGCGCCATGAGACAAGCCGGTTTCCGCACGCCCACAGCGGGACGGGAAACCGGTGAATGGGAACGATTGGGCACGGCGCCCGGAGCGGTACACCGTGCGCGATTCAAGTCAACGCAATGTGGCCGGCCGCGGCATCAAGCGCGCGCGTAGGCAAGCAGTTCGTCGTTCAAGCGCTGCGCATGCGTCAGATACAGCGCGTGCGGCCCGCGTTCGTACACGCTCAGCGTCGCGTGACGCACGCGCTGCGCCGTGACCGCGCCGGTCAGGCTCAGCGGTGCAGTCTGGTCGTCGTCGCCGTGGATCACGAGCGTCGGAACGTCGAACTTGTCGAGGTCGGGCCTGAAGTCGGTCTCGGAAAAGGCCGCGACGCAATCGAGCGTCCCCTTCAGCCCGGCCTGCAAGGCCATGAACGTCGTCCAGTCGAGCGCGGCGCGCGAGATCGTCGAGCCGGCGCGATTCGAGCCGGTGAACAACGGCCAGAAGCTCTCGAAGAATGCGGCGCGGTCGGCCAGGATGCCGGCACGAATGCCGTCGAATATGGCGATATCCGCGCCGTCGGGGTGATCGTCGCGTCGCGCCACCAGCGGCGTCACCGAACCGACCAGCACGGCCTTCGCGACGCGGCCCGTGCCGTGGCGGCCAATGTAGCGAGCCACTTCGCCGCCGCCCATCGAAAAGCCGACGAGCATCACGTCGCGCAGATCGAGCGTCTCGATCAACGTCGCGAGGTCGTCGGCAAGCGTGTCGTAGTCGTAGCCGTGCCACGGCTGCCCGGAGCGGCCGAAGCCGCGCCGGTCGTACGCGATGCAACGCAAGCCGCGCGAGGCAAGATGATGCATCTGGGCGTCCCACATGTCCGCGTTCAGCGGCCAGCCGTGGATGAAGACCACGGGACGTCCGGCGCCCCAGTCCTTGTAGTGAAGCGAAACGCCGTCGCGTGTCGTGAACGTGCTCATGCCGATTCCTCGGTGGTCGAAAGTTGGTGGCTGCCACTGGCCGCCACGGATTCGGGCAGCTGCCCGGTGAGGCTCGCGGCGTGACGATGGCGGTGCAGCGCACTCAACCGCCGGTCCAACCGCTCAGGAACTCGAGCAACAGCGCATTGACGCGCTCGGGTTGCTCCTCCTGCGGAAGATGCCCGCAGCGCGCGATCGGCTCGGCGCGCAGATTGGTCGCCATCGACTCCCACACGGCCTTCATATCGAACATGCCGCCGACCGCGTAGAAATCCTCGCCCCAGATCGCCATGGTCGGACATGCGATGCGGACGTCGGCGTCCGCCTTGTCCTGCGCGACATCCTCGGCGTTCGCCCGATAGTCGGACATCGCGCCGCGCACGGCGCCCGGCCGCTTGTACGCCTTCACGTAGGTGTCGAAGGCCTCGCCTGAGATCGCATGCGGGTTGTAGCACCAGTCCGAAAAGAAGTGGCGAAGCCACGGCTCCTCGTTGCCTGCGATCAGCGCCTCCGGCAGGTCCGGTACCTGATGGAACAGGAAGAACCAGTAGGCACGCGCCGTTTCGGGGCGCATGTTCTCCGCCACGATGCGCGTCGGCACGTTGTCCATCACGACCAGCCGGTCCACCCGCTCCGGGTGATCCTTCACCAGGCGCGTCGCCACACGCGCGCCTCGATCGTGGCCGACCAGCGCAACCTTGTCGATGCCGAGCCGATCCAGCAGACCGACGATATCGCGCGCCATGTTCCGCTTGTCGTATCCAGCGGCGGGTTTGTCGGTTTCACCGTAGCCGCGCAGGTCCGGTGCGATCACGCGATACGTGCGGGCCAGCACCGGCATCTGATGACGCCACGCGAAACTGGTCTCGGGAAAGCCGTGCAGCAACACGACTACCGGCCCGTTGCCGGCGTCGAGATAGTGTTGGCGGATACCGTTCGCGGTGAGCGTGTGATGCGTGACTTCGACATCGTTCGACGTTTCCATCGGTCGTTCCTTCGAAAAAGGCGCATGGAGGAGCGCCGCTGCGCTGCCGCGTCAGCGGCCCGGTGCAGCGCCGGCATCCGGCACCGGCGATGCGTCGTAGTTGACGGGCACCCAGTCGAAGCCGTCGCCATCCGCTCTGACGTGCCCGAGGCCCGGAAAGGAGACATGCGCGGCGCCGACGAGGTAGCGTCGCTCGGCCACCTCGCGCAGGATCTCGCGACGCGATTCGCGCGCCTGCGGCGGATCGCTGTCGTACGCGACGGTGGCTTGCGGATGCCGAAGCTGAATCGCCGCGACGTGCACGACGTCGCCCCACGCGAGCAGATGCGCCGTGCCGCTTTCGACGAGATAGGCGATTTGACCGGGCGTATGGCCGGGCAGCGAGATGGCGCGAATGCCCGGTTCGATCACGCCCGCTCCATCGAACGTCTGGAAGCGCCCCGTGGCGCGGTACGGCTCGACCACCGCGGCCGCTGCGTCGAAGAACGGCGCGAGAAGCGGCGATGCGCCCGGCTTGTTGGCCGGATCGAGCCAATAGTCGGCTTCGGTGCGATTCGCCTTGACGATCGCATTGGGAAACACGGCCGCGCCCTTCGACGCGATTCCGCCGATATGGTCTTCGTGCATATGCGTCAACAGCACTTCGTCGATCTGCTCCGGTGCATAGCCGGCCGCGCGCAGATTGTCGACGAGCTTGCCGCAGCAATCGCCGTACAGGCTCCCGGCTCCGGCATCGATGAGGATCAGCTTCTTGCCGGTGTTCACGAGGAAGGCATTGATGGAGCCCTGCACCGGCTGCTCGAGGAATGCGCGATGCAGATCGCCGTCGATGGTCGCGTTCGACACGCCCTTGACCACCTTGTCGATCGGGAACGCATGCGTTCCGTCGGAAAGCGCCGTGACTTCGAACTGGCCCACCATCGTTCGGTAGAAGCCCGGCGCCTGCTTGCCGGCAAACGGGGCGGCGGCGAACGCCGCGACGCTCCAGGCTGTCGCGACGACGGCCAATACTGACGCGACGTGCTTGCGTATCCTTCTCGATCGGTTCCCACGATCAGTCGTCATTACCGTCCTCGGTGCATGCTCAGATAGGACGAGCATAGCGACCGCGCGGCACTGGCGTCCCTAAAGTTCCTGAATCGTTCTGTGCGGTCGGGCTTGACGCGGGGGGCGGGGTCGATCGACACCGCTGGACGACGCCGTGGCCGCTTCAACGGCGCAGGCGCTGCTGGCACGCGACGGGACGTCGGTGAGAGATCGCGAAAGGTGGGGAAAGCGTGTGTGGCGAAAGGCAGCGAACCGCAATCATCGGCCGCTGAAATCCAAAACAGCCGCCGAAACGTTCACTGGCTGCCTGAACTGCCAAGATCCCGCCGGGATCGGTACAACGAAACCGCCCGGCGCCTGCCCGACCGGCTCGGTCAGGCAGGTGCCAAATGATGGCGCCGGGCGGCGTACGGCTTACTGCTTCGACTGTCCAGCAAGACGCGCCTTCAGCAGCGTCAACAGCAGCTGATCCCGCTCGGAAGCGAGCGTCTGGAAGTCACGGCCACCCACTTCCTCACGCAAGCCCGCGATCATCTTTTCGCGCACTTCCTGGGTGAATTCGAAGTCGCCGAGCGGCGTCCACCAGGTGACGAGCGGGCCGGCAAACTGATTGTAGAAATGTTCGATGCCGCCTGCGCCGCCGCCGAGATGATTCAGCATCACCGGCCCCATGACACCCCAGCGCAAGCCCGGCCCCCACGAGCAAGCCGCATCCGCATCGGCCACGCTGACCACGCCTTCGCTGACGAGCGACATGATTTCGCGAACCAGCACACCCTGCAGTCGGTTGGCGACGTGGCCAGGCACTTCCTTGTTGAGCCGGATCGTCTTCTTGCCGAGCGCGGTGTAGAACGCGTCCGCGCGATCGATCGCCTCGGCAGCGGTCCGCTTGCCCGCGACGAGCTCGACGAGCGGGATCAGGTGCGGCGGGTTGAACGGGTGGCCGACGATGCAGCGCTCGGGATGCCGTTCGCAACCCTCCTGGATGTCCGTCATGGTCAAACCCGACGAGCTGGTCGCGATAATGACGTCCGGACGCAGCATCGCATCGAGCTGACGATACAGTTCGTGCTTGAACGGCAGACGCTCCGGACCGTTTTCCTGGACGAAGTCGACATCGGCAAGGTCGTTCATATCGGTCGTAAACGTCAGGCGCGCCTGCGAGCCGCCCGGCACGACGGCGCCCAGCGTTTCCATCGCAGGCCACGCCTTTGCGATGTACTCGCGCAAGGATTTTTCCGCGCCCGGCGCGGGATCGGTCGCGACGACGTCGAACCCCTGAGCCAGAAACAACGCACTCCAGCTGGCTCCGATGACCCCGGTACCGACTACCCCGATCTTCCGAATATTCTTGCTCATATGGCGACTCGCAATGACTGATAGAGAAATTGGCGCGACGCCGCAGACCGCCGGCGTGGTCTCACCTACTCTCGTGGACCGTGGACCGCGCAGCATGCTGCATTCGGGGTGGGTCAGCGAGCCGGACGGCAGCCTGCATCGAAACGAGTCGATTGCGTCGCGCCTCAAAGTCTAGTCGAGCAGAACCGCGACGCTCCAATACTTTGTGGCACCGACCCTATGCCTCGGCGCTATACTTTCGCGATGGAAATCCGACACTTTCGATATTTTCTGGCGATCGCCGAGGCGGGGAGTTTTGCGGAAGGGGCCAAGCGACTGTGCATTGCCCAGCCGTCGCTGACGCGGCAAATTCGGGCGTTGGAGGACCAGCTTGGTTGCCCGTTGTTCGTGCGGTCCTGGCAAGGCGTGCAACTGACGGATAGCGGCGAAATCCTGCTCAGGGAAGCCCGGCTCGCCGTCGCCCAGTTCGACCTGGCGCTCAAGCGCACGCGGGAAGGCAAACAACATCCGCGGAAACTCGCTCTCGGCATGATTCCCGGCACGGAAGACGAACTGATGGGGCGCATCTCGGCCGCCCTCGGTCCCGAGTTGCAGGACATCGCGATCGACGTTCACAGCAAGCTGCATCTCGATCTGATTCGCGCGCTGGAAAACGGCCGCATCGACGCGGCATTCGTCCGCCAGGGCGATATCGGTCCGGAATGGACGAGCCGGACGGTCCAGGCCGAAGACCTGATCGCCATCCTGCCTCGCGGGCACGCGTTGCTGAACAAACGCCGCCTGTCGCCGGCCGATCTGTCCAAAGAACGCATCATCGCGGTGGCCGCGGCCGCCGCGCCCGCGCTACGCGCAACCATCGACGCATTCCTCCATCAGGACGGCACCGCGCCCGCAAAGCCGCCTCTCGAGGCCGACGGAATGTTGAGCATTTTCTCGCTGGTCGCCGCGACCGGACTCTGCAGCCTCGTGCCGAGCCATTTCGCGCGCATGCTGCCCAAGGGGATGGCTACGCGACGCCTGACCGCATTTGATAGCAGCCGGCTCAATCTCGTGCTGGCCTATGCGGGCAATCGCGCCTCGCCGATCGTGTCGCGCCTCGCCGCGCAGATGGGCGCAACGGTCAACTGAATCGAGCCTGTCCCGACCGGACGCAACGTTCCGCATCATGCCGGCGAAAGATCGCGCGGCGCCCCATCCCCGATCACTCGTTGCATCGCACGCAGCCGAAGCGCCATGCGATGACCGAATTTGCATGTCGGGTTGAGCAACGCGGAATTCAATTTCCTCCAGGCATGCAATTCATAAAAAGAATTCAATTTATTTAAGAAAAATCGAAATCTAGACTGTTCACAGCCGGGGTTACCTGATGCCTGTTTCCGGTGCGAGCGACGCGGGCTCAGCGCCCGCAGATCCGGCGCACCACCCTCGCCTCTCGAAAGTTTTGCCGACCAAGGACCCATTGTGAACATCAGCGACGTCAAGCAACGCGCAGTTTCGATTCCCCTCACCAGCCCGACCTATCCGCAAGGCCCGTACAAATTCGTCAATCGCGAATTCCTGATCGTGACGTACCGTACCGATGCGAAGAAACTTCGGGAGCTGGTTCCCGAACCGCTCGAAATCGACATGGACAATCCGCTCGTCAAGTTCGAGTTCATTCGCATGCCGGATTCCAGCGGCGGATTCGGCGACTACACGGAATCGGGGCAGGTCATTCCCGTGACGTACAAGGGCCGCCGCGGCACCTACACGCACGCGATGTTCCTCGACGACCACGCACCGACTGCCGCCGGCCGCGAGCTGTGGGGTTTCCCGAAGAAAATGGCGAAGCCGTCGCTCGAAGTCGACACCGACACGATCGTCGGCGAACTGCGCTACGGCAAGGTGCTGGTGGCGAGCGCGACGATGGGCTACAAATTTCAGGAGCTCGACGCTCAAGCCGCCAAGGCGACCATCGAGGCGCCCGGCTATCTGCTGAAGATCATCCCGCACGTCGACGGTTCGCCGCGCATCCTCGAGCTGGTCGAATACCGCTGCCAGGACGTCACGATCAAGGGCGCCTGGACCGGCCCGGTCGGCCTCGAGCTGTTTTCGCACGCGCTCGCACCGCTGAAAGACCTGCCCGTGCTCGAGATTCTCTCCGGCACGCACATCCTGGCCGACCTTACCCTCGGCCTCGGCCACGTCGTTCACGATTACCTCGCCCATCCGTCCGCGCACCACGCGCACAAGGAGGCCGCCGACGCCCTGGCGTGAATGAGCGAGCGAGGCGCACACTCCCGGGCGTGCGCCTCACTGCCGGCGACATCGTAACCATCGCGCACCGCTGCAATCCGACGCGCATTTGCACTTCGGGCGATAATCCGTCGGTCCAATCATCGCCAAGAAGTGCAATGGACTTGAAGGCATTTCGCTATTTCGACGAGATCGTCAGGCAAGGGAATTTCGGCAAGGCAGCCAAGCGCCTTCCGCTGTCTCAACCGGCACTGAGCAAAGCGATTCGACTGCTGGAAGACGAACTGGGTGTCACGCTGCTCGAACGCGGCAGACGCGGCGTCGCCGTCAAGCTCACGTCTGCCGGCGAAGTCGTTCTGCAACATGCGAGAGCCATCCTGGCAGAGCGCGAGCGGATGCAATTCGATCTCGACGCGCTGCGCGACCTCGATCGCGGCGAACTCCGTCTGGGACTGCCACCGGTCGGTAGCGCAGAGTTGTTTGCCGCTCCTTTGGCGGAATTCCGCGAGCGATATCCAGGCGTGTCGATTCATCTGCACGAACATGGCAGCGCCGAACTGGAGCAAGCCGTGCGAGACGGCGAACTCGAGCTCGCGGCAACGATGCTGCCGGTGCGAACCGATCTGCAAGCGATGTTCATCCGGCGCGAGCCGATGGTGCTCGCGGTACCTCGCGGCCATGCGCTCGAAACGCACGTCCGTGTCCACCTGCATGAGCTGAATGGCGTGCCGTTCATTGCGCTGAATGAAGGATTCGCATTGACGCGCAGGCTGCGCGAAGCGTGCATTGCCCAAGGTTTCACGATCAACGAAGTCGCGCATAGCGCCCAGCCGAATTTCGCACTTGCGCTCGTCGCGGCGGGTTTGGGCGTGACGTGTCTGCCGCGGCTGGTCGCGCGCCGACACGGCAATGCCGGCGTGCGCCTGATCGATCTGGATGCGCCCGGACTGGAATGGCGTGTCGCGATCGTGTGGCGCAAGGGCACGACGCTATCCTGGGCCGCACGTGCGTGGCTCGACCTCATCAAGCCGGACGATGCCGGAGTTCCCCTCGACTAGCGACCGAGGCCGACAATCGCGACGCGCCACGTCGGCCGACGACCCACCTGCCGGGCCACGCCCTCGCCCGCATCCGGCATTGCGGCCCGCTTCGTCAGCGTCCACGAATCGCTGCGCCGATCATGGTCACCGATATCTCGCGCGCTTTCCTTCCAGAGTCACATGAAGATGGATTTTTTCGCTGCAATTGGCATATTCGTACGCGTCGTGGAGTCGGGCAGCTTTACCGCCGCCGCCCGGCAAGTGAATGGCTCGACCGCCCAGATATCGCGCGCCGTCGCATTTCTTGAAAGACAGCTCGGGGTCCGCTTGCTCAACCGCACGACGCGTCACATCGGCATGACGGAAAGCGGCGAACGCTACTTCAAGCGCGCGAAATCGATTCTTGCGGACATCGAGCATGCGTCAGCCGAAGCGCGGAACCGGCTCGCAAAGCCGTACGGAAAGCTGCGGGTACACGCGATGCCGAGTCTCGGGTTACGTTACCTGACGTCCGCGATGGTTCAGTACCAGGTGTCGAATCCCGACGTCAAAATCGAACTGACGCTGTCGGAACGATTCCCGAACCTGATCGAGGACGGCATCGACGTCTCGCTGATGGCAACGGCCGACTTGCCGACTTCGAGCTATGTCTCGAAGGCGCTCGGCGGCAACTACAGCGTACTCGTCGCGTCGCCGGACTACGTGCAGAGAAGCGGCATGCCGTCGACGGTCACGGACCTCGCGGCACATAGCTGCCTCACCTTGAACGCGCCGAACTCGGCTCCCGAAAAATGGCGTCTGCACGGCCCGGACGGCGAGCATGCCCATCTGGTTCAGGCCTCGCCGTTTCAGGTCAACATGCCGGATGCCATGCGCTTCGCGCTGCTCGCGGGCGCCGGCATCGGCCCGCTGACGCTGCATTCGGCGATCGACGATCTTCGCCGCGGCACGCTGGTTCGGGTCCTGCCGGAATATCGCGTCAATGCGCTGACGGTGTATGCGCTCTATACGTCGAAGCGCTATCTGGATGCGAAGGTCAGCACCTTCGTTCAGCATCTGCACGGCATCGCCTTGCCCGCGTTCGAACCCCCCGACACGCTCGTCGCGGCGAATCGCTAACGAGAGGCGCCGGCAATCAGCCGGCCTGCCGACGGGCCTTCCACGGCTGCTGGCGGTATGTCGCCGGCGTGCTGCCCGTCCAGTGCCGGAAGGCGCGATAGAACGCCGTCGGATCGTCGAAGCCGACACTATTGGAGACGGCCTCGATCGAATCGTCCGAGCGCGTCAGCCGATAGATCGCAACGTCCCGCCGCACGTCGTCCTTGATCGCTTGAAAACTCGTGCCGTCGTCCGCCAGGCGTCGTGCCAGCGTACGCACCGACACGTGCAATTCCCGCGCGACCGTCTCGATCGTCGGCATGCTCGGCAACGCATTCTCGATCAACCGGCGAACGCGATGACAAGCCATCTGCTCGGCAAATGAAGTGAAGATCCAGTCTTCCGGCGCGCGGCGCAGGAACTCCTCCAGATCCGGCTTTCGTCGGGAAATCGGACGATCGAGGTAACCGGCATCGAAGAAGAGGCAGGTCTTGTCCCTGCCGAACCGCACCGGTCCGGGAAACAGGTACAGCAAGTCCCCCGACTGCGTCGGCCGAAGGAATCTGAATGAAACTTCGCGCAGCGCGATCTTCTGCCCGATCAGCCATGACGCGACGCCATGGACGAGCTTCAGCATCAGCTCGCTGCCCAGCGCGCTGACCGGCCGGCCGTCCGGATCAGGAATGAATTCGACGCAGGCGAGCGCGCCCTCTCGCCACGACGCGAGGCGAAAATCGTCGAGTATCAGGCGAAAGAACTGACCGATACGGTTCAACGCGACATCGAGCCGGGGTGCATCGATCAGACTGAGGCAAAGATATTTCAACAGCCCGCTTCTTAAGGGACGACTGAAAATGCCCGGCATTTCATCGTCCAGCTCCGTCGCCAGCAGGCGATACAGCGTCGCGAACTGCTGCTGCGTCACGCGCGCGGCCGGCTTCTCCAATAGGTGGGCCGGGATGCCGGAGCGTTCGGCAAGGCGCACGACGACTTCGCGTTCGGCCCCGGCCAGAAAGCCGTTGACCACCGAGATCGGGACTGTGGCCAGCGGATAGGTCGAAAAGCTGTCTAGCACGGTATCGAATGTTTTCTTGCCACTACGTTCGAAGGCGATGGCGTGCAAGGTGCTGCGGCATGGTCGACAGCCGACGGATGGCGTGTCGACGGCCGGCTCCTCCATCGCGCTACCGCGACAGAGGAGCCGGGGAGCTTGCGCTCACTGGCTACGCAATGCCGTCGTCAGCCCAGCGCGCTTACGAGCTCCGGCACGAGCGTGAACAGATCGCCGACGAGACCGTAGTCGGCCACGCTGAAGATCGGCGCTTCCGGATCCTTGTTGATCGCGACGATCACCTTCGAATCCTTCATGCCGGCCAAGTGCTGGATCGCACCCGAGATACCGATCGCGATGTACAGCTGCGGCGCGACGATCTTGCCGGTCTGGCCGACCTGATAGTCGTTCGGCACGTAGCCGGCGTCGACCGCCGCGCGCGAGGCGCCGAGCGCTGCCGACAGCTTGTCGGCCAGCGGCTCCAGCACCTTCGTGTAGTTCTCGCCGCTGCCCAGGCCACGGCCGCCCGACACGATGATGCTGGCCGACGTCAGCTCCGGACGGTCCAGCTTCGTCACTTCACGGCTGACGAATTGCGACTTGCCGGCGTCCGCTGCCGCGTCGATCTTCTCGACCGCCGCGCTGCCGCCTTCCGCCGCAACCGGATCGAAGCCCGTCGCACGCACCGTGATCACCTTGATCGGGTCGCTCGACTGCACCGTCGCGATCGCGTTGCCCGCGTAGATCGGGCGCTCGAACGTGTCGGCCGAATCGACCGCCGTGATGTCCGAGATCTGCGCGACGTCCAGCTTCGCGGCGATGCGCGGCGCGATGTTCTTGCCGTAGGCGGTCGCCGGCGCGAGGATGTGCGAGTAATCCTTCGCGATGTTCAGCGCCGTCGCCTCGACGTTTTCCGCGAGGCCTTCGGCCAGCTGCGGCGCGTCGGCCAGCAGCACCTTCGACACACCCGCGATCTTCGCTGCCGCATCCGCCGCGGCTTGTGCGTTGTGGCCCGCGACCAGCACGTGAATGTCGCCGCCGATCTTCTGCGCCGCCGCCACCGTGTTCAGCGTCGCGGCCTTGATCGACGCGTTGTCGTGTTCTGCAATCACCAGAATCGTCATTTCCTTGCGCTCCCTCTTACAGCACCTTGGCTTCGGTCTTCAGCTTCTCGACCAGCGTCTTCACGTCCGGCACCTTCACGCCGGCCGCGCGCTTCGGCGGCTCGACCACCTTCAGCGTCTTCAGGCGCGGCGCAACGTCCACGCCGAGGTCTTCCGGCTTCACCGTTTCCAGCGGCTTCTTCTTCGCCTTCATGATGTTCGGCAGCGTCACATAGCGCGGCTCGTTCAGGCGCAGGTCGGTCGTGACCACCGCCGGCAGCGTCAGCGACAGCGTTTCCGCGCCGCCGTCGACTTCGCGCGCGACTGTCGCACGGCCGTCGGCGATCGTCACCTTCGACGCAAACGTCGCCTGCGGCAGGCCCGCGAGCGCGGCAAGCATCTGGCCGGTCTGGTTCGAATCGTCGTCGATCGCCTGCTTGCCGAGGATCACCAGCTGCGGCTGCTCCTTGTCGACCAGCGCCTTGAGGATCTTCGCGACGGCGAGCGGCTCGACGCTGTCGTTCGACTCGACGAGGATCGCGCGGTCCGCGCCGATCGCCAGCGCCGTGCGCAGCGTTTCCTGCGCCTGCGCAACGCCGACCGACACCGCGACGATTTCCGTCGCCACGCCCGCTTCCTTCAGGCGCACCGCTTCCTCGACGGCGATTTCGTCGAACGGGTTCATCGACATCTTCACGTTCGCGATGTCGACGCCCGTGTTGTCCGACTTCACGCCGACCTTCACGTTTGCATCGACGACTCTCTTTACTGCTACAAGGATCTTCAAGCCATTCTCCTGAATTTCAACATTGCCGCATGCCATCCAGCGGCAACTCGTGCCGTCCGGCGCACCGATGCGCCGCCGGCTGTCGCGGATCCGCGCCGATACCGCTCATAAGCGACCGGATATCGACGCAGGCTATCCGCCTAAAAATGGACGTCGCTCGACCCGCAGCGCACTGCCCGCTACGCATCCGTCACATGTTCGGGTAGTTCGGCCCGCCGCCGCCTTCCGGCGTGACCCACACGATGTTCTGCGTCGGGTCCTTGATGTCGCAGGTCTTGCAGTGCACGCAGTTCTGCGCGTTGATCACGAGGCGATCGCTGCCGTCGTCGTTCTTCACGAACTCGTATACCGCCGCCGGGCAGAACCGCCCCTCCGGCCCGGCATACGTGCGCAGGTTCACGTTCACCGGCACGCTCGCGTCCTTCAGCGTCAAGTGCGCCGGCTGGTTCTCCTCGTGATTCGTGTTCGAGATGAACACCGACGACAACCGGTCGAACGTCAGCTTGCCGTCCGGCTTCGGATACTCGATCGGCGTGCATTGCGACGCGGGCTTCAGCATCTCGTGATCCGCATGCTTGTGATGCAGCGTCCACGGCACGTTGCCGCCCAACAGCTTTTGCTCGATGCCGACCATCAGCGTGCCGAGGTACAACCCCTTCGCCATCCACTGCTTGAAGTTGCGCGCGCGGTGCAGCTCCGCATGCAGCCAGGATCGCTTGAATGCGTTCGGATACGCGCTGAGCTCGTCGCCGCGGCGGCCCGTCTGCACTGCATGGAACGCGGCTTCCGCCGCCAGCATGCCGGTCTTGATCGCCGCGTGGCTGCCTTTGATACGCGACGCGTTCAGGAAGCCTGCGTCGTCGCCAATCAGCGCACCGCCGGGGAACACCGTCTTCGGCAACGACAGCAGCCCGCCCGCGGTGATCGCACGCGCGCCGTACGACACGCGCTTGCCGCCTTCGAGGAACGTACGGATCGACGGATGCGTCTTGTAGCGCTGGAACTCCTCGAACGGCGACAGGTACGGGTTCGTGTAGCCGAGGCCGACCACGAAACCGACCATGACCTGGTTCTTGTCCATGTGATACAGGAACGAACCGCCGTAGGTGTCCGACTTCAGCGGCCAGCCGGCCGTGTGGATCACGAGGCCCGGCTTGTGCTTCGCCGGATCGATCTCCCACAGCTCCTTGATGCCGATGCCGTACGCCTGCGGATCCGCGTTCGCGTCGAGCTTGAACTTCGAGATCAGCTGGCGGCCCAGATGACCGCGGCAACCCTCGGCGAACAGCGTGTACTTCGCGTGCAGTTCCATGCCGAGCTGGAAGTTCTCGGTCGGCTCGCCGTCCTTGCCTACGCCCATGTTGCCGGTGGCGACGCCCTTCACCGAGCCGTCGTCGTTGTAGAGGATCTCCGCGGCCGGAAAGCCGGGGAAGATCTCGACGCCGAGCGCTTCGGCCTGCGTGCCGAGCCAGCGCGTGACGTTGCCCAGTGAAATCACGTAGTTGCCGTGATTCCTGAAGTTGCTCGGCAGTGCCCAGCTCGGCACGGCCTTGGCGTCGGTCTCGCTCAGGAACAGGAAGCGATCTTCCGTGACCTCGACGTCGAGCGGCGCACCCAGCGCCGCCCAGTCGGGGATCAACTCGCTGATCGCGCCCGGGTCCATCACGGCGCCCGACAGAATGTGCGCGCCGATCTCGGAACCCTTCTCGAGCACGCACACACCGATCTCGGCGCCCTTCTCCTTGGCCAGCTGCTTGAGCCGGATCGCCGCCGACAGCCCTGCCGGGCCGCCGCCGACGATCACGACGTCGTACTCCATCGATTCGCGCGGACCATACTGTTCGACGAGTGCGGCCTGGCGCGCCGAGCGGCAATCTATTTCGTTCATATGCGGGACCCAGTCAGAACTGGTCCTCCGTCAGGGCGAGCACGCCCTCCCCGCCCTTGGCGCCGACGATCGACGCCTCATACGACAACGCACGCGGCAGAATGAACTCTGCATAGAACTGCCCGATGGCGATCTTCGCGCCGTAGAACGCCTGATCCTCCTGCAGCTTCTTCGCCGCGATCAGCATCGCTCGCGCCATTTGCCATCCGCCGAGAACCACGCCCGCCAGCTGCAGATACAACACGCTGCCGATGAAGACCGCATTGGGATCGCGTTTCATGTTCGCGATGACGAATTCCATCGCATGCTCGAACGAGCGTGCGCCTTGCTCGAGATGCTTGCGCATCGACGCGAACGCCGCACCGTCGTGTGCCGACAGTTCCTCGACCGTCTTCGCGATTTCACCCAGCAGGAACTTCGCCACGACACCGCCGTCGCGGAACGTCTTGCGGCCGACGAAATCGTTCGCCTGGATCGCCGTCGTGCCTTCGTAAATGGTCAGAATGCGCGAGTCGCGGTAGAACTGTGCCGCGCCCGTCTCCTCGATGAAACCCATCCCGCCGTGAACCTGCACGCCGAGGCTCGTCACTTCGAGCGACAGTTCGGTGCTCCAGCCCTTGACGATCGGAACCAGGAACTCGTAAATCGCCTGATGATGCGCACGGGTGGCAGCATCCTCGTGCTGATGCGCGATGTCGTTGTGAGCGGCCGCCACGTATGCGATGGCACGCGACGCGTCGGTCAACGCGCGCATCGTCCCGAGCATGCGGCGCACGTCGGGGTGATGGATGATCGTCACCGCCTCCTTCGCCGAGCCATCGACCGGCCGGCTCTGGACACGCTCCTTCGCATATTCGACGGCCTTCTGGTACGCGGCCTCGGAAATGCCCACGCCTTGCAGGCCGACGGCGAAACGCGCGGCGTTCATCATGATGAACATGTATTCGAGGCCGCGGTTCTCCTCGCCGACGAGATAGCCGGTCGCGCCGCCATGATCGCCGAACTGAAGCACGGCGGTCGGGCTGCCCTTGATGCCGAGCTTGTGTTCGATCGACACGCACTGGACGTCGTTGCGCGCGCCGAGCGAGCCGTCTTCGTTGACGAGGAACTTCGGCACGACGAACAGCGAAATGCCCTTCACCCCTTCCGGTGCGCCGGGCGTACGGGCCAACACCAAATGAATGATGTTCTCCGTCATGTCGTGCTCGCCCCAGGTGATGAAGATCTTGGTGCCGAACACCTTGTACGACCCGTCCTGCTGCGGCTCGGCGCGCGAACGCACCATCGACAGATCCGAGCCGGCCTGCGGCTCGGTCAGGTTCATCGTGCCGGTCCATTCGCCGGAGATCATCTTCGGCACGTAACGCGCCTTCTGTTCGTCGCTGCCCGCCGTGAGCAGCGCTTCGATCGCACCGTCGGTGAGCATCGGGCACAACGCGAACGCTACGCTGGCCGCGTTCAGCATTTCGGCGCAGGGCGTCGCGATCAGTTTGGGCAGCCCCTGTCCTTCGTAATCGACCGGATGCTTGACGCCCTGCCAGCCGCCGGCGGCGAACAGCTTGAAGGCGTCCGAGAAACCGGGACACGCGTTCACCACACCGTCCTTCCACGTATTGCCATGCTTGTCGCCGAGCACGTTCAGCGGCGCGACGACCTCGTTGCTGAACTTCGCTGCCTCTTCGATAACCGCCTGTGCAGTCTCGGCCGTGGCGTCCTCACACCCCGGGAGTGCGCTGATTCGATCGAGTTGGGCGAGTTCGTTGACCACGAACAGAATATCTTTTACCGGTGCGACAAAACTCATCGTACTTCTCCATTCAGTTAGATCTACATCTTGCCGAGCCATCGATTGGCCCGACTTGAAGCGACCACGACAGTGACGCCGGACGCCTGTGCGTCGAGCGTCTACCGCCGTGCCGCATGCGGCATCACTTCGATTGCGCGGCCTGATCCAGTTGCGCGACGACCTTGTCGTTGATCAGCCGCTCGATCTCGTTCGCGTCGTAGCCCAGCGTTGCGAGCACGTCCCGGCTGTGCTCGCCGAGATCCGGCGCGCGGCGCGGCTTCACCTTGTCGACACCAGAGATCTGCATCGGGCTATTGACCGTATAGGTCGTCTTCTCGCCGGCTTCGCCCAGCGGGACGAACACCTCGTTCGCATACATCTGCTCGTCCTTGACGACTTCGTCGGCGACTTGCACGACACCGTAAATGACCCGCGCCTCGTCAAAGGTCTTTTTCCAGTATTCGAGCGAATGGCCGGCGAATGCCTTGTCGAGAATGCCGACGAGTTCGGTGGCGTGCTTGGTGCGGCCCTCGGAGTCCGCGAAGCGCGGGTCTTCGAGCAGCGACGGCAGATCCATTGCCTTGCACAGGCCGGGGAATTCCTTGTTCGCCTGGAGCAACATCAGCAGCAGCCAGCGGTTGTCCGCGGTGCGGTACGGATTGAACAGCGCGTTGAGCGGCGCATTGCGCGTATGCGCGCCGTAGAACTTCGCGCCGTTGAGCGCGCCCTCGGTCCAGAGCGCCGAGGCCCATGCGCCTTCGGCAATGAGCGAGGTGGAGACGCGCGAGCCTTTGCCCGTCTTCTCGCGATGATAAAGGCCCGTCACGATCGCCGAGAACAGCGTGCTGGCCGTCGCGTGATCGCCAATCCCGGGGATGGGAACGGCGGGCGGGCTATCGCCGTCGCGCGTCACTTCCATCAGCCCGGAGCGCGCCCAATAGGTCGTCACGTCGAAGCCGGGACGGTTGGCCTCGGGGCCTTTCAAGCCATAACCGGTGATGTCCGCGTAGATGAGACGGTCGTTCAGCGGCGCGAGCGCTTCGTAGGAGATGCCGAGTTTGTCGCGGACGCTGAGCGGGAAATTGACCACGACGACATCGGCCCATTTGACCAGTTTTTCGACAATGTCTTTTGCTGCGGGAGACTTGAGATCGAGTGCAAGACTCTGCTTGTTGCGGTTGGTGAGCTGCCAGGGATAGTTGGTGTCGCAGACGGGGTTCGGCGCCAGCTTGTAGAGGTTTCGATAGGGGTCGCCGGTGCCGGGCGGCTCTACCTTGATAACCGTCGCACCGAAATCGGACAGTATCGTGGTTGCCGCGGGACCGGCGATATAGCTTGCGAAATCAACGACTTTGACTTCAGA
This sequence comes from Burkholderia ubonensis, assembly GCF_001718695.1. Lineage (NCBI taxonomy): Bacteria > Pseudomonadati > Pseudomonadota > Betaproteobacteria > Burkholderiales > Burkholderiaceae > Burkholderia > Burkholderia ubonensis. The sequence goes on along the minus strand of NZ_CP013422.1, from coordinate 686,581 downwards.
AAAAATGCTGTCGGGGTTCTGCATGATGTCTGTAGCAGGTACTCTGCGTGTTGTATGGGTGACTCGGACTTTTGGTGCTCGCCAACTGCCGATACCTTATCCCGGTGCGCAGACGACCGACATGGGAGATGTCTCCGACCCGCATGTGGTTTGTCACAATCCGCCAACTCGAACGCCGACTTTCGCCGCACGATGCCCTGCGCTTCAGAGAGCAATTTTTCGATCGGTGATAGTCTTCGGCCCGTGAACGCAAAGCTCAGCGCAAACGACACATGCAATGGAATTTGCACGTGGCGTCGCGCAATGCGTATGTGCCATCGAGACCGAGGCACCCGAGAATTTCTGGTCCGGCACCACCCTAGAGAACGATTGGCCACAATGAGAGTGATACATGTTCCGTCGCCGTCTGCGTTATTGCGGCAACAGATCAAGACAATCTCCGACGATCTGTCGACGGTGATCGAGCGCACTTATGCAGCATTAGGCGATATCGACGGCTACGAGGATCTCCCCATCTCTGTGAAGAAAGACATCGTCGACTCCATATCGATTTCGGAGCGCCTGTGGTTCCAATCGATCGTCGATGGCGAGTTTCCCGACAATGAAAGTCTGAAGACGTTTCAGGACTTCGGACGACGAAGAGTTCATCAGGGCATTTCTCTGCAGTCGCTGCTGCGAGCCTTCCGGATGGCGCTTAGAGAGGTTTGGCGCGCATGCGCCGATCTGGGCAGCAAGCACGACATCTTGCGCGACGAACTGCTGTTCGAGATTTCGCCGTACCTGATGGACTACTTCGACCACATGTCGCAACTGATCTCCTCCGCCTATCTGGATGAGCAGTACCGGCAGGCGCGCTGGCAGGAATCGTTGCGATACCAGTTGCACGACGTGGTCTTCAGCAGATCGCGCGACGACGATGCGTTTCGCAAGATCACCAAGGCGCTGGGCCTCGATCATGCCGTGCCGAGAATCGCGGTTGCGTTGGTGTCGTCGGCGCTGGACGGCGAGCCGATTCAGGCCGATCGCGCACTGGATCAGATCGTGCAAGTGACGGCGGGCATCCTCAAGACCTCGCGAGATACGCTGGTCGACGCCCGCCATCACGATCGCCTCGTCATCTGGGTTCCGTCGATACAGCAGGAATCCGCGAGCGCGAGCGACAGACGTGTCGCGGAATACATGGCGACACTGCAGGAACGATTGCCGTCCGTCACGTCGATCGGGATCGGCCTCGCCGGCGTCGGCGCACAAGGCTGGGCCGCATCGGCCGACGAGGCGATACGCGCGCTGGATTTCGGCAATCGCTTCGCGCCGGATCAGAAGGTGCATCGCTACTCGGACATCGTCATCGAGGAATGCATCCGAGGGAACGACAGCGCGCTGAATTACTTTCTTTCGCTGCTGAACGAACTGTCGGTCGAGTCGGGCGCGACCCGCACGATCGAGGCGTTCTTCACCAACAGACGGCGTCGGAAAGTGACGGCGGCCGCGCTCGACATCCATCCGAATACGCTCGACCATCGGCTCGAACGGGTGGAGAGCATTCTCGGCGCGAAGCTGGACGACGCGCGATGGATCGCCAAGCTCGAAATCGCACTGAAGTTGCGCGACGGGGCTTGCGCGTTGCCTGCGTGAGTGCGTCCATGACGCGTTGTCGTTCGCCGCAGTGACGGCCATCGTCCGAGCCGGCGACGACTCCTATCACTCGGAGCAGCCGTGCGATCGTCGCTGCCGGATGTCTGGCTGGGTTACGGCCTGCCGTTTGACCGGTTTTGCCATAGAAACGGCAGGCTTGGACATGAACATATCGACTCCACCGAGTTAGGATGTCTCGACACCTGAATCCGATGGCCGCCCGCTTACGTTCATGAACGCGTCAGGCGCACGTGTCGCACCGACGAGATGGCGGCCGTCACATTCATGCGTTCGCGACGTCTGCATCGCGGACCGCAACGGCCGCATTGCATTGCACGCACACGCATCCTCATACACTCAAGTCGAGCTCTTCGAACATGTCGAATTTCCAGAACATCCAATACGAAAAGAAGTCGGGTATTGCGTACGTCACCGTCGATCGCCCCAAATCGTTGAACGCACTGAATTTCCAGACGCTCACTGAAATCACCGCGGCGTTCGAGGACGCACGCGACGACGATGCCGTTCATGGCGTGATCGTAACGGGCTCGGGAAACAAGGCGTTCGTCGCAGGGGCTGACATCTCCGAGATCGCCGCACTGTCGGCCGTCGCCGCGGAGAAATTTGCAGGGCTCGGGCATTCGACCATGAATCTGATCGAGACGCTCGGCAAGCCGGTCATCGCCGCTGTGAACGGATTCGCGCTGGGCGGCGGCTGCGAGCTGGCCATGGCCTGCACCATGCGCATCGCGTCCGAACATGCCAAGTTCGGACAGCCGGAGGTCAAGCTCGGCATCATTCCGGGCTTCGGCGGTACCCAGCGGCTTCCGCGGCTCGTCGGAAAGGGAATCGCGATGCAGTTGATCCTGACCGCGGCGCTCATCGACGCCAACGAAGCGCATCGCATCGGCCTCGTCAACGAGGTGGTGGAAGCGGACAAGTTGATCGCGCGCGCGGAGCAGATTCTGAATCAGATCGCCGCGAATGCTCCCATCGCAACGCGGCTCGCCATCACGGCCGTCAACCAGGGGGTCGAGGCGAGCCTCGAGCAGGCCTTGAGCCTCGAGCGTGCGCTGTTCGCGGTGTGCGCGGCGACGGAGGACAAGGCCGAAGGTACGGCGGCTTTTCTCGACAAGCGCGCACCGACGTTCCAGTCGAAATGACGCTCTGATGATGTCGCCGGCGCGGTGATGGCATATTCGCAAGCTCAGCATCGTGCCGAAAAGTCGACCTCTCAGGGCAGCCTCTACTACCGCGCTCTTCGTAAAACGAAAATGCCGTTCAGTTGCTCAACTGAGCGGCATTAGCGGCCTGAGGCGCATTTACGGAAGTCGCGCGGAATGCGCGACAAGCGTTGACTGGCGGAAGGCAGCAGGAGTCGAACCTACCCAGGAGCGTCTGACGCCCCTAACCGGATTTGAAGTCCGGCCGTACCACCGGATACGAATGCCTTCCTTGGGAGAAAAAACAGATACCTACGCCGTCGTATCGAGCCAGCCGCTATCAGGGCGCAGGAAGTGAAGATCGCGGTGGAAGCGAGTATACCCAACCCGATCGAAGAATTCGAGGATCTGGATCGCGCGCTTGCGGCCGAGCCCCGTTGCATCGCGGAACGTCGCGGCATCCACGCCGCCCGCGCGCGCCTGCGCGAGCTGCGCAACGAGCACGGCCAGTTCGCGCGCCACGTCCGCGTGATAGAACAGGTCGCGCACGACCTGATGCACGTCGCCGCGCCGCGCGAGCTTGCGCAGCAGCGCGCGCACCGCCTCCTCGGCCGCGCCGGTCGCGCCGGCGAGATCGCGCACCCACGGCGGATCGAAACGTCCCGCACGAGCGGCAACAGCGTCTGCGCGAGCGCCTCCTCGCGCGCATCCAGACTCACCGCGTGCGACGGCAGATGCAGCCACGGGCCGCTTCGCGCCGCTTCGCCGCCGTCGACCAGCACGTCGACGAGCGCACGCCACAGCACGTCGTCGACGAGCGGCGCGGCTATCCGGCGCAAACGCGCCGCATCGAGCCCCTGCTCGTCCGGCACGCGCTCGTGATACGCACGCAGCGTGTCGAGCGTTTTCGCCTGCAGCGCACGCCAGTGCTCGCGCGCGATCACGCAGCCGTCGTTCGCCGCGGGACCGTGCTGGCCGATCGCCAGCGCGTCGTCGGGCAACGTCAGCGCGTCCGGCGCGAAACCGGTCAGGTGCGTGAGCGTCGCGCGCGGAAGGCCGAGCGGCGCCTGTGCGAGCAGCGCGTCGAGCCGCCCCTCGTCGAGCCACGCCGCGAGCGCGTCGAGCCACGCGCGGCGCGCGGGCGTGCGGCGCTTGCGCGCGGGGCCGAACGGATCGAGCACGCGGCCGCCGCCGACGGTGCGCGTCGCCTGCGGATTGCGCACGATGAAGCGGTCGCCCGGCAGCGCGAACACCGGCTCGTCGAACACCAGTTGCACGCGCATCCGCTGGCCCGCCGCGAGCGAATCGCCGTCGAGCAGCGCGACGTGCGCGACCCGATGCAGCGTGCCGAGATGGACGTGCAGCGGCGCCCAGTGCGTGAGCGTCAACCCCGCATCCGCGAGCAGCGTCAACTCGACGTCGATGCGCGGCGACGTCGCGACGAGCCGCGCATCCGCAACCGTGTCACCACGCTCGACGTCGGCCTTGTCGACGCCGGCGAGATTCAGCGCGCATCGCTCGCCCGCGTGTCCGACGTCGACCGGCCGGTTCTGCGCATGAATGCTGCGCACGCGCGCCGCGCGGCCGGTGCGCACGATCGCGAGCGTCTCGCCGGTGTTCGCGTGGCCGGCGAACGCGGTGCCGGTCACGACCGTGCCCTGCCCCGCCAGCGTGAACACGCGGTCGACCGCGAGCCGGAACAGCCCGTCGTCGCGCCGCGCGCGCCACGCGATCGCCGCATCGGCCAGATGACGCTTGAGCGCCGCGACGCCGGTATCGGCCGCATCGGTCGCGCAGGTTTCGAAGACCGGCGCCTCGGCCAGCGTCGAATCGTGCAGCCATGCGGCGATCTCGTCGCGCACGTGCGCGCGCCGCGCGTCGTCGACGCGATCGCCCTTCGTCAGCGCGATCGCGCCGTGGGTGACGCCGAGCAACTGCAGGATCGCGAAATGCTCGCGCGTCTGCGGCATCACGCCGTCGTCGGCGGCGATCACGAGCAGCGCGAAGTCGATCCCGCACGCGCCGGCCGCCATCGTATGGATGAGTTTTTCGTGTCCGGGCACGTCGATCAGGCCGAGCACGTCGCCGTTGTCGAGCGGCGCATACGCATACCCGAGCTCGATCGAGATGCCGCGCGCCTTCTCTTCCTTCAGGCGATCGGTGTCGACGCCGGTCAGCGCGCGCACCAGCGTCGTCTTGCCGTGATCGATGTGCCCCGCGGTGCCGACGATCATGCCGACGGCTCCGCGATGCGCGCGCATTGCGCGACGAACGCCGCCTCGTCGGCGGCTTCGAGGCAGCGCAGGTCGAGCCGCAGCGCGCCGTCGGCGATGCGCCCGAGCACCGGGCGCGGCCATCCGCGCAGCCGCTTCTCGAGCTGCGCGAGCGCGCGGCCGCCGCGCTTGCCGTCCGGCGTGCGCACGACGAGCCCCGCGCTCGGCAACTGGTCGACCGGCAGCGCGCCGCTGCCGATCTGGCTGAACATCGCCTCGACGCCGACCGCGTAGCCGCTGCCGAGCGCCGCCTGCAGCGCCGGCTGCACGCGCGCGGCCGCCGCCGCGATCTCCGCTTTGCGGGCGCGTCAGCAGGCGCAGCGTGGTCAGCCGTTCGCGCAGGAATTCCGGCGCCTGGTACAGGCGCAGCACGGGCTCGAGCGCGGCGAGCGTCAGCTTGCCGACGCGCAGCGCGCGCTTGAGCGGATGCTTCTTGATCTTGCCGATCAGCGCGCGATCGCCGACGATCAGGCCGGCCTGCGGCCCGCCGAGCAGCTTGTCGCCGCTGAATGTGACAACGTTTGCGCCGCCGGCCACGGTTTCGCGCACCGTGGTCTCGCGCGGCAGCCCCCATTGCGTGAGATCGACGAGCGTGCCGCTGCCGAGATCGACGGCAACCGGCAGCCCGTGCTCGCGCGCGAGCGGCGCGAGTTCGGGCAGCGTCACTTCCTTCGTGAAGCCGGTGATCGCGTAGTTGCTGCAATGCACCTTCATCAGCAGCGCGGTGCGCGGGCCGATCGCCTCCGCGTAGTCGCGCAGATGCGTGCGGTTGGTCGTGCCGACTTCGCGCAGCCGCGCGCCCGCGCGGCTCATGATGTCGGGAATGCGGAACGCGCCGCCGATCTCGACCAGCTCGCCGCGCGACACGATCACTTCGCGCTTCGGCGCGAGCGCCGACAGCGTCAGCAGCACCGCGGCCGCGTTGTTGTTGACGACGGTCGCCGCCTCGGCGCCGGTCAGTTCGCACAGCAGATCGTCGATCAGGTCGTCGCGGTCGCCGCGGCGGCCCGTCGCGAGGTCGAATTCGAGATTCAGCGGCTGCGTGAGTGCGGCGACCACCGCGCGCACCGCGTCGTCGGGCAGCAGCGCGCGGCCGAGATTGGTGTGCAGCACCGTGCCCGTCAGGTTGAACACCGGGCGCACCGCGCCGGCGCTTTGCGCGGCCAGCGTCCGCGCGACGGCCGCGGCGATGCGCGTTTCGTCGAGCGGCTCGGCCGCCGCCGGGTCATGCTGCGCCGCGGTACGCCAGCACTCGAGCTCCGCGCGCACCGCCTGCAGCACGCGCGTGCGGCCGTATTCGTCCAGCACCGGCTGCAGCGGCGCCGACGACAGCACGCGCTCGACGGACGGCACGCGCGCGAGGACGGCATTCAGTTCATTCAAACCGGGTTCGGTCACGTCGAAGTGGCTCCATTTCGATGCGCGGCCCGCAGCCGGCGCGCGGCGGGCTGCGGTGTCACGCGCTCAGTCTGCTCGGTCGGCGTCCGCTTCGCGCGACACGTCGGGCCACAGCAGCGGGTTCGGCGAACTGCGCTGGTAGCCGGCCTCGTTCATCAGCAGGTCGAGCGTGAGGCTCGCGAGATCGTCCGCGAGCGGCTCGAAGTCGTAGTCCTTGTTCTGGTAGCCGATCTTGCGGTACGTCTTGCATTCGTCGCACGATTCGGCCTTGACGGCTTCGCTGCCGCCCTCGATGCCGTGATACGCGATGCCTTTGGTCGAATCGCAGTGCGAGCACTTGGTGCGCACCATGTGCCATTCGGTCGTGCACAGCCCGCATTGCAGGAACCGGTAGCCTTCGTACTGGCCGCCGACGCGCACGACGCTCGCGACCGGGTGCATGCCGCACACCGGGCACAGCCCCGGCTGGTCGAGGAACGGCACGTCGGCCGGCTTGCGTGCGGCTCGCGAGGTCGGTCCAGACTACCTGCAGCGCGGCCATCAGGAACGGCGCGGTGGCCGGGTCGACTTCGGCGAAGCGCAGCGCGAGGATCGCGTCGGCCTGCGCGTCGAGCTCGGCCGGCGCCATCAGGCGAAGCCGGTCGAGCAGCTTCGCGAGCGGCGGATTGACGAGCCCGGCGCCTTCGACGCGGTCGAGCAGTTCATACAGCACGGCCCGCCATTGCGGATCGCGCTCGCCGCCGAGCGCCGGCACGAGCGGCATCGAATGCTGCTGCGCGCGCGCGATCGCGTCCTGCGACGGCATCTGCGCGGCGAAGTCCTGCAGCACCGCATGCTGCGCGTCCGCGACCACCGCCATCAGCCGCAGGTAGCCGCTGATCGGGTTCAGGTCCGCGAGCTGGCGCAGGCGCGCGGCGCGCGCGGAGAAAACCGTTGCGCGTTCCGGCAGGCGGAAGCGCGGGATCGCCGAATGATCGAGCGCCGAGATTTCATTCGGTTCGAGAATGCGTTGTGTCACGAGAGTGTTGTCCCAAAAAAAACAAGCGCCGACGTATCGGCGCTTCGGCGGTTCCGACGACGGACGGGGCGGCGCGCCACCCCGTCCCGGCGCGCTACTTCACGCTTTCACGGAACCACTTCGGGTGGTGCTTGCGCGCCCAGCCGAGGGTGACCGTGCCGCGCACCATCGCCCCGATCGAGCCCTTGACCCACAGCGCCGCATAGATATGCGTGACGATGCCGACGATCAGCACGAACGCCGCGACGGCATGGACTACCGCCGCGAGCCGGATCACCCCGATCGGGAAGTAGAACGAGAAATACCGCCGCCAGATGACGATGCCGGACAGCAGCAACAGCGCCAGACACGCCACCAACACGAAGAATAGCAGCTTCTGTCCGGCGTTATAGCGGCCGATCTCCGGCAGCTTGTCCTCACGGTTCGCGAGCACGTCGTCGATCTGGCGCAGCCACTGCACGTCGTCCCGGTCGAGCACGTTGTGATGCCAGTAGCGCACCACCATCACCGCGAACGACACGAACATCACGAGGCCGACGAACGGGTGCAGGATCCGCGTCCACTGGCCGCCGCCGAACAGCGCGGTCAGCCAGAACATCGACGGATGGAACAGCGCCAGCCCGGACAGCGCGAGCAGCACGAACGTGAGCGCGGTGATCCAGTGGTTGGTCCGCTCGTTCGCCGTGTAGCGGACGATCAGGTTGGGGTCGTCATGCTTCATTTCACGTCCTCCTTGATGCGTCGCGCCTCGTCGCGGGCGGCGGCTTCCTCTTCGTCGGTCACCTCGTTCGGGCCGACCCGGATGTAGTGGAAGAAGCCCGCGAGCGCCGTCAGCGCGATGCCCGCGACCGCCAGCGGCTTCGCGAAGCCCTTCCACAGTTTCACCATCGGGCTGATCGACGGGTTGTCCGGCAGGCCGTGATACAGCGACGGCTTGTCGGCGTGGTGCAGCACGTACATCACGTGCGTGCCGCCGACGCCCTGCGGATCGTACAGCCCCGCGTGCTCGAAGCCGCGCTCCTTCAGGTCCTCGATCCGCTCGGCCGCGTGCTGCTTCATGTCCTCCTTGGTGCCGAACACGATCGCGCCCGTCGGGCAGGTCTTCACGCAGGCCGGCTCCTGGCCGACCGCGACGCGGTCGGAGCAGAGCGTGCACTTGTACGCGCGATGATCCTTCTTCGAGATCCGCGGGATGTTGAACGGGCAGCCGGTCACGCAATAGCCGCAGCCGATGCAGTTCTCCTCGTGGAAATCGACGATCCCGTTGTTGTACTGCACGATCGCGCCCGGCGACGGACACGCCTTCAGGCAGCCCGGGTCCTCGCAGTGCATGCAGCCGTCCTTGCGGATCAGCCATTCGAGGTTGCCGTCCGGGTTCTCGTATTCGGCGAACCGCATCACCGTCCACGAGTGCTCCGACAGGTCGGCCGGGTTGTCATACACGCCGACGTTGGTGCCGACTTCGTCGCGCAGGTCGTTCCACTCCATGCAGGCCGTCTGGCACGCCTTGCAGCCGATGCACTTCGATACGTCGATCAGTTTCGCGACGCTCCCGGTCACCGGCTCGCGCGCCGTGGGCGGCGGCGTGGTGGTGGCCGAGACGCGCTTGATATCCAGCGATTGCAATGCCATCTCGTTCCCCTTACGCCTTTTCGACCTTCACCAGGAACGACTTGAATTCCGGTGTGTACGAGTTGCCGTCGCCCACGGACGGAGTCAGGGTATTGGCGAGATAGCCGGGCTTCGTCAACCCCTTGAAGCCCCAGTGCAACGGGATGCCGACCGTCTGGACCTTCTTGCCGTCGACCGTCAGCGGCTTGATCCGCTTCGTGACGAGCGCGACCGCGACGATGTGGCCGCGCTTGGACGACACCTTCACGCGATCGCCATGCGCGACGCCGACTTCCTTCGCGAGGTCTTCGCCGATCTCGACGAATTGCTGGGGCTGGATGATCGCGTTCAGCCGCGCATGCTTGGTCCAGTAGTGGAAATGCTCGGTCAGGCGATAGGTCGTCGCGACGTGCGGGAATTCCGCGACCTTGCCGAACGACGCGCGGTCGCCCGGGAACACGCGGGCGGCCGGGTTGTTCAGCGCCTGCGGGTTGTTCGGATGGAACGGGTTCGCGGCAAGCGGCGTCTCGAACGGCTCGTAGTGCTCGGGGAACGGACCTTCGTTCATCCCGGCGCGCGCGAAGAAGCGTGCGACGCCTTCCGGGTTCATGATGAACGGGCCCATGCCGGTCTCGGGCGACTCGTCGGCCTTGTAGTCGGGAATGTCCGGGCCCGACCACGCGCTGCCGTTCCAGCCGACCAGTTTCCGGGTCGGGTCGAACGGCTTGCCGTTGACGTCGCACGATGCGCGGTTGTACAGGATCCGCCGGTTCGCGGGCCATGCCCACGCCCAGCCGAGCGTCTGGCCGATGCCGGTCGGATCCGAGTTGTCGCGCCGTCCCATCTGGTTGCCGGCCTGCGTCCACGACCCGCAGAAGATCCAGCAGCCGCTCGCCGTCGTGCCGTCGTCCTTCAGCTGCGCGAACGCGGCGAGCTGCTCGCCCTTCTTCACGAGCGTCTTGGCCGGATCCTTCGGATCGGGCAGGTCGGCCAGCGCCTTCCCGTTGAACTCCTTCGCGAGCTCTTCGGGCGTCGGGCTTTCCGGGTTCGCGTACGGCCAGGTCAGGTTGACGATCGGGTCGGGGAACTTGCCGCCGTCCTTCTTGTACGCATCGCGCATGCGCTGGAACAGCCCCGACATGATCTCGAGATCGCTGCGCGCCTCGCCCGGCGGCTCCGCGCCCTTCCAGTGCCATTGCAGCACTCGGCTCGAACTGACCAGCGAGCCGTTTTCCTCCGCGAAGCACGTGGTGGGCAAACGGAACACTTCGGTCTGGATCTTCGACGAATCGACGTCGTTGTAGTCGCCGTGGTTCTTCCAGAACTCCGACGTCTCGGTCGCGAGCGGATCCATGATCACGAGCCACTTCAGCTTCGCGAGCCCTGCGGCCGTCTTCACCTTCGAGGGCGCCGCCGCGAGCGGGTTGAAGCCCTGGCAGATATAGCCGTTCATCTTGCCGGCATTCATCAGCTCGATCGTCTGCAGCAGGTCGTACTGCTTGTCGAGCTTCGGCAGGTAGTCGTAGCCCCAGTTGTTCTCGGCGGTCGCCGCATCGCCCCACCACGACTTCATGAAGCTGACGTGAAAGGCCTTGTAGTTCTTCCAGTAGCTGAGCTGGTTCGGCCGCAGCGGCAGTTGCGTGCGCTTCTTGATGTAGCCTTCGAAGTCCTGCTCGGACTGCATCGGCAGCGTCATGTAGCCCGGCAGCAGGTTCGACATCAGGCCGAGGTCGGTCAGCCCCTGGATGTTCGAGTGGCCGCGCAACGCGTTCATCCCGCCGCCGGCGATGCCGATGTTGCCGAGCAGCAGCTGCACCATCGCGCCGGTGCGGATCATCTGCGCGCCGATCGAGTGGTGCGTCCAGCCGAGCGCGTACAGGATCGTGCCGGCGCGGCCGGGCACGGCCGTCGTCGCGAGCATCTCGCAGACCTTCAGGAACTTGTCCTTCGGCGTGCCGCACACCTGCTGGACCATCTCGGGCGTATAGCGCGCGTAGTGCTGCTTCAGCAGGTTGTAGACGCAGCGCGGGTGCGCGAGCGTCGGGTCGACCTTCACGAAGCCGTCGTCGCCGCGCTCGTAGTCCCAGCTCGACTTGTCCGGGTACGCGTGCTTCTCCGCGTCGTAGCCGGAATAGATGCCGTCGTTGAACGCGAAATCCTCGCGCACGATGAACGAGAAGTCCGTGTAGTTCTTCACGTACTCATGCTGGATCTTGTCGTTCGTCAGCAGGTAGTTGATGACGCCGCCCAGGAAGGCGATGTCGGTGCCGGTGCGAATCGGCGCGTAATAGTCCGCCACCGAGGCGGTGCGCGTAAAGCGCGGGTCGACGACGATCAGCCGCGCCTTGCGGTGCGCCTTCGCCTCCGTCACCCACTTGAATCCGCACGGATGGGCCTCGGCTGCATTGCCGCCCATCACGAGAATCACGTCCGCGTTCTTGATGTCGACCCAATGGTTCGTCATCGCTCCACGGCCAAACGTCGGGGCAAGACCTGCCACCGTCGGGCCATGTCAGACACGCGCCTGATTGTCGAACGCGAGCATCCCCGTGCTGCGGATGACCTTGTGCGTCAGGTAGCCGACCTCGTTGCTGCCCGCCGACGCAGCCAGCATGCCGGTCGTCAGCCAGCGGTTGACCTTCGCGCCGTCGTCGGTCGTCTCGACGAAGTTCGCGTCGCGGTCGGCCTTCATCAGCTTCGCGATCCGGTCGAGCGCGTCGCTCCACGAGATGCGCTCCCACTTGTCCGAGCCCGGTGCACGGTATTCCGGATGCATCAGGCGGCTCGGGCTGTGGATGAAGTCGATCAGGCTCGCGCCCTTCGGGCACAGCGTGCCGCGATTGACCGGGTGGTCGGGATCGCCTTCGATGTGGATGATGCTGGACTGCGCATTCTTCGCGCCGTCGCCCAGGCTGTACATCAGGATGCCGCAGCCGACGGAGCAGTATGGACAGGTGTTGCGCGTTTCGACGGTTCGCGCCAGCTTGTACTGACGGACCTCCGCGAGCGCTTCGGTCGGCGAGAAGCCCATGAGGGCAAGACTCGATCCGGCGAGCGACGTGGCGGTCACTTTCAGGAACTGGCGCCGGGACATTTGTAGCATGATGGTCTCGGCTTTATTGTGGGGGGGAATTGAAAGCAATTATAGACAGTTTGCGCAACTATGTTCGAATCCTCGTATCAATAGTGAATTGTCTGTTCTTCACAAATCGCCGGCGCCCCCGCGTCGGCGCCCGACACGCCATGAAACCACGGATTCCGGATCGAGCCACACGCATCGCGCATCACCATGCCCACTGGGCGCTGACCGCCTTCCGGCGCTTCTCGTCCGACCGCTGCACGACGATGGCGGCGAGCATCGCGTTCTACTCCGCGTTCTCGCTCGCGCCGATGCTCGTGATGGTGATCGCGGTGGCCGGCTGGTTCTACGGCGACGACGCCGCGCGCGGCCTGGTGTTCCAGCAGGCACACCAGCTGATCGGCAACGATGCGGCGGCGAGCGTGCAGACCATCGTCCAGAACGCGCACCACAGCGGCAACCGCGGCGGCCTCGCGACGCTGATCTCGTTCGGCGCGCTGGCGCTCGGCGCGTCGGCCACGTTCTCGTCGCTCAGCGCCGCGCTGAGCGTGATCTGGCCGGCGACCGAGAGCCGCTGGTCGAGCGTCCTCGGCCTCGTGCGGGTGCGGCTGATCTCGTTCGGGCTCGTGCTCGGCGTCGCGTTCCTGCTGATCGCGTCGCTCGTGCTCGACACCGCGATCACGTTCGTCGGCACCTGGCTGTGGGGCGATTCGCCCTATATCGCGATCACCGACCTGCTGCAGTTCCTCGTCGGCATCGCGGTCCTCGCGGGCGCGTTCGCCGCGCTGATGAAGTTCCTGCCGGATGCGCGCGTCGCGTGGCGCGACGCCGCGATCGGCGGCACCGTGTCCGCGATCCTCTTTTCCGGCGGCAAGAAACTGTTCGCGCTGTATCTCGCGCATGCCGGCACCGCGAGCGCGTTCGGCGCGGCCGGGTCGTTCGCGGTGCTGCTGATGTGGCTGTACTTCTCCGCCGCCGTGCTGCTGCTCGGCGCGGAGTTCGCGGCGGCGCGCGGCGATGCGCATCGCCGCGGCGACCCGCTGCCCGCTGCATCGGCGCAGCCGCAGCCTCCCGCCAAGCGCGCGCCCGGCAACTGACGCCGTAGCGGCCGCGTGCCATTACGCGAACGCGCAGCGTTTCGCAAGCCCCGCGCCGTCGCCCCTTTCGTGACGCGTTGAGATGCCGTTTGCATCGCGTGCCGCCGCCATCTGCATCGGCAAACGTTTGCACACTTCGATTTCTGTGCACACAACGGCGAAATACGTGCTGTTGCTGCACGGCGCATCAACTGTTGCAACAATCGCAGCGCACAACTTGTCAACTGTTTCAAAAACAGGAACAGTTGTTGATGTGCTTGATATATATGGATTTTTTCGCTCTGTTACCTTTTGGAGACACTTTATTTTTTGAGCTTTCTCGCGCGGATGGCACTGCGCTATTCTGCATCCCGCAACAAATAACGACTCACTCGCGTGGAGAAACTCAACGATGAAGAAACTCGCTCTGTCTACCCTCTCGCTCGCACTGCTGGGTGCTGCCGGCGCTGCACAAGCTCAATCGAGCGTCACGCTGTACGGCGTCATCGACACGTCGATCACCTACATTCACGGTAACGCTGGTCAAGGCAACAATTCGTGGTCGATGGGCAGCGGCAACCTGCAAGGTGCCCGCTGGGGCCTGAAGGGCTCCGAAGACCTGGGCGGCGGCCTGAAGACGATCTTCCAGTTGGAAAACGGCTTCAACTCGACGAACGGCGCACTGGGCCAAGGCCAGCGCATGTTCGGCCGCCAGGCATTCGTCGGCCTGCAGAGCGACCAGTACGGTACGCTGACGCTGGGTCGCCAGTACGACCCGAGCGTCGACCTGGTCCAGGCCGTGACGGCCGACAACTACTTCGGCGCCTACTTCGCAACGCCGGGTGACGTCGACAACAACGACAACAGCATCCGCGTCAACAACGCGATCAAGTACACGTCGCCGGTCTGGGGCGGTCTGCAATTCGAAGGCATGTACGCACTCGGCGGCGTCGCTGGCGCAACCGGCAAGGGCCAGACGTGGGCAGCGGCAGCAGCCTACAACAACGGCCCGCTCGGCGTGGCTGCAGGCTACTTCCACGCAAGCAACGCGTCGGCACTGAATGCGGCTGGCCAGCGCACCGGCTGGGCAGGCACGTCGGACTCGATCTTCGACGGCGATTCGGGCACCACGTTCATCAACAACGCGTTCACGTCGGCGGCGTCGATCGGCATCGCTCAGGTTGCCGCGCAGTACGCGTTCGGCCCGGTGACGTTCGGCGCCGGCTACAGCTTCGCGCAGTACAAGGCAGACGCGAACTCGACGTTCGGTACGAACCAGAAGTACAACACGGGTCGCGGGTTCGTCACGTACCAGGCGTCGGCACCGCTGCTGCTGGGCCTCGGCTACGCGTACACGAAGGCGAGCGGCGACACGGACGCGAAGTACCACCAGGTTTCGCTCGGCGCGGACTACTCGCTGTCGAAGCGCACGGACGTCTACCTGCTTGGTGCCTACCAGCACGCCAGCGGCAAGAACGCGGACGGCACCGATGCGCAAGCAGCGATCGGCTCGTACGGCTTCGCGGGCAAGAGCTCGCAGGAAATCGTCGCACTCGGCCTGCGCCACAAGTTCTAAGAAGTACGTTTCCGGTGTGCATGGCGTCTTCGACGCCATGTCGCCGAACTGCAAAACCAGCCCCGGCTTCGGCCGCGGCTGGTTTTTTTTCGTCCCGTGCGTGGCGGCGCGATGTCGGCCGCCCGATGCGCGTCCAGTGACGGACAGTATCGGCGGCGTTCGACAGCGGCGCTCGGGCCCTCTGTCGCATGCCGGAGCGCATGCCGAACCCGTGCCCGGCACTACGAGTTGCCGGCGTCCGCCCGAACCTGAACCGCGTATGCTGCCAGCTGTCGATTTCGACGTACGTCGTGCGTCGTAACGATGGCGGGAGGCGCATTGCCAGCCTTCCCCGACACCTGACAGGAGACGCTCGATGACGATTCAGAAGATCACGCCTTTTCTCTGGTACGCCACCGAGGCCGAAGAGGCCGCCGCCTTCTATGCGGGCATTTTCCCGAACTCGCGGGTCGTGCGCGTCACCGCGGCACCGGGGACCGCCGGCACGCGGATGGTCGAATTCGAACTGTTCGGGCAGCCGTTCATCGCGATGAGCCATGAGCGCACCGAGCCGTTCAACCACGCGATCTCGCTGATGGTCAATTGTCGCGACCAGGCGGAGCTCGACCGCTACTGGAGCGCGCTGCTCGAAGGCGGCACGGCCGACGGCTGCGGCTGGCTGAGAGACCGCTTCGGCGTGTCGTGGCAGATCGTTCCGGACGATCTCATCGCGATGATGGCCGACCCCGACCCGGTCAAGGCCGCGCGCGTGGCCGGCGCGATGATGCAAATGACGAAGTTCGACGTCGCCGCGTTGCAGGCTGCGTACGCCGGGACCGCGAGCTGACGCCAGCCGCCACGCGCGTGCCGCCGGCTACTGCATGCTGCAGCGCGCCGCGTTCGCCACGTTTGCCGCGTGCGCTGCACGCGTGAGCGCATCGGTCGGCGCGAGCACATCGCGTCGTGCCGCACACGATCGGCCGGGCGGCCGACGCCATCAATGAAAAATCCCCGCACGCTTTCGCGTACGGGGATCGTCGGACGTTGCAACGGTCGCCGGCGTGGACGCGGCGACCGTCACGCTGCATTACGCAGCCGCGTCCTTCAGCTTCTTCAGCGCACGTGCCTTCACGCGCACGCTGGCCGGCTTGGCCGGGAACCAGCGCTCGACGCCCGTGAACGGATCCTTGCCGAAGCGCTTCTTCTTCGCCGGCACGGCTTGCGCCGTGATCTTCAGCAGACCCGGCAGCGTGAACTCGCCTGCGCCCTTCTTGTGGACCGAGCCCAGCACGACGTTCTCGAGTGCGGCCAGCACTGCCTTGACAGCCTTCACTTCGACAGCTGCGCGCTCAGCGATGTGCGCCGCGAGCGATGCCTTCGTGAACTTGTCCTTCAGCGGCGTCGGAGCGGCGGGCGCCTTCGCGACGGCCTTCTTGGCCACTACTTTCTTCGCGGGCGCTGCTTTTTTGGCAGCCACTTTCTTGGCCGGTGCGGCAGCCTTCTTGGCCACCTTTTTTGCGGAAGTCGCCATGTTTCTCCTACCAGGTGTGGTCGTTGGATACACGAAACGCACGACGTGCGCGCTTCAACGCCGGATTCTACAAGCGCGTCGACGCTTCGTGGAGTACTTTTACGCGTTTTCCGCGGGTTTTCTGCAGGTTTTGTTGCGCTCGACCGACTTCGCCGACGTTCGAGCATCGAAAAACGCCTGCACGTATGCGTCGAACGCAGTGCTCGAACGCAGCCGAACGCGAATTACGTTCGATATTTGCGCACCTATACTGGCCTCGCTCAGTGCCCCGGATGCCTTCATGCGCGAAGTCAGACACGTCAAGGGACTCGACGGCCTGCGAGCCATCGCGGTCATCCTCGTCTTCCTGTCCCACAAGGGCCACGTCCTCGCGATCGACGTGGGGAGGCTTGGCGTGTGGACGTTTTTCTACATCAGCGGCTTCCTGATCGTGGGCGAGCTGCACCGCAGCCGCCACGCGATCGAGCGCGGCACGTTGTCGCGCTGCCATGCGCTCAGCCTGTTCCTCGCCAAGCGCGCGCTGCGCATCTTCCCCGTGTATTACCTGCTGCTCGCGTCGCTCGCGATCGCGCATGCGCTGTTCTACCAGCGCGGCGTCGACCTCGGCCTCGCGTGGCACGCCCTGTTCCTGTCGAACCTGTGGATCGGCGTCGTCAAGAACGGCTGGCCCGGCACCACGTCGCATTTCTGGAGTCTCGCCGTCGAGCAGCAGTTCTACCTGATCGCGCCGCTCGCGCTGCTCGCGACGCGGGCGTCGCGGCACATCGCGCTCGGCATCGCGGCGGTCGCGCTCTGCGCGGCCGTGCATCTCGGCCTCTATCTCGCCGATGCGTCGCCGGTGCTGATCTACGCGTTTTCCCCGTGGAATTTCGCGCTGATCGCGCTCGGCGGCATCGGCGCGATGGCGCTCGCGGATCACGGCCGCGGCGTCCTGCGTCGCGTGCCGCCGGGATGGGTCGGCGCGGCGGGCGTCGTGTTCTTTCTCGCGCTGCCCGCGCTCACGCCGCTGCCGGACGTCGTCACGGGGCTCGCGGATCTCGGGCTCTCCGCGTCGCTCGGCGCGCTGCTGCTGTGGATCGTCCGCGAGCCCGACCATCCCGCCGTCGCGCTGCTGGAGTGGCCGCCGCTCGTCTACCTCGGCACGATCAGCTACGGCTTCTACCTGTTCCACAACCTGATCCCCGCGCGCTTCGGCACGATGCCCGCGCTGTTCGCGCGCGTGCCGATGCCCGCGTTCGTGCGCGACGCGCTGCCCGAGCTGCTGCAATTCGGGCTCGCCGTGCTGCTCGCGCATCTTTCCTGGCGCTATCTCGAAAAACGCCTGCTGGACCGCAAGAAGCCGATCGCCGCGATGCTCGCGCGGTACTTCGTGGCGCGGCCGAGCGCGTCTGCGCGCTGACGGAACGGCGGATCTTAGCGACGACGGCGCTATGGCCGGCGACGTTCGCGCGGCGGGTTGGGTGGTTGATTGCGAGCCCGGCTAACGTTGCCGCGATGGATTTGTTGCATACGCGTTCCGTGCCGACGTGCTCGAACCGCCACGCGCATCCAACCGTAAGCGCTGGCCGATGCGGCTCGACGTGCGCGCTTCGATGGGTGCATCGCGAGATGTGCGTCCTGGCATATGCGACCGACCGGTGCGTCCCGATGTGCGTATCCCAACATAGAGGCCCTGACGGGTGCATCCCTACACGCGCGCCTACGTGCTCGTCCCGATGTGTGCGTCCCGACACGGCCGACCCGACAGGTGGGTTCCGACATATGCGTCCCGGCGCGTGTGTCCCGCCGGGTACGCTCCGGCGTGCGTGTCCCGACGTGGCCGCCCCAACGTGTGTCTCCCGACATATGCGTCCCGACATGTCCGTGCGGACGTGTGTGCCCCCATGTGCGCGTCCCGACGCGCGCACCCGCCACGCACCCCACCCCGCGCGCGCAGCCGGTCGCGACACGCAACGCAGCGGCCCGGCAGCCGCACGCGTAGCCCACTCCCCCGGACAGCGGCCGATCGACCGCGCGCATGACGCGCCCACCACCCCACCGTTGCCACCGCATCGCACGTACGCACGCAAAAATGCCCCGGCGCGCGAAGCGGCCGGGGCCAACGGAACAACCACCACCTGAAACGTGACGCGCAGGGCTGCTAAGCGACGGCAGCCAGCGCGGGCAAACAGGTCCGCAGGTATGCCTCGAACTCGCGGCTCACTTCCGGATGCTGGAGCGCCAGCTCGACGGTCGCCTTGAGGTAGCCGATCTTGCTGCCGCAATCGAAACGCGTGCCGTAGTAGCGATACGCGAGCACCTGCTCGTGCGCGAGCAGCGACTGCACCGCATCGGTCAGCTGAAGCTCGCCGCCCGCACCGGGCTTGATCTTGCGCAGGTGATCGAACAGCGTCGGCATGAACACGTAGCGGCCGACCACGCCGAGATTCGACGGCGCATCCTCGGGCGACGGCTTCTCGATGATGCCCGACAGCTTGATGATGTCCTCTTCCCACTCGCGGCCCTCGATGACGCCATACGAGCGGCTGTCCTCGCGCGCGATGGTTTCGACGCCGATCACCGAGCTGTGATAGTGGTTGAACACGTCGACGAGTTGCTTGAGCACCGGCTGCTCGCCGTGCAGCAGGTCGTCGGCGAGGATCACCGCGAACGGCTCGCCGTGCACCAGCTTCTCCGCGCACAGCACCGCGTGGCCGAGACCGAGCGCTTCCGGCTGGCGCACGTAGAAGCAGTCGACATGGCTCGGCTTGATGCTGCGCACCAGGTCGAGCAGCTTCTCCTTGCCGCGCGCCTCGAGCTCCGCCTCGATTTCGTATGACTTGTCGAAGTGATCCTCGATCGCGCGCTTGCTGCGACCGGTGACGAAGATCATTTCCGTGATGCCGGCATTGATCGCTTCCTCGACCGCATACTGGATCAACGGCTTGTCGACGACGGGCAGCATCTCCTTCGGACTCGCCTTGGTCGCCGGCAGGAACCGTGTGCCGAGACCGGCAACGGGGAACACGGCCTTGGTAACTTTCAACATGATTGCATCCTGATTGCGTTGAGCGCGCCGCGTCGCATCGTTTCGCGATACGGCACAATGAATGTCCGGATGGCGCGGCACGATTCAACGGCACATTGAATTCAGCCCGCCGCTATTTACGGCAACGCTTAATCGCGCCGCCGGTTCGATTAATGGATAATCGTCGCCAAACCGGTCGATATTGCCGGTCAGCCGTATCGACCAGCGACAATTTACCGATTCTCCGGATACAAATTTTTACGATTCGAATTCCTCGACATAGGGCGCGCCGCCCCACTCGAAGCGCGGTCGAATCGGCTCGTTCTTCAGCGCTTCGCGGTATGCCGACACCACGGCCATGACCACCAATACCGCCGCGCTCGCGATCCAATGCATGTCCATCTTGCCGCTCCTTGCGTCTATCAACTGGAGCTTCAAGCTATCAGAAAAAAATCGACAAATAATTGGCCGCGAGCTGAAACCGATATCGTCCCTACATAAAACCGCAATCCGGAATGCGATTATTCCACGACGGGATTTTTTTATTCATTGCGCGAATTCTTGCGGATTACGATGGTGCGAAACTTCCCCTTCATCCGTCGCAAGGAACCGAATCGCATGCAAGCATTCAGCGGATCGACTTTGAATGCGCCGCCCGCCGCCGATCACAAGGAGCACGTGATCGACGCGATGCGCGGCTTCGCGGCGCTGCTCGTCGCCTATTTCCACTGCCGGCAAGTCGTCTGGGTCGGGATGCAAAGCTTCCATCGCGCTTACGGCCACGCGCTCGACCCGGGCGTGATCGTCGGCTACCTGACGTTTCCGTTCGCGTGGGGCTCGGCCGGCGTGCCGATCTTCTTCGTGATCAGCGGCTACTGCATCCACCGCAACGCGGCGCTCAAGCTCGCCGCCGATCCCGCCTACCGGCTGAACGCGCCGAATTTCTGGGCGCGCCGCTTCGCGCGCATCTATCCGGTGCTGCTCGCCGCGCTGCTGTTCACGCTCGCGCTCGACGCGATCAGCCTGCAGATCGAGCCCGTCAGCCACAAGATCCGCGACGTCGGCCTGAGCGCGTTCCTCGTGAACCTGTTCTCGCTGCAGGGCGTCGCCGGCTACACGTACGGCTCGAACGGCGCGCTGTGGACGCTGTCGCTCGAAGTGCAGTTCTACGCGATCTATCCGCTGCTGTTCGCGATCCGGCGGCGCATCGGCATGCCTGCCGTCGTGGCCGGCATCGCGCTCGTCAACGTCGCGTCGGCCTGGCTGCTCGAACGGCACGACCTGCAGTTCTTCACGTCGTACTGGCTGTCGTGGACGATCGGCGCGTGGATCGCGGACGTGCGCGCGCAGCAGAAGAACGGGGCCGCCGCGCCGTCGCGCGCGTGGTACGCCGCGGCCGCCGTGCTGCTCGCCGCCGGCTGCGCGGCGTTCCGCTACGGCCAGTACGGCGCGTTCCAGCTATGGGCGGCCGGCTTCGCGTGCTTCCTGTACCGCGCGCTCGCCCGGCCGCCGCGCACCACGCCGCCACTGCGCATGCTCGGCTGGTTCGGCGATTTCAGCTATTCGCTGTACCTGATCCACCTGCCGCTGTTCGTCTGCCTGGGCTCGGTGCTCTATCGCTCCGAACTGCAGTTGTCGATCTGGCCGTCGTTCGCGTTCATGGCGCTCGCGATTCCGGTCGCCTACCTGTTCTACCGGCTGTTCGAACGGCCCGCGATGACGTGGTCGGCAAGCCTCAAGCCGTCGCGCGGCGCGCGCGTCGTCGCGCCGGCGCCCGAACGGGCCGCCTGAACGCGGCACTCCCGCTCGGCCCGACTTCGGCCGGGCGGCGCCGTTTCAGCGGCAGCGCGGCGATCCGCCCGCCAAGGTGCGTCGCGATGGGGCGGACAGTTGGCGCTTGCAGCGTCGGCGAAGCGCTGGGCTTGGATGGGATGCTGTCCTGCGTACGCTTGGATAGCATGCACACGCCGGCGCGCAAGCTCCACGCACGTGCATGCAGGCGCCACGCGGAACCGCCGCGACGCCGGCCGGACCGCTGCACGGCAGTTGCCGGGGTTGCCGGGGTTGCCGCTGTTGCCGCTGTTGCCGCTGTTGCCGCTGTTGCCGCTGTTGCCGCTGTTGCCGCTGTTGCCGCAGTTGCCCCAGAGGCGGACCGAGCCGGCTCTGCATCAGCGCCGCCTTCCGGCCGCGTCTCGTGCTACCCCGCAAACGACCACTCGCTCCCGCCCACAGCCACGCGTCGGCTGCCCCGACGCGGCACATAGAAACCAAAGCGGAACCAGAAGCAAAACCGCACCCGCCGAGAGAGCACCGATCGACGAGCCGGCGTTGCGCATCTTCGACTACGGCTACGATGACGCCCCGCGCGCCGCATCGTGCGCGCCAAACAACAAGAGGCCCTCATGCAGCGCACCACTGCATGAGGGCCCCTCCTCGCCGCCTCGTGCCGACAAGAATCGACACGCCTCGACGCCTCGCGCCTAGCGCTTCTTCGCCTTCGCGGCCTTCGCCGTATCGGCGAGGATCTTCTCGACCCGCTCGACATAGGTTTCGGTGCCGAACCGCCGCACCGCGGTCGCCCGCCCGCTCGCGACGAGGCGCTCGCGCAGCGCGCCGTCGTGCTTGAGCCTGCCGAGCGCATCGGCCAGCGCGGCCGCGTTGCCGGGCTCGCACAGCAGGCCGTTGTCGTCGTGCTCGATGATCTCGACGACGCCGCCCGCGCGCGCCGCGACGACCGGCCGCTTCGCGAGCATCCCCTCGACGATCACGCGCCCGAACGGCTCGGGCGTGATCGACGTGTGCGCGACGACGTCGACCGCCTTCATGCACGCAGCCACATCGCGCTGGAAGCCGAGGAAATGCACGCGGTCGTCCATCCCGTGCCGCGCGACGGTTTCGTGCAGCTGCGCCGCGTAGTCGTCCTCGCCGAACAGCGGCGCGCCGACCAGCACGACGTGCATGTCCGGATGGCCGGCGGCGGCTTCCAGCAGCAGGTGCTGGCCTTTCCAGCGCGCGAGCCGGCTGAACGAGCCGACCAGCCACGCGTGCTCGGGCAGCCCGAAGCGCGCGCGCAGCGCGGCCTGGCTGACGCCGGCCAGCGCGTCGAACGGCTCGGCCGAGATGCCGTTGAACACGACGTCGACGTGCTGCGGCGTGAAGCCGGTCAGCGCGCGGAACGCCTGCGCGGACGCGTCGGAGTTCGCGATCACCCGCGTCACGCCGAGCCGCGCGCAATGCTTGATCGCGAGCAGCTGCTTGCGGCCGAAGTGATCGTCGCTGACGATGTCGCGCAGATGCCAGACCACCGGCTTGCGCGCGAGCCGCCCGGCCAGCGCGGCGACCACCATCGCACGCTGCGTGTTCGCGTAGATCACCTCGGCGCGGCGCGCGCGGCGCGCGACGTCGCGCACGAGCCGCAGCAGCTGCTTCACCGCGCCGGCCGACACGCCGCCCCGCTTGCGCACACCCGCGAGCGCGCCCTGCTCGACGACGTCGACGCGCGCGCCGATCTCGTCGAGCGCCGCGCGAAACGGCCCGTCGGCGAACAGCAGCACGTCGGCGTTCGCGCGCATGTGCTTCATGATCTCGAGCAGCGACAGCTCGGCGCCGCCCAGCACGCCGCTCTGGTCGAGCACCAGCGTCGCCGGGCCGCGCGCGGCGGGCGGCGGCGCAGACATCTGCGCAATACCGGCGCCCTGCAATACCGGCGCCCTGCTGCGCGGTCGCGCCGGGCAGCGCGGCCTCGACGTAGTCGAGAAAGCGCCGCCGGAACGTGTCGGCGGAAAACCGCTCCGCATTCGCGCGGCACGCCTGCGGCGTGAAGCGCTGCGGCGCGCGTTCGAATTCGTCGACCGCCGACACGATCGCGCGCGCGGTCTGCTCGTCGAAGAAGAGGCCGGTCGGCCGCGCGCCCGACTGCGGGTCGAGCACGGTTTCGAGCGCGCCGCCCTTGCCGTACGCGATCACGGGCGTGCCGCACGCCTGCGCCTCGACCACCGAGATGCCGAAATCCTCCTCGGCCGCGAACACGAACGCCTTCGCGCGGCGCATCCGGTCATGCAGCACCGCGAACGGCTGGTAGCCCATGATCTCGACGTTCGGCCCGGCCTTCGCGCGGACCCGCTGCATTTCCGGCCCGTCGCCGATCACGACCAGCTTGCGCTCGGGCATCCGCGAGAACGCCTCGACGATCAGGTCGATCTTCTTGTACGGCACCATCCGCGACGCGGTCAGGTAGAAATCCTCCTTGGCCGCGTTCAGCGAGAACGCGTCGACGTCGACCGGCGGGAAGATCACCGCCGCGTCGCGCTGGTACACCTTCCTGATGCGCCGCGCGATGAACGCGGAGTTGGCGACGAAGCCGTCGACCGCGTTCGCGGTGCGCGTGTCCCAGTTGCGGATGTAATGCAGGATCATCCGCGCGAGCAGCGATTTCGGCCCGTGCGTGAGGTTCGACTGCTCCAGGTACTGGTGCTGCAGGTCCCACGCATAGCGGATCGGCGAATGCACGTAGCTGATGTGCACCTGGTCGGGCCCGGTCAGCACGCCCTTCGCGACCGCATGGCTGCTCGAGATCACGAGGTCGTAGCCCGACACGTCGAGCTGCTCGATCGCGAGCGGCATCAGCGGCAGGTAGCTGCGGTACTTGGTGCGCGCGAACGGCAGCTTCTGGATGAACGACGTCGTGACCGGCTTGCCGCGCACGAACGCGCGGTCGTCGAGAAAATCGACGAGGCTGAACAGGTCCGCGTCGGGAAAGCACGCGATGATCTGTTCGAGCACGCGTTCGGCGCCCGCGTACGTGACGAGCCAGTCGTGGACGATCGCGACGCGCAGCGGCCGGGCCGGATGGCGCGCGCCCGCGGGTTCGCGGGACGCGGCCTGGCGCGGCGCGACGGCGTCGGCCGTCACCGGCGCTTCGACCGTGGCCGCGTTCAGGATGGCGTGTTCCGCCAGATCGCGATTCATACTGTTTTCCTCGCATTGAGACGGACGATCAGGCCGCGGGCCAGCGTGCGCAGCCCCGGCGTCATCGTGAGCGACCACGCGACGTTCAGCGCCAGCACGACCGCGCAGATGACGATCGATTCGACGAGCCCCGGCCATGTATGCGCAAGATAGAGGCTCGCAAGCAGGAACGCGAGATGCGCGGCCATGTCGAGCACGATCGCCCGCATCCGGATCGCCGACAGGTAGAGCAGCACGCCGTAATCGACGAGCGCGCGCGCGGCGACGACGACCGCCGCGCCGATCAGCCCGAAATAGTGGATGCCGAGCCACAGCCCGCCGACGAAGAACGGCATCTGGACGAGGCCGGCAAACGCCGCGCGGGACGGATTGACCTGCGACTGGATCAGGATGCGCGTGACGCTCGCCTGCCCGACGAGCCACACGCTGATCACCAGCACGCGCCCGACCGGCGCCGAATGCGCGGCGAGATCGGCGCCGACCCACAGCGCCAGGAACGGCCCGAGCGCGAAGATCGCGACGACGGCGACCGGCGTGAACACGCCGTTCAGGAATTCGAGCGACTGGCGCGCGAGCGCATCCGCGTGGTCGCGGCCGACCGCCGACAGGCGCGGGAACAGCGTGCGCACGAGCGCGTTCGGCAGCATGTTCAGGCGCGTGACGAGGTTCTGCGGCACCGTGTAGTAGGTGACGAACTTCGCGCCCATGCCCGCGCCGAGCATCACGCGGTCGAGCGTGTCGGCGATCATGCTGGTCGTGCTCGCGATCAGCATCCAGCCGCCGAAGTTGAACAGCCCCTTCGCGGTGCCCCATTGCGGCGGGTCGATGCGGCGGATGCCGAGCACCTTGATGCTCGCGTGGCCGAGCATCACCGCGGCGATCAGGCGCGCCACGACCGCCGCGGCGAGCACCGTCTGCAGGTTCGGCGCGATCCACCATGCGGCGCCGAGCGGCAGCAGCTGGAACAGGAACGTGCCGATCGTCTGGTTCGTGTTGAACACGCCGAAGCGCTCGGCGCCGTTGATCGCGCCGGCGAACACCCACGACACGTTCGCGAGCGGAATCGCGAGCGCGAGCCACGGCAGCGCGAGATACACCTCGTGCTGCATCGCGGCCGTCACCTTCGTGAAATACGCGGTATAGACGAACGCGCCGAAGTAGATCAGCAGCCCGCCCGCGATGCCGGTGCCGAGGTTCAGCCAGAACGCGCTCCAGAACACGCGCGCGCTTTGCGCATCGTCACCGCTCGCGAGCGCCTTCGAAATGTGGTTCTGCGCGGCCATGCTCATCCCGAGATCGAGGATCCCGAAATAGCCGATCAGCGTCCACACGAGGCTGACGACGCCATAGCGCTCGACGCCGAGCGCGTGGATGTACGCGGGCACCGTCACCAGCGACACGAAGGTCGGCAGGATCAGCCCGATGAAATTGATCGAAACGTTCTTGAGAATGCCTTTGTCCATGCTCCCGTCCGTCACGGTTTCCAGCGATACATCAGCACCTTGCCGCGTGCGTCTTCCTCGACGAACACGAGGTACTCGCCGTTCTCGCGCCGGTACGCGCTGATGCCGAACGGCACGTCGACCCAGCCGGACGCCCGGCCGACCTCAGGCCCCGGGTTCATCACGCCGAGCTCCTTGCCGCTTTCCTTGTCGTACACGTGGATCTTGCCGACCGGCTCCACCGCGAAGATGTAGCGGCCCTCGACCGTGATGCTCGCCAGCGTCAGGATCGGCTTCGCGTCCGGCTGCCACGGCAGCGCGACCGTGTAGCGCGCGACCGGTGAGCCGGTGGACCACTTGTCGAAGCGGATCAGCACGCGGCCGACTTCCTTGTTGATGCCGGGCTGCGGCGGCGCATCGGGCGTGTAGCCGGTCACGTACAGCGTGTCGGTCTGCGGCTCGTAGAGCGCGCGGCGCAGCTGCGTGAACGGCTGCGGCATCGGATAGGTCGTGACCTTGTCGTACGCGTAGACCGGGTTGCCGGCCTTGTCGACGCCACCGTAGCGGAACCGGTGGATGCCGCGCACGTCGCTCGTGCGCCAGATGTCGCCCTTCGTGTCGACCCACCAGCCCCAGCCGCCCGCCTTCGCCTTGCCGGTCGTGTTGATGTCGAACTCGTCGGCGTCGAGGCGGCCGTTGCCGTTCGCGTCGCGCCACAGCCAGTCGCCGCCCGGCGGCTTGTTCGGCACCTTGTCGACCGGCCGCGCGCGGCCCGCGATCAGGCCCGACGGAATCGCGACCTCGCCGTCGCGCTTCGGATCGAAGCGGTAGATCTTCAGGTGGTCCGCGTACATGTCGGTCAGGTACAGGAACGTGCGGCCGTCGAGCCGGCGCGCCATCGGCGTGCCCGGCCACTGGTCGGTGTGGAACACCGGATCGTCCGGATACTTGAAGCGGTTCGACAGGAAGCCCGCGTACTTCCACTCCTGGCCGGGCGGCTTCGACAGGTCGAGCTCGAAGCGCTTGTTGCCCGTGTACACGCTGTTCGGCCGCGCCGGGTCCATCCACGCGCCGTCGACGAACAGCAGGCCCTGCACCTGCCAGCGCAGCTTGCCGTCCGGCGCGTAGCTCTCGAGCGTCGCGCCGAGGCCCGCGCCGATCGTGTCGTGGCGCGGCCCGATGCCGTTGGTCGCGACGTAGATGTTGCCGGCGCGATCGACGCCCACGCTGGTCAGCCCGTTGAAGCGCTGCGGCCCCGGCCGGCCCGGCACCGCGCCCGAGAAGATGCCGCCGCGCTCGCCGAGCGTGCCCGACAGCGCATAGCCCTTGTCGCTTTTCGCGAAGATCAGGACCTGCTGGCGCGGGCCGTTGTCGGCGACGAGCACGCGGCCTTTCGCATCGACCGCGACGTCGACCGCGTCGGCGTTGTCCGGCAGCGTGGGCGCGTCGTCGATCCTGCGGCCATCCGCGCGCAGGTGCACGAGATGCGCGGGCCCGTTCAGCGTATCGGTCAGCAGCCATACCGTGCCGTCGGCCGCGAGCGCGATCCGGCCCGGCTCGTGCGCGTTCCACGCGCCCTTCTTCTGCATCGTCTCGGCGTCGTACACGACGACTTCGTCATGCGTCGGATTGGTCGCGAACAGCGTCTTGTCGTCGGCCGCGAGACCGCCGACTTCCGCCTTCGACTCGCCCACCTCCGAGCGTGCCGGCGCCGCCACCTCGTTCATCACCATGAAGCTCGCGGCCATCCGCGCGCGGCCGGCGTCCGCGCGCCCGCCGGCCGCAACCTGCGGTGCGGCGCGAAACGGCGCAGGCTGCTTCATGTCGCCGAGCGCGCGCCGCGAGATGCCGAACCATTGCTTGCCCTTGTCAGGCCAGATGCCGGGCGACACAAGGTGGCCGCGCTCGTTGCCGACGCCGATCGCGACGTACGCATACTTGCCGTTCACCGCGACCGCATTGCCGCCGAGGTTGCCCCAGCCGTGCGTGCCGCCGGCGAAGCCGAGCATCTTGCCGTCCTGGTAGACGCTCGCTTCCGCGCCGCTCTCGTCCCACGGCGCGTTCGTATACACCTTGCCGTCAGGCGTCACCGCGATCGCGCGGATGTCGATCTGCGTCCAGGAGCCGTCGCCGTAGCCGAACGTATTGCCGATCCAGGACGTCGTCGCGGGCAGCACCGTTTCGGCCGGCGCGGCCCACGTCAGCCATGCCGCGCACATCGCGATGGCGGCCAGTATCAGACGTTGCAATGCGCTTCTCCACTCGATGCTTCAGCGATCCGGCGCGGCGGCCGCAGGCCGCGCGAATGCCGCATCGCTAAATGGGTTTCAAACGTCTCGATGCAGGTTACAAGCAAAAATAATCACAAGAAATTTGGAAATATTTGGGGATGTTTCCGCGTGAAATATCGAGCCGGAACCCATTCCGAAATACCCGGCGAGGCGGCAAGAACGACCGCCCGATGCGCTCGAAGCTGTAGAAAATGCCGCGCCGAAGCGTCCGGCCCGGGCATCCCGGCCAGGAAATTATCTTCAAGCAATGCGCGTGAAAGGAAACCGGATGATTTCCATCAACCCAATGACGCGCGTTTTTTTGCCGATTTCTTTTCCCTAGAATCGATTTCGATTCGATATATCACCTAATCGCATGAATGACGTTCACGCATCGATTGCGCGGCGCGCCGCCGACACGCCCGTGCCGCACCACGGCCGCATCGTCCAGCTCGACGGGTTGCGCGCGATCGCCGTAGGCGCGGTGTTCCTGCAGCATGCGCTGAAGGCGCCGCTGTGGATGGGCGTCGACCTGTTCTTCGTGCTGAGCGGGCTGCTGATCACCGGCATCCTGCTCGAGCGCAAGGCGCGCGGGCAGTCCTACTTCAGCCATTTCTACGCGCGGCGCGTGCGCCGCATCCTGCCGCCGTACGTGCTGCTGCTCGTCGTGTCGACGCTGCTGTTCGGCGCGAGCTGGCTGCCGCATTGGCCGTGGTTCGCGTTCTTCTCGACCAACATCGGGCTGTCGCTCGGCGGCATCGGCCACGACAGCCTCAACGTGCTGTGGTCGCTCGCGGTCGAGGAGCAGTTCTACATCTTCTGGCCGTTCGTCGTGCTGTGGTGCTCGGAGCGCGCGCTGCTCTGGATTGCGGCCGCGCTGATCGTCGCGGCGCCGGCGCTGCGCGCGCTCGCGACGCCGTGGTTCGACTCGTTCTGGCCGATCTACTACCTGACGCCGTTCCGCATGGATCTGCTCGCCGCAGGCGCGCTGCTCGCGATCGTGCTGCGGCGCGACCGGCGCGCGCTGGAGCCGTTCTACCCGCTCGCGATCGCCGGCGCGCTCGTGTCGCTCGCGATCCTCGGCTGGCTGCACCTGTCGTTCCCGCGCTTTCGCGCGGCGAACACGCCGCTGTCGAACGCGGCGCTCTACAGCGTCTCGCTGCTGCTGTGCACGTCGATCGTCGTGATCGCGCTGCGCGGCCGCGGCCTCGTGCAGCGCGTGCTGACGAACCCCGCGCTCGTCTACGTGGGCACCGTCAGCTACACCGTGTACCTGATCCACCTGAGCGTGCTGTACGCGCTCTGGCCGCTGCACCTGAACCGCTACCTCACCGCCGTGCTTGCGCTCGCGATCACGCTCGCGTATGCGACCGCGAGCTGGTACGGCTTCGAGCGGCGCCTGACGCGCGGCCCCGCGCGCAGCGCATTGCCGGCGGCGGCGCGCACCACCGCCTGATTTTCTCCATCGTTTCGACTAGGACATCGCCATGAGCCAAACTCGCGCCATCATTACCGGGGTGACGGGGCAAGACGGCGCCTACCTGACCAAGCTGCTGCTCGACAAGGGCTACCAGGTCACGGGCACCTATCGCCGCACCAGCTCGGTCAATTTCTGGCGCATCGCCGAGCTCGGCGTCGACACGCATCCGAACCTCACCCTCGTCGAGCACGACCTGACCGACGCCGGCTCGAGCCTGCGCCTGCTCGAACGCACGCAGCCGGACGAGCTCTACAACCTGGCCGCGCAGAGCTTCGTCGGCGTGTCGTTCGACCAGCCGTCGACGACCGCCGAGGTGACCGGCCTCGGCACGCTGAACCTGCTCGAGGCGATCCGCGTGGTCACGCCGAAGACGCGCTTCTACCAGGCTTCGACATCCGAAATGTTCGGCAAGGTGCAGGCGATTCCGCAGACGGAAACCACCGCGTTCTACCCGCGCAGCCCGTACGGCGTCGCGAAGCTGTTCGCGCACTGGACGACCGTGAACTACCGCGAGTCGTACGGCCTGTTCGGCAGCAGCGGGATCCTGTTCAACCATGAGTCGCCGCTGCGCGGCCGCGAATTCGTCACGCGCAAGATCACCGACACCGTCGCGAAGATCAAGCTCGGCAAGGCGACGCGCCTCGAGCTCGGCAACCTCGACGCGAAGCGCGACTGGGGCTTCGCGCTCGAATACGTCGAAGGGATGTGGCGGATGCTGCAGGTCGACGAGCCCGACACCTACGTGCTCGCGACCAACCGCACCGAGACCGTGCGCGACTTCGTGCGGATGGCGTTCGCGGCCGCCGGCTACCAGATCGAATGGACCGGCAAGGGCGAGCAGGAGCGCGGCCTCGACGCGGCGACGGGCAACGTGCTCGTCGAGGTGAATCCGAAGTTCTACCGGCCGGCCGAAGTCGACCTGCTGATCGGTTGCGCGGACAAGGCCAAAGCCAAGCTCGGCTGGGCGCCGAAGACGACGCTCGAACAACTTTGCCAGATGATGGTCGAAGCGGATTTGACGCGCAATCGCCACCATGACACGTATTGAACACCCGTCGCGCCGTGCGTTCGTCACGGGCCTGACCGGCTTCACCGGCCGCTACATGGCGCAACGCCTCGAAGCGGCCGGCTACGAGGTGTGGGGCACGACGGCGCCCGGCGCGCCGCGGCCCGACGATCCGGCGCTCGCGAACTGCACGCTGCTGAGCGTCGACCTGCTCGATGCGGACGCGCTGCGCGCCGCGGCCGCCGATGCGCGGCCCGACGCGGTCGTGCACCTCGCCGCGCGCGCGCACGTCGCGCAGGACGATCCGGCGCAGACGTACCAGGTCAACATCGTCGGCACGCGCAATCTGCTGGCCGCCGTCGCGGGCCTCGACCGCCGCCCGTCCGCGGTGCTGCTCGCGAGCAGCGCGAACGTCTACGGCAACGCGACGCCCGGCGTGCTCGACGAAACCGTCGCGCCCGCGCCCGCGAACGACTACGCGGTCAGCAAGCTCGCGATGGAATATGCGGCGAAACTGTGGCACGACCGGCTGCCGATCGTGATCGCGCGCCCGTTCAACTACACGGGCGTCGGCCAGAGCGAAGCGTACCTGCTGCCGAAGCTCGTCGCGCACTATGCGCGCAACGAACCGCGCATCTCGCTCGGCAATCTCGACGTGAGCCGCGATTTCTCGGACGTGCGCGACGTGACGGCCGCCTACCTGCGGCTGATCGAGGCGGCGCCGGCCGGCGAGACGTTCAACGTCTGCTCGGAGCGCGCGTATTCGCTGAAGGAAGTGCTGGTGATGCTGTCGCGCATCGCGGGCTACGTGATCGACGTGACGGTCGATCCGCGCTTCGTGCGGGACAACGAAGTGAAGAGCCTGAGCGGCTCGCGCGCCAGGCTGCGGCGCGCGGTGGGCGAGCTGCCCGTCACGCCGCTCGACGAGACGTTGCGCTGGATGGTGGGCGCGATGCGCGGCGCGCAGGCCGCGCACGCCTGACACGTTCCGGCGGGTGGCGAGCGTCGGTCAACCGCCCGCCACGCCGCATCGCCACGCTCAGCCTTCGAGCCCGCGCGCGAGATCGCGGCGCAAGTCCGTCGCGTCTTCGAGACCGACCGCGAGCCGGATCAGCCCTTCGGTGATCCCCGCCGCCGCACGCGCTTCCGGCGTGATGCGGGCGTGCGTGGTGGTGGCCGGATGGGTGATCGTCGTGCGCGTGTCGCCGAGGTTGCCGGTGATCGAGATCAGCTTCGTGCCGTCGATCACGCGCCACGCGTTCGCACGCTGCTGTTCGGGCGTGTCGCCCTTCAGCTCGAACGATACGATCGCGCCGCCCGCCTTCTGCTGGCGCTTCGCGAGCGCGTGCTGCGGATGCGATTCGAGCCCCGGATAGAACACGCGCGCGACGGCCGGGTGCGCATCGAGCCAGCGCGCGATCTCCAGCGCGTTCGCCGACTGCCGCTCGACGCGCAGCGACAGCGTCTCCATCCCCTTCAGCAGCACCCACGCATTGAACGCGGACAGCGTCGGCCCCGCGCTGCGCACGAACGGGAACACCTTGCCCATGATGAATTCCTTCGAGCCGACCAGCGCGCCGCCGAGCACGCGGCCCTGGCCGTCGAGGAACTTCGTCGCCGAGTGCATCACGACGTCCGCGCCGAGCTTCAGCGGCTGCTGCAGCACCGGGCTGCAGAAACAGTTGTCGACGACGAACAGCGCGTTCGCCGCCTTCGCGATCCTGCCGATCGCTTCGATGTCGGCGAGCTCGGTCAGCGGGTTCGACGGCGTCTCGAGGAAGAACATCTTCGTTTCCGGGCGCACCGCTTCCCGCCACGCGTTCAGGTCGGTCGGATCGACGAAGGTCGTCGTGATGCCGAACTTGCTGAAGATCTGCGAGAACATCCCGAGCGTCGAGCCGAACAGGCTGCGCGAGCTGACGAGGTGGTCGCCCGCCTGCAGCGCGGCCATCACGACCGACATGATCGCGGCCATCCCCGACGCGGTCGCGATGCACGCCTCGCCGCCCTCGAGCGCCGCGAGGCGGTCCTGGAACATCGTCACGGTCGGATTGGTGAAGCGCGAATACGTGAAATAGTCTTCCGAGTTCGCGAAGCGCTCGGCCGCCTCGGCCGCGCTCTTGAAGCAGAAGCTCGACGTGAGGAACAGCGCTTCCGAGTGCTCGTTGAAGTCGCTGCGCAGCGTGCCCGCGCGCACGGCAAGCGTGTCGAAGTTGAGGGAGTCGTCCATGTTCCGTTTTCCGTTTTCGATGTCCGTGCTGCGCCGCACGGACCAGACCAAACAAAAAAGCCCGCCATGCGTCAGCATCAGCGGGCTTCGTGCGGTACGACAGCGGTCGACTCGGGCCGGCTGCCGCCGGCCTTCGCTTTAGCTGTTTTGGGATGAAGCCCCGCGTCCGCAAGCTGAAATCAAATCGACGCAAGGCCACATCCTATCACGCCTGTACGACGGCGTGCAGCGGCGTCACTCGACCGACAGCTGCAGGTTCATCTGCGAGCGCGCGGCGCCGTCGCCGCTCGCTCGTGTCGCGGTCGGCCTGCGACGCCGGCGCGAGACGCGCGCGCTCGATCGAATCGAGATACTCGGGCGTCACGTTGCCGGTGATGTAGTTGCCGTCGAAGCACGACGCCTCGAAGCGCTCGAGCTTCGGGTTGATGTCGCGCACCGCGCGGCGCAGGTCGTCGACGTCCTGGTAGATCAGGTGGTCGGCGCCGATGATCTTCGCGACTTCGTCGTCGCTGCGGCCGTGCGCGACGAGCTCGCCGCGCGTCGGCATGTCGATGCCGTACACGTTCGGGAACTTCACCGGCGGCGCCGCCGACGCGAAGATCACCGACTTCGCGCCCGCATCGCGCGCCATCTGCACGATTTCGTGGGACGTCGTGCCGCGCACGATCGAGTCGTCGACGATCAGCACGTGCTTGTCCTTGAACTCGATGCTCATCGCGTTGAGCTTCTGGCGCACCGACTTCTTGCGCACCGCCTGGCCCGGCATGATGAACGTGCGGCCGACGTAGCGGTTCTTGAAGAAGCCTTCGCGATACTCGACGCCGAGCTTCGCGGCGACCTGCATCGCGGCCGGCCGCGACGAATCGGGAATCGGCATCACGACGTCGATCGGCACGTTCGGCAGCTCGCGCTTGATCTTCTCGGCCAGATAGTCGCCCATGCGCAGGCGCACGTTGTAGACCGGCACGCCGTCGAGGCACGAATCCGGACGCGCGAGATACACGTATTCGAACATGCACGGGTTGAGCGTCGGCGCGTCCGCGCACTGCTGGCTGTGGAAGTTGCCGGCCTGGTCGATGAAGATCGCCTCGCCCGGCTGCACGTCGCGCACGAACTCGAAGCCGATGCCTTCGACCGCGACCGATTCCGACGCGAGCATCCATTCGGTGCCGTGCTCGGTTTCCAGCTTGCCGATGCAGAGCGGACGGATGCCGAACGGATCGCGGAATGCGAGCAGGCCGTAGCCGGCGATCAGCGACACGATCGCGTACGAGCCCTCCACGCGGCGATGGACGCCCGCGACCGCCTTGAACAGCGCGGCCGGATCGAGCTCGAGGCCCGTCGTCGACAGCTGCAGCTCGTGCGCGAACACGTTGAGCAGCACCTCGCTGTCGGAGTTGGTGTTGAGGTGCCGGCGGTCGATCCGGAACATCTCGTCCTTGAGCTGCTGCCAGTTCGTCAGGTTGCCGTTGTGCGCGAGGATGATCCCGAACGGCGCGTTCACGTAGAACGGCTGCGCCTCCGCCTCGCTCGACGCGGAACCGGCGGTCGGATAGCGGACCTGGCCGATGCCGTACGTGCCGGGCAGGCTGCGCATGTTGCGCGTGCGGAACACGTCGCGCACCATGCCGTTCGCCTTGTACATGTGGAAATTGCTGCCGTCCGCCGTCGCGATGCCTGCCGCATCCTGACCGCGGTGCTGCAGCAGCAGCAGGCTGTCATAGATCAGCTGGTTGACCGGGGATTGGGAGATAACACCTACGATGCCGCACATGGCATGTCCTTCAGAGAATACAAAAACGGTTCCGTCCTGCCCGGCCGCGCGGTCATCACACGCGCACGTACTGGGCCATGCCGTCGGGCAGGAGCGACTTCAGCTCGTGCACGCCCTCTTCGGCCAGCGGACGCAAAAGCGCATTGCGCCAGAATTCCTGTTTGGGCAGCTCGGTCAGCCCGGCAGCGGCGACCAGCAGCACGACCAGCACGCCGCCGCGCACGAGCCCGAACATCATGCCGAGCGACCGGTCGACGCCGCCGAGCCCCGACACCTGCGCGATCCGCGACAGCAGCGCGTTCGCGACGCCGGCGACGAACACGACGCCGATCACGAGCAGCGCGAACGCGAGCACCCACTGCGTCAGCGCGCCGCCCGGCCAGGTTGCCGGGATATACGGCACCACGAGCCCGACGTAGCGGCTGGCGATCACGATCGCCGCGATCCAGCCGATCAGCCCGAAAATCTCCGAAACGAAGCCGCGCCACGCACCGCGCAGCGCCGACAACGCGATCACCGCCAATACAGCGTAGTCAAAAGCCGTCAGCATCGCGCGTTACTGGGTCAGCCCGGCTTCGCGCACCTTCGCGATCGCCGCGGACGCCGCCGCGCGATCCGCGAACGGGCCGGCACGCAACAGTGTAGCCGTGCTGCCGTCCGCCTGCTTGCGGTGCTCGACATATGCGGGCACGCCCGCCGATTTCAACTTGGTCGCCCACGAGCGGGCCGTCGCGTCGTCCTTGAACGCGCCGAGCTGCACCGCGAACCGCGCGCCGGCGGGCGACGACGGCGTCGCCGTGTCGCCGCCGTCGTCGGCATGCGCGACGGCCGCGGGCGCGGGCTTCGGCGCCGCCGGCTTGGCCGGCTTGGCGGGTTGAGCGGGCGCGGCCGGCGCCGGAGCGGGCTTCGGCGCGACGCTTGCGGTGGTCGCGGCGGTGTCGGGTTTCGCCGCCGGCTTGGCGGCATCCTTCGCGACGTCCGTCGCCGCAGGCGCCGGCGAGGCGGCAACGGCCGCAGCGGCCGTCTCGGACGCGGGCGGCTCGTCGTGCGCGACGCCTGCCTGCACGTCGGACGCATCCTCGTCGCGCGACGGAGCCGCATGGTGCGCGGGGCGGTTGGGAATGTCGATCGCGATGTCGTCGGTCACCGGCTTCGGGTGCGAATCGAGCACCATCGGCAGCACGATGACGGCGGCCACCACGAGCGCGATCGCGCCGACGAGGCGGCGGCGCGCGCGTTGCTTTTCTGGAAGGGTCGGATCGAGGAGCAGTGCGTCCGATTCCGGACGCTCGGTGCGGCGCGAGCGCCGCTCGACGCGTTCTGTGCGTTCAGTGCGCTCGCTACGCTCGCTACGCACGTTCCGGGAGGTCCCGGTACGACCGCCGCGCCGGGTGGGCGCGTCGTCGTCTTTCTTGCCGAACGAGAAAATTCCCATGAATGGCTGAGTCCGAAACTGCCCGTCAGTCAGTGTTGCTGCGATTTACGATAGGCCATCACGCCAGCTACCGTATGGAAACTGCCGAAAACCACGATTCTATCATTCTCCGATGCTCTTTTTAGTGCATCGCGAAACGCATCGGCCGGCGACGCGTGGCGCGTGACGCTCGAATCGGGGCCGTCCTCGACGCCCGCATGGCGCAATGCGGCTTCGAGCTGCCCGGCGCTCGCCGCGCGCGGCAGCGGCAAGTCCGTCACGCACCAGTGGTCGATCTCGCCCTTCAAGTGCCGCAGCACGCCGTCGATGTCCTTGTCGTGCATCGCGCCGAACACCGCGTACGTGTACGGGAAGAAGCCCATGTTGCCGAGATTCTGCGCGAGCACGGCCGCCGCGTGCGGATTGTGCGCGACGTCGAGCACGATCGCCGGCTTGCCCGGCAGCACCTGGAAGCGGCCCGGCAGCTCGACGTTCGCGAGCCCGAGCCGGATGTCCTGCGCGGACACCGGCAGCACCGCGCGCAGCGATTCGAGCGCGGCGAGCGCCGCCGACGCATTGATCAGTTGATTCGCGCCGCGCAGCGCCGGGTACGCGAGCGCCGGATAGCGCTTGTCGCGGCCGAGGTAGCTCCACTGCTGGCGCTCCGCGCCGGGCTGCGCCTCGTAGCGGAAATCGCGGCCGACGAGCCACAGGTCCGCGCCGATCGCTTCCGCGTGGTCGATCAGCGTTTGCGGCACGGCCGGATCGCCGCAGATCGCGGGCTTGCCCGGCCGGAAGATCCCGGCCTTTTCGAACGCGATCTGCTCGCGCGTATCGCCGAGGTATTCGGTGTGGTCGATATCGATGCTGGTGACGATCGCGCAATCGGTGTCGATGATGTTGACCGCGTCGAGCCGGCCGCCGAGGCCGACTTCGAGGATCACCGCGTCGAGCCCGCGCGACGCGAACAGGTGCAGGATCGCGAGCGTCGTGAATTCGAAGTACGTGAGCGACACCGGCTCCGGCAGCGACGTGCGCGCGGCCTCGACGGCCTCGAAGTGCGGCAGCAGCGCGTCGTCGGCGACCGTCTCGCCGTTCACCCTCGCCCGCTCGTTGAACGCGAGCAGGTGCGGCGACGTGTGGCAGCCGACCTTGTAGCCGGCGCGCACGAGGATCGTCTCGAGGAACGCGCAGGTCGAGCCCTTGCCGTTGGTGCCGCCGACCGTGATCACCGGGCACGCGAATTCGAGCCCGAGCGCCGCCTTGACCTGGCCGATGCGGGTGAGGCCCATGTCGATGCCGACCGGGTGCGCGCGCTCGAGATGCGAAAGCCACGCGTCGAGAGTGGGAAAAGTGCTCATCGGATCAAATCTGAATCGGTACCGCCACTACGCAAAAAAACGAAGCGCGCCGCCTGGCGATCGAGCCAGGCGACGCGCGCGGTTCACACCCTCGGGCGCCGATCAGGCCAGCGCGTCGGCCGGCTGGCGCTGCAGCAGCGCGAGCAGCTGCGCGATCTCGTCGCGCAGCTTGCGACGGTCGACGATCATGTCGATCGCGCCCGTCTTCAGCAGGAATTCCGCGCGCTGGAAGCCTTCCGGCAGCTTCTCGCGCACCGTCTGCTCGATCACGCGCGGGCCGGCGAAGCCGATCAGCGCCTTCGGCTCGGCGATCACCACGTCGCCGAGGAACGCGAAGCTCGCCGACACGCCGCCCATCGTCGGATCGGTCAGCACCGAGATGAACGGCAGCTTCGCTTCCGCCAGCTTGGTCAGCATCGCGGTGGTCTTCGCCATCTGCATCAGCGACAGCAGGCTTTCCTGCATCCGCGCGCCGCCCGAAGCGGTGAAGCAGATGAACGGCACCTGCTGCTCGAGCGCGTTCTGCGCGCCGCGCGCGAAGCGCTCGCCGACCACCGAGCCCATCGAGCCGCCCATGAACGAGAACTCGAAGCACGCGGCGACGACCGGCAGCGTGTGGATCGCGCCGCCCATCACGACCATCGCGTCGGTCTCGCCGGTGTCTTCCATCGCTTCCTTCAGACGATCCGGATACTTGCGGCTGTCCTTGAACTTCAGCGAGTCGACCGGCACGATCTCCTGGCCGATCTCGTAGCGGCCTTCCGGATCGAGCAGCGCGTCGAGGCGCTCGCGCGCGCCGATCCGCATGTGGTGATCGCACTTCGGGCACACGTGCAGGTTCGCGTCCACGTCGTTGCGGTACAGCACGGCCTCGCAGGACGGGCACTTGACCCACAGGCCTTCCGGAATGCCCTTGCGGCTTTTCGGGTCGGTCTGCTTGATCTTCGGCGGCAACAGTTTGTCGAGCCAGCTCATCGTTTGATTTCCTGTTCCGTGGCGGGCCGGGCAACATGCGCCCGGACCCGCCTTCCTAGGTTGCTAGGTTGTTTATTTACGCGCCGTCTTGCCCGCGCCGTCCAGCGCGGCGCGCACCTCGGCGACGAACGCCTTCAGCGCGGCGACGGCGCCTTCCGGCGCGGCGCTCTCGAGGAGCTGCACCAGACGGCTGCCGATCACGACGGCGTCCGACACTTCGGCCACCGCGCGCGCCGTTTCGGCGTCGCGGATGCCGAAGCCGACGCCCACCGGAACCGGCACACGCGACTTGATGGCCGGGATTTTACCCGCAATGCTCGAAACATCCAGATTTCCGGCGCCGGTCACGCCCTTGAGCGACACGTAATACACGTAGCCGCTCGCGATCTTGCCGACGTCCGCGATGCGCTCGTCGGTCGACGTCGGCGCGAGCAGGAAGATCGGATCGATCTGCGCGGCGCGCATTTTTTCCGCGAACACGCCCGCCTCTTCCGGCGGATAGTCGACGACGAGCACGCCGTCGACGCCGGCCGCATGCGCTTGCTCGGCGAATGCGTCGACGCCCATCCGCTCGATCGGATTCGCATAGCCCATCAGCACGACGGGGGTCGTCTGGTTGGTCTCGCGGAAGCGCTTCACGTCGGCGAGCACGCTCTTCAGCGTGACGCCGCGTTCGAGCGCGCGCTCCGACGAGCGCTGGATCACGGGGCCGTCGGCCATCGGGTCCGAGAACGGCACGCCGAGCTCGATCACGTCCGCGCCGCCTTCGGCGAGCGCGTGCATGAAGTCGACGGTCTTCGCGGGATCGGGGTCGCCCGCGGTGATGAACGGGATCAGGCCCTTGCGGCCTCGTTCGGCGAGCGCTGCGAAGGTCTGCTGGATACGGGACATGGCAATTTTCCTCGATTCGTTCGGCGAAACGGCGGCGCGACTCACGCGCACGCCTGCGCGTCGAGCGCGGCAACGCGCTCGTGCGCGATCGCGCAATAACTTTCGTTGATCTCGTAGCCGACGAAGTCGCGCCCCTGCCTTGCGCAGGCCACCGCGGTCGTGCCGCTGCCCATGAACGGATCGAGCACGCGGCCGCCCGGCGGGCAGCTCGCGAGCACCATCCGCTCGATGATTTCCAGCGGCTTCTGGGTCGGATGATCGACGCGCTCCGCGTGCTGCCGGTGCAGGCGCGAGACCGACCAGACGTCCTTCGGGTTGTAGCCCATCTCCAGCCACTTGCTGCCTTCGAACAGCTTGCGCGAGCGGGCCTTCTTCGTATCGGCGTCGTACGGGATGCGGACCGGATCGAGATCGAAGTAATACGCCTTGGACACCGCGAAAAAGCCGATGTTGTCGTGCACCGACGTGAAGCGGCGCGTCGTGCCGCCCATGCTCGGCACGCGCCGGTCCCAGATGATCTCGTTGATCATCGTGAGCTTCGTCTTCAGGAAGCTGAAGATCTCCGGCGCGTACTGCCACGTGCAGAACACGTACATCGACCCGCTCGGCTTGAGCTTCGGAATCGCCAGCTCCAGCCATGCGCGCGTCCACGCGAGGTGGTCGTCGCCCGAGCGCTTGTCCGAGTCGTTGCCGTAGTCCTTGCCGAGCCCGTACGGCGGATCGGCGACGATCAGGTCGATCGACGCGTCCGGCAAACGGGCGGCTTCGGTCATGAAATCGCGGTTGTGCAATTCGATGCCGGCGCGCAGCGCGCGCGGCTCGGCGACGGCGGCTTGCACCGCCTGCGCTTCGCTCGCGGCGCCGCCCGCCGGCTCTTCGATCAGGTCACGCATCGGTCGGGGGGTCAGAGCGAAATGCCCGATCGCTCGGCGACCGTGTGCATGTCCTTGTCGCCGCGGCCCGACAGGTTGACGAGCAGGATCTTGTCCTTCGGCAGCGTCGGCGCGAGCTTCACGCCATACGCGATCGCGTGGCTCGATTCGAGCGCCGGGATGATCCCCTCGATCCGGCAGCAGTCGTGGAACGCCTTGAGTGCTTCCTCGTCGGTGATCGGCACGTACTGCGCGCGGCCGCTGTCCTTCAGCCATGCGTGCTCGGGGCCGACGCCCGGATAGTCGAGGCCCGCCGACACCGAATGCGTCTCGATGATCTGGCCGTTGTCGTCCTGCAGCAGGTACGTGCGGTTGCCGTGCAGCACGCCGGGGCTGCCGGCGATCAGCGACGCCGCGTGATGGCCCGTGTCGAGCCCGTCGCCCGCCGCCTCGACGCCGATCAGCTGCACCGACGCATCGTCGATGTACGGATAGAAGATGCCCATCGCGTTCGAGCCGCCGCCGACGCAGGCGATCACCGCGTCCGGCTGCCGGCCCGCGAGCTCGGGCATCTGCACCTTGCACTCGTCGCCGATCACGCGCTGGAAGTCGCGCACCATCATCGGGTACGGGTGCGGGCCCGCCACCGTGCCGATGATGTAGAACGTGTTCTCGATGTTCGTGACCCAGTCGCGCATCGCTTCGTTCAGCGCGTCCTTCAGCGTGCGCGAGCCCGATTCGACCGGCACGACCGTAGCTCCAAGCAGCTTCATCCGGTAGACGTTCGCGGCCTGGCGGCGCACGTCCTCGGCGCCCATGTAGACGACGCACTCCATCCCGAAGCGCGCGCAGATCGTCGCGGTCGCGACGCCGTGCTGGCCGGCACCCGTCTCGGCGATCACGCGCTTCTTGCCCATCCGCTTCGCGAGCAGCGCCTGGCCGATCACGTTGTTGATCTTGTGCGCGCCGGTGTGGTTCAGGTCTTCGCGCTTCAGGTAGATCTGCGCGCCGCCGAGCGTGTCGCTCCAGCGCTGCGCGTGGTAGATCGGCGACGGACGGCCGACGAAGTGCTTCAACTCGCGCTCGAATTCGGCGACGAAGCCGGGATCGTGCTGGAATTTCTCGTACGCCGCGCGCAGTTCGTCCAGCGCGTGAATCAGCGTCTCGGCGACGAACACGCCGCCATACGGGCCGAAGTGGCCGCGATCGTCAGGAAGGTTGTACATGGTGTCACTCTCGATCGGTCGGTGCGCGCCCCGGTTCCCGGGGGGCGCCGCACCGGCATGCATCACCCGGCGTCCGCTTCGCGCACCGCGCGCACGAACGCCGCCATCCGGGCGTGATCCTTCACGCCCTTTGCGCCCTCCACTTCGATGCCGCTCGAGACATCGACAGCGAAAGGACGCAGCTGGCGGATCGCGTCACCGACGTTTTGCGCGTTCAAGCCACCACTCAAAACGGCCCGACGCGCGAGCTCTGCGGGAATAAGTGACCAATCGAAGACCTTGCCGCTGCCGCCGTAGTCCGGCACGAGGGTGTCGAACAGGAGGCCGCGCGCTTTCGAATAATGAAGTGCCGATTCTACCAAATCGGCCGACTGCGTCGAGGGGCCGACGCGCACTGCGCGCAGCCACGGCAGCCGCGCCGCGCGGCCGAGCGCGTCGCATTGCTCCGGCGTTTCGTCGCCGTGGAACTGCAGCAGCGTCAGCGGCACGTCGCGCACTACCGCCGCGATCTCGTCGGCCGTCGCGTTCACGAACAGGCCGACGACCGACACGAACGGCGGCGCGAGGCGTGCAAGCTCCGCCGCCTGCGCGATCGTGACCGCGCGCGGGCTCTTCGGGTAGAACACGAGGCCGATCGCGTCGGCGCCGAGCGCCGCCGCATGCAGCACGTCGTCGGGACGCGACAGGCCGCACAGCTTGATGCGCGTGCGCGGCGGCGCGGAGGAATTGGAGGCGCGGTCCGTCATGTTTGTGGATCCAGGTCAGCCCAGACGCCGCTCCACGGCACGCTGCCGAGCTGCGCGGACGGGACGGCGAATTCCGCCGGGTAGCCGACGTGGGCGAGATACAGCCCGTCGGCCATGAACGTGGGCGCCGCGCGGTTGCGGTCGCGCCCGGCCAGCACGTCCGCGATCCATTCGGCCGGATAGCGGCCGCGGCCGACCGCGACGAGGCAGCCCATCAGGTTGCGCACCATGTGGTGCAGGAACGCGTTGGCGCGGAACCGGAAATGCAGGAAGTGGCCAGCGCGCCGGATGTCGATCTGGTACAGGTGCTTGACCGGCGTCTTCGACTGGCATTCCGACGACCGGAACGCCGAGAAGTCGTGCTCGCCGATCAGGTGCGCCGCGGCCGCGCGCATCGCGTCGTCGTCGAGCGGCGTGTGAATCCAGCCGGCGCGCGCGTCGAGCATCGGCGAGCGCACCGGATGCACGTACAGCGCGTAGTAGTAGGTGCGCTCGAACGCCGAGAAGCGCGCGTGGAACGCGTCCGGCATCGGCTTCGCC
This sequence comes from Burkholderia ubonensis, assembly GCF_001718695.1. Classification (NCBI taxonomy): domain Bacteria; kingdom Pseudomonadati; phylum Pseudomonadota; class Betaproteobacteria; order Burkholderiales; family Burkholderiaceae; genus Burkholderia; species Burkholderia ubonensis. Next base: position 644,040 of record NZ_CP013422.1, on the reverse strand, counting down.
CACTGCACCGCGACCGTCGACGGCAGGAACGCGTTGGTGCCGCGGACCCACGAGAAGTCGGCGCGGTCCAGCTCGGTGTCGAAGTGCACGACCTGCCCGAGGCCGTGCACGCCGGTGTCGGTGCGCCCCGCCACCGTCGTATGCAGCGGCGTCTGCGCGAACTCGGCCAGCGCGCGCTCGAGCGCGTCCTGCACGGTCTTGCCGTGCGGCTGCGACTGCCAGCCGCAAAACGCCGCGCCGTCGTATTGGATGCCCAGCGCGATCCGCATCACGCCTCGTCCGCCAGTTTCGCCAGCAGCGCGCGCGCGTCGTCGCGCGTCGCAGCGTCGTTCGCGTCGATCACTTCCTGCAGCAGCGTCCGTGCGCCGGCCAGATCGCCCAGCTCGACGTATTCCAACGCCAGATCCAGCTTGTTGCGGGCAATGCGCGCAAGCTCCTCCGGCGTCAGTGCGGGCAGCTCGGCATCGGGGGCGGACGGCAGGTCGAGATCGAAGTCGAGCTTCAATGCACCGAACCGGGCGCCGAGCGGCGGCAGCGGTGACGGCGTGGGCACCGTGGACGCGCCTCCCGCCTGCTCGGCAGGCGTGGTCGCATCCGGGTCCCAATCGAACTCGTCGTCGTGCTCGACGGATCGTTCATCCGACGCTTCGGTCGCGCCCAGCGGCGGGCGCGGGGCGGGTTGACCGTTAGTTGCTGATTGCTCGCTTTCGGTTGGGGCTTGCGGCGCTTGCGGCACGGCGTGCTCGTCGCCGATGCGCGGCGGCAACGGCATGTCGAGGCTATTCAACGCGTTGATCGCGTTCTGCATCAGCGCCTCGTGCTGCGTGTCGGTCGGTGTAGGAGCCGCGGGCGCCGTTTCAGCCGGCGCGTCTGCAGCGGCGGGCGCAGCAGCAGGCACGTCGGGCGGGAGCGCTGCTGCGGGCGCTTCGGCTTCGGCTTCGGCTTCGGCTTCGGCTTCGGCGTGATCGTCGTGCGTCGACGCCTCTTCCGGCGGCGGCGCGACATCGGCCTCCCGCACGTCGGCCGTCTCTGCCGCGACCGCGGCGGCCGTCACGAGGCTCACGTCGGTCGCCGCATCGCGGGAAAACGGTGTGGCGGGCAGCGTCGGCGGCACGGGCTCGACGGCACGCGGCGATGCGTCAAGGTCGGTGTCGACGGGTGCCGTATCACGGGATTGCGCCGGCGGCACGTCGGCGGACGACGCCGCAGCGGCGTCCGCGGCGCGCGCTTTCCTGCGCTTGCGCCATGCAAACCCCGCAATGAGGACGACAACGGCCGCGCCGGCTGCTGCGGCCGGACGCCAGTCCATCTGACCGGTCGCGCGAGGCGACGACGGCGGCGCAACGCTCGTCACGACCGGCGGCACGGGGGCCGACGCCGGCGCCACTGCGCTGGCGGCGGCACCGGACGCCGCACCGGACGCCGCGTCGCCCGCGACCGCCGACGACGCAGCACCGGATGCCGCGACATCGCCCTGAACCGGACGCACAGCGGCCGGCGCGGGCGCGACGTTGCCGGATGGCGCCGGCTTGCCGATGCCGTGCTTCTGCAACTCCATCAGCACGCGGTTCTTCAGCGCGAGCAGTTGCTGAAGGCTCGACGGCCGCGGCTGCGACGCACCCGCAGCAGGCGCCGCTGCGGGCTGCTGCTGTGCGTGCTGAGCCGCACCACCCGCGGCGGGCTGCGCCGCAGCCTCGCTCGCGGACGACGGTGCGGACTGGATCGCGCCATTCCAGACGTGCGGCCCGCTGGCGCCGCCGACCGGCGCCGCCGGTTGAGCGGTTGCGGCCGACGATGCACCATGCGTCGCCGATGCGCCGGCCGAAGTCGATGCACCGTTGGCGGCCGGGGCGTTCGTGCTGCTCGTGGGAGCGGCCGGCGCTGCGGGTGCGATCGGGGCGCTCGACGCGGCCGATGCCGTCGGCGCGGCCACGGCGGCCGAGCCGGGATGGGCAGCCGACGCGCCGTGCTGCGCACCCGCCACCGTGGCGGAGCCCCCACCTGCCGCGGACCCGGCCGATGCGCCCGATGCCGCGCCGGCACCGGCCGGCACGAGCGCGGCGCCGGTGGCGTCCAGCGCCGGCACCGTCAGCGCCGCGCCGACCTTCAGGCGGCTCGGATCGCGTTTCATGAACGCCTGCGGATTCGCATCGAACAGCGCGCGCCCGGCCCGGGCGATCACGCCGGGATCGTGCGACTGCGTGGCCGCAATCGCGATGTCGTTGAGGGACTGGCCCGGCTGGACCGTCACGGTGAGCGGAACGGCGCCGCCGGCGGCCGACGCCGGCTGTTCGCCGGGGCTGGCCGCACCGGCCGAAGCGGCCGCGCCGAGCGCCAGGACCGCCAGCGCGCCGCACACGGCGCGCGCCAGACGGGACTGACGCGGAAACAAGAAAATTCGGGACATCGTTGGCTCTATCGCCACGCTGGCGCGCGGCTCGGATTCGCGTTTGGAAGCGTCAAAAAAGTCGCCGCAGAAATGCAAAAGCGCCGCGCGGAACGCGACGCTTTCCGCTGGTCTGCGCGTCGTAACCGCGTAGTTTACTTCACGCGCCCGGATTCGGGCCGAATTCGTCGCCGGCCGATACGGCCGACCGACCGATTCGCCAATGGATCGCGGGATCGCGCGCGGCGCGCATGATCGAGCACGTGCCATTCGTCAGCCTGAATGTCGCCGGCGGCGTTCTGGCGGGAACGAACGCGGCCGCCATCGACATCCACGTCCACGTCCGCGCCGGCCGCGAAGCCGCGGTATCGGCGGCGCGGCCCCGGCCTGCTCATGGGCGCATCCAGCGCCGGACATCAACAAAAACGCCTGCCGCCCGCGAACGGGCTGGCAGGCGTCTCGCTTCGCGCGCCGGCGGCGCGCGTGCGCGGCCCGATGCTTACTTGTCGAGCAGGATGCGCAGCATGCGGCGCAGCGGCTCGGCCGCGCCCCACAGCAGCTGGTCGCCGACGGTGAACGCCGACAGGTATTCGCCGCCCATCGCGAGCTTGCGCAGGCGGCCGACCGGCACCGACAGCGTGCCCGTGATCTTCGCCGGCGACAGGTCGCGCATCGACGCTTCACGCTCGTTCGGCACGACCTTCACCCAGTCGTTCGCCGACGCGAGGATGCCGTTGATCTCGTCGAGCGGCACGTCCTTGTTCAGCTTGATCGTCAGCGCCTGCGAGTGGCAGCGCATCGCGCCGATCCGCACGCACAGGCCGTCGACCGGGATCGAGCCCGGCTCGCCCATCGCCGGCTTGCCGAGGATCTTGTTGGTTTCCGCGCCGCCCTTCCACTCTTCCTTCGACATCCCGTTGCCGAGATCCTTGTCGATCCACGGAATCAGCGAGCCCGCGAGCGGCACGCCGAAGTGGCTGGTCGGCATCGCATCGCTGTTCATCGCGGCCAGCACGCGGCGGTCGATGTCGAGGATCGCTGACGCCGGATCGGCCAGCTGCTCCTGCACCGCGCCGTTCAGCGCGCCCATCTGCGACAGCAGCTCGCGCATGTTCTGCGCGCCCGCGCCCGATGCGGCCTGGTAGGTCATCGCCGTCATCCAGTCGACGAGGTTCTCGCGGAACAGGCCGCCGAGCGCCATCAGCATCAGGCTGACCGTGCAGTTGCCGCCGATGAAGTTCTTCGTGCCCTTGACGAGCGCGTCCTTGATCACGTCGAGGTTGACCGGGTCGAGGATGATGACCGCGTCGTCACTCATCCGCAGCGACGACGCCGCGTCGATCCAGTAGCCGTTCCAGCCGGCCGCGCGCAGCTTCGGGAACACGTCGTTCGTGTAGTCGCCGCCTTGGCACGTGATGATCACGTCGCACTTCTTCAGCTCGTCGACGTTGGTCGCGTCCTTGAGCGTAGTCTCGTTTTTCGCGAACGACGGCGCCTTGCCGCCCGTGTTGCTGGTGCTGAAAAACACCGGTTCGATCAGGTCGAAATCGCCCTCTTCCTGCATGCGCTGCATCAGGACGCTGCCGACCATGCCGCGCCAACCTACGAGACCTACGTTCATGACTAACCCTTTGAATGGAGCTTCCCCGCCATTTCCGCCCCCGGCGTGACCGCGCGGGGAAACAGGCGGGCACGACGGACGATCAGCGTTTAATGATCGTTTTCGTGGTAATGGTTTTCGTGATGACGACGGCGCGCGTAACCGCACGGGCAGTGTTGCCGTGGAGTTTCAAGACCGGGGAGATCAGGGAAATCAGCGCCATCGCACGAGTCTACACAAACCTTTCTGGCCGCACAACGGCCAATCCGGCGCGAACGGGCCGTTTTTTCACGGCCGCGTTCGCACCCTTTACCGCCTTCTTACAGCGCTGCGACCACCGCGTCGCCCATCGCGACCGTGCCGACCTGCCGGCAGCCCGGCGTCGCGATGTCGCCGGTGCGGTAGCCCTGCTCGAGCACCTTTTTCACCGCGCGCTCGATGCGATCGGCCTGCTCCGCGCGGTTCAGCGAGTAGCGCAGCAGCATCGCGGCCGACAGGATCGTCGCGAGCGGGTTCGCGATGCCCTTGCCCGCGATGTCGGGCGCCGAGCCGTGCGACGGCTCGTACAGGCCCTTGTTGTTCTTGTCGAGCGACGCCGACGGCAGCATGCCGATCGAGCCGGTCAGCATCGACGCCTCGTCGGACAGGATGTCGCCGAACATGTTGCCCGTCACGATCACGTCGAACTGCTTCGGCGCCTTCGCGAGCTGCATCGCCGCGTTGTCGACGTACATGTGCGACAGCTCGACGTCCGCGTACTCCTTCGACACGTCGATCATGATGTCGCGCCAGAACTGCGACGTTTCGAGCACGTTCGACTTGTCGACCGACAGCAGCTTCTTCGCGCGCTTGCGCGCAGCCTGGAACGCGACGTGCGCGATGCGGCGCACTTCCGGCTCCGAATAGCGCATCGTGTCGAAGCCCTCGCGCGCGCCGGCGAACGGGCCGTCGGGCGCAGCGCGCACGCCGCGCGGCTGGCCGAAGTAGATGTCGCCGTTCAGCTCGCGCACGATCAGGATGTCGAGGCCCGCGACCAGCTCCGGCTTCAGCGGCGACGCGTCGACGAGCTGCGGGTAGCAGATCGCCGGGCGGAAGTTCGCGAACAGCTCGAGATGCTTGCGCAGGCCGAGGATCGCCTGCTCGGGGCGCAGCGCGCGTTCGAGCGAGTCGTACTTCCAGTCGCCGACCGAGCCGAACAGGATCGCGTCCGCTTCCTTCGCGAGCTTCAGCGTCGCGTCCGGCAGCGGATGGCCGCTCGCCTCGTAGCCCGCGCCGCCGACCGGCGCTTCCTCGAGCTCGAACGTCTCGCCGAGTGCGTTCAGCACCTTCACCGCTTCCTTGACGATTTCCGGACCGATGCCGTCGCCGGGCAGCACTGCAATCTTCATGCGTTATTCCTGACTGGGTAGGTTGTGTATGCGAAGCGGCGCACGCACGGCGTGCGCCCGCCCGAAGGACGACGTCAGCCGACCAGCTTGTGGTTCAGCCACGGCTGCTTCGCGAGCCGCTCGGCTTCGAACTGGCGGATCTTGTCCGCGTGACGCAGCGTCAGGCCGATGTCGTCGAATCCGTTCAGCAGGCAGTACTTGCGGAACGCGGCGACGTCGAACGCGTATTCGCGGCCGTCCGGCGTGCGCACGACCTGCGCGTCGAGATCGATCGTCAGCTGATAGCCGTTGAACGCGTATGTCTCGTTGAACAGGTGATCGACCTGCTGCTCGGTCAGCACGATCGGCAGCAGGCCGTTCTTGAAGCAGTTGTTGTAGAAGATGTCCGCGAAGCTCGGCGCGATAATCGCGCGGAAGCCGTACTGCTGCAGCGCCCACGGCGCATGTTCGCGCGAGCTGCCGCAGCCGAAGTTCTTGCGTGTGAGCAGGACCGACGCGCCCTGGTAGCGCGGCTGGTTCAGCACGAAGTCCGGGTTCAGCGGACGCTTCGAGTTGTCCTGGCCCGGCTCGCCGTGGTCGAGGTAACGCCATTCGTCGAACGCGTTCGGGCCGAAGCCGGTGCGCTTGATCGACTTCAGGAACTGCTTCGGGATGATCGCGTCCGTGTCGACGTTCTCGCGATCGAGCGGCGCCACGACGCCGGTATGCACTGTGAATTTTTCCATGATCCGTCCCGTTACCCCAGCTTGCGAATGTCGACGAAGTGGCCTTCGATCGCCGCCGCCGCCGCCATCGCGGGGCTGACGAGGTGCGTGCGGCCGCCCGCGCCCTGCCGGCCTTCGAAGTTGCGGTTCGACGTCGACGCGCAGCGCTCGCCCGGCTCGAGGCGGTCGGCATTCATCGCGAGGCACATCGAGCAGCCCGGCTCGCGCCATTCGAAGCCGGCGTTCGTGAACACCTTGTCGAGCCCTTCGTGCTCGGCCTGCGCCTTCACGAGGCCCGAGCCCGGCACGACCATCGCGAGCCGCACGTTCGGCGCGATGCGGCGGCCGAGCTTCTTCACGACGTACGCGGCCGCGCGGATGTCCTCGATGCGCGCGTTCGTGCACGAGCCGATGAAGATCTTGTCGACGTTGATCGATTCGATCGGCGTGTTCGGCTCGAGCGCCATGTACGCGAGCGCGCGCTCCATCGCGTCGCGCTTGACCGGATCCTTCTCGCGTTCCGGATCGGGCACGCGGCCGTCGATCGACGTGACCATTTCCGGCGACGTGCCCCACGTGACCTGCGGGACGATCTCGGCTGCGTTCAGCTCGACGACGCGGTCGAACTGCGCGCCGTCGTCCGACGTGAACTGGCGCCAGTACTCGACGGCCTGGTCCCATTCCGCGCCGGTCGGCACGAACGGACGGCCTTTCAGGTAGTCGATCGTCGTGTCGTCGACGGCGACCATGCCGGCGCGCGCGCCCGCTTCGATCGCCATGTTGCAGACCGTCATCCGGCCTTCCATCGTCAGCGCGCGGATCGTCGAGCCGCCGAATTCGATCGCGTAGCCGGTGCCGCCCGCGGTGCCGATCTTGCCGATGATCGCGAGCACGATGTCCTTCGCGGTGCAGCCGCGCGGCAGTGCGCCGTCGACCTTCACGAGCATGTTCTTGCTCTTTTTCTGCAGCAGCGTCTGCGTCGCGAGCACGTGCTCGACTTCCGACGTGCCGATGCCGTGCGCGAGCGCGCCGAACGCGCCGTGCGTCGACGTGTGCGAATCGCCGCACACGATCGTCATGCCGGGCAGCGTCGCGCCCTGCTCCGGGCCGATGATGTGCACGATGCCCTGGCGCACGTCGTTCATCTTGAACTGGGTGATGCCGAAGCTGTCGCAGTTCGCGTCGAGCGTGTCGACCTGCAGCTTCGAGACCGGATCGGCGATGCCGTGGCTGCGGTCCGTCGTCGGCACGTTGTGGTCCGACACGGCCAGGTTCGCGCTGATGCGCCACACCGGGCGGTGCGCGATCTTCAGCCCTTCGAACGCCTGCGGGCTCGTGACTTCATGCAGCAGCTGACGGTCGATGTAGAGCAATGCCGTGCCGTCGTCCTCGGTGTGGACCACGTGGGTATTCCACAGTTTGTCGTAGAGAGTCTGTGCCATGGGTATGCGGGGTCGTTGTGACTTACAAGCCTTGCGGATGCGGTCGATTATGCCACGCGCAACGCGCCGCCGCGCAGTGCGGGCGCGAAAAACCCATTAAAAACAGTGGTTTGGCTGGTAGTGGCAATACCTGTATCGGCATTACCAGCCAAACCCGCCCACGCCCGGATCGCGACGCACCGGAACGCCCCGGTCTGCCTGCGCGCGATTCGCGCATACGACCGATTCACGCAGTTCGGCACGTCCCGTCTCGCCGAACCGGGAGCCCGCCGCGATGAAGCTCGGCATCCGCACCTCGCTCGCCCCGCCTCGACACCGAAGGCGCGCCATTCACGACGCTGTTACGCCACGGCACGCTCGATATCGAGCTGTACCGCGCGCGGCGACGACCGCCAAACGCCGCTTACGTGCGACGAGATCTACGCGATCACGGCGGACGCGTCGCGCTTCATTGTGCGACCGGCGAGAATGTGCAGTGGCACGCCAGCGACGTGCTATTCGTCCGCGCGTTCGCGCCGCACCGTTTCATCGGCTTCTCCAACGATCGCTCGACGTGGGTGTCAATCGACGGCCCGAACGGCGACACACGCGACATACCCACCCCCTACCACCCGCGCCTCACGCCGCATTCCCCCCAATCTCCTACACTGTCTATTCCCGACGAGCGGCGCACGGCCGCCCTTCCCGCCATCGCGATGCGCACGTCACGCGGCGCATCGCCCGACAGGAGCACCGGATGCGATACGAACTCTATTACTGGCCCGGCATCCAGGGCCGCGGCGAATTCGTGCGGCTCGCGCTTGAAGCGGCCGAAGCCGACTACGTGGACGTCGCGCGCCGATCCGGGCGCGGCATGGGCATGCCGGCCATGATGCGCGTGCTGGAGAGCGCGACCGAAACCTGCCTGCCGTTCGCGCCGCCGTTCCTGAAAGCCGGCGACCAGATCATCGGGCAGACCGCCAACATCCTGCTGTTCCTCGGCGGCCGGCACGGCCTCGCGCCTCAGGACGAAGCAGGGCGGTTGTGGGTCCACCAGCTCCAGTTGACGGTGACCGACTTCGTCACCGAGATTCACGACACGCATCATCCGATCGGCAGCGGCCTGTACTACGAAGATCAAAAGGCGGAGGCCGCCGAGCGCGCGGCCGATTTCATCGCCCACCGGCTACCTAAATTCCTCGGCTACTTCGACCGCGTCCTCGCGCAGAATCCACACGACAGCGGCTACATCGCGGGCGATGCGTTGAGCTACGTGGATCTGTCGATGTTCCAGTTGATCGAAGGGCTGCGCTACGCGTTTCCGAACGCGATGAAGCATGCAGCGCGCAAAGTCGGCGGCCTCGTCGCGCTGCACGACCGCGTCGCCGAGCATCCGGGCGTCGCGCGCTATCTGGCATCGGAGCGCCGCATCGCGTTCAACGAGATGGGGATCTTCCGGCACTACGCCGAGCTCGACAGCTAGCGGCGCATGCCGCGTCAGTCGCCGTAGCGATAGCGGTTGCGCATCGCGTCCAGCGGATTGCCGTCGGCCAGCACGCCGCCGAGGCTGTGGATCACCGCGCTCGCCGCATTGATCGCCGTCTGCACCGCGCCCTCGATCCAGCCGCCCGTAAACGAGCAGCAGCAGCCGGCCAAGTAAATGCCACGGTCCGTCGAAGGCTCGACGGCCGTCTGGAACTGGTAGAACAGCGCCTGCGAATGGATGTCCTCGCCCGGATAGTTCAGCTTGAACGCGCCGAGCGCATAGCGGTCCGACAGCCAGTCGTGGCTCGTCACGTTGCGCGCGTAATCGTCGTCGAGCGGACGCAGGTGTGCGGCGAACGCCGGCGACACGACACCGATCTCGGCCACGAGGCGCTGGAACCGTTCGACCTTGTCCGTGAGCGACAGGATCTTGTGCGAATCGTCTTCCCACGTGTAGCTGATCAGCACGACGCCGTGCGCGTCGCAATCGTCGGGCGCGTAGTCGAGGCAGTAGATGCCGCGCGCCAGCGTGTCGGTCTGGATGTTGTGCGGCAGCCCGTGCTTGAGCCAGAACTTGTCGCGGGTCAGCACGAACAGCTTCGACGAACTGACCATGTGCGTATCGTTGATCGCGCGCACGACCTCGGGCGCGAACAGGTTCGCGATGCCGGTGATGCCCATGCCGACCTGCATCGCCCGCGTCGTCGTCGCGACGATCACGCGGTCGAACACCTGCGTCGTCCCATCGTCGAGCGTCAGCGCGAAGGTGCCGTCCGGCTGCTTCTCGACGCGCCGCACGGCCGCGTGCACCACCCGGTCGCGTACGCGCGCGGCTTGCCCGCCGTCGTCGAGCAACCGCTGCGCGAGCGCGAAGATGCCGGCCGGAATCAGCCGCTGGTCGACTTCGAGTTCGTTGACGACGATCCGCAGGATTTCGAGGAACGACGCGCGATAGACCGGCTGAAAACCGCCCGAGCCGATCCCGAGCGTGCCGAACAGCCGCAGGTCCTCGCTCCTGCGCCAGCGCACGCCGCCGGGCGGCGTCGCGCCCGTGAAGATCTTGACGATCGCCGAGTAGAACGACTCGTCGCCGAACCGGTCGATGTACTGCTGCCAGCCGCGACGCGCGTCGTCGTAGCAATGCGCGCGCAGCAGCGCCGTCAGCTCGGCCGGCGCGGGCAGCTGCGTGCCGTCGTCGAGCCGCACGCCGTCGCGTATGAACGCGCGCCAGCCGCGGTCGACGCGGTCGAACAGCGCAGGCGGGCGCTCGCCCGCGGGCCAGCGATACGCGTGCCCCTGGTAATGGATCTCGGTATCGACGACACCCGGATCGGGAAACGTCGACGAGCTGTCGATGCCGAACCGCTCGAGATAGTGGTACAGCGCGGCCTGCGATGGCGGGAAACGCATCGCGCCCATTTCGGCGAGCAGGTGCGGATGGTCGGGATTGATCGACTGCGACAGCAGCCGGCCGCCCACGCGCGCCGGGTTCGCCTCGAACACGACGAGCTGCCGCGCACCCGCGCGCAGCAGCTCGCACGCGGCGACGAGGCCGCCCACGCCAGCGCCGACGATCGCGATCCGCGCGTCGCGCGCGCCATCCGCCGGCAGCGTGCCGAGGTGTCCGCCGGTGCGGGCCAGGAAGGCGCCGTAGTCGTACAGCGTGTCGATGTACGGCAGCGTGCGCGACAGAAATTCAGGAGCGTTCATGGGATCGGGGTCGGTAAGGAGCGTGCGCGGCGCACGCGGTCACATCGGCAGCTGGATGCTGCCGAGCGGCGCGTCGGCATTGACGAGATCGACGCGCTTCACGTGGATGCGCAACGCGTCGTCGCGCACCGCCAGCGCGTGCGTGTACCAGCCGGCGAACAAGGTCTGCTCGTCGCGCCGTGTTTCGACGTAGTGAAACGGCGTGCGCAGCAGGTACGCGCCGTGATCGGGCTCAGCGCGATCGACCTGCGGCCGCTGCAGCAGATGATGACCGCGGCTCGCCGGCTGCTGCGAGAACGTGCGGCGCCCGCCGAGCCGCTCGATGCGGATGCGCAGCAGCAGCAGGTCCTCGTCCATCAGCGCGCCGTGCAGCTCGGTGTCGGGCTGATCCGGCGACAGCGGCATCCAGTAGCGCGCATCGTCCGCGTACATCGAGAGCCATTCGTCGTAGCGCCGCTCGTCGAGCAGGCGCGCCTCGCGATAGACGAACGCGACGAGCTCATCGTCACTGAATACGCGCATCGGCGGCCTCCTGCGTCGACGCGGGCGCGATGTAGCGCAGCCATGCGCGGAACTGGTTGCGGATCTGCTGCTCGCTGGTGCCGTTCGTCACGAACGTCGGCTGCGCGAACTCCTGCGGATCGAACAGACGACCGACGTGCACCCAGTCGCGCGACTGCGTCGCGAGCCCACGCTGCGCGCGCTCGTACATCTCGAGATCGTCGTGCGCGACGATCGACGTCGGCGCATTGATCAGGCGGTTGTACGCGAGCGTGCGCTCGAACAGCGAGTCCGGTGCGCCGACCAGCCGGAACGACCACGACTCGACCAGCGTGCGATCGACGGCAAGCGGCTTGAACACGCGCAGGATCTGGATCGGCCCCTTCACCATCGCATTCGGGAACAGCACGGTGTTGTGACGCACCTCGCCGAGAATGCGCGCGGCGCGCGCTTCGCCATAGGCGGCGACCATCTTCTCGTGATAGCCGGGAATCGGCGTATAGCGCGCATGGATCGAATCGGCGGTGCCGGTATGCCCGTGCCCGTTGGGCCACACGCGCAGCCCCATCTGCTCGAAGAACGCGTGCGGCTGGATGAACGGCTCGAGCAGTTCGACCGCCATCGGCTTCGCGTGCTGCGCGCCGTCGCGCTCCCACACGCGCACGGCCGTGCCGGCCGACGATTCGTGCGCGACCATCGGATGACAGGTGTCGGTCTGGTTCTCGACCAGCATTTTCCAGTTGCAGCCGTGCACGTAGCGGAACACGCCGCCGGCGACTTCGACGCGCCCTTCCGGCGAACGGTCGACCAGATTGTCGAGCGACGACAGCGCGTCGCCGAAATACGCGTGAAAATCGACGCCGGACGGGTTCAGCCGGCAGAACACGAAGCCGCGATGGTCATGCACCGCGCCGACCGCCTGCATCCCCTTACTCGCCTCGCACGATGCGAAGCCCGTGTTCTCGTAGCCGCGCCGCAGCGGGATCGCGTAGAGGCTGCCGTCGGTCCGATACGACCACGCGTGATACGGGCAGCGGAAGAACGCGCCCGTGTTGCCGCACGCGTCCGTCACCAGCTGGGTGCCCTTGTGCGAGCAGCGATTGTGGAGCACCCGCACCGACCCGTCGTCGTGGCGCACCATCACGACCGGCTCCGCGCCGATCGTCGTCGTCACGTAGTCGCCCGTCCGCGGAATCTGGCTCGTGTGGCCGACGTAGACCCACGTGTTGCGGAACAGCTCGCGCATCTCCAGCTCGAAGATGCGCGGCGACAGATAGAGGTCCTTGTGCACCTCGGTGTCGCGCACGAGCGACGCCGGCTCGTCGATGAACGGTTGCGCCGTCATGCGTGCCTCCGGCTGCGCACGCGCGAACGCCGCGCGCCGGCGCGGCGCGCGGTGTCGATTGCTTTTGTTGTCATCTCTCAGGTTCTGCTTGATATGGCGCCCGGAAGCGCATGCGCGTGCCGCCGCACCGCGCGGCACGCGTCGTTGCGGGTAACGGTCAGCCCGTCACCGGTGTTTCGTGCAGCCGCAGCCAGCCGATGCGGCCGTCCGCATCGCGTTCGAACACGACGGTCGAGCGGCGCACGGTACGCCGGCCGGCTTCGTCGGTCTGCGTCTCGCGATAGCCGATCACCGCGCCGCGCTGCCATGCGCTCACTTCGTGCAGCTCGTCGATCGCGATGCGCAGGCCGGGCCGCGCGCCGTAGCCGCGCGAGAACAGGATGTCGATATCGGCGTAGTCGAGCGCATGGCCCTGCAGCGAGATCATCGAGAACGCGCGCGAGAAGCGCGCGAGCAGCGGCGCGAGCGCGTCGCGCGTGGCGCGGCCGGACAGCCATGCTTCGATGTCGACGTGCGCGTCGGCGACTTCCTGGAAATACGGGTTTGACGGATTCATGCTGGAACTCACGAACGTTGGGAAGCCGCGCGCGCGGCAGGCGCACGATGCGTGGCGAGGCGTGCGACGAACGGCAGCGGCAGCAGCGTCGCCAGCGCGGCCAGCCCGAAGCATTGCTGGTAAGGCAGCTGCGCGGCGCCGCCCTGCAGCGACAGCAGCAGGTTCAGCGCGCTGCCGAGCACCGCGACGCCGACACAGAAGCTCAGTTGCCGGTTCAGGTTCCACAGCACGCTCGCGTCGCCCATGCGCTCCGCCGGCACGTCGACGAACGCCGCGCTTTGCGCGGTGCTCGTGCACAGGCTGGCGCCGAACCCCATCGCGGCGAACGCGGCCACGCGCCCCGCTTCGAGCGCGGCCAGCGGCGTCGCGAGCAGCACGATGCCGCGCAGTCCACCACGATGCCGACGACGAACAGCGGCTTCGCGCCCCAGCGCGGCAAGCCCCGGCGCGTCGTCGCGATGGCGGCGAACGACGCGATCGCCCACGGCGCCATCAGCGCGCCCGCGTGCGTGGCGCTCAGCCCGAGGCCGTTCTGCAGGTACAGCGCGGCGACGAGATTGACGCCCGCGAATACCCCCGGCACGCACAGATAGATGACGACGCCGATGCGCAGCAGCGGCTGCGCGAGCAGGCCGAGATCGAGCAGCGGCGCGGCCGCGCGGCGCGCATGCAAGACATACGCGGCGCCGGCCGCGATCGCGATCGCGAGCGGCACGAGCGCGTCGCCGCCCGCACCCGGCTGGCCGGCGAACGTCAGGCCGAACAGCAGCGCGACGAGCGCCGTGGCGCTCAACCCGAGGCCGCGAAAGTCCAGCGCCGGCGGGTTGCCGTCCGGCGCGTCGGCCGGCAGCCATGCGAACGCGAGCACGCTCGTGAGCGCGGCGAGCGGCAGCATGCCGGCGAAGATCGCGCGCCACGACACCCGGTCGACGACAATGCCGCCGAGCGCCGGCGACAGCGCGGGCACGAGCAGCGCGACCATCATCACGACCGACGTCAGATGCCCGCGCGCGTCCGGCGGGTACGCGCGATACGCCATCGCCTGCCCGACCGGGATCAGCAGGCCGCCGCCGAGCCCCTGGACCAGGCGCCACGCGAGCAGCGCGCCGATCGACGCGGACAGCGCGACGCCGAGGCTCGCGCATCCGAACAGCAGCAGCGACGCCGACAGCACCCGCCGTTCGCCGAACCGGCGCGCGAGCCACGCACCGAGCGGAATCACGACGGTCAGGCCGAGCACGTACGCATTGCCGACCCACGCGAGCTGCGCGACCGACGCGTGCAGCTCGCGCTGCAGCGCCGGATACGCGGCGTTGAGCATGAACATGTTGGCGAGATCGATCGCGAAGCCGAGCAGATAGACGGCGGCGATCCTGGAGCGGTCGGACATGTCGGCGGAACTCGAACGAAACGCCGCAGTGTAAGGTTCGGCGCGGCCGTCGATAAGACCGTCCGGGCGGCCACACCGGTCGAAAAATTTTGACAATCGAGGCACCATGTCGGTTTTCCGCCCAGCATCCGACACGCCATGGTGAGCCTGGATCGTTTCGCCGTCTTCCGCGCCGTGGCCGAAGCGGGCTCGTTCACGGCCGCCGCGGCCGCGCTGAACCAGGCGCGCGCGGCCGTCAGCTTCAACATCAAGCAGCTCGAAGCCGAACTGGGCGTGACGCTCCTCACACGCACGACCCGCCGGGTCGAACTGACCGACGCGGGCGAGCGCTTCTACACGCGCTGCCTGCGCGTGCTCGACGAAGCCGACAGCGCGATCGACGACGCGCGCGGCGAGCACGGCGGCATGCACGGCAGCCTGCGGGTGGCGTCGACGGTCGAATATGCGTCGATGGTCGTCGCGCCGGCGCTGCACGCGTTCACGCAGCAGCATCCCGCGCTGCGGGTGCGGCTCGAGACGCATACGTCGCAGGTCGACCTCGTGCGCGACCGCTTCGACGTCGCGATCCGGCTCGGCCGCCTCGAGCAGTTCCAGGATCTGCCCTACCGCGGCGCGTGCCTCGCGACCTACGAGGTGCGGCCGGTGATCGCGCCTTCGCTGCTCGCCGAGGCCGGCCTGTCGCAGATCGGCTCGCCGGAGCTGCTTGCCCGGCTGCCGCAACTCGGCCATACGCGGCTCGAGCGGATCGCCACGTGGACGCTCACCGATCGCGACGGCAACCCGCATGCGTTTCGCCCGGGCGCGAAGCCGCGCGTGGTGGTCGACAACGCGTCGGTGCTGCGCGAGCTGGCCCGGCAAGGCAGCGGCGTCGCGCTGCTGCCGGAATGGCTCGTGCGCGACGATCTCGCGCGCGGCGTGCTGGTCGATGCGCTGCCGGGCTACCGGTTTCCGCGGCAAAGCGTGTACGCGCTGTACGTGTCGACGCGACACGTGCCGCAGAAAGTGCGCGCGTGGGTCGATTTCATGAAGGCGTATCTGGCCTGAAGTGGCGCGGCATGCGCAGGCTTACGCGCGTGCCGCGTCGTCCCGCAGCCGTGCGTCGACCCGTGCCGCGATCGCCAGCAGGCGGCGGTCGCCGCCCCACGGGCCTTCGAGCATGAGCCCGACCGGCAGCCCCGTTTGCGCGGAGCGGCCGGCCGGCAGCGACACCGACGGTACACCGGCGAGCGACGCGGGCGAGGTCTGACGCGCGACGCGCGCGAACAGCGCCGCGTCCTGCGCGGCCGTCATCGCGGCGGTGGCGTCGAGCAACGGCGCCTCGCCCGGCACCGTCGGCATCGCGATGCAGTCGACCGGCGTACCGAATGCGTCGTCGTACCAGCGCACGATGCGCCGACGCCAGTCGAGCGCATCGGCGTAGGACTGTGCATCGATCGGCGCGGATACGAACGAACGGAAGATCGCGCGGACGTCGTCGCTCGCGATCCGTTCGACGAACGTGTCGAACGGGATGCCCAGCCGTTGCGTCGCGAAGCGGCGCCAGTACAGGCTGGCCTCGAATGCCGCAATCGGAAAGCCGCACGCTTCGCTCGCGTCGTGCAGCTGCCGCGCGGGCAACGGCACGAGCGTCGCGCCGGCCGCCGCGCAGGACGCGAGCGCGCGTTCGATGCAGGCCGCGACGCCGGGATCCAGCTCGTCGAAATACGGCGCGGCCGGCACGCCGATGCGCAGCTGCGACCAGCCGGGTGCGGCGGCAATGCCGTCGTCACGCGTCAGCACCGCATCGAGCAGCAGCAGATCGTCGATGTGCCGGGCGATCGGCCCGACCGTATCGCGCGTGTGCGACAGCGACAGCACGCCGTGCGACGAATAGCGCTGCGCGGACGGCCGCAAGCCGTACACGCCGCAAAATGCGGCGGGAATGCGCACCGACCCGCCGGTGTCGGTGCCGAGGCCGAACGGAATGCCGGCCGCGACGGCCGCGGCCGTACCGCCGCTCGAGCCGCCCGCGATACGGCGCGGGTCGTGCGGGTTGCCGACCGCACCGAACTGCCGGTTGCCGCTCGTGATGCCGAACGCGAGCTCGTGCATGTTGGCCTTGCCGAGCGGCACCGCGCCGGCGTCGAGCAGGCGCCGGACGGTCAGCGCATCGTGCGTCGCGCGATAGCCGTTCACTGCCGGGCTCGCGCCGAGCGTCGGCATGTCGGCGGTGTCGAGGTTGTCCTTGATGACGAACGGCACGCCGGCGAGCGGCAGCGCGTCGCCTTGTGCGATACGCACATCGATGCGCTCGGCCGTGCGGCGTGCGAGTTCGGCATCGACGTGCACCATCGCATTGAGCGGCGCAATGGCGGCGAGGCGCGCGAGTGCATCATCGGCCACGTCGACGGCACGGCACGCGCCGTGGCGCACCGCATCGGCAAGCCCACGCACGCTCGCGGCGGAAACGAATGGAGAGGAAGAAACGCGGTTCGGCTGTGTTGTCATGTTGTGTGCTGGACGCGGAATCGATCGGGAAACGGGCGGCGTACCGAAGGCCCTGTCCGGCATGCCGCGCGCAGCGCGATGGTAGCCCGGCGCGCGCGCGGGCGCACGTGGGGCATCATGCTTGCGGTTGGGAATGGTCGGGCCTTCGGCGAGCGCGCACGACGAATTGGAGGCCGAATGGAATCGCAAGCGGCATGGTGCGGATGCGGCGGATACCTCGGATGCCGTGGATGCTGATGCCGCCGATGGACCGACGGCGCGCGCGCCGTCGGTCCATCAAGCGCCCGGCTCGAACCCCATCTGCTCGCGGCCCAGCCCCGTCAGATCGCGCTCGCATGCGCGCCCGTCGAAATCGACCTCGAAGTGATCGGCCGGAAAATCCGGCGGGCTTTCGCCGCGCAGGAACGCGGGCAGCTGGCGCCGCAGATACGCGTCGTTCTTCGCGCAGCCCGGCGCGGCGGCGATATACATCACGTTGCTGTCGCCGCTGCCGCGATGCGCATCCTCGACCGCGTGCACGACGTCGCCATGCCAGAACACCGCATCGCCCGGCTCCATGTGTGGAATCGGCACCAGCGCGTCGAGCAGCGGCGCATGCCACTCGGGCAGGATCGACAGCGCGCGGCCGGGACGCGCGCCGCACAGGTCGTCGTCGGCTACGTCGTCCTGCAGCGCGCGCAGCACGACGTACGCCATCGCGTTCGCGACCGGAACGAGCTGCAGCGTGCCGTCGCCGGGCCCCTGCGGCGTCAGTGCGGTCCAGCCCTGGAACGTGCGGAACATCGAGCACACGGCCGGCGACGAAATCTCCTCGACATCGGGACGAAACGCCGCGTCGAACGGGTCGTATGCGCGCCAGTTGCCGGCCAGCACGTGCCGGTAGACCTGGCGGAAGTTCGCGCCGAGCCAGCGCTCGACGGACCCGCCGTCGACGTGCGGCGACAGTCCGAGCGACGTCGAGCCGGGCGGCCGGCGGCGAATCCGGTCCGCATAGGCCGGCACCTGCTCCGGATCGAAGTGCGCACGCACGCCGTCCGCATGACGCCACAGCCGGTTCAGGAACACGCGCGCCTGCGTGAGCGCCGGCGACTGGCGCGCGGCCACCTGCGGCTTCGACCAGTAGACGCCGTAGATCTGCGGCTTGCCCGACGCGAGGTTGCCGAAGTAGCGGTCCTCGGCGCGCGCGTGCAGCCGGTCCGCCAGGCGATTCGCGTCGAGATAGGCGCCGATCTCGTCGTTCCAGTCGCGCGCCTGCTGTGCGTCGAACACGCCGCGGATCACGCACGCGCCGCGCGCGCGAAGCGCGTCGATCGCGAGCGGATCGACCGTCCCGTTCGCGATGTGCGCGAACGGCAGCACCGGAATCACGTCGTCGCCGCGCGCGTGCGCGCGGCGAATTGCATCGACCTGTCGCGCGATGTCCCCCTCCAGTTCGCGGAACGCGGTGGCATAGCCGGGCAGATCCGCGCGCAGCGTCCGTTTCGCGGCGCGAATCGCGGCCGGCAGGTCGTCGATAGTCAGTGGCATCGGGGTCTCCAGTCCTGGGGTTGGAACGTGACGCCAGCTTAGTGCCGCCGCATCCCGTCCCTTACCGCGATCCGGTCAACTATCGATACAATCCTGACAACCGAGTGTCACTCCGGCCGGTGGCAGACCACGCAGAGCTTGTTGCCGTCCGGATCGCGAAAATACGCGCCGTAATAGTCGGGGTGATAGTGCGGGCGCAGGCCCGGCGGCCCTTCGCAGGTGCCGCCGCGCTGCAGCGCAAGCGCGTGACAGCGATCGACGAGTTCGCGCGTGGCGGCGTCGAACGCGATCGTCTGGCCGTTGCCCGGCGTGGGCGGGCCGCCGTCGAGCGGCCGGCCGATGAAGAACAGCGGCCGGTCCGCGCCGGCCGGCATCCAGCCGCACCAGCCGTCCGGCTCGCGGAATTTCAGCCGCAGGCCGAGCGCGTCGCACAGCGGCGCATAGAAATCGTAGGCGCGCGCCAAATCGCTGACGCCCACGCAAATGTGTGAAAACATCGGCTTCGCTCCGTCGTGACGATCACGCACGATCATGCCACGGCGCGACGCGTGTCGCAGCCCGGAGACCGCGATGAAACCGCAATACGAGCACGTGACGTTCGCGCCCGGCTGTTCGATCCGGGTCTATCACCGCAAGCTCGCGCGCATCCCGTTCGAATGGCATCGCCATCCGGAGTACGAACTGACGCTGACGCTCAACAGCCGCGGCAAGCGCTTCATCGGCGACCACATCGCGAGCTATGCGGACGACGATCTCGTGCTCGTGCCGCCGAACTTGCCGCACACGTGGTCGTCGAACGAGCGCATCGATCCGCACGCGCCGCAGATCGCGCTGGTGGTCTGGTTCGACGGCGACTGGGTGCGGCGGCTCGTCGATTGCTGCCCCGAATACGCGCCGCTGCGTTCGCTGCTGCGGCGCGCGGCGCCGGGCCTGCGCTTCGGCGCCGACGCGGCCCGCGCGATGCGGGCCCGGCTGCCACGCTTGCTCGATCCGTTGCCGCGCGAGCGACTCGCCGCGGCGCTCGACACGCTCGCCGAGCTCGCCGAAGCCGGCGGCGAACCTCTCGCGACCGCACCGGCGTACGACCGGCCCGACGAGCGCACGCGCGCCTCCGACGCGCCCGAAGCCGAGCGCCTCGACCGCGTGCTCGACGCGATCGACCGGCGCTTCCACGAACCGCTGCGCGTCGACGCGCTCGCCGCCGTCGCGCACATGTCCGAGCGCACGCTGCAGCGGCTGTTCGCCCGGCATCTCGGCAAAAGCGTCGGCCGCTACGTGCAGCGCCTGCGGATCGCGCATGCGTGCCGGCACCTCGTCGGCACCGACTGGCCTATCGCGACCGTTGCCGCGCGTTGCGGGATTCCGAACGCCGCGAACTTCAACCGGCAGTTCCTCGCGACCCGCGGGATGACGCCCGGCGCGTACCGGCAGTTCTTCCTGCGTCACGGCCATCCGCCCGCGGACGACGCGCGGGCGGATCTCGACACGCGCCCGCCGTCGCTGGAGCGCGCGGCCACGACGGCAACCACGCCGCACAAATGAAAACACCCCGGCGGGCAAACCCGCCGGGGTGTCTTCGCATCGCGATCGCCCGACGCGAACGGCCTGCCGGCCATTCGCGCCGCATACGGCTCAGCGTGCGCCGATCGGCTTCGCTTCGCGCGGCGTGTCGCCGATGAAGAGCTGACGCGGACGGCCGATCTTCTGCTCCGGATCCGCAATCATTTCGTTCCACTGCGCGATCCAGCCGATCGTACGCGCCATCGCGAAGATGCACGTGAACATCGACGTCGGGATGCCCAGCGCGCGCTGGACGATGCCCGAGTAGAAGTCGACGTTCGGGTACAGCTTGCGCGACACGAAGTACTCGTCTTCCAGCGCGATCTTCTCGAGCTGCATCGCGAGCTTGAACAGCGGATCGTCGTGCAGGCCCAGCTCGTTCAGCACTTCGTAGCACGTTTCGCGCATCAGCTTCGCGCGCGGATCGTAGTTCTTGTACACGCGGTGGCCGAAGCCCATCAGCTTCACGCCCGAGTTCTTGTCCTTCACCTGCTTGATGAACTCGGGGATGTTGTCCGGCGTGCCGATCTGCTCGAGCATGTTCAGCGCGGCTTCGTTCGCGCCGCCGTGCGCCGGGCCCCACAGACATGCGATACCGGCCGCAATACACGCGAACGGGTTCGCGCCCGACGAACCGGCCAGACGGACCGTCGACGTCGATGCGTTCTGCTCGTGGTCGGCGTGCAGGATCAGGATGCGGTCGAGCGCGCGGACGAGCACGTCGTTGACCTGGTATTCCTCGCACGGGTTCGCGAACATCATGCGCATGAAGTTCGCGCTGTACGACAGATTGTTCTGCGGATACACGAACGGCTGGCCGATGCTGTACTTGTACGCCATCGCGACGAGCGTCGGCAGCTTCGCGATCATGCGGATCGCCGACACTTCACGGTGACGCGGGTCGTTGATGTCGAGCGAGTCGTGGTAGAACGCCGACAGCGCGCCGACTGCGGCGACCAGGATCGCCATCGGGTGCGCGTCGCGGCGGAAACCGCGGAAGAAGAACTGCATCTGCTCGTGCACCATCGTGTGCTTCGTGACGGTCGCGACGAATTCCTTCTTCTGCGCTTCGTTCGGCAGCTCGCCCTTCAGCAGCAGGTAGCAGGTCTCGAGGAAATCGGCGTTCTGCGCGAGGTTGTCGATCGGGTAGCCGCGATACAGCAGCTCGCCCTTGTCGCCGTCGATATACGTGATCGCCGAGTTGCACGACGCCGTCGACATGAAGCCCGGGTCGTACGTGAACTTGCCGGTCTGGCCGTACAGCTTGCGGATGTCGATCACGTCCGGGCCCATCGTGCCCTTGTAGATCGGCAGTTCGACGCTAGGCGAGTTGTCGCTGAACGATAGCGTGGCTTTTACATCAGACGGAGTCATGGCACATCCTCAATCGAAATATAGAAACGGGATTCGATAACGGGCGTAACGCGGTTAGACGTTGCGCAGCATCTCCAGCAGCCGGCGGACTTCCGGGCTGTCAAGGTCGCCCTCTGGTTCCTTGCGCGCGAGGAGCAAGTCCATCAGGTCGTTGTCGCTCAGATCGAGCAGGCGCGTCAGCGCGCCCACGTCTGCATCGGTGAGGTCATGCTCGTATCGGCTGAAGAAACGATCGAAGATCAGATCGTTCTCCAGCAGACCCCGCCGCGCGCGCCAGCGGAGGCGCGCGCGGCGGTGCGGGTCGGATTGATGCGCGGTGTCGCTCATCTCAAACCGCGCGGCGGACCATCAGTTCCTTGATCTTGCCGATCGCCTTCGTCGGATTGAGGCCCTTCGGGCACACGTCGACGCAGTTCATGATCGTATGGCAACGGAACAGACGATACGGATCTTCAAGGTTGTCGAGGCGCTCGCCGGTCGCCGTGTCGCGGCTGTCCGCGATGAAGCGGTAAGCCTGCAGCAGGCCGGCCGGGCCGACGAACTTGTCCGGGTTCCACCAGAAGCTCGGGCACGACGTCGAGCAGCTCGCGCACAGAATGCACTCGTACACGCCGTCGAGCTCGTCGCGTTCCTGCGGCGACTGCAGGCGCTCCTTCTCGGGCGGCGGCGCGTCGTTGATCAGGTACGGCTTGATCGAGTGGTACTGGTTGAAGAAGTGCGTCATGTCGACGATCAGGTCGCGCACGACGGGCAGGCCCGGCAGCGGGCGCAGCACGATCTTCTGCGGCAGGTCGTTCAGGTTCGTCAGGCACGCGAGACCGTTCTTGCCGTTGATGTTCATCGCGTCCGAGCCGCACACGCCTTCGCGGCACGAACGGCGGAACGACAGCGTCTCGTCGACGGCCTTCAGCTTGACCAGTGCATCCAGCAGCATGCGCTCGTGCTGGAGGTCCAGCTCGTACGTCTGCATGCGCGGCGCTGCGTCCTTGTCCGGATCGTAGCGGTAGACTTCAAAAATGCGTTTTGCCATTTCGGATTCCTTTGACTCGGCTTAGAACGTGCGCGGCTTCGGCGGCACGGAGTCGACCGTCAGCGGCTTCATTTGAACCGGCTTGTAGTCGAGGCGATCGCCTTCGCTGTACCACAGCGTGTGGCGCAGCCAGTTCTCGTCGTCGCGGTGCTCGTAGTCGCTGTGCGCGTGCGCGCCGCGGCTTTCCTTGCGGGCTTCCGCCGACACCATCGTCGCGCGGGCGACTTCGATCAGGTTCTCCAGCTCGAGCGCTTCGACGCGCGCGGTGTTGAACACCTTCGACTTGTCCTTCAGGTGGATGTTGGCAACCCGCTCCTTCAGGCCGGCCATCTGCTCGACGCCTTCCTTCAGCAGCGCCGACGTGCGGAACACGCCTGCGTGCTTCTGCATCGTCGCACGGATGTCGTTCGCGACGTCCTGCGTGTATTCGCCCGACGACGACTTCTCGAGCTTGTTCAGGCGCGCCAGCGAGAATTCGCCTGCATCGGCCGGCAGCGGCTTGTGATCGCGCTGGTTCTTCACGTGCTCGACGATGTGGTTGCCGGCCGCGCGGCCGAACACCACGAGGTCGAGCAGCGAGTTCGTGCCGAGGCGGTTCGCGCCGTGCACGGACACGCACGAGCATTCGCCCACCGCGTAGAAGCCGTTGATCGGCTCCTTGTGGTCGCGCGACGTGCCGACGACCTGGCCGTGAATGTTGGTCGGGATGCCGCCCATCTGGTAATGGATGGTCGGGACGACCGGGATCGGTTCCTTGATGCAGTCGACGTTCGCGAACTTCAGCGCGATTTCGCGGATCGACGGCAGACGCTTCATGATCGTCTCGGCGCCGATGTGCGACAGGTCGAGCAGCACGTGGTCCTTGTTCGGGCCCACGCCGCGGCCTTCCTTGATTTCCTGGTCCATCGAGCGGGACACGAAGTCGCGCGGCGCCAGGTCCTTCAGCGTCGGCGCATAGCGCTCCATGAAGCGCTCGCCGTTCGCGTTGCGCAGGATGCCGCCTTCGCCGCGCACGCCTTCCGTGATCAGCACGCCCGCGCCGGCCACGCCGGTCGGGTGGAACTGCCAGAACTCCATGTCCTGCAGCGCGATGCCCGAGCGGGCCGCCATGCCGAGGCCGTCGCCGGTGTTGATGAACGCGTTGGTCGACGCCGCGAAGATCCGGCCTGCGCCGCCCGTCGCGAACAGCGTGGTCTTGCCTTCGAGGATGTAGACGTCGCCCGTTTCCATTTCGAGTGCCGTCACGCCGAGCACGTCGCCGTCCGCGTCGCGGATCAGGTCGAGCGCCATCCATTCGACGAAGAACTGCGTCTTCGCCGCGACGTTCTGCTGGTACAGCGTGTGCAGCAGCGCGTGACCGGTACGGTCGGCGGCCGCGCAGGCGCGCTGGACCGGCTTCTCGCCGTAGTTCGCGGTGTGGCCGCCGAACGGGCGCTGGTAGATCGTGCCGTCCGCGTTGCGGTCGAACGGCATGCCGAAGTGCTCGAGCTCGTACACGACGTTCGGCGCTTCACGGCACATGAACTCGATCGCGTCCTGGTCGCCGAGCCAGTCGGAGCCCTTGATCGTGTCGTAGAAGTGATAGTGCCAGTTGTCTTCGCTCATGTTGCCGAGCGATGCGCCGATCCCACCCTGTGCGGCGACCGTGTGCGAACGCGTCGGGAACACCTTCGACAGCACGCAGACCGACAGGCCCGCGCGCGACAGTTGCAGCGCCGCACGCAAGCCGGAGCCGCCCGCGCCGACGATCACGACGTCGAACTTGCGACGCGGGAGGGAAGTTTTGATTGCAGCCATTCTTTACACTCTCCAGAGAATCTGCGCGGCGTAGCCCGCACATGCGAGCAGCCAGACGATGGTCAGCGATTGCAGCAGCAGGCGCACACCGACGGGCTTCACGTAGTCCATCCAGATGTCGCGCACGCCGATCCATGCGTGGTAGAAGAGGGAGAGCAGCGTCACGAAGGTGGCGAGCTTCATCCATTGCGCGGCGAAGATCGACGCCCAGCCTTCGTACGAGAAATCGTGCGCGCCGAAGAACAGCACCAGCAGGATGATCGTGTAGACGGCCATGATCGCGGCCGTGACGCGCTGCGCGAGCCAGTCGCGCAGGCCATAGTGCGCGCCGACGACGAGGCGCTTCGAGCCGATTCGGTTGTTGGCTGCCATTTCTTAGAATGCTCCGAACAGTTTGAGGGCCATCGCGACGGTCAGCAGCGACGAGACGGCGATCACGACGACCGAGGTCGACTTGCCGCGCTCCTTGGTGACGGCATCGTGGTTGATGTCCATCAGCAGGTGGCGGATGCCGGCGCAGAAATGGAGGAAGAACGCCCACGACAACGCGAGGACGATGAGCTTGACGATGACGTTGGAGAGAAAGAACTTGAAGCCTTCGAAGCTGAGCTCGGAGGTGAGGCTCTGGTCGAAGAGGAACAGCAGGAACGGGAGGAACAGGAACAGCAGCGCA
Organism: Burkholderia ubonensis; assembly: GCF_001718695.1. NCBI lineage: Bacteria > Pseudomonadati > Pseudomonadota > Betaproteobacteria > Burkholderiales > Burkholderiaceae > Burkholderia > Burkholderia ubonensis. Next base: position 619,106 of record NZ_CP013422.1, on the reverse strand, counting down.
CCGCTGACTCGATGGAGAATCGAAACCTTCGCCGCTAGCGGCAGGCGATATTTCATCGTGATGTCGCCGAACCCGATGTTCCGGTATTCCGGCCTCGGCTTTCTTACTGCATCAGTCATGCTAGACCCCTACTTTATGTTGTGACACTAATCCGCAATTTTAGCGCCTTTTTATATCGCGCTGCAGCGAAAACCTGCTCAGGAGCGTTACGCAAACACGAACAAAGGCGGCCCGAAACGTGCTTCGCGGACAGTGTGGGGAGCGCGAATGCACGGGACACGAGCCGATAGCCGCATCGTCAGCTCAAGTCGTTCTGATAGTAATACCCGGTTGTGACATACCAGCCGCGCCGCACTTCCACCGGCCGGTCACCATATGTATAGGACACGCGCTCGACCGACAGCAACGGGAAACCTGTCGGCACATGCAGCAGGTCGGCCACCGCCGGCTCCGCCGCCACCGCGCGGATCTTCTCCGACGCGCGGATCATGCGGGTGCCGAACTCCGTCTCGAACATCGCGTAGAGCGGCCCCTTGTACTCGCTGAGCCGCTCGAACGTGAGGCCGCGGAACATCGCGCCCGGCAGCCAGATCTCGTCCAGCACCGTCGTCTCGCCCTCGAATTCGAGCAGGCGCCGCACCTGCACCACCGGGTCGGCCGGCTTCAGGTCGAGCTGGCGGGCGATCTCGGCCGGCGCGCGCGCGCGCCGGCACTCGAGCAGGCGGCTCACGTGCGCGTGCTCCGCGCCGTCGTCGGCCAAGAGGCGCAGGAACCGGAATTGCGCGCGATCCTCATTGTGCGTTGCAACAAACGTGCCCTTGCCCTGCCGGCGAACCACGAGGTTTTCCGCGGCCAGCTCGTCGATCGCCTTGCGCACGGTGCCCTGGCTGACCTTGTAGCGGCCGGCGAGCTCCACTTCGCTCGGAATGATCTCGCCCGGCTTCCATTCGCCCGACTCGAGACTCTGCGTGATCAATGCCTTGATCTGCTGGTATAAAGGGCTGAACGTCGGTGACGGCGTTCGGCGCGAGCTCGGCCGCGCCCGGCTGCCCTGGGCCGCCTGCGCCGGTCGGATTCGCGTTGTTCGCCTGGTTCGATGTCATGGCGCGCATTTCATCACAAACCGCGCTTTTCCGTCCACTCAAATTCCGCAAAACATCTGTCTTATATAAGACATATGATACCGTTTGACTTTGCGTTCCTCGGCTCCTAAACTCCGGGTCGAGCAAGGGTTCGCGGGTGGCAAAGCGCGCCCCCGGCCACGTGCCTCGGCCCGTCTCCAGGTTCACCACGCATGCAACCGCGAGTCCTCCGCCCTGCTTCAAAGCAACGCTTCGCGTAACGCGCATAGAATGGCGTTTTCCCTAGCGTCCCACGCTTCACCCGTCCTGGAGATTTTCAATGGCTAAGCCCGCAAAGCGCGTTGCCGTCACCGGCGCCGCAGGTCAAATCGCTTACTCGCTGCTGTTCCGCATCGCGAACGGCGACCTGCTCGGCAAGGACCAGCCGGTCATCCTGCAACTGCTCGACCTCCCGCAAGCCCAAGCCGCCGTCAAAGGCGTCGTGATGGAACTGGACGATTGCGCGTTCCCGCTGCTCGCGGGCGTCGTGATCACCGACGACCCGAAGGTCGCGTTCAAGGACGCCGACGTCGCGCTGCTGGTCGGCGCCCGTCCGCGCTCGAAGGGCATGGAGCGCAAGGACCTGCTGTCGGCGAACGCCGAGATCTTCACGGTCCAGGGCGCCGCGCTGAACGAAGTCGCGAGCCGCGACGTGAAGGTGCTGGTCGTCGGCAACCCGGCCAACACGAACGCGTACATCGCGATGAAGTCGGCGCCGGACCTGCCGAAGAAGAACTTCACGGCGATGCTGCGCCTCGACCACAACCGCGCGCTGTCGCAGCTCGCGGCCAAGTCGGGCAAGCCGGTCGCGTCGATCGAGAAGCTCGCGGTGTGGGGCAACCACTCGCCGACGATGTACCCGGACTTCCGCTTCGCAACCGCCGAAGGCGAATCGCTGCTGAAGCTGATCAACGACGACGTGTGGAACCGCGACACGTTCATCCCGACCGTCGGCAAGCGCGGCGCGGCGATCATCGAAGCGCGCGGCCTGTCGTCGGCGGCGTCGGCGGCCAACGCGGCGATCGACCACGTGCGTGACTGGGTGCTCGGCACGAACGGCAAGTGGGTCACGATGGGCATTCCGTCGGACGGTTCGTACGGCATCCCCGAAGACATCATCTACGGCGTGCCGGTCGTGTGCGAAAACGGCGAGTACAAGCGTGTCGAAGGCCTGGAAATCGACGCGTTCTCGCGCGAGAAGATGGACGGCACGCTGGCCGAGCTGCTCGAAGAGCGTGACGGCGTCGCCCACCTGCTGAAGTAAGGCGCCGGCCTTGCCGCCCGCGGGCGGCAAGGCTGCGGCGCGGGCCGGCGGCATGCCGCCGGCCCGCTGCGCCCCCGATCCGATCCGGACGCGTTTTGCCGCCACCGGCCCAGAACGCGCCCGCATCCGATTTTTCCACGCTGGCCTGCCTCCTGACGTAGAGAAGATGTCCGCGCTCACACCTGCAGAAGTGTTGTACGACGGTGCGTCCCCGCCCGCGATCCTGCCATGCTGCGATCACTACGCCGGCAGCGAGAAGCTGATGCGCAAGTCGCTTGCGCTGCAGGCCGAGACGGGCCCCGTGTTCGACATCACGCTCGACTGCGAGGACGGCGCGGCCGTCGGCCAGGAAGCCGCGCACGCGGAGCTGGTCGCCGGCCTGCTCGGCAGCGCCGACAACCGCTTCGGGCGGGTCGGCGCGCGGATCCACGATTTCTCCCACCCCCACTGGCGCGACGACGTGCGGATCATCCTGCGCGCGGCGCGGGCGCCGGCCTACATCACGCTGCCGAAGATCGCGAACGCCGCCGACGCCGCCGAGATGTGCGCGTTCATCGAAGGCACGCGCCGCGAGCTCGGCATCGCGCGGCCGATTCCGGTCGACGTGCTGGTCGAGACCCACGGCGCGCTCGCTCACGCGGCCGCCCTCGCCGCACTGCCGCTCGTCGGCACGCTGAGCTTCGGGCTGATGGACTTCGTCTCCGCGCATCACGGCGCGATTCCCGACGGCGCGATGCGCTCGCCCGGCCAGTTCGAGCATCCACTCGTGCGCCGCGCGAAGCTCGAGATCGCCGCGGCCTGCCATGCGCACGGCAAGACGCCGTCGCACAACGTGACGACCGAGGTGCGCGACATGAGCGTCGTCGCGAACGACGCGCGCCGCGCGCGCGACGAGTTCGCGTACACGCGGATGTGGAGCATCCACCCGTCGCAGATCCGGCCGATCGTCGACGCGTTCGCGCCCCGCACCGACGAAGTCGCGCTCGCCGCCGAGATCCTGCTGGCCGCGCAGGCCGCCGACTGGGGTCCGACACGGCACGGCGACACGCTGCACGACCGCGCGAGCTACCGCTATTACTGGTCGGTGCTGCGCCGCGCGCGGGCCGCGGGCCAGCCGGTGCCCGCCGAGGCGGCCCCGCTGTTCGGCCCGGCCGCCGCGGCAGACGCGCCGTGAGCGCGAGCCGATCGCCGGTTTGCTAAACGACAAAAAACGTAACGGAGCCTGAAAACCTGAAATATGCGCGGCCAAATAGGTGAAAATAGCGGCCGCTGCGCGCTTCCGGGGCGCGTGCAGTTCTACCCGGCCGGCGGCCCGACGCCGCCGGCCCATGTCAACTGATTATCGAAAGGTTCTGACTCCATGAAGAAACTCCTGATCGCTACCGCCATCGGCGCCTTGTCCGCCACGATGCTGGTCTCGGCTCCGAGCGCGTTCGCCCAGGAAGCGGGCACGACCGCGAAGAAGGCAACGGCCAAGCGCCCGGCGCCGGCCAAGCGCATCATCCCGCGCAGCAAGAAGGCGAAAGCCGCCGCCGCCGCGAAGGTCGATCCGGTGCCGGAAGGCGCAGCCAAGTGGGCGTGCAAGGACGGCCTGACGTTCGACCTCGCCGGCGACATGAAGCGCGACCAGGTCGTCACGGTTCACTGGGCGAAGAAGAACTACAAGCTGCCGCGCCTGGCAACGACGACGGGCGCCGACACGTTCTACGATCCGGCAGCCGGGTTCAAGCTGGTCGTGATCCCGACCAAGGCGATGCTGTTCAGCGACGCGAACGGCGGCGAGCGCCTCGCGGACGAGTGCATGACGCCGGAAATGGCGCAAGGCACGCCGGCGCCGACGCAATCGAACGAGCTGAAGCCGGCAACGAACTAAGCCCGTTCACCCAGGCCCCTCGATGTCCGCCCCGACCTCCAGCGTCCGCTCTGCCCCGGATCCGGTACTCGTCGACATCGTCGACTACGTGCTGGATGCGGGGATCGGCAGCGCGCTCGCGCTGGAGACCGCGCGTCATTGCCTGATCGACACGCTCGGCTGCGGACTCGAGGCGCTGTCCTACCCTGCCTGCACCAAGCTGCTCGGCCCCGTCGTACCCGGCACGATCGTGCCGAACGGCGCGAAGGTCCCGGGCACGTCGTTCCAGCTCGATCCGGTCAAGGCCGCGTTCGACATCGGCGCGACGATCCGCTGGCTCGACTTCAACGACACCTGGCTCGCCGCCGAATGGGGCCATCCGTCCGACAACCTCGGCGGAATCCTGGCGACGGCCGACTGGCTGTCGCGCACCGCCGTCGCCGCCGGCAAGACGCCGCTCGCGATGCGCGACGTGCTGATCGCGATGATCAAGGCCCACGAGATCCAGGGCTGCATCGCACTCGAGAATTCATTCAACCAGGTCGGGCTCGACCACGTGCTGCTCGTCAAGGTCGCGTCGACCGCCGTCGTCGGCCAGCTGCTCGGGCTCACGCGCGACGAGCTGATCAACGCGGTCTCGAACGCGTTCGTCGACGGCCATGCGCTGCGCACCTACCGGCACGCGCCGAACACGGGCTCGCGCAAGTCGTGGGCGGCCGGCGACGCGACGTCGCGCGCGGTGCGCCTCGCGCTGATCGCGAAGACGGGCGAAATGGGCTACCCGTCGGCGCTGACCGCGCGGACCTGGGGCTTCTACGACGTGCTGTTCAAAGGACAGCCGTTCCGCTTCCAGCGCCCGTACGGCACGTACGTGATGGAGAACGTGCTGTTCAAGATCGCGTTCCCGGCGGAATTCCATGCGCAGACGGCCGCCGAAGCGGCCATGCAGCTGCACGCGCAGCTCGCCGCGACCGGGAAATCGACCGACGACATCAGCCGGATCACGATCCGCACGCACGCGGCGGCGCTCCGCATCATCGACAAGCAGGGGCCGCTCGCCAACCCAGCGGACCGCGACCACTGCATCCAGTACATGGTCGCGGTGCCGCTGCTCTACGGCCGGCTGACCGCGGCCGACTACGAGGACGCGGTCGCCGCGGACCCGCGCATCGACGCGCTGCGCGCGAAGACGACGTGCGTCGAGGACCCGCAGTTCACGAAGGATTACCACGATCCGGACAAGCGATCGATCGCGAATGCGCTGACGATCGAGTTCGCGGACGGATCAAAGCTTGCCGAAGTGGCGGTCGAGTATCCGATCGGCCACCAGCGACGCCGCGCCGACGGCATCCCGCTCCTGGTCGAGAAGTTCAGGACCAACCTCGCCCGCCGCTTCCCGGCAAAGCAGCAACAAGCGATTCTCGACGTGTCGCTGGACCAGGCAAAGCTCGAAGCGATGCCGGTCAATGAGTACGTCGATCTGTATGTGATCTAGCCGTCAGGTACAGAACACGGAGTTTCTTTCCTAGCCTCAAACCCAGGAAAATCACCATGGCCCACAATCTCCACAAGACCCTCAAGGAATTCGACAGCGGTTCCGGCAAAGGCAAGTTCTACTCGCTGCCGCAGCTCGGCAAGGAACTGAAGACGAAGATCGAGCGCCTGCCGGTGTCGATCCGGATCGTGCTCGAGTCCGTGCTGCGCAACTACGACGGCAAGAAGATCACCGAGGAACACATCGAGCAGCTCGCGAACTGGAAGCCGACCGCCAAGCGCGTCGACGAGATTCCGTTCGTCGTGTCGCGCGTCGTGCTGCAGGACTTCACGGGCGTGCCGCTGCTCGCCGACATCGCGGCCATGCGCGGCGTCGCGAAGCGCGCGGGCAAGAACCCGAAGAAGATCGAGCCGCTGGTCCCGGTCGATCTCGTCGTCGACCACTCGGTCCAGATCGACTACTTCCGCCAGAAGGACGCGCTCGACCTGAACATGAAGCTGGAATTCCAGCGCAACAACGAGCGCTACCAGTTCATGAAGTGGGGCATGCAGGCGTTCGACACGTTCAAGGTCGTGCCGCCGGGCGTCGGCATCGTGCACCAGGTGAACCTCGAGTACCTCGCGCGCGGCGTCCACAAGAAGAAGGACGAAGACGGCACGGTCTATTACCCGGACACCCTCGTCGGCACGGACAGCCACACGACGATGATCAACGGCATCGGCGTGGTCGGCTGGGGCGTGGGCGGCATCGAGGCGGAAGCCGGCATGCTCGGCCAGCCGGTGTACTTCCTGACGCCGGACGTGGTCGGCGTCGAGCTGAAGGGCCAGCTGCGCGAAGGCGTGACGGCGACCGACCTGGTGCTGACCATCACCGAAATGCTGCGCAAGGAAAAGGTCGTCGGCAAGTTCGTCGAGTTCTTCGGTGAAGGCACGAAGACGCTCGCGCTGCCGGACCGCGCGACGATCGCGAACATGGCGCCGGAATACGGCGCGACGATGGGCTTCTTCCCGGTCGACGAGAAGACGATCGACTACTTCAAGGGCACGGGCCGCACGAAGGCGGAAATCGCCGCGTTCGAAAACTACTTCAAGGCGCAGGACCTGTTCGGCATTCCGAAGGCCGGCGAGATCGACTACACGAAGACGCTGACGCTCGACCTGTTGACGGTCGCGCCGTCGCTGGCCGGCCCGAAGCGTCCGCAGGACCGCATCGAGATCGGCAACGTCAAGTCGACGTTCACCGAGCTGTTCTCGAAGCCGGTCGCGGAAAACGGCTTCGCGAAGAAGGCGGAAGACCTGGACGCCGGCTACACGACGAGCAACGGCGTCAACGTGAAGAACGGCGACGTGCTGATCGCCGCGATCACGTCGTGCACGAACACGTCGAACCCGAGCGTGCTGCTGGCCGCAGGCCTCCTGGCAAAGAAGGCCGTCGAAGCCGGCCTGAGCGTCGCGCCGCACATCAAGACGTCGCTCGCGCCGGGATCGCGCATCGTCACCGAGTACCTGACGAAGACGGGCCTGCTGCCCTACCTGGCGAAGCTCGGCTTCGAAGTCGCCGCCTACGGCTGCACGACCTGTATCGGCAACGCGGGCGACCTGACGCCGGAACTGAACGAAGCGATCACGAAGAACGACATCGTCGCGGCGGCCGTGCTGTCGGGCAACCGCAACTTCGAAGCGCGCATCCACCCGAACATCCGCGCGAACTTCCTGGCCTCGCCGCCGCTCGTCGTCGCCTACGCGATCGCCGGCAACATCACGCGCGACCTGATGACCGAGCCGGTCGGCCAGGGCAAGGGCGGCAAGGACATCTACCTCGGCGACATCTGGCCGACGAGCGACGAGATCCACGCGCTGCTCAAGTACGCGCTCGATCCGAAGAAGTTCGAGGACAACTACGCGAAGCTGACCAAGAAGGGCGACCTCTGGAGCAAGATCGAGGGCGAGTCGGGCCAGGTCTACGACTGGCCGAAGTCGACGTACATCGCGGAGCCGCCGTTCTTCGGCAAGGAATTCTCGATGGAGCCGGCCGACGCGATCGTCACGGTCAAGGGCGCGCGCGCGCTCGGCATCTTCGGCGACTCGGTCACGACCGACCACATCAGCCCGGCAGGCTCGATCAAGGAAGACTCGCCGGCAGGCAAGTGGCTGAAGGAGAACGGCGTGCAGAAGGCCGACTTCAACAGCTACGGCTCGCGTCGCGGCAACCATGACGTGATGATGCGCGGCACGTTCGCGAACGTCCGGATCAAGAACCTGATGATCCCGGCGAAGGCGGACGGCACGCGCGTCGAAGGCGGCCTGACGATCCATCAGCCGAGCGGCGAACAGCTGTCGATCTACGACGCGGCGATGAAGTACGTCGACGCCGGCACGCCGACCGTCGTGTTCGCGGGCGAAGAGTACGGCACCGGCTCGTCGCGCGACTGGGCGGCGAAGGGCACGCAGCTGCTCGGCGTGAAGGCCGTGATCGCACGCAGCTTCGAGCGGATCCACCGTTCGAACCTGGTCGGCATGGGCGTGCTGCCGCTGCAGTTCAAGGGCGCGGACAGCATCCAGTCGCTCGGCATCACCGGCGACGAGACGTTCGACATCGAAGGCCTCGGCGACGACTTCAAGCCGCAGCAGGACGTCACGCTCGTGATCAACCGCAAGGATGGCGAAACGCAGCGCGTGCAGGTGCTGCTGCGCATCGATACGCCGATCGAAGTCGACTACTACAAGCACGGTGGTATCCTGCCGTTCGTGCTGCGCTCGCTGCTCGCAGCGTAAGCGCTCCGCTTTTGCAGGTGCCGCAGCCGCCTCGCGGCGGTTGCGGCCGATTTGGATACCCGACCTCGTGTCGGGTTTTTTTCGTCTGTACAAAGGCGCGCGACGCAGCGGCCGGCGGCGCTAGGCTTGCTTGCCGCCGCGCGCCTTCGCACCCGCAGCGGCGCGTGCGTTCTTCTTCAGATGCGCGCGGTTGTAGTCGATCGCCGCGCGAATCAGGCGCTGCAGCGCGCGCCGGTCGAGCTTGTCGCCTTCCATGAAGTCGATCGCGCGGCGCGCGTTGCCGTCGAGGCCCGCGTTGAACAGCCCATCGGGATCGGCCAGCTGCGCGCCGTGCATGAACGTGAGCTTGACCTTGCCCTTGTGCGCGTTCGCGACCGCGATCATCCCGTCGCACGACCAGACGGGGCTGCCCATCCACTTCCATTCCTCGACGATGCCGGCGTCGGCCGCGAGGATCGTCGCGCGCAGCTCGGCAAAGACGTCGCGGCGCCAGTCGGCGATTCCGGCGATCAGCGCGTCGATGCGCGCGGACGGCGTCAGGTCGTGCCCGGCGGCGCTCATGCGTCGGCCTCCCCGCCCTCGTCCGGGCGCGCGAGCAGCTGTTCGAGCGACGCGAAGAACTGCGGCCAGCCGTGCTGCGCGCCACGGTACGCCTGCTCCTGGTCGGTGCGGAAGCCGCTTTGCTCCATTCGCAGCAGCGTGCCGTGCGGCGTGGGCGTGAGCGTCCATGTGACGACGCTTTCGAGGCCATGAGCGGCCCACGTGTACGACAGCGCGCGGTGCGGCTCGATCGTCAGCACGGTGCAGTCGACCGAACCCCAGTCGGCGCGAAAACTGAACGCGCGGCCCGCCACCGGTTCGAAATCGCTCTGCATCAGCCACGCGTCGAGCAGATGCGGTTGCGTGAGCGCACGCCAGATCTTCTCGGGCGGATGCGACAGCTCCCGTTCGACGACGACGGTACGGGTTGCGGCGGGGTTGGGGTTCATTGGTCCATTCTCCTGAGCAGATCTTCGAGCGCATCGAACCGGTTCTGCCAGAAGGCGGTCATCTGGCCGGCCCAGTCGAGCAACGGAGTCAGCGCCTGCGGCTGCGCGCTGTAGTGCGTCTGCCGGCCCGCGTGACGGTCGCTCACGAGCCCGGCCTGCTTCAGTACACCCAGATGCTTCGACACGGCCGGCTGCGACACGCCGGCGCGGGCCGTCAGCGCGGCGACCGTCAGCTCGCCTTCCGCACACAGTCGCTCGAACAGCGCGCGGCGCGTCGGATCGGCAAGTGTTCTGAACAGCAGGTCGTGCGGGCTTTGCATGCTGGAATCAATAACTTCGTGGTTATGGATTGGAGAATAGCTCGGGGACGGCGCGCGTCAAACATTGGTTGCGATCGGATGTCGCGCGGGGCACGCGCAAGCCGGGTAGACCGAATGCGCGCAAACGCCGCCGCACCGGCGCGCCGTGGACATCGGACGCTCGGCCGAACCCGGCATCCGGATGCGTTCGAGCAATTCCTCTAATCGGCTCGCGCGCTTCGCGAACCGAAAGGACGCTGCAAGGCTCGGCGATGCGACGTTCCACAGTTCGGGAAACCGGCACGTCCGAACGGGTCGAGAATTCCCGCCGTCGCGGCTCGCGCTGCACGCGTCCCGGCCCCGCGCCGTCGCGCGCCCACATAGTGCGACGCGCGCCGCATTCCGGCGCGGAGGCGAACGACGCGTGCGCGCACGGCAGCGCCGCGCAATTGCGCACATTCCGATACCGCAACGAACGCGTCATGCGCTCGAACGGCGCGGACGGTCGCACCGGCGCGCCGCAAACCGGTTCCGTCCGTCCGCGCATGCCGTTGCGCGCGCACCCAACGCAGTGCCCGCGCGCGGCACGTCGGTGTCAGAACTGACAGCTATGGAAACTGCCAGCTACCTGAACGACCCCGACACCCTACGCTCGTCACCGCTCGCGGCCCCACAAGGGCCGGGGGTTCCAGCAACGTCGTCTCTCCTCAAAAGGACACCCGATGAAAAGGAACGCGCGGTTCGCCCTATCCCTCCCGTCGCCCCGCCGTCTCGCCTGCGCATGGCCGCTCGTCCTCGCCGCCGGCGCGGCGCACGGCGCGACGGACTGGGTCGACACGCACACGAAGGCCTTCCTGACCGGCCCGCAGCTGATGGCGCGCAGTGCGGCGCCGTCGCTCGAACTGGCAGCGGGCGAAACGACCAACGTCGTGGTCAGCCTGAAGCTGCGCAATGCCGCGCAGCTCAAGCAGCTCGCGCGCGACGTCAACCGGCCCGGCAGTGCGCAGTACGGCAAGTTCCTCACGCATGACCAGTTCCTCGCGAACTACGCGCCGACCGACGCACAGGTTCAGTCGGTCGTCGACCATCTGCGCAAGAGCGGCTTCGTCGACATCGAGGTCGCGCCGAACCGGCTGCTCGTTTCCGCGCGCGGCACCGCCGGCACGGTCAAGGCCGCGTTCAACACGTCGCTCGTGCACTTCCAGTTCGCGGGCCGCTCGGGCTTCGCGAACGCGTCCACCGCGCAGGTGCCGCGCGCGCTCGGCGACGTCGTCGGCTCGGTGCTGGGGCTGCAGAACGTCGCGCGCGCGCATCCGCTGCTGCGCATCGGCAACGTCGCAAAGCCGACGGCGCTCGCCGCGGGCACCGCGACCGGCCACTATCCGAAGGAATTCCCGGCCCTCTACGGCGCGACCGGCGTGCCGACCGCGGCCGGCGTCACGGTCGGCATCATGACGATCGGCGGCGTCGCGCAGACGCTGCGGGACCTGAAGACCTTCACGTCGAGCAACGGCTACGGCGCGGTGACGACGCAGAGCGTCAAGACCAACGGCACCGGCGGCAACTACACCGACGACCAGGACGGCCAGGGCGAATGGGATCTGGACAGCCAGTCGATCGTGGGAGCAGCGGGCGGCCAGGTCGGCAAGCTCGTGTTCTACATGGCGGACCTGAACGCGTCGGGCAACACCGGGCTCACGCAGGCGTTCAACCGCGCGGTGTCGGACAACGTCGCGAAAGTGATCAACGTGTCGCTCGGCTGGTGCGAAACCGACGCGAACGCCGACGGCACGCTCGACGCCGAGGAGCAGATCTTCACGACGGCTGCCGCGCAAGGACAAACGTTCTCGGTGTCGTCCGGCGACGAAGGCGTGTACGAATGCAACAACCGCGGCTATCCGGACGGCTCGAACTACACGGTGTCGTGGCCGGCGTCGTCGCCGCACGTGCTCGCGATCGGCGGCACGACGCTGTACACGACCTCGTCGGGCGCGTTCTCGAACGAGACGGTCTGGAACGAAGGGCTCGACGGCAACGGCAAGCTGTGGGCGACGGGCGGCGGCGTCAGCACGATCCTGCCCGCCCCGTCGTGGCAGTCGGGCAGCAACCGCCAGCTGCCGGACGTGTCGTTCGATGCCGCGCAAAGCACCGGCGCGTACATCTACAACTACGGGCAGCTGCAGCAGATCGGCGGCACCAGCCTGTCCGCGCCGCTGTTCTCCGGCTTCTGGGCGCGGCTGCTCGCGGCAAACGGCACCGGGCTCGGCTTCCCGGCCGCCAGGTTCTATGCGCGCATTCCGTCGAATCCGTCGCTGGTGCGCTACGACGTGGTGTCGGGCAACAACGGCTACCAGGGCTACGGCTACACCGCCGGCCAGGGCTGGGACTACACGACCGGCTTCGGCAGCCTGAACATCGCGAACCTCAACCAGCTGATCAAGTCGGGCGGCTTCTGAGCGTCGCGTGAAGGCCGGCGCGCGCCGATGGCGGCGCGCCGGCCGGCGAAGCGCTCGCCGTCAGGACACCGCTCGCCGCGCATTGCGCCCGCGCAGCCATTCGAGCGCGAGCAGCAGGCTCGTCGAGAAGATGATCAGGATCGTCGCGAGCGCGGCGATCGTCGGGCTGATGTTCTCGCGGATGCCGGTGAACATCTGGCGCGGCAGCGTGGTCTGGTCGGCGCCGGCGAGAAACAGCGTGACGACCACTTCGTCGAACGACGTCGCGAACGCGAACAGCGCGCCCGACATCACGCCCGGCGCGATCACCGGCAGCGTGACGCGAAAGAACGTCGTGACCGGACTCGCGCCGAGCGACAGGCTCGCGCGCACGAGGTTGTGGTTGAAGCCCTGCAGCGTCGCGGCCACCGTCGTGACGACGAACGGCACGCCGAGCGCCGCGTGCGCGCAGATCAGCCCCGTGTAGGTGTTGGCGAGGCCGAGCGGCGCGAAGAACAGGTACATGCCGACGCCGACCACGACCACCGGCACGATCATCGGCGACAGCAGCACCGCCATCAGCAGCCCCTTGCCGCGGAAGTCGGCCTTCGTGAGCCCGATCGCGGCGAGCGTGCCGAGCACGGTCGCGACGACGGTCGCCGACGGCGCGACGATGAAGCTGTTCTTCGCCGCCATGCGCCACTCGTCGGACGCGATCAGGTTCTCGTACCAGCGCGTCGAGAAGCCCGGGATCGGATAGACGAGGAACGTGCTCGACGAAAACGACAGCGGCACGATCGCGAGCACCGGCAGGATCAGGTACAGCAGCGTCAGCACGACGAGCACGCGCAATGCGACGTACCACGCGCGCTCGACGAACGACATGTGCGGCGCGAACAGCGGCCTGGCGAGCAGTTTCATGGTCGAATCCCCTTCCCTTTCCGTTGTGTCGCGCTTAGCCGAGGCTCACGTTCGAGCGGGTGAAGCGGTTGTAGACCGCGTACAGCACGAGCGTCGCCGCGAGCAGCAGCCCGCCGAGCGCACACGCCATGCCCCAGTTGATCGTCACGTTCGTGAAGTACGCGACGTAGTAGCTGACCATCTGGTCGTTCGGCCCGCCGAGCAGCGCCGGCGTGATGTAGTAGCCGATCGCGAGGATGAACACCAGCAGCGCGCCCGCGCCGACGCCCGGATACGTCTGGGGCACGTACACGCGCCAGAACGCCGCGAACGGATGGCTGCCGAGCGACACGGCCGCGCGCTGGTAGGTCGGCGGGATCGCCTTCATCACGCTGAAGAGCGGCAGGATCATGAACGGCAGCAGGATGTGCGTCATCGAGATGTACACGCCGACCCGGTTGAACAGCAGCGCGAGCGGATGCGAGATCAGCCCGCTGCCGATCAGCGCCTTGTTGACGAGCCCCTCGCTCTGCAGCAGCACGATCCACGCGGCGACGCGCACCAGCACCGAGGTCCAGAACGGGATCAGCACGAGGATCATCACGAGGTTCGCGCGCCGCTCCGACAGCGTCGAGATCCAGTACGCGAGCGGATAGCCGAGCAGCAGCGCGAACAGCGTGACCGCGACGCCGATCACGAGCGTGCGGCCGAAGATCGCCAGGTAGATCGACTGGTCCGGATCGGCGGGCACGACGTGGCCGAAGCCGTCCTGCTTGTGATCGAGCGACGCGAGCAGGTAGAACGGCGAGTACGCGCTGCCGTTCTTCGCGATCGCCTGCCAGTACGCGGGGTCGGCCCAGCGCGCATCGAGCTCGACGAGCTTGCCGCGCTGCTGCGCGGGCGTGAGCGCTTCGCCGTTATCGCCCTTGAGCGGCATCGCGCGCGCCGTCTTCGCGACGAGCGACCGGTAGCCGGGAATCTCGGTGTTCAGGCGCCGCGCGAGCGCGCCCATCGCCTCGCTGTCGGCAACCCGCGTCATGTCGGCGGCGAGCGCCGCGTACGCGGCGTCGGCGGGCGGCGTCTTGCGGTCCCAGCCGGACAGCGCGGCGACCGTCTTCGGCAGCGCGGTCGCGATCTCCGGGTTCTGCACCGCGCGCGTCAGCAGCGCGCCGATCGGCACGACGAAGATCAGCAGCAGGAAAATCGCGAGCGGCGCGACCAGCAGCAGCGCCATCGCGCGCTTCCTGGCCTCGGCGGCCTTCAGCTCGCGTTTCAGCGTGGCAGTCGACTGCGTCGACGAAGAAGTGGCGATCGTCATCGTATTCAATGTGCCTCTCCGGCCGGACCGGAGTCCGGCGGCATGCCGCGCGAAGCGCCGCGACGCGTGCGCGCCGCGCGGCCGGTTGCGTCACGACTGCGACGCGCTTACTTCGATGCCCACGCGGCGAAGCGCTGCTCGAGCTCGTCGCTGTGGTCGGTCCAGAAGCCGATGTCCTGCAGCACCGCGTTCTTGCCGTTGGTCGGCGAGTTCGGCAGGTTCGCGAGCGTCTTCGCGTCGAGCGACTTGATCGCGGCGACGCTCGCCGGGCCGTACGAGATGTGCTGCGCGTACTCCTGCTGCGGCTTCGTCGACAGCGTGTACGCGATGTACTTCTCCGCCAGCGCCTTGTTCGGCGTGCCCTTCGGAATCGCCCAGTAGTCCAGATCGTAGATGCTGCCGTTCCAGACCACCTTCAGGTTCTTGCCTTCCTTCTGCGCGGCGCTGATGCGGCCGTTGTACGCGGTCGACATCACGACGTCGCCGGCGACCAGGAACTGCGGCGGCTGCGCGCCGGCTTCCCACCACTGGATGTACGGCTTCAGCTCGTCGAGCTTCTTGAACGCGCGGTCCTGGCCGGCCTTCGTGCCGAGCACCTTGTAGACGTCCTTCGGCGCGACGCCGTCGGCCATCAGCGCGAACTCGAGGTTGTAGCGCGCGCCCTTGCGCATCCCGCGCTTGCCCGGGAATTTCTTCACGTCCCAGAAATCGGCCCAGCCGGCCGGCGCGGTCTTCAGCTTGTCCGCGTTGTACGCGAGCGTGGTCGACCACACGAAGAAGCCGACGCCGCAGGTCTGCGGCGATTCCGGAATCAGGTCGGATTTCTTCGCGATCTTCGACCAGTCGAGCTTCTCGTACAGCCCTTCGTCGCAGCCGCGGTTCAGGTCGCCCGATTCGACCTCGACCACGTCCCAGTTGACGTGCCTCGCCTCGACCATCGCCTTCACCTTGGCCTGCTCGCCGTTGTATTCGACGGCCGTGACCTTGGTGCCGGTCGACTTCTCGAACGGCTGGTTGAACGCGACCTTCTGCGCATCGCCGTTCGCGCCGCCGAAGTTGACGACCGTGATCTCCGCCGCCGACGCGGATGCGCCGAACACGGCCAGCGCCAGCGCGAAGGCGGTGCGGCGCGCGGTAAAGCTTGCTCGATTCATGATGGTTCCTCTCGTGGTGGAAGTGCGCCGTTGTTATGGACGACGTGCTGCGAAAAACCGTGAAGCCATGTTCAGGCGAATACGCGCAGGTGCTCGGGCGCGAATGCCAGCCCGACCGGCGCGCCGGGCGAGAACGCATCGAGCGCGCCGGTGCCGAGCGGCACCTTCACGAAGCATTCGTCCTGCCCAGGCACCGCGCAGCGCATGCGCACGTGATCGCCGAAATAGATGAGGCTGCGGGCCTCGCCCGCCAGCAGGTTCGCGGCAGCGCCGTTCGCGTGGCCGTTCGCGTGGCCGTTGCCGTGCTGCGGCGCGAGGCTCATGCGCTCGGGACGGATGCATGCGACCGCGGGTGCGCCCGCTTCCGCGTTGCCGATGTTGCGGCCGACGAGCGTCGTGCCGTCGTCGAGCCGGAACTCGCAGAACTCGCCGTCGACGCGCGCGACCCTGCCGCGCAGCCGGTTGCTGTCGCCGATGAAGTTGGCGACGAATTCGTTGCACGGCGATTCGTACAGGCGGTCGACGGTGTCGAGCTGCTGCACGATGCCCTTGTCGAACACGGCGACGCGGTCCGACATCGTCAGCGCCTCGCCCTGGTCGTGCGTCACATACACGAAGGTCACGCCGAGCTTCTCGTGCAGCGCCTTCAGTTCGTACTGCATGTGTTCGCGCAGCTGCTTGTCGAGCGCGCCCAGCGGCTCGTCCATCAGCACGAGCCTCGGCTCGAACACGAGCGCGCGGGCCAGCGCGATGCGCTGCTGCTGGCCGCCCGACAGCTGCGCCGGGTAGCGCTTCGCGAAGCGCTCCATCTGCACCATCTTCAGCGCATGCGCGACGCGCTCGGCGCGCTCGCCGGCCGGCAGCTTGCGCACCGTCAGCGGATACGCGACGTTCTGCTCGACCGTCAGGTGCGGGAACAGCGCGTAGTTCTGGAACACCATGCCGATGTTGCGCTTGTGCGGCGGCACGTTGTTCAGCAGCTCGCCTTCGAGGCGGATCTCGCCGCCCGTCGGAAACTCGAAGCCGGCCAGCATCATCAGGCAGGTGGTCTTGCCGGAGCCGGACGGCCCGAGCAGCGTCAGGAATTCCCCGCGGCGGATGTCCAGGTCGAGCGATTTGACGACGAGCGTCTCGCCGTCGTAGGTCTTCCGCACGCCGCGAAAGCTGACGATCACTTCATCGGTCTTCATCGTGGCTGTCCCCTTGCAACGCGCCATGCATTTATTGAGATGCAGACGACTATACGGCTGGCACGGTTCTATACTAGGGAACCATTTCAATATTCCTAGTAGGACCACTTTGGATACCGTGATCCTTGCCGACTGGCTCTCCGCGCGCCTCGACCGCAGCTCGTCCGAGCCGATGTATCGCCAGTTGCTGCAGCTGATGCAGCAGGCCATCCTGACCGGGGAATTGGGGCCAGGAACCAAGCTGCCGAGTTCACGGACACTCGCCGCCGACCTGTCGATCGCGCGCAATACCGTGCTGCACGTGTACGACCAGCTGACGGCCGAAGGCTACGTGCTGACGACCACCGGCAGCGGCACCTATGTCGCCGACACGCGCCCGGACGCCGCGGCGATGCTGGCGCCGGGCAGCCCGCCGCCGTCGCCTTCCGCCGTCGATGCAGCGGCGCGGCAGGACGACGCGCAGGGGGCGGCCTGTCGATGCGCGGCCGGCAGCTGATCGAGCATGCGGGTGTGTCGCGCCGCCAGTGGGGCGCGTTCATGCCGGGCGTGCCGGACGTAGCGGAATTTCCGAGCCGCACATGGAGCCGCCTGCAGGCGCGGCTGTGGAAGGAAGCGAACCCTGAGCTGCTGACCTACGCGCCCGGCGGCGGCTACCGGCCGCTGCGGCGCGCGCTCGCCGACTACCTGCGCGTCGCGCGCTCGGTGAAATGCTCGCCGGACCAGCTGATCATCACGACGGGGATCCACCAGTCGATCGATCTCGCGGTGCGCCTCCTGTCCGACATCGGCGATCGCGCGTGGGTGGAAGAGCCGTGCTACTGGGGCGTGCGCAGCGTGCTGCAGGCGGCCGGGCTGACGCTCACGCCGGTGCCGGTCGACCAGGAAGGGCTCGACCCGCGCGTGAGCGACCTGCAGCATCCGCCTCGGCTCGTGCTCGTCACGCCGTCGCACCAATATCCGCTCGGGATGGTGATGAGCCTCGCGCGGCGCCGGATGCTGCTCGAATACGCGCGGCAGCACCGCTGCTGGATCATCGAGGACGACTACGACAGCGAATTCCGCTACGGCAGCCGGCCGCTCGCGTCGCTGCAGGGGCTCGACGACGGCGGCCGCGTGATCTACGTCGGCAGTCTCGGCAAGATGCTGTTCCCGGGCTTGCGGATGGGCTACATGGTCGTGCCGGAGCACCTGGTCGACACGTTCCGCACCGGGCTGTCGGAGCTGTATCGCGAGGGCCAGCTGATGCAGCAGGCCGTGCTCGCCGAATTCATCATGGACGGCTACCTGACCTCGCACGTGCGGCGCATGCGCACGCTGTACGGCGAGCGCCGGCAGTTGCTGATCGACGCGATCCATGCCCGCTTCGGCGACGCGCTGCCGGTGATGGGCGACGAGGCGGGCCTGCATCTCGTGCTCGGCCTGCCCGACGCCTGCGACGATCGCGCGGTCACGCAGAGCGCGTTCGACGCCGGCGTGATCGTGCGCCCGCTCACGAGCTACTACAGCAGCGCGGACGCCGCGCGGCCGGGCCTGCTGCTCGGCTATGCGTGCGTCGCGCACGAGAGCATCGGCCCCGCGTTCGACACGCTCGCGACGACGATCGAGCGCCACCTGCCGCGGCGGGCGACGCGCGCGGCGTAGGGCCGCAGGGCCGGCACAGGCCGCGCGCGGCGCGGCTACCGCGAGGCCGCCGCGCCGCGATCGAGCGACGCCGCGCGCAGCGCGTCGCCCGGTTTCGTGAACAGCCGCTGGCGCAGCGCCGCGATCTGCGCGTCGCGCTCGTGCGGCGGCAGCCCCGACGCGGAGATCTGGTCGCGTTGCGCCGCATAGTCGGTGTAACGGCGCTGCCACGCGTCGTCGTCCTGCTGCATGCGCGCGGCGCGCTCCGCCACCTCCGGGCCGAGCGACTGGGTCAATTGCGCGCGCATCGCGTCCGGCGTCGCGCCCGACTTCTGCAGCTGCGCGATCTGCGCGATCGCGGCCTGCTGCTGCGCGACGCGCTGCCGTTCGGCGCGTGCGCCGGGCGGCAGCTGCTGGTCGAGCGCGGCAAGCCGCTCGGCCTTCTGCGCGTCGGTCAGCGTGCGGTCCTGCGCGATCTTCAGCCGCGCGAGATCGAAGCGCTGCCGCCACTGTTCGTCACTGAAGAACGGTTCGTTCCATTCGCCAAGCGTGCGCCGCGCGATCGACACGCGCTGGTCGAGCGCGAGCTCCAGCGCGCCGATGTCGGACTTGTCGGCGACGGCGCCCGCGGCCGGCAGCTTCGCCAGTTCGGCCAGGTACGTGCGGTACCGGCGCCAGACGTCGAGCGCTTCCGGCTGCGCAACGGTGCCGTCGAGCTGCGCGGCGATCTCGCGCGCGACCAGCGCATCGAGCGCGGTCGCGCTCAGGTCGCTCTGCGCGCTCAGGCAATAGTCGAAGAAATCGCGCACCGCGCGCGCTTTCGCCAGATGGCCGCCCGCCTCGAGCGGCAGGCGCGGCGCGCTCGAGCCGGCCAGCGACGACGGCAGGCCCGCGCTCGCCGCGTCCGGCGGCAACGCCGGGGCCGCGCCGCCGAGCGTCATTGCATCCGCCGATGCGCGCGCGGAACCCGCGTCGTGATGCAACGCGGCGCCACGCCCGATCCACACGCCGCCCGCGACGACCAGCGCCGCGACGGCCACCGCTGCGGCGCGCCGCCAGCGCGGCGCGCGATCGTCACGTGCGGCCATCGCTTACACGCCTGCGAGCTTCAGCCGGTTCGCGTGCGTGCGGATCACCGCGACCGGGTCTTCCGCATACGCGCCGCGCACGCCCAGCAGCTGGTTGATCTCGTCGACGTGGTTCCACTTGTAGCTCGTGCTCAGCACCTGCCCGAACAGCGCGCTGCATTTCGACACGACGCCGTCGTTTTCGCCCGAGCCGCGGTTGACCATCACCGTGCCGCTGCCGAGCAGCGCGAGCGTCGACGCGTCGAGCGCATTCGCCGGATCGACGACCGGAGTCGTGCTCGTATCCTTCGCGCCCGTCACGCCCAGCGCGGAAAACGTCGGCTGGATCGCGGTGCCGGCCCACGAGTACAGCAGGTGCGTGTTGCCGCCGACCGTCTCCGTCGGCGCGCCGCTCTGGCACGAGCCGGGCGCGCCGAGCCCCGCGCTCGGGAAGTTCTGGTTATAGGTCGCGGCCCGCGCCGTGGTCAGCGTCTGCAGCGCGGCGAGCGCATCCTGGTTGGTGTTGTGGGTGCTGCTCGTCAACATCCCGAACACGTTGACGAACGCCGCGATCACCGTCGACGAAAGACCGGTCGGATCGTACGCGAGCACGCCCTGCACGAAATCCGCGAATTCCGAGCCGCGGTGCGGCGTGCCGATCGTCGTCACCGACGCGACCAGCTCCGGCGCGACGGCGGCGACATAGCGCGACGACAGGCCGCCCTGGCTGTGGCCGATCAGGTTGACCTTGGCCGCGCCGGTTTGCGCAAGCACCTGCTTCACTTGCGCGAGCAATTGCTCGCCGCGCCCGTTCGGGCCGTCGTCGCTCTGGTAGCCGGACAGGTTCGCGACGTATACGGTCGCGCCGTGCTGCTGCAGGTCCTGCTGGATGCCGTAAAAGTAATCGAGCACGCCCGCGTACTTGTCGGTGCCCGTCAGCCCGTGCACGAGAATGATCGGATAACGCGTCGTCGCGTAATCGTCCGTGGCCGCGGTTGCCGCCACCGCCGCGCGCGTCGTCGCGAGCGTCATCACTGCGGTCATGCCCGCGAACGGCGCGGCGCTCATCGCGCATGCCACTGCCCCTGCCACCACCCTGGAACGCATCGATCTGACCATCTATGTTCTCCTGATTATTGTGATTCTGGTGCGAATGAGATCGGATCGATGCACATTGCCCGTTGCCTCGAACGCAGCCGGCATGTGCATCGAATGCGGGAGTGAATCACGAGTGGCGAACGTTGGGTCCCGACTAGATACGGTTCTCTAATCGCTTGACGCGCCCCGCCGCTTCGGGCGGGGGCGCGCCGCTGCGCGCGCATGCTGCATCGCACACGCGCTGCGCGTTACAGCTTCGCGCTGACGCGCACCCACGCAGTACGCCCCGGCTCGGTCACGGGCGTGTTGGCCGCGTAGCCGAAGCCCGCGTTGCCGGCGAGGTTCAGGTGCTCCGTATAGGCCTTGTTCAGCACGTTGTCGACGCCGACCGACACCTGCACGGTCTTGCTCACGTTGTATTGCGCATGCAGCGACAGCACGCCGAACCCGGCGCTCGGACCGAAGTCCTTCCCCACCACGTTGCCCTCGTTGAGCGCGTAGCGATGCTGCGATGCAACGACGCGCCACAGGCCGCCCGCCGACCACGCGCCGCGCGTGTACTCGACTCCGAAGCGTGCTTCGAGCGGCGGCATCTGCGGCAGCGGATCGCCGGTCGCCACGTTGCGCCCCCACGCATACGCGAGCGACGTCTCGACGCGCAACGGCGCGACCGGCCGCCACGACACGCCGGCCTCGCCGCCCATGATCTGCGCATTGACGTTGGTCGCCTGCGTGGTCGATCCCATCATGCCGGCCGCGTAATTGAACAGGATGAAGTCCTGCACGTAGCCCGCGTACGCCGACACCCACGCATCGAGCCGCTCGCTCCGGTACTGCGCGCCGATGTCGAGCTGCGTGGTCTTCTCGGGCTTGACCGCCGAGAACGCATTGACCGCGCCGGCCGGCCCGCGCTTCGCGGAGAACAGCTCCCAGTAGTCGGGAAAGCGCTCCGCATGGCCGATCCCCGCGTACCACGTGACCGGCAGCGCCGCGAGATCCCGCTCGTAGCGGATGAAGCCGCTCGGCAGCACGCGCGAGCGGTCGTCGTCGAACGTCGGATTCGGCTTGCCCGTCATCATGCCGCCCGTCGTCGGCCGCTTGTCGCGCGCGCTCGCATAGTCGACGCGCGCACCGCCGATCACGCGCGACGCGTCGCTCGCGTACCAGGTCAGCTCGCCGAACGCGCCCGCGTTCCACATCGTCGTCTGCGCATTCCACGGCTTGTCCGCATAGTTCTGCCGCCCCATGGCCGAGCGCGAATCGAGCCGGTTCGACTGCGCGTCGACGCCCGCGACGAGCTTGAAGTCGTCGCCGAAGCGCAACGTCGCCGCGGCCCGCGCGCCGAGCGTGCGGCGCCGCACTTCCGACGCCATCCGCATCGGCATGCTGCTCGTCGGGTCGGGCTGCCGCAGCGTGTAGTTGTCCATCACGTGATCGGCTTCGTTGTAGTACACGCGCGCCTCGACGCGGTCGAGCACGTCGCCGATGTGCTGCTTGTCGAACGACAGGCCGAAGGTCTCGCGGCGGAAATGCGCGCCGTCCATCCCGCGCCCCGCGTAGCGCGCATAGCCGTCGCCCCCGCCGGCCGTCAGCTCGACGCGCGTATGGTCGTCCGGCGTCAAGCCGAGCGCCGCGTCCGCGTTCCACTTGTCCCACTGCGACGGCACGGTGCGGCCGTTGCCGTCCTTGTAGTCGTCCGAATGCGCGTGGTTCGCGCTCACGCGGCCGTACACGTCCGGCGTGCCGGCCGTCACGTCGAGGTTCTGGTCGTTGCGCCCGAACGAGCCGCCGACGAGACTGCCGTCGAAACGCATGCCGGGCTTGTCGAAGCGCCGCGTCGTGCGCTCGAACAGCACCGTGCCGGCCGATGCGCCGGGGCCGTACAGCACCGTCTGCGGCCCTTTCACCACGGTGAGCTTGTCGTAGCTTTCCGGCGCGATGTACGACGTCGGCGCGTCCATCCGGCCCGGACAGGCGCCAAGCGTCGGCATCCCGTTCGCGAGGATGTTCAGCCGCGAGCCGAACATGCCGCGCAGCACCGCGTCGCCGTTCGTGCCGCCGCTGCGGATCGACGCGAAGCCCGGAATCGTCTTCAGGTAATCCGCGCCGTCGCTGGCAGGCAGCGGCTGGCGCGGCTTCTTCGGATCGGTGACGACGACGAGCGGCGTTCTCAGCGGCGACGCGACGACCTCGACGGGCGGCAACAGCCACGCTGCGTCGTCCGGCGGCGCGCCGGCGACGCGCACGGGTTCGGCCGCGACGGCGGCCGTCATCGCGCTGGCGGCCAGCGCGGGAACGGTGAGAGTGAGCACGCGCGGCACGCGCCGTGCATCGGGATGGCGCGACGCGTTCGGCGCGCGCGACGAAAAATTAGTCATGAGTAAGCCCGAGTGACGCCCTCCACGCAGCCTCGACGGACTGCACGGATAGCGGCGATGAAAGAGACGGAAGACTGCGCGTCAGGCGTTCTCGGGCGGCGCGCGCGGATAGGCGCGCGGATAGCGTCGTGTGGCAGCCGCAAGCGTGCGCGGTGCGGCAGCGCCCGCGAACACGGCGGGGATGAAGGCGATCGACGCGGCGACGGGGCCGCCGATCGCCGGACTGTGCGCGAAGAAGCTGCAGTAGCCGCACGCATCGAGATGCGCCGCGTGATCGTGCGTCTGCTGCGCCGCCCGCGCCAGATGTGCGCCGTGCCCGGTGCCGCAGACGACCGCATCGGGCGATGCGGCCTGCGCGATACGCCACTGCGACACCAGCGGCACGACGATCGCGAACCAGATCGCGAGCATGCCCAGCCAGGCAGTCAGATGACGATGTCGATGCAGCATGCGCGGCAGTGCGTAAACGGAATGTAAAAGCAGCCGCGATGTTACAGAATGTTCAGCACACTGGCCAGCCGAGCGCGGCCGTAAACGACGCAGGGGCGCATGGTTGTATCGACAACCATGCGCCCCTGCAGCGTGCGCGCGTCGAACCTGTGCGGATTACGGCATCATGCGACGCAGCACGTCGTCACGCCGGACGAAATGATGATAAAGCGCTGCCAGCGCGTGCAGGCCGATCACGAAATAGAACGCGTTGCCGATCAGCTCGTGCGCGTCCTTGATGGCTGGCCGCAGCGCCTTGTCGGGCCCGAGCAGCGTGAACGAGATGCCGAGCCAGTCGAGCGAGACCGGCTTGCCGCCCAGGTTGATCATGATGATGCCCAGCAACGGCTGCGCGATGATGAACGCGTACAGCGCCAGATGCGCGAGCGTCGACAGCCACTTCAGCAACGGCGCCTGCATGATCGCGTCCGGCGCGCGGCTCACCATGCGCCACACCACGCGCAGCACCGACAGCACCAGCACGAGCGTCCCCGCGGTCAGATGCACGTTCATCCAGAACGCGCGGCTGTCGCTGCCCTTCGGCCCGCGAATCTCGATCGCCAGATAAGTCAGCGCCACCAGCAGGAACACGGCCCAGTGGAAAAAGATAGCCGGCGTGCTGTAGCGCGACTGTTTCGCGATTATGTTTTTCATCGTTGCTCTCATGTTGCTCGTGGAGTATGCGCGGCCGGCACGGGCCGCGGCTGCCCGGCGCGCGGCGGCTGTCGCGATTGTAGCGTCGCGGGCAGCGGGTGTTGCACGACTGGATCAAATATCCGACGAATCGGAGCGGCGCGGCGGCATGGCGGCCATATGGAAAGTCCGCATCGCGCGCGTGCGCGGCTGTGGCACGATGAAGCTTTGGTGCGACGTTGCGCAGGCATCATGAGCAAAGCGTTCTTCGTTGCAGCCTACCGGCTGACGGCCGCGTTGCTCGCGCTTTCGACGACGCTGCACGGCATCGCAGGCCGCCTGGACATGCCGATGTTTCACGTCGGCAACTATCTGAGCTACTTCACCCAGCTGAGCAGCCTGTACGCAGCCGCGATGCTGTTCGCGGGGCTGTCGCGCATTCCGCGCACGGGCTCCGCACGCTACGAGTCGATGCGCGGCGCGGCGGTGCTGTACATGCTGATCACCGCGATCGTCTACGAACTGCTGCTCGCGCAGCCCGACGCGCTCCTGCACATCACGCCGGCCTACCACAACTGGGTGCTGCACCGGATCGTGCCGCTCGTGGTGCTCGGCGACTGGCTGTATGTGGAGCCGCGCTCACCGATTCCGTGGCAGAGCGCGGTGACGTGGCTCGGCTTTCCGGTCGTCTACCTCGCGTACACGCTGCTGCGCGGCGCCTGGGAAAACTGGTATCCGTACCCGTTCGTCGACCCGCGGCCGCACGGCTATCTGCCCGTCGCCGTTCAGTGTTCGCTGATCGCGCTCGGCGCCGCGGCGCTCGCGCTGGGGATTCGCTGGCTCGGCAATCGTCCGGCGCGGCTCGGCGCCGCGCAGCTCGAGGACGGGTGAAGGCGGGAACGTGTGCGCCGCGCGGCGCACACGTCGTCATGCGATGGCGTCAGCCGCCGTTGCGCGCCAGGAAGTTCATCGGATCGACCACCTTGCCGTTTTGCCGGACTTCGAATTCGAACGTCGCCCGCCCGCTCGCATCGGTGTCCATCTCGGCGACCGGCTGGCCGGTCCGCACCGCGTCGCCTTCGTTGACGAGCAGCTTGCCGTTGTGGCCGTATGCCGTGATCAGGCCGCTCTCGTGCTTCAGGATCACGAGCGGACCGTACGCCTTGACGCCGGACCCCGCGTAGACGACCCGCCCGTTCGCCGCGGCGCGCACCGTCCGGTCGGGCCCGGACGCGGCGATGACGATCCCGCGCGTCTTGCCGGCCGAGAACGGCATCGCGACGATGCCGGTAGCCGGCCATGCCAGCGAGCCCGGCTGCGCGGAGGCGGACGGCGCCTGCGTGATCGACGTGGCGGCGGGCGGCGGCGCAACGCGCAGCACCTGGCCGGGCCTGACCGTGTCGGTCGGCGCCATGTGGTTCCAGCCGGCCACGTCCTGCACGCGCTGGCCGAACGCGCCCGCGATGCCCGCGAGCGTGTCGCCCGGGTTCACGCGGTAGTAGCCCGCTATCACGCCGGGCGTCGCGGCCGACATCGGCGTCGACGATCGCATCGGCTGCCAGGTGTCGGTCCACGGCGTCATCGTGCAGCCCGTCAGCGCCGCGGCCGCGACGACCAACGCCGCCTGCGGCAGCCAGCGCGTCAGCGCCTCGTGGATCGGAATCGTTTCTCTCAAGGGTCCTCCGGGGTTTGCGTCGTTGCGCCGCCCACCGCCCTCCGGCGTGCGTCGCACGGTGTCCGGCGCGGCGGCCGGACCAACCAGTATCCGACCGCGGATGCGGCCGGCAGTTTCCACTGCGGAACGTCGGCGCGAATGGGCTCATCGGCCCCTTTTTCGCGTCGTCCCAACCGGCAAAGATACCATTGGTCGCGCCCATGCCCGCGACCCGTAGCCGATCCCGCAACAATCTTGCGGCTGCCGCCGCCCGCTCGCGACCGGTGCAGCCCATGAAAACAGCCCGCCGTTCCGGGATGCGGAACGGCGGGCTGTTCGTACTGCCTGAGATCGGTCAACGCGGGCCGCGGTAGCGGCCCGCCGACCGTCGGCGATCAACGACCCTTGTAGATCGGTGCGCCGTCCGACACGCGCTTCACTTGCCAGCCGGTCTTGGCTACCGGTGCACCCGACTCTTGCTGGCCGGCCGGCTGCGCGCCGTAGCCGCTCGTGTCGGCCGCGGCGACGTTCTGCTGCGGATGCACGCGCGCTTCGGCCGCGAGGATGCCTTCCGGATAGTTGGTGCGGTCGCTGCCGAGCTTGTAGCCGGCCTGTTGCAGCGCCGACAGCTCGGCCTTGACCTGGTCGCGGGTGACCGGGCCGTTTTGTTGGGCGAACGAGACGGCCGGAACAGCGAGGACGGCAGCAGCAGCGAACGTTGCGATCAGCGATTTCATGACTTACCTCCGTGATTTTTTGCTCCGCCGCACACACCATGTCTGCAGCGATGGAACAGAGTCTAGTCCCGAGATCACTTAGGGAAAACCATGAAACCGCGAAAACACTGTTTCCGTGACGCCAACAATCCCGGGATCTGGAACCAAAAACCCTACTCAAAGAATAGAATTTCGCAACAATCGCGGCTCGCCGCCTCCCTCAGGACCAGTTCGCGTGGAAGCTGCCCGGCTTGTCGGTGCGCTCGAACGTATGCGCGCCGAAGAAGTCGCGCTGCGCCTGCACAAGGTTCGCCGGCAGCCGTTCCGAGCGGTAGCTGTCGAAGTACGCGACCGCCGACGCGAACGCCGGCACCGGCACCCCGGCCTTCACCGCCGCGATCACGACCTCGCGCAGCGACGCCTGGTAGTTCGCGGCGATGTCCTGGAAGTACGGATCGAGCAGCAGGTTCGCGAGCGCCGGATCCTTCGCATACGCATCCGTGATCTTCTGCAGGAAGCGCGCACGGATGATGCAGCCCGCGCGGAAGATCTTCGCGATGGTGCCCAGATCCAGCTTCCAGCCGTATTCCTCCGATGCGGTGCGCATCTGCGCGAAGCCCTGCGCGTACGAGATCACCTTGCTCAGGTACAGCGCACGGCGCACGGCCTCGACGAACGCTGCGCGATCGCCCTGCAGCGGCGTCGCGGACGGGCCCGACAGCACCTTGCTGGCCGCCACGCGCTCCGTCTTCAGCGACGACAGCACGCGTGCGAACACCGACTCGGTGATCAGCGGCAGCGGCACGCCGAGATCCAGCGCGTTCTGGCTCGTCCACTTGCCGGTGCCCTTCTGCGCCGCACGATCGAGGATCACGTCGACCAGATGCTTGCCGGTTTCGTCATCCCTCTTGCCGAAGATCTTCGACGTGATCTCCATCAGGTAGCTGTCCAGCTCGCCCTGGTTCCAGTCGGTGTAGACCGCGCCCAGTTCGTCGTTCGTGAGACCGGCGACGTCCTTCAGCACCGCATAGCTCTCGGCGATCAACTGCATGTCGCCGTATTCGATCCCGTTGTGGACCATCTTCACGTAGTGGCCCGCGCCGTCCGGCCCCATGTACGCGACGCACGGCTCGCCGTCCGACGGCGCCTTCGCGGCGATCTGCTTGAGGATCGGCTCGACGAGATCGTACGCGTCGCGCTGGCCGCCCGGCATGATCGACGGGCCGCGCAGCGCGCCCTCTTCGCCGCCCGACACGCCGGTGCCGATGAAATGCAGGCCCGATTGCGCGAGTTCCTGGTTGCGGCGGATCGTGTCGGTGAAGTGCGTGTTGCCGCCGTCGATCAGCACGTCACCCTTCTCGAGCAGCGGCTTGAGCGAGGCGATCGTCGCGTCGGTCGCGGCGCCCGCCTTCACCATCATCAGGATCCGGCGCGGCGTTTCGAGCGACGCGACGAATTCCTCGAGCGTGTAGGTCGGCACCAGGTTGCGGCCGGGGAATTCGGCGATCAGTTCGTCGGTCTTCTCGCGGCTGCGGTTGTACACCGATACCGCGTAGCCGCGGCTCTCGATATTGAGTGCGAGATTGCGGCCCATCACCGCGAGTCCGATCACACCGATTGCTTGTTTGCCCATTAGTCAATTCTCCGGAAAAAACAGGGCGCGACCCGATCGGGGCCGCGCGCACAGGCGAAAGGATAAGGGAAACCCGGCCGCGATGCGCGGGCAAGTGTCATTGGTCGGCGTGCGGCAGGCGCCGGAACACGACGCTCAGGTTGTTGGCGGGCATCTCGACGACCTCGATGCAGTCGAGCCCGCGATCGAGGCCGAGTGCGACGACCGTCTCGAGATCGCGCACGCCCCACGACGGGTCGCGGCTTCTGAGCTGCGCGTCGAACGCCGCGTTCGACGGCGCGGTGTGCCGGCCTTCGCGGCGATACGGGCCGTACAGGACCAGCACGCCGCCCGGCCGCAGCACGCGCGACGCGCCGGCGAACAGCGCTTCGGCGCATGCCCACGGCGCGATGTGGATCATGTTGATGCAGACGATCGCGTCGAGCGCCGCGAACGGCCACGCCGCGTCGCGCACGTCGAACGCGAGCGGCGCGTCGACGTTCGGCAGCCCCATATGCGCGATCCACGCCGCGATCGAGCGCCGCGCCTGCGCGTCGGGATCGCTCGGGTGCCAGCGCAGCGCGGGCAGCCCGGCCGCGAAATGCACGACGTGCTGGCCGGTGCCGCTGGCGATTTCGAGCACGTCGCCGCCGGCCGGCAGCACACGGCGCAGCACGTCGAGGATCGGCCCGCGGTTGCGCTCGGCCGCGGGCGCGGAAAGCCGCAGCGACGGACCGTCAGGAGTCGTGCCGGTCATGGTGCGCAACGCTCCGTTTCGAAATCGGCAAGGCCCAGCCGCGCGTTCAGCGCGTCGAGCGCGGACGCGCACGGCACCTCGACCTTCAGCGTCAGCATCGGATCGGCGCGCGTGTGGCCAAGGTTGAGCGCCGCGACCGGCTTGTGCTGCGCCTGCGCCCATACGCAGAAACGGTAGCCGGAATACACCATCAGCGACGAGCCGACGACCAGCAGCGCATCCGCCGCATCGAGCGCCGCGGCGGCCGCGGGCGACGCGCTCGCGCGGCACGTTCTCGCCGAAGAACACGACCGCCGGCTTGAGCAGGCCGCCGCACGCCGGACAGGCCGGAATGCGGAAGGCGTCGAGCGCATGCCATTCGAGATGCGCATCGCCGTCGGCGGCGGGCTGCGCCTGCGCGCCCAGCAGCTCGGGGTTCTCCGCTTCGAGCACGGCCTGGATCGCGGCCCGCGCATGGTGTGCGCCGCAATCGAGACAGGTCACGCCGTTGATGCCGCCGTGCAGTTCGATCACGTCCGTGCTGCCCGCGCGCTGATGCAGGCCGTCGACGTTCTGCGTGACGAGGCGCTCGATCCGGCCGGCCGCGCCGAGCCGCGCGAGCGCGGCGTGCGACCGGTTCGGCCGCGCGTTGCCGACGACCGGCCAGCCGATCATGCTGCGCGCCCAGTAGCGCCGCCGCGCGGCGTCGGAACCGAGGAATTCGTGAAGCTGGATCGGCGCCGATCGCATCCACTGTCCGTTGCGGTCGCGATAGCCGGGAATGCCGGAATCCGTGCTGATGCCCGCGCCCGTCAGCACGAGCAGGCGCGGATGGCGCTCGACGAACGCGTGGAGCGCATCGAGCGCGGCCGGGTCGATGCCGGCAGATGGCGGGTCGTACAGGTCGTGCTGGTCGGGATCGTGCAGGCGGGTGTCGTTCATGTCGGCGGGCGGGATCGAGCGTGATCGAACGTGATGGGGCGCGCCGGAACGTCGTGCGCCCCGCAGCGGCGCTCCAGCACGCCAGCACATGATACAGAACGCTGCGCGATCCGGCCGGAGGCCGGCACACGACCGCGATGGCGCAAAAAAAGGCGCCCATCCTCCAAAGGGTGATGGGCGCTTGAACAATTGATCCATCGGGGTTGTGGATCAACTGACAGCACAAACTCGTCGGATCCGCCGCTGCTCGGCCGGCGAACCCTACCCCTGAACTGCACCTGCGATTTCCCGGTATGGCGTGGCGGCCTGCGCGTCCACACTTCGCGGTTTTTGGCGATTCGCCGCGCCGCAGCGAGCGCGTGGCGTCCGGCTCGCGCCTGCTGCGCGCGGCGGGCGGCACGACGACGCTTCGCTGCCGTCGGTCGTCCCGCAGCATGCCGCCGCGGGTCATGCCGGCCGGCAGCGGTCGATCCCGTGCGTCACGCCTGCACACTGGCTGTCGGCGTGCGTCCGGACGGAACGGACGGGCGCGCGCCTACGTCGCCACCAGCAGCGGCGACGCGCGTGCACGATCACGGACAGGACTGCGATTCATGTTTGCAACACGACAGGTTGCGCTTCGATCTGTTCTCATTGTCTTGTCCCCGTGTTCGATGCGTCCGACCCGCTGAAGCGAAGGCCGCGCGCCACGGCGGCGGCGCGCGCACTTTTGGCGTGCACAAGACATGCAAGGAGCGCACCATGCTGCGCGGCGCAAGGCTGCACGGGCCCCGATATCGCGGCGATGCAATGCGCGCAGCGACGCCAACGCGTGAATGATTCGAAAATGAAACAGCGAGGCCGTCCGCGCGAGCGGCGGACGGTGACCGCACTGTCGTGGCGATCGTTCGCGTTGGCGGGCGCGGTTCACCGGTGCCGACGCGATACCGACGATCCGCTTACAATCCTGCGATCGTCGCCGCGGCAGCACGAATCGCGCGGCGCGCTCCGCAGCCGGCCCGACGCACGATGCACGATGCGTGCTCAACGCGATGCCCGTCGGTACATCGCCAACCCCGGACACGGCCGCACGCGTGTCCGCTTCGTCCACTCATTCGAGGAATGACCATGCCGCCGACCGCTACCGACCGCACCGGCGCCGCGAGCCGGGTCTTCTCGGACGAGCGGCTGTCGATCGGCCTGACGCTGCCGCTGCTGCGCGCCGGCGACAGCGTCGCGGATTTCAACGAACAACTCGAACTCGCCGCCCTGGCCGACGCGCTCGGCTTTCGCGCGCTGTGGGTGCGCGACGTGCCGCTGAACAGTGCCGACTATCCCGACCCGGTCGGACATCTCGACCCGTGGGTGCTGCTCGGCGCGCTCGCGTCGCGCACGCGCCGGATCGTCCTTGCGAGCGGTGCGATCGTGCTGCCGCTGCGGCATCCTCTGCACATCGCGAAGGGCACGCTGTCGGTGGCCGCGCTGTCCGGCGGGCGCTTCGTCCTCGGCCTCGGCTCCGGCGACCGGCCGTCCGAATATGCGGCGTTCGGCGTCGACGCGCAAACGCGGCGCGACCGCTATCGCCGCCATTGGGAAGTCGTCGCGGCGGGGCTCGACGTTCCGTCGCGCGTGCCGCCCGACGAGACGCCGCCCGGCGCGCCGGCGTTCGCGCTGCTGCCGCACGGCGACGCCGCGGTGCCGATGCTCGCGGTCGGCTCGGGAGGACAAAGCGTGGACTGGATCGCGCGCAACGCGATCGGCTGGATGACGTATCACCGCGATCCGGAGACGCAGCATGCGCGTCATTCGATGTGGCGAGCGGCCGTCGAGCGGCTGGCACAACCGGCGTTTCGCGCGTTCGGCGTGGCGATGCGGCTCGATCTCGATGCGAACCGCGCTGCGCCCGCCACCGCCCTGCCGCTCGGTTACGCAACCGGACGCGCGGCGCTGATCGAGGTCCTGCAACGCATGCGCGCAGCCGGCACGCATCACGTGACGCTGAACCTCGGCTCGGCGCGCCCGGTGCGCGAAGTCGTCGAGGAAATCGCGGAACACGTGCTGCCGGTTTTTCACGACGGTCGCGAATGATTCGTCAGTGATCCGGGAAGTGCCGCGCAGCACGTTGCATTCCCGGCGGATGAACCCCATGGTCGCGCAACGATCGAGCGCGCGGGCCGCACCGCGACGCTTTCATCGCCTGAGCCGATGCGCTCGCATGCGCCGCCTGGGTTGCCCCATTCGCGCCCGCTCGCCGCCGATGGAACTATTCGGTTCCGGTCGCGATCATGTTAACGTCCGTCCATCGTCCAGACCGCCGGGCCGCATCCGAATGCGCGCCCGCATGCCCATCCATGCGACATTTCCTGCTCGGCTGGCTGCTCGCCGCCGTCGTCTCCATTGCCCATGCGGCCGCCCCGGCCTCGGCTCCCGCTGCCGCGTCCGCCGCGTCGGGCGCCGTGCCTGCGTTGACGCCGCAACAGGCGCAACAGGCGCTCTCCGTGCTGCAAAACCCGCGCGAGCGCGAACAGGTCGAAACGACGCTGCGCGCGATCGCCGCCGTCGGCGTACTGAGCACGCCAGCGTTGCCGGCGAGCGCGGCGGCGCCGGCCAGCGCTGCGTCGGCGGCCGCGCCCGCCGCGCTCACGACCAACGGGCTCGCGTCGATGCTGGTGCGCCAGGGCTCGCGCTGGGCCGGCGAAATCGGCGGCGCGCTGAACGAATCGCTGCGCTCGCTGCTCGACGTCGCTTCGGTCGGCAACTGGTGGCACGAACGGATGGTACGCGCCGACGAACGTGCGGACCTGCTGCACGCGCTCCTGACCATCGTCGCCGTGCTCGTGCCGGCATTGGGCGCCGAATGGCTCGCGAGAAGGCTGCTGCGACGCACGCTGCGCGCATTGGGCGCGCGTCGCGCGGAGTCGTCGCGACGGGCCGACGCCGCGCCGTCCGACACGGAGCCGCCCGAGTCGACCGAGTTGCCCGAGTCGATCGACCCCGCCGCGTCGACACCGCTCGCGGCCGGCACCCCGAGCGCCTCGAGCGTATCGAGCACGTCCGCCACGCCCGAGACGCAAAGCCGCGGCCACGCGCGGCGCCATACGACGCTGCTGCACCGGATGCCGCGCGCGCTGGTCAGTCTGGTGGTGCGCGCGGTGCCGCTGCTGGTGTTCGCCGGCGTCGCGAGCCTGACGATGTCGGTGCTCGACGGCGACGGCACGCCGACCGACACCGCGCTCGGCTCGCTGATCGACATCTACGTGATCTGCCGTCTCGTGACGATCGTCAGTCGCTTGTTTTTCCAGCCCGATGCGCGACAACTGCGGCTGCTGCACATCAGCGACGCGTGGGCCGCGTACGCGCAGCGCGCGATCGCGCGAATCGCGATCGTCGTCGGCATCTGTACGGCCGCGATCGAGCTCGCCGCGAGCTTCGGCCTCAGCGAGGCCGGCCACGTCGCGCTGCTGAAAGCGGTCGCGCTCGTCGGCCACCTGATGATCTCCGCGCTGATCCTGCGATGCCGGCAGCCGGTCGCCGCGCGCATCCGTGCGACCGGCGACGAGCACCGCGCGTTCGCGATGTTCTCCCACGCGCTCGCCGACGCGTGGGCGCCCGTCGCGGTGTTCGCCGTGATGGCACTGTGGTTCGTGTGGGCGCTCGACGTCCACAACGGCTACCGCGTGCTGATCGCGCTCGGCGGCCGCTCGATCGCGGTGATGATCGGCATGCGGATCGTATCGATCGTCGTGTTCGGCGCGCTCGCGCGGCTGTTCCAGCGCCGCGACGACGACCGTACGCTCGTCCATTTGCACGCGTACCGCTACTACCCGCTGCTGCGCAGGATCGTGTCGACGGTGATTGCGATCGTGACCGTCGTGCTGCTGCTGCAGATCTGGGGCGTGCCGATCTTCCATGCGTTCAAGACCGGCACGATCGGCCATCGGCTGGCGTCCGCGCTGATGACGATCGCGATCGCGGCGCTCGTCGCGCTGTTCGTCTGGGAGGCCGCCAACATCGCGATCGAGCGCCGCCTGCAGCAGTGGACGCGGGAAGGCAATCTCGTGCGCGCCGCGCGGCTGCGCACGCTGCTGCCGATGCTGCGCTCGCTGCTGTTGATCATGATCGCGCTGGTCGTCGTGCTGACCGGCCTCAGCCAGATCGGCGTGAACATCGGCCCGCTGCTCGCCGGCGCCGGCGTGATCGGCCTCGCGGTCGGCTTCGGCGCGCAGAAGCTCGTGCAGGACTTCATCACCGGTATCTTTCTGCTGATGGAGAACGCGATGCAGGTGGGCGACTGGGTCACGCTCGCCGGCGTATCGGGTACGGTCGAATACCTGTCGATCCGCACCGTGCGGCTGCGCGGCGGCGACGGCTCGCTGTACACGATCCCGTTCAGTTCGGTCACGACCGTCAACAATACGAATCGCGGGCTCGGCAACGCGGCCGTCAAGGTCAGCATCGCGTACGGCCAGGACATCGATCCGGCAATCGCGACGCTGAAGGAGATCGGCGCCGCGCTGCGCGACGATCCGAACTACAAGGACGGCATTCTGTCGGATTTCAGCTACTGGGGCGTCGATCAGGTCGATGGCGCGACCGTCACGCTCGCCGGGCAGATCCAGTGCAAGGATTCGGCACGCTGGGGCGTGCAGCGCGAGTTCAACCGGCGCATCGCGGTGCTGTTCCGCGAACGCGGCATCCGCATTGCGAACCCGCAGCGCAGCGTCGTCGCGTATGACGCGGGCGCACAACACGGTGGCGCTGAAGGCGCCGAAGGCCCGGATACGGCTGCCGCCCCATCGGCAGCGGTCAATCCGCCGCCGCGGCCCGCACCGCAGTGATCCGCGCCGGGCGCGACGCGCGCGTGCCCGGATGCGCGCCGTTCCGCCCGGCACTTGGCCGAGCCGGCTGTCCGTGCACGTTTCACGCACGCCGCGTCACAGCTGCGATTCGATCGGGAACAAGCCGAGAAACCACACCTCGACGCGTCGTGCCGTCGACACTTCCGGCTCGTGGTCGAATTCGGTCACCTTGCCGTCCTCGTCGGTCTGAATCCACTCGAGGCGCCGTGTGCCGGACGGATCGGTCGTCGCTTCGACCCGCCACGCGATGCGATCGAGCCGCGGCTCCAGGTCCGCCGCGACTTGTGCCGCGAGCGCCGGGCTCTCGCAGTAAACGCCGATCTCGGTATTGAGCCT
Source organism: Burkholderia ubonensis (assembly GCF_001718695.1). Taxonomy (NCBI): domain Bacteria; kingdom Pseudomonadati; phylum Pseudomonadota; class Betaproteobacteria; order Burkholderiales; family Burkholderiaceae; genus Burkholderia; species Burkholderia ubonensis. The sequence continues at coordinate 584,196 of NZ_CP013422.1, read as the reverse complement.
CAGCGAGCGCGGGTCGAGATTCATCGAGCCGATGAACACGCTCTTGCGATCGAACACATAGGTCTTCGCATGCAGCGACGCGCGCGACGAGCCGATGATCAGCCGCTTCGAAATGCTCTTGTCGCCTGACGGCCGGCGCTCGTACAGCCGCACGCCCGCTTCCACCAGCTCGCGTCGATAGCGCCGGTAACCGGCGTGTACGGCCGCGACGTCGGTCGATGCGAGCGAGTTGGTCAGGATCGTCACGCGGACGCCGCGCGCGGTGAGCGCGCGCAGCCGTTCGATCATCGCCGCGCCCGGCACCAGATACGGCGACACGATCAACAGCTCGTGCTCGGGCCGCAGCGCCAGCGCGCGCAGCTGCGGCAGCAGGTGCCCTTCGCTGTCGTTCGGCGCGCGTGCGATCTTCGCCGGATCGTCATACAGCACGGTCGCGCGTCCCCACGACAGCTCCGTGCCTTCGCCATGCACGATCCGGTCGAGCCGCTCGCGCGCTTCGAGCACGTACGGGTTGTCCTCCATCGCGCGCAGATAATCGCGCAGCCGCTCGCGCTCGCGATCGAGGCTGCCCGGCGTCGCGTCGTGCCCGACCAGCGCGCCGACGGAATACGCATACGGCGAATTCCAGAACGTATCGAACTCGGTCGAGATGTCGTTGACCACGCGGCCATGCACGACCACGTCGAGATCGCCGAACTCGAGCATCGACGACGCGCCGAAATACTCGTCGCCGATATTGCGGCCGCCGATGATCGCCGCCTGGTTGTCGGCGATCATCGCCTTGTTGTGCATGCGCCGGTTGACCCGCGAGAATTCGAGCACCGTGCCGATCTTCTTGAACTCGCGCGTCGCGACCGGATTGAACAGACGGATCTCGATGTGCGGATGCGAGCTGATTTCGAGCAGCTTGCGGTCGTCGGCGTTGGTGCCGAGATCGTCGAGCAGCACACGCACGCGCACGCCGCGATCGGCGGCCCGGATGATCGCGTCCGCGAGCGCGTGACCGGTCAGATCGTCGTGCCAGATGTAGTACTGAAGGTCGAGCGAACGATCGGCACGATCGGCGAGCAGCACGCGCGCATCGAGTGCGTCGACCGGATCGCTGAGCAGATGAAACGCGTCCTGCCCAGGGTGGGTGGCGGCCTGCGCGCGGAACGCGACGCCGAGGCGCGTGTTGCCGGTATCGGTGTAGGCATGCGTCGGCGTGCGGTCGACCTGCGGCGGCAGGCTCGCGCACGCGGCAAGCATCAGCAACGAGAGAATCGCACCCCACGAACGCAGCATGGTCATGATGGACGCCCGCCGTCGGGCGAAATCGGTTTGTGTTTGTTCCGGCTGACGGATGAAACGCGGCGCCGGCTGCGTCACAGGATACTTGATTGCGATCGCGCCGCTCCCGACATTTCTCGATGGAAACGTTGCCAGCGGATGCGGTGGCGGCCGCGCGCGGCGAGCCGCCGCCGATCCCGCGAATCGTGCTTGAATACGGTCCGGGGCCAACCGTTCAGCGGCAGCAAATGCTGCCGCGCGATCGAATCGACAATGCACAATATCGAACTTTATTTCGGCAGCACCGAGGAACTGAATTCGTCGGAGCAGCAGGCGCTCGAGCGCGTCGTTCGCTGGCTCGCGGAACGCGAACAGGCGGCGGTCATCCTCTGCGACATCTCGGTCAACGGGCGACAGGTCGACATCCTCGTCGGCACCGAGACGACGACGTTGCAACTCGAAGTCAAAGGCTTCCGCGCGCCCGTCACCGGTCAGGAAAACGGCGAATGGACGCTTAACTATGCCGACGGATCGACCAGGCGCGTGGGCAATGGTTACCTGCAGGCGCTGCGCAACAACCAGGCATTGCGCAACGCGATGTCGGAACATCGGCCCGACGGCGAAGCGGTCTCCTATCCGAAAGGCGCGGTGTTGTTCGAACCGGAAATCCCGCCGGGATCGAATCTGCACATTCGCGTCGATCCGCGCGTCGAGATCTGCGGCGCCGACGCGCTCGAGCTCCTGCTGTCGACGCGCGGCCGCGAACCGTGGCCGCTGGCGTGGCTGCGTGCGTTCGCGCACGAGCGCGAGCTGATTCCGCGGGCGATACCGGGCGCCACGGCCGCGCGAACCGTCGAGCGCGCCAGCGCGCCGACTTGGGAGGTGGTCGCGATGCCGGTCGCGAGCATCGTAAAGGCAGCCGAAGTGGTGGAAGCCGCTGAGCCGGCATCATCGCGCGCACCTGCACCGGTGCGGCCCGCGTCGCGGGCAGCCGACGAAAACACAACGTTCACCGTCGCGCCGCGGCCGGCAGCCGAGCGCGGCCACGTCTCGCAGGACACCGCGCGGCACGCGCCGTTGGCGACGGCGCGCACCGGCGGACACACGCCGTTCGGCTCCGGCGACGCAATCGCGCGGCGACCGAAACGGCGCCGCACCGTGCTGCGCTATGCGTCGGTGGCGATCGCCGCAGCCGCCATCGCCTATGCGGCCGCCCATCGGCATCGGGCCGCCACCGTCGCTGCGACGCCCACAGCGGCGTCGCAGCCGGTCGGACACACGGCACGTGCGCCGGCGAAGGCGCCGCGCAGCGAGCGCCACGGTGCCGTGCGGCAGGCCGCGCATGAATCGCGCGCACCGGTGGCGTCGGCTTCGCCGAACGATATGGCAACAGCGGCGCGCACGCGCGCGGACGAGATGCGCGCGCCCGTTGCGGTCGTCGCCGCGATGGCCGCGCCGGCCACGTCGGCGATCACCTGTCCCGCAGGCGTCGACCGCCTCGGATGCAACGGCAGGACCGGCACGCTCGCCGCCCCCGAATGTCCGCCCGCGTTCCACGCGCAGGGCAACACCTGTGTTCGCGATCGGGAAAACTGATCGGGCGATACCGATTTCTGAAACGGGAATTTCGGGGCCGAGATTCGTCTGCACCTCGAACCACAAGCAGGATAGCTAAGGCCAAGCGGACAGAATTCCGTCCGCCTCCGAACGCGAGCGATTTCATCGCACCTCGATCATCCCAAGCATGCCCAACCACCGATAAGCCGGCCAGGTTCGAATGTTTCAGATATACGCAATTCGATCGGCATTGTTTTAATTTCGATTGGATTTTCCTCTTTTGCACACCTTGTCATCCGGCATTTCATTTCCTATAAATCACTGGTATCAAATCGATCGACAATAAAACAGCGATACCCGAGACCACCACACAGAAGGAAATCGAATCCTGGGCCTTCCATGAAGCCATGCTCCCGCATGTCCCGCCGTCGCGGACGTGAGCATCGGCGTCGTCCGCCGCCATGGTCGATCCGCTATTGCCGAGCCAGATCGGAGCACCACGAAATTCGCCGGAATCGCGGCCTTTGACGATGCCGGCGCGCATGCGTCCGCGGCGCATGCAGCTGTTCTCGAAGGCACGGGGAAGCATCCAACCTCTTCAAGGTGAAAAAATGAACCTCAATCCGATTGAAAACCAGCCGCACGGGACCTTTGCCGAATTCGCCAATACCGTCCCTGTTTCTGCCCGCGCCGTCGATACATTCAAAATGGCGCTCTATCACGATGGCGTGCAGTTGGGCTGGCTGGGGCAAAACAGCGGCGAATGGGCCATTCTGGTCGATTCCGCCGCGAAAGCGCTGACGCTCGAACAGTACCCTTATAACGGCGTGACGTATTACCGGATCCTCGGCACCAGCCGGTATATGTCGGTCAGCAACAATGCCTACGTCGGTTTTTATAACTGGATCGGCGCGCGCGGCTGGACGCGGCAAGGCTCGGTTTTGATTTCCGATTTCAATCATCAGAAACTCTCGATCTATTCGAAGGACAACGCGTATTTATATGCGTGGGACGCGTACACCGTGCTCGATGTGAAGTTCGACGAGCAATAACGCAGAACGCTTCGTCCGTTTGCTCGAATTTCCGGCTTCGACCCAGCGCAGGAAGCAGGCGCCCGCCCGGCGACACGGGCGGGACGCCCGCCGGGTTGCGCCGTTCACATTCATCTCACGATCGAAAAAGGCAACACCATGACCTTCAAGATTCTCAGTTGCGATGGTGGCGGTATCCGGGGATTGATCACTGCCCTGCTCATCCAGGATCTCGACCGGCGCAGTCAGATCATCGCGCGCGCCGACGGCTTTGCCGGCACCTCGACGGGCGGCCTGATCGCCCTCGGGCTCGCGAACGGCGTATCCATTTCCGAGATCGTCGACATCTACAGGACGAAGGGTTCGGTGATCTTTCAGGAAAACGACGCATGGCTCGCACAAAAGCAAGCCGTCGAACAGGGCACGGTCTTCGCCGGACCCGGCTTCTTCCAATGCCAGTATGTCAACACCGGGCTGCAGCAGATCGCCAGATCGCTGGTGGGCAACGGCAGGCTGGCCGATCTGTCGCGCTTCGTCGCAATCAACTCGGCACGCCTGTGGGATCCGTCAGTCAAGAGCTGGGCGCCGTGCACGCTGTCCAACGGAAACGGCAACACCTATCGCAATGTCAGCCTGTTCGATGCCGCTCTTGCCACGTCGGCTGCACCGACCTATTTCCCGCCGTACGAAATCGCCGGGCTCGGCTATTTCGCCGATGGCGGCGTGTTCGCCAACAATCCTTCTTTGTCGGCGATCGCCGAGGCGCTGGCCAGCCGTCGCGCAGGCAGTCTCGACGACATGCGCCTGCTGTCGCTCGGCACCGGAACCAGCCCGGCGGGCATTCCGCCGAGTGCGGTCGGCAACCCGTTGGACTGGGGCGTTTCGACATGGCTGTGGCCGGCCGAAAGCGGGAACGTACCGGCAGCCGCGCTGCTCGGGCTGACGATGGATACGACGGCGATGGTCGCCGCACAACAGGCCGGGCAGATCCTGAACGCCAACTACCAGCGCGGCAATTTCGTGCTCAGTCAATTCATCGGCCTCGACGACTGGCATAAGGCGCCGGAGCTGGAGAAGGAAACCCAGGCGTACATGCGCACGGCCGAGTGGCAGCGTGTTTGCCAATGGGTGGAGCAATTCTGGCGCTGACGATGGCGGCTCGATAGTCAGGCCTCGCCGCGATGCTTCCGGGGTTCGCAGAGATGTGGACGGATACTGCGACGATCGGCGGCGGGCCTGCATCGGCATCTCGTTCGTCGCGAAGACCGGTCAGGCGACGCCGCGACGCAACATCGGCGCAAACACATCCTTCAGAATTCGTGCGGCCAATGAATCGGGCACTCCGTCGGGCATCGACATGCTGAGGTGCCACAGACCATCCAGGACGCGCGATCACGACGAGCGCGTGATCGGTGGACGAAGCTGCTGTTTCATGGAATCGAGAAGCGGTGGCATGGAGCAAGCGCAGCAGGTGAAGTCGAGGTGGAAGCACTGTCACTATTCGACATGAGAGCGTCCGTCGACACACCTCCGTCGACGAGACAAAAGCGATGCTCGTGCATGCAGCGTTCGGGCTGCTCGCCCGCTGCATCGAGCAGTTGCCCGAGAGTGCCAGCGCCACGCGGCGGCGCTCCACCGTTCGTCCTTTTTTATCGTTGGTAAAACCCGTCAAGCTTCGCCGAGGCGGAATACCGCCACGGCATCCTTCATCGATTGCGCCTGATGCTCCAGCGCATCCGCGGCGGCGGCGGCCTGCTCGACGAGCGCCGCATTCTGCTGCGTGACTTGATCCATCTGGCTCACGGCGATGCCCACCTGCTGTATGCCGGCGCTCTGCTCGCTCGTGGCCGACGTCATTTCCACCAAGATGGTCGCCACGTTGCGCACGGCGCCCACGATCTCCTCCATCGCCGCGCCCGCTTCGGCCGCGAGCGCGTTGCCGTTTTGCACCTCGTTCATCGAGGCGCCGATCAGTTCCTTGATCTCGCGCGCGGCGTTCGCGCTGCGCTGCGCGAGCGTTCGCACCTCGCCCGCGACCACCGCGAAGCCACGCCCCTGTTCGCCCGCGCGCGCCGATTCGACGGCCGCGTTCAGCGCGAGAATGTTGGTCTGGAACGCGATGCTGTCGATCATGTTCGTGATCTCGGCGATCTTGAGCGCGCTTGCGCTGATGTCCTGCATGGTCCGGACCACGCGGCCGACCACGTCGCCTCCCCGGCGCGCGAGGTCCGCCGTGCCGGTCGCGAGCGTGCTCGCCTCGGTGGCGTTCGCCGCGTTCTGTCTGACCGTCGAGGTCAGTTCCTCCATGCTCGCGGCGGTTTCCTCGAGCGACGCCGATTGCTGCTCCGTGCGGCTCGACAGATCGAGATTGCCGGCGGCGATCTCGCGCGCGGCAGTGTGGATCGCGTCGCAGCTGTCTCGCACGCCGCTCACGGTGCGCGAGAGTCCGTCGAGCATGCGCCGCATGGCCGCGAAAAGCAGGCCGATTTCGTTGCGGCCCGCCTCCGGCACACGCACGGTCAAATCGTTCGACGCGATGCGGTCGAGCACCGCCACCGCTTCGCCGAGCGGGCGCGTCACGATGCGCGCGAGCGCGACGTGCGCGACGACCACCAGCGCAAGCGCCAGCCCGACGCCGACCACCACGAAGCCCACAATCCACTGGTAGCGCGCGTTGCCGTCGTTGAGCGCCTGTTCGGTGAGGGTGTTCGCGAGTGTCTGCAGCTTCTCGACGTTTTGCGAGTACACCATGCCCGCGCGGGTGACGTCGCGGTCATTGATGGTCACGTAGGCGGCAGTGTCGTTATTGCGCAGCGCGTCGGCCGCGCGCGCGAGCAGCGCGGCGAGCCCGTCCGACGACGCCACGAGCCGGCGCTTGAGCTCCGCATCCATGCCGTCGAACGCACTTGCGTCGCGATACGCGCGGGTTTCGCTCGCGGAGCGTTCCAAGGTGCGGTTCGCGCTCTGCAAGGCCGAATCGCGCGTCGCCGTGTCGTTACGCTCTTTCAGCGCGCTATAGGCGCGCACCAGCGCCGAACGCGTGCGGGTGCTGTCCTTGTAGGCGTCGTTGACGAGGATGGTTTGCCGCGCAATCTCGTGCAGGCGCTGCGCGTTCGCATTGGCCATCCGCAGCGACACGACGCCGGCGATGCCGCCAATCACGATCACCACCCCAAACATCGTCAGTGCCACGAGCAGGCTGGCTCGTACCGTCATGTTGCGCATCTTGCTTTCCTGTCTCTGCTTGGTCATTGGCCGCTTGACGGCATGTCGTGGGACGTCCCGGGCATCGGGCCTGTACGTTCCGGGCATTTTTGGGCGGATTGAGTGTGTTACGTGGCGCCCGACGCATCGGTCGCGCATTTTAACGTATGACATCGTACTTTCTATACAGGATTTTTGCGCTGCCCCATAGGAAATTCCTGCCTTTTGAGGCGAGCCAAAAGTACACCTGCAACCAAAATAACCTTATATACCGCGTGTAAGCGCAGTATGACGGCTTGTTCTCTGCCAGACACTGGCGGGAACGCTGGTGCATTCAGCGATAATATCATCGTGTCATCGTATAACATCAATCCTGCCGATGGTATCGCCTCATCGACACGATCACAAGACCAGGACAGAGACAGCAGTGACCGACAACGATTTCGATACGCAACCGGACGAACGTCGACTTTTCACCTGAGCGCGAACTGCACGGTCTTCTTTAGTCCGAACCCGGCCGACTACGCCAAGGACGGCGCCGTCGACTGCCTGAACTTCGGCGCGCCGGTGCACGCAACGCCAGCCATATCCCGCTGACCGGCGAAGGCAACACCTCAATCCTGAACGGCCACGCGATGCCGCCGTTTGCCCGCTCGTGCAACACGGCCACCTGCTCGTCGACCGACAAAGGCAACACGGGCGTCTACGATTGCGCTGGCGGGTGCACGCCGTCGCAGGCCTGTACGACCCGAACAACGTCGCCCTGAAAACGGCCATCGTCGAGCAACTGCTGCGTGCCGGTCGATCGGTCGCCGGCGCAGTCGTTCAACCCGGATGCCCGTGAGGCCATGACCGGCATCCGAGGCATCATGGACAGACGTCAGAGGGGCTAGAAGGTGCCCGGACTGAACTGGGCATGCCGATTTATCAGAAACGAAAAAGCCGACCCACTGGGTCGGCTTTTTCGCGTCGAATCGCGGTCGATTGCCACCGCGAACCAAACCTTCAAACGTACAGCCAATTTCCGATAAAGCTGAAGCGAAACGTGTCCAGGTGGACAACTTGTGCATTTCATCCGTCGTAACCTGCCCGCAGAATAAAGCATAAGCTGTCCGCGAACAGCTTCTCTACCGTCCGTCAGCCTCTCCGCAGTAAACAATAAGCTGCCCCATCGGTACGAAATAAAGCATAAGCTGTCCTCGAAAATCACCGATAAAATAGTCTATGTTTTCCGCTCTAACGCAACAAAATTGCCACTAGCATGGAAGAACCGCTCGAGGAGCGGCCTCGGAGGGAAAGCTCGCACGCCCGCTAAGAGCCCGCCGGGAACAAGGAGATTTCCATGCCAATCTGGACAATCGCGTCCGTGACCGACGAACCCGAAGTCTCGCTAAAGCGATGGAGAATTCTGGAGACCGAGGACGGTGCGCGACACTTTGTCGGTGCAGACGAGCGCGACCACACGGGGCGCGTCAGTTCCAGAATCGTCGCGTTCGACCGTCACACCTTACGCGGCAAGACTTGCTCAGGGCGCATTTACCAACTCATTGGAGCGGCCGGCTGGTCAAGAGACGCAGACTACGTGTGGCAACGGTGGTGTGAGCTGAACAGCGTGGCATCGCACTGCGACGTTACAAAGCAACTGCTTGTCGGAGCGGCGGATGACAACCCCATATGAGCGCTCGAAATCGGTCATCGAGACGCGCGAGTTTTTACAGATGCTTGCATCTGCCGGCGACATAGCCAACCGTAGTCATACGGCCAAAGTGCCCGACGAGGGGCAACCGTTGGAGTCCAAAATGTTGATTTTCACCGAATCTTGACCCACCGTTTTCATCTAAATCTGACCCACCCCGAGACAGCGTAGTACATCTATTCCGGTGTGGATAACTCCTCACTGCCTGCGGCTTTTGCTGCTCTCTTTCTGGTTGCCTTCGCCTTGGCAGAACTGGACTTGAAGCGCCAGGATTCATTGCCCGTTTCGACGATGTGGCAGTGATGGGTGACGCGGTCCAGCAGCGCCGTCGTCATCTTTGCGTCCCCGAACACGGTCGCCCACTCGCCGAAGCTGAGGTTGGTGGTGATCACGACACTCGTGTGTTCATACAGCTTCGAGAGCAAGTGGAACAGCAATGCGCCACCGGTCTGGCTGAACGGCAGGTAGCCCAGTTCGTCGAGGATTACCAGGTCGACGTACATCAGCTTATGGGCGATCTGGCCTTGTTTGCCGATGGACTTCTCCTGCTCCAGTGCGTTGGTCAGCTCGACGGTCGAGAAGTAGCGCACGCGCTTGCCGTGGCGCTGCACGGCCTCAATTCCGATCGCTGAGGCGAGGTGCGTTTTGCCGGTGCCGGGGCCACCGATGAACACGACGTTGTGTGCGCTTGCGAGGAACGACAGGTCACTGAGTTCTCGAACCAGCGCTTCGTCGACGTGCGCCTGCGCGAAGTCGAAGCCCTTCAGGTCGCGGTGAGCCGGGAAGCGAGCGGCGGTCATCTGATAGGCGATCGAGCGCACCTGTCGCTCCGCCGTCTCAGCCATCAGCAGCTGCTTCATGAAGCGCTCCGGGTCGAACTCCGTGTGACGCGACTGCGCCAGCAGCTCTGGCCAGGTGCTCGCCATGCCATGCAGTTTGAGCCCCTTGAGTTGGGCGGCGATGTCGTTAGACATGACGGTCCTCCGGTGGGTTGGCGCGCAGGGTTTCGTAGCGGCTCACGTCGGCAGCCGGCTCTTCGGTAAGCTGGAGTTTCGTCGTCGCGAGGTTGGTACTCGTGGTGGGCGCCTTTAACCGGCTCAGCACGTTCAGAACGTGCTCCCCACTGGGGCGTCCCGAGTCCAGCGCTGCCTGCACGGCAAGCAGCACGGCATCGAGTCCGTGTTCGCGCACCGCGGCGAGCACCTGCGTCATGATGCGATCGCCTCCCGGGTGCTTCAGTAGGTGTCGCTGCAACTGCTGCAGCGGCTGTGGCATCGTGACGAACGGAGCGCCGTTGCGCAACGCGCCGGGTTTGCGCTCAACCAGCGTGATGTAATGGCGCCAGTCGTAGAAGGTCATGTGCCGCTCGAAGCTGCGTTCGTGGCGTGCGATCTCCTGGGCGTCGGCGACGACGCTGAGATATGCCGGATAGCAGCGCACGCTCACCAGCTGGTTCGTATACTCGGTGGGCACGCTGTAGCGGTTGCGCTGAAAGTGGATGAGGCTGGTCGACGACACCCGCAGGGTCTGCTCGACATAGCCGTCGAACGGGCGTGGATTGGGCATCAGCCTGGTGCGCTCGTCCTGCAGCACGTCCTCGACCGTCAGCTCGGGCCACTGCGGGTGCCGCATCTGCCAGGCCTGACGACACTGGCCCGCGACCCATTCGTTCAGAAGCTCCAGCGTTTCCCAGCGTCGTAGCGCAGCCTCGTGCCAGATCTGGCGGCGCCGGTCCTGCACGTTCTTCTCAACGATGCCCTTCTCCCAGCCGGCGGCACGGTTGCAGAATTCCGGCTCGAACAGGTAATGGCCGCACATTGCCTCGAAGCGGGCGTTGACCGCGCGCTCCTTGCCGCGGCCGACCTTGTCCACGGCGGTCTTCATGTTGTCGTAGATGCCGCGGCGCGGCACGCCGCCGAACGCGGCGAATGCGCGGGCGTGCGCATCGAACAGCATCTCGTGACTCTGGGTCGGATAGGCGACCAGCCAGAACGCCCGGCTGGCATTGAGCTTGACGTGGGCGACCTCCAGGCGTCGCCGCAACCCGCCGATGAAGGCGTATTCGCAGCTCCAGTCAAACTGGAATGCTTCGCCGGGTTCGAAGGCCAGCGGTACATAGGCCTTCCTGCGCGGGGCTTCAGCCTGCTCCTCGTGCCAGCGTCTCACGAAGGCGCTGACGCGGCCGTAGCTGCCGGCGTAGCCCTCGCCGCGGATGGCCTCGAACATGAACCGGGCCGTGCGCCGGTCACGCTTCGGGCGATGACTGTCTGCCCGCAGCCAGCCCGTCAGTTGCGCGGCCCACTCGTCGACGACGCTCGGGCTGACGCGCTTCGGGTACTTCGGCTCAACGGCATCCGTTTGCCGAAGCCAGCTGCGCACCGTGTTCCGGGACAGGCCCGTGCGCCTCGCAATCTCGCGCAGCGGGACCTTCTCGCGGAAATACATCCGCCTGATCTTGGCCAATATGCCCACCGTGATCACCTCTGTATCCCCTGCTCAAAGATTGAGCAGGGCATTCAATCACGTGGGTCAAAATTCGATGAAAATTACTGCCTTAGGTGGGTCAGTTCTGCGTGGACATCAACAGACAGTCCCCAGGCCCGCGTTACGCGCTTGAATACCACTGCCTGCGATACTGGCCCTTCCGTCTCAATTACCTGGAGTAGCTGGCTGACCAAAATCGACATCGAGCCGCCCTCGTAGAAAAGGTCTGGATTGCCTTTATCCAGGCTGGTCAGTTCGTATTCGGGAAGCCGCGCGACAGGAGCAACCGGCTCCACGACCGATTGGGCTCCGGCGTACAAGGTATGCGACTCTTCCTCGTGCGCAGCTTCTTCTGGCTGTTCAACCGCCGGTTCGTCCTCGGTGGGCACCGTCGCTACCAACTCTTCCAGTCTGGCCACAAGCTTTCGCATCGGCTCTTCCGGATTCAGCCACCAGTCGGTAGACCAGATGCGGTACAGTTCCCAGCCCAACCCCTCCAGGACATGTTGTCGGAGGCGGTCACGGTCGCGCGCCGTAGCGCCGGAGTGATACATGGCACCATCGCATTCGACACCCAGCAGATAGCGACCCGGCGCACGTGGGTCGACCACGCCAATATCAATCCGGTATCCGGACACGCCGACCTGCGGGTGGACCGTCCAACCTTTCTCACGAAGGGCGGAAATCACTTGCCGCTCGAACGGGCTATCGGGCTCCCGTCCAGTCGGCATACTTTGCTCAACCAAGGCGCGTGGGCCTCGAATGGCGAACTCCAGATAGTTCTTCAGGTCTCGTACGCCGGCGGCTCGGACGCGCGACAGGTCAATCTGCTCGGGAAGCAGCGTGCTGAAAATCATGACGCCGACGCGGGCACGCGATACGGCCACGTTAAGACGCCGATGGCCACCCTCCAGGTTCAACGGCCCAAAGTTGAGACTGACCTTGCCCGATGCATCTGGGCCATAGGTAATGGAGAAGAAGATGATGTCGCGCTCATCACCTTGGACGTTTTCCAAGTTCTTGATGAACAGCGGCTCCTGCGCCGCCTGCGCAATAGCTTGGTCCAGTTGCTGAGATGCCCGGCGGCGCTCATCCAGCATCCGCTCAATCAGGCTTTGCTGCGCTTGGTTGAAGGTCACTACGCCAAGCGTCAGATGCCGCTTCGCCGAGTCCAGATAGTGCCGCTCAATCGCCTTGACGATGGCATCGGCTTCCGCCCGATTGGTGCGTGAGCCGCCGCGGTCGTAGACACCCTGTACGCGCTCAAAGCACACGCTCTGGTCGTTTGTCACTGGCGACGGGAACGTGACCAGTTCGTTGTCGTAGTACGTGACATTGCTGAAGGTAATCAGCCCTTCATGCTTGCTTCGGTAGTGCCAATTCAACCGAAGCTCAGGCAGGCCGATACTGAGACACTCGTCCAAGATGCTCTCCAAGTCCTGGACATCGTCGCTATCCGCTCCATCCTCCGAGTCATCCGACCGGGAGAAGAAACTGGTCGGCGGCAGTTGCTTCGGGTCGCCGACGCAGACCAACTGCTTACCACGAGCAATTGCGCCAACGGCATCCCACACCGGAATCTGCGACGCCTCGTCGAAGATGACCACATCGAACTGGGCGTGCGATGCATCCAGATACTGAGCGACCGACAAGGGTGACATTAACAGGCATGGCTTTAGCCGAGTCATCAAGCTCGGCAGGTTTTGCACCAGTTGCCGAATCGGCATGTGCTTGCGCTGCTTCTGCAGTTCGCGTCGCAATTTCCCCAACTCAGAATCTGCGCCGGGCGCAACCTCTACGCCCGCCGGAATCTGTCCCGCCAGTTTGGCCGCAATATATTGTTGGGTCAGTTTCTGGAAACGCTCGTCGGCCTCCTTGAACTCGGCAATCTTACGGTCATGCTCGGCACTCGCGAAGTTACAGAGTACGGGCTCCCGGTCAATCGCTTTTCGCAGCCACCAGCTCTGGTAGCTGTATTCGAAGAACACCGCCACGCTAGACAACGGTGCCTCGCCAGCCTCCAGTGCGTCCACAATTCCCTGCAATCCGCTGCTAATTGCATTGGCGCGGGACTTCCGCCACAGGCACCACGGCTGCAATTGTCGCGAGGCAGATTGCCATCCCTGAAGCAGGCTCAACAGTCGAGGAGTCACGCCGGCTGCAGTCGGGTCCAAATCAAGTTCGGCCTGGCAGTGTCCGAGCTCAACAACACGGCGGAGCTGAGCCGCGAAATCTCGATAGCAATCGCGGTATGACAATAGACTTGAGCCAAGAGACATGTCTGCCTTCAGCATGCTCCGGTTGTCGGAAACAAATGGCTGCAGCTTCGTGCGAAGCGTTTGAGCCAGTTCGATGTCATTGCCGGCAATCGCCGTTACCGCGTCCGCAAAGGATGTTGCCCACCGCTCGGCGGATTCAACGGCAGTCCAGTCCGTCTTCGACGCGGCGAACGTTTCATGCAGCAGCTGCATCGCGTCGTTCGACATGGCCTCGATGACCTTGTCTTCGGCGTTGACGGCTGTCAGTGCCGTGATGACAGCAGGCACATCTCCACCTTGCGGGCGACGCTGGTCTTGCCGATACAGACGCAGTTTTCCGGTAACCGCGCGCTGGGCAAACAGGCTCTTCGGCCACCAGGTATTGGTTGCTGCCGCCCATTGCAGCTTCAGTTCGGACGCGTTCAGGGTGGCAACGTCATCCACGTAGTGTTTGCTCAGCGGTTCCCACGCTTGATTGCGCGCCACGCCATGCTGCCGCAAGTTGGTCAATCGGTTGCGAGCGGACTCGTCATGCGCCGACCGGGCAACATCGACCGGCACAGTGGGTGCGGCGGAAAGCACGTCGGCCAGTACATCGAACTTGCTCAATCCATGCAGGGAGAACGCAATCCCGGGAAGGCCCAGCTGACTTAGCAGGTTTGACGCGGCCTCGTCCAGCTTCCTGATTTGGGCTTCGCACACCGAAACCGCATCGAGAAACTCCTGTTGCCACGTCGGAGTCCACTCAGTCCTGTGAATGACCGCCAGAGGGTGGTTCTGCAAGCTGGTCAACTGGCTAGCCAATGCTCCCATCTGGCGGCAGGTCTCGCGCAGTGTCTCGAGTTGAGTACGGTCATGTACATCTGCATCGGCCCATGGCATCGCGCCTGGTCGACATTCCGCATACTGCAGGCTGGTTCCGATGGCATCGTAAATGGTCAGGTCGTTCGGATGGATGTGATGCAGCGCACGCGCGACTCCGTTGAGGTCTGCTCGAAGCGTCAGTAGCCGTTCTGACTCTCGCTCCCAGTCCTTCACTGTGCGTGTGCCGGCTGCATCGAGCGCGACGCCGAGCTGTTTCAGAACATCTGCTTTCTTTGCCTTGGACGAATGCAACTCGAGACAAAACGGTCCCAGACCGAGGCTGCTGAGCCGGCGATGCACCACCTCCAGCGCGGCCATTTTCTCCGAGACAAACAGCACGGTCTTCCCGGTAGCCAACAGGTGCGCAATCAGGTTCGAGATGGTCTGACTCTTGCCCGTACCCGGCGGACCTTCAATGACTAGATTCTTGCCTTCGGCGGCGACGCAAACGGCACGCAACTGCGACGAGTCCGACAGCAACGGGGTGAACAGGTCCTGAGGCCGGAATTTCTCATCCAGGGTGCCAGGTTCGAAGCCCGTTGCGCTGTCAGCAAATGCCTTGCCGGGGTTGTTAATCAGATGGGCAACAACGCTGTTTTCCTGGAGCTGCTTCTGACGGTCCTGGAGGTCCTTCCACATCAGGTACTTCGTGAACGAGAAGATACCCAGATGGACCTGTTCCTTGACCTCCCATCCCTTCAACTCAGCTACATGCAGGCGGAAGGTCTGCAGAATTCCGTTGACGTCGATACCATGGTCATCGGCAGGCAAGACGTCAAACGACGGCAGCTTCAGGCTGAAGTCCTGCTGCAGCTTTTGCAGCAACGTCGGGTTCACGAGCGCGTCGTCATCGTGACGGGCTAATCGGAAACCACTTCGGACAGACTGGCGGGTCAGCGTGACGGGGATTAGCAGAATCGGAGCCAGGTGGCTGGATTCGGCATCCTTGCTCTCCTGCCATTCCAGCATCCCGAAAGCCAGAAACAGCGTATTGGCACCGCCTTCCTCCATGCCTGTGCTGGCAGTCCGGAATATTTCGAGAAGCCGGCCTTCCAGCGCCTCTTCCTCGACATCCGTGACGATTTCGTTCCGGCCGAGTGCGTCAGTTGCGAGGTCATCCATTGCGGCCGTGCCGTTCCGACCGGCATACACATTGGCGTCGCGACCGTCCGAACCGGACATCAGCTTCGGCTTCGCACGAACGCGGAATTCATTTCCGTCCGCAAGCCGGTCTTCCAGGGCACTCGGGTCGGGGCAGATGACCCGCAGCGAAGATTTCGTCGGCTTGAAATTCAGAAGCTTGTTGCGGAGCGTCAGGTCGAGCAGCTTGCTCTTCCATTTCGCCAGGCGGCCTTCTGGAGTTTCCGGCATGACATCATCGCGGAGGGGGATGACGACGGGGTCCAGTCGTGGCAATGGCGGTACGTCCTCGATGATGGGCGTGTCGACCTTGGCAATCGGGACATTCTGCACATCTACCTGCGATGACCGGGATGGGAGCGGACGAATCTGAACTTCGCGTGCGCGCCGGACATCGACGGCATACGCGAAGTCGGCTTCGTCATTCAGGTGTTCCTCACCACGGGTGCAGGCCCAGCGAAGGGACGGCTTCTGTCCACCTGCTACGCCAGTGGTTTCGAAGACCATGAGCTCGCCAGATTTCACCCGCTTGCGAACCGCCTGAACATCGTCAACCAATGCAGTCGGGAAACTAGTCTCAATCAGCCAAACACCCACCCAGGCATGGCCTTCCTTGAACAGCACAACAGGGTGCAGTCCAGCCTGCTCCAAGCAAGACGCGAACAGCATGGCAAGGTCCAGGCAGGTCGCAATCTTGCCATCCAGAATGCGTTCCGGCGTCCGGATTTTCTGGCCGTCGTTTCCGAACGATGCTGGCGGGTTGGAGTATTGAATGTCCTCTGCGACTATCGTGCTGTAGATAGCCGACACCTGCTTCCAAACCCTCTCGCGATTCTTGGACTGGTACCCGTCCATGGACAGGTCGGCCGATGTCTGGCGCAGCAACCCCGATGCTCGAGCGAGCAGCTTGTCTACGACCCGCGAGTTCGGCATGCAAAACGCGGCCAGCAGTTCGGGCAACGAGCGCGTACCAGCCCACTGGTCGTAGGCGAGTACATCGATGTTGTGCGTCGCCGTTACGAGCTCCTTTTCCTGAACACGCAACGATGCCGTGACGATGGCCCGCTCAGATTCGTCGAGCTGGCTGAAATACTGGTGGTGAGGACGCAGGTCGACGGGAGCAAGACGGCGGCTCTCGCCAGGCGCCAATGCTTCGAAGCGGAAACGTGCGCTCTCGGCAAAGGCCGGTACACATCTGACGAGCAGTTCGACATCAGAGAGCGTCGCCTCCCCATCGTTCGTGACCAGAATTTCACGAATGACCGGAACGTTATTCTGAATCGCCGCATATCCTATCGTCAGGTCGGCAATAACCTGAACGCTCGGTTGCGTCACATCGATGTCGGTCGTCAAATCCTCAGCGTCGTCTGCTTGTCCTTGCGTCATCACCCCGTTCCTCATTATTTGTACTGGGTTCAACCGAGTCGCCATTACTGTGGGCGACGCCACCCAGGTTGAACCACGATATTGATTGCGCTATTACCTGTGATGCTCCCGCAAGGAGTTTATTCTCTTCTTGCAAATGCGAATTGCGTGGAAACTTTTTTTGGTGCTTTCCCTAAGTTAAGTGGAAATATTACTCTTTTTTGACCGTCATCCCGGGAAACCGGCCAAACCTCTGCATAGCTACGCTGCTTAGCTTGCACCTCGAGCTTCTCAAGACATCCCCCGGCACGTAGGCAATGGTCGGGAGACTTTCACGCTGGATGGCACCTGTGGCTCCCAGGTTGTCTGGTGACATCACCTACGCGTGCGTTCCGTCAAGCAGCAACCGTTCATTGGCGACTTGGTCGGCGAACGACTGCTGCTCACATGTGAGGACGTGTCCGAAGCACATGGGCTGCGTTGTGACCGCGCCCGGAGACGTGGAGTATCCGTCTCGCCCGTGCATATCGCACCGGGTTGATGTCGCCGAGGACGATGTTCGAATCGCGACGGCATCTGTGAAGGTCATCGCCATCAACAGACGGATGTGTATATGTTCCACTCGACGCTCACCCAGCGCTCATCACCAGAAAATCCAGCCACGTCAATGAGTTAGCAAACTCATCAAAAACCTATCCACGGATTTGTCGACAATTTTTGGGGACAAGACGTGTTCGTAGCTGCGATGCGCGGTCATGGCGACGCGCCCGAGGCACATTGCGCGTCAATGAATCTTGAACGTGTCCACCAGATTTGCTAGGTTGAAAGTCGGCGCAACGCCGACCTGAGCATGTCGCACCTAATGTGCTATGGCCCTTTGGACCACGGCATCGTCCCCTTTTTATGAGAGGGTACGTAGTGAGGGTGCCATGCGACGGGCAAATCGGCTCAGGTGGTTAAATCCGCACGGATTCTGGGCAGACGCTCAGAGCGCTCACAGTCAGTCCCTAAATAATCCGAATGGACTTGACTTCCATCGCCGCCAGGCAGGCCAGCAGAAAAGCCGCCGAGAATCGCTTCCGGTTGACCTTCCGATTTATCTGGTTCGGCGATTCATCAATCCCGTACTGTTCCAGTCGCCTCGCCAGTTCCTTGTAGGTCAGGCGCTTCCGGGACATCTCTTCCACTATCAATTCCTTCGCCGTCTCCTCCCACGAGCCGTACGAGTCGGCTTGGGATGCGGTTCTCTTGAGCGGTACCTCATCCATCCTTGCACCTTTACCTTGAATTGGCCGCTAATTTTCGAGGAAGCGCGAATTCTCGCACAGTTTAATCGGTCGTATACGACTGGTCAGATACCCGGGGCACTACACGTCCTTTGTAAGCAATTTCTGTGAGGACGTAATGCTGAACAAGGCGCAACTGACCGACCTGTTAGACCATCTGGGCACGCCACCCGCGGGCCGCAAGCTGGTCCAGGAAGCTCGCATCCACGCGCCCGTGCGCGATGTGGCCTCCCGGGGAGGCAATGTCATTACCTACGTGGCAAGCCGGAAGATGGCGTGCGAAATCGCCACAGAGAGCTACGGCATCGAGTTCGCTGCCGCTATCGGTTTCGAATACGACAAACATGTGCTGGAGTTTTATCCGCAGCCGTGCAAGTTGCAGCTCACCCTGCTCGACGACGCCACTGGTGAAATCCGTGCGATTCATCACACCCCGGACTTTCTCGTCATTTGCCAGGACGGCATTACGCTCGAGGAATGGAAGTCCGAGGCAAAGCTGACCCGGCTGGCCGAGAAGTACCCCTATCGCTACCAGCGACATGCCGATGGGAACTGGTGTTCGCCGCAAATCGAGGAGCAGCTCGCCGAACGTGGTATTCGGTATCGGATTCGCAGCGATGCTGCCATTCCCCGGCGCCGTATCGAAAATCTGCAGCATCTTGCCGACTATTATCTCCCGGCGGCAGAACCGTGTCCTGAGGATGTCCTCGCTCGCCTCGATGCCGGCCTGAAGGAACATGGTGCGCTTCACTTTTATGAATTGCTGGAGCCGCCGTACGCGCTCAGTGCCGACCAGTTGAACAAGGCTATCGCTGACCAGCTCGTTGTGACAGACCTTGACCGCGAGTCGTTGCGCAATCCCCGGCGATTTCGAATCTACCGGGACACAACGCTACGCGAGTTCCTGTATGCGGAGTCGCATCGCGCAACGCCGCCCGGCTACGAGCGCTTCGCGCTTCATGTCGCCGTCGGCACCCGGTTCGAATTCGAAGGTCAGGAACTGACCATCACGCTGGTCGGCGAAAAGAGCGTGGTCTGCAACAGACAGGACCATACGACCATGGAGCTTCAGCGTGACTGGCTCCTTGCTGCTCATGACGAAAATCGCATCCGGGTCCTCGAGGCAGCACCGCCTGCCAACCTCGGTCTGAGCCGATATACGGAAGACGAGTACGCGGAAGCACTTCGGCGCCAGACGCTACTCCAGTCGGAATCGGCAACGGCGACGGTTTCCGCGCGCACATTGCGTCGCTGGAACACCTGTCAGGCCATCGCGCGAGCCAATGGTGACCATGAGATTCTCGCTCTGGTGCCGCACATAAGTGCGCGCGGAAATCACACCGCCCGTCTGAGTGATGAGCAGACTGACCTGATGGACCGCGTCATCGACGAGCACTGGCGGAACAGCAAGGCGATTAACTACAAGACCTGCCATCGACATCTGGTGGTGGTGTGCGCGCAGGAAAACGTGCAGGCGCCTTCGTACCCGACCTTGATTAAGCACATCAAGTCGCAAGCGACCAATCACGACATCCGGATTCGAGAAGGGAAACGCCTGGCATACCAGAAGGATGCGTTCGTGGACGCTCTTCACTATCACACACCGATAAATGGCAGCCGCCCCTTCCAGTTCGTACATATCGACCACACGGAGCTGGACATTGAGCTCCTCTCCAGCCGAACGGGCAAGAATCTCGGCAGGCCATGGTTGTCCCTTGCCGTGGACGCCTATACGCGGCGCATTGTGGGCATGTTCCTGACGTATGACCCGCCGTCTTACCACTCTGTGATGATGGTGATTCGCGACATGGTCCGGCGATTCAATCGACTGCCGGAACTGGTCCTCGTCGACAACGGCAGCGACTTCCGGTCCGACGCATTCAAGTCCTTTCTCAAGGCAATGGGTTGTCATCTACGCTTTCGCCCGTCCGGCAACCCCCGTCACGGCGCGGTACTCGAGCGTATGTTCGGCCGACTGAACGTCGACTACATCCACGGCCTCGCGGGCAACACGAAGGCCACAAAGCACGTCCGGATGGTTTCCGGTTCGCATCTGCCCAAGAATCTCGCCGAGTGGACGCTCGAACCACTCTATTACGGGGTCGAGTATTGGGCTACGGAATACTACGACCAGGAGCAGCATCCCGTTCTGGGCGAGTCCCCGCGCGAAGCATTTCTGCGCGGCTTGCGCGAGAGCGGTTCGCGGGAACACCTGCACATCCAGTTCAACCGCGACTTCCTGATTGCCACATGCCCTCCGGTTGACCGAGAAGGCTTGCGTCGAGTTCATCCGCAGCGCGGCGTAAAAGTGAACGAGAGGCTTTACCACAACCCTGCGTTCCAGTCGTTCCAAGTCGCTGGTCAACGGCTCCCGGTCCGGTACGACCCGTGGGATGCATCGTCCGTCTATGTACGCGTGAAGGACCAATGGGTTCAGGCTGTTTGCCCGAGCCTGAACGGCCTTGGTCAACTTACCGAAAATGAACGGAAAGCTCTGACGCAGGAATACGACCGACGCTACCGCACATCTGTCAGTGACGAGCAGGATGCGCAACGGCTCAAGCAATTCATGCGCACCTTCACGCCGGAGGGCGCGTTGGCCGTTGCCTTCGAGCGCCAGGTTGAAAACAAGTCGCTGTACAACAGTTTGCAGTTCGCGAGCATTGCTCCCGTCACGCCGCTACGCCGATTTAGCCTCACCGAGGAAACATCTAGCGCTGCCGAATCGCCGGCAGAGACAAGGTCATCGACACCAATCAATCCGGTCCAATCGCTGCCTGAGGCAGCAGCGTGGGACGACATTCCCGACCTTGACACGTTTTGAGGTGATTCATGAAACAACACTCCGCACCACTTTCGCCGATTCCGAATTCGGCGAGCATGCTGCTCGGCAAGCGCATCAGACACCCGCGCATCGCGCAAGTCATGTCTGAACTGGAAACCTTGATTTACCCCGGCAGCCAGGACAGCACGCTCCTCGTTTGCGGCCCGACTGGCGCCGGCAAGACCACGCTGGCCAGATACATGGTCGAGGCGGCAGTTGAGCGCGCCTCCGCGGCAATGGAAGCCGACGCCGGAACGATTCCGGCCATCTTCGTCGAGGCACCTGCCTCTGGTGAGAACGAGTTCTCGTGGAGACTTTTCTATCGGCAGATTCTCGCTCAGCTTGGCGACGACCTCGACTCGCCGAAAGCGGCCTATGGTATCGACCAGCAGTCTGGACGCATGGTCCGGCCGCGCGGTGCCAGTGGCAACAGCCTCGCGGCGCTGAGAACGGCCGTCGAACGTGGGCTGCGCGAGCGGCAAGTCCAGTTCCTCGTCATTGACGAAGCCGCTCACATCATTCACCAGACGCGCGGCAGTTCCAAGCTGGAGATTCAGCTTGATACGCTGAAGTCATTGGTGAACCAGTGCGGCACGCAGATGGTGTTGGTCGGCTCCTACGACCTGTACCGGCTCATGTCGTTGTCCGGCCAACTCGCCCGACGCTCGCATGTCCTGCATTTCGAACGCTATCGGCAGGACCGTCCCGAGGATGTTCGAGCGTTCTTCGCCTGCATCCAGGCATTCGAAAAGATGCTTCCTGAACTCTGGGGCGGCGAACTGACACGTTACGCAGGAGCGCTCCACGAGAACACGCTGGGCTGCATCGGCACGTTGAGCAGCGTGCTCACTCGAGCAGCCAGGCTGGCCGAAGCCGACGGGCGTTGGTCAGAGGACGCGCTACGGCGAGCGCTGCTCACCGAAGCACAGCGCGACCGGATATTGACCGAAATCCTCGACGGCGAGGAGGCCATCAATCCCGGCCTCACCCGCATCATGCGTCGGCCGCAGCGTCAGGCATCAGCTGGCAGAAGGAGTGCCGCATGAGTTACACAATTTCAAATCCACGCTCGACACTGCACGCTCTCGAACCCATCGGCCTCGGCACGCCCGAGGTTGAAAGCCTGCTCAGCTACTTCTGCCGGCTGGCCGTGTCGCACAGCGTGTCGGCGGCAGCGCTTTGCCGGCAAGTCGCCAAAACTGTTGGCTGGGAGCTTTCGGCGAAGCATGAATGGCATGTGGGGAACATCGGCGGCGTCGGAGAAGCAGCGAGCAACTGGTCTGCCGCGCTCTCAGCTCTTACGAGCGTCGAACGACTCGACAGACTCACACTGTTGCCATGGCGTGACGTTATTGCTCAAACCAGCCTGGCCGCGACGTGCTCACGTTGGTGTCCGGCATGCTTCGCAGAGGACCGGGGCAGCGGCAAAACGCCCTATTTCCGCCTGGCATGGGACGTGGGTGCAGTGAATGTATGCGCCCAGCACAAGGTCGAGTTGGTGCACATCTGTCCGGATTGCGGACGCGCTGACGCGCGGCACAAGTCGGCCTACGTCGTTCCCGGCTGGTGCGCGCACTGCGGGGCTTTTCTCGGCGATGGAGAGCCGCCTGCGCCTGCTTCTCCGGAGGAGCTCTGGAAGGCGACTCAGGTCGGGGCGATGCTGGAAGCTCAAGCGTCATTCGAAGCGCCGCCTGTCCGGCAGGGGATGCTTGACGCAATACAAACGCTTGTTACCCAGGTCGACAACGGAAAGGGAGCAGTTTTTGCCCGGCGTCTGGGCCTGAGCAAGACTACGGTGCATCACTGGTTGAAGGAAGGCGGCGCTCCTGCGTTACCAGCACATTTGCGCATCGCGTCACAGACCGGATTGCCACTCCCGCGGTTGCTAACGGGCAATTTAGACGGTTGGACTCCCCGCACGGCAGAAGTCCACCAGCTCGCGATGCTGTTCCCCGCTGAGACAAAACGGGCGACCGCCCGCTCAATCGACTGGGAGAAGGTTCGCGACGAATTGCACACGTTCAGCAGACTTCCGTCCATCATCAGCGTAGCGGAGGCATCACGCCGCCTCGACGTCGACACCAGGCTGCTGTACCAGAATGCGAACAAGGAAGCGCGCGTCCTCGCCGAACGCTGGAGGCACTATATGCAGCGCCGGAAAGAACAGAGCGTAGTCAATGCCCGCACCGTCATCGAGGCGGCATGCCGGGACATCATCGCCGACGGCAAGGCCATCAATCTGCGGGAGCTTAATGCTCGAGTGCCCAAGGAAGTCCTGGGCAGCATCCGCGGCGTCATAGACGTGCTCCAGGAGGTCAAGGAGGCGCTTGGCGTGAGCTAGGCGCCCGTCCCCCCTTCACAGCGAAAAAGCCGGCGTGCATGCCGGCTTTTTTACGCCCATTCGCGGCTGCATACCGCGCACAAAGCTTTTCACGCTACCACCGATTCCCGATAAAGCAAAATGCGTCCCATCGGAAAATAAAGCATAACGTGTCCAAGTGGCCACTTTATGCTTAACGGCACAACAACGCAACGCATCGACCGGAAAGGAAATCTGGTGGGCCCCCCGGGAGTCGAACCCGGCACCAACGAATTATGAGTTCGCTGCTCTAACCAAGCATGAGCTAGGGGCCCCGATGTGAAACCAGGCGTGCGGCGCGCAGTTGCGGCGAAGACGCCGGGCCGGCATTGTAACAACAAAGCGGCGGGGAGAGGACAAACGCCACCGGCATCGCGTGGATGCCGGCGGCGTTCGCAAGTGAAACGCTGGAGATCAGTTCCCTTCGAGGAACGACTTCAGCTTGTCGGAACGGCTCGGGTGACGCAGCTTGCGCAGCGCCTTCGCCTCGATCTGACGGATCCGCTCACGCGTGACGTCGAACTGCTTGCCGACTTCCTCGAGCGTGTGATCGGTGCTCATCTCGATACCGAAACGCATCCGCAGCACCTTCGCCTCGCGCGGCGTCAGCGAATCGAGCACATCCTTCACGACATCGCGCATGCTCGCATGCAGCGCGGCATCCGCCGGCGCGACCGTGTTGTTGTCCTCGATGAAGTCGCCGAGATGGGAATCGTCGTCGTCACCGATCGGCGTTTCCATCGAGATCGGCTCCTTCGCGATCTTCATGATCTTGCGGATCTTGTCTTCCGGCATTTCCATCTTCTCGGCGAGCGTTGCCGGATCCGGCTCGAGACCGGTTTCCTGCAGGATCTGCCGCGAGATGCGGTTCATCTTGTTGATCGTCTCGATCATGTGAACCGGAATCCGGATCGTGCGCGCCTGGTCCGCGATCGAACGCGTGATGGCCTGGCGGATCCACCACGTCGCATACGTCGAGAACTTGTAGCCGCGACGGTATTCGAACTTGTCCACCGCCTTCATCAGGCCGATGTTGCCTTCCTGGATCAGGTCCAGGAACTGCAGGCCGCGGTTCGTGTACTTCTTCGCGATCGAGATCACGAGACGCAGGTTCGCCTCGGTCATCTCGCGCTTCGCCTGACGCGCCTTCAATTCGCCCGCCGCCATCTGGCGGTTGGTTTCCTTCAGGTCCTTCAGCGGCAGCACGACGCGCGCCTGCAGGTCGAGCAGGCGCTGCTGCTGTTCGCGGATCGCCGGGATGTTGCGCGACAGCACCGCGCTGTACGAATGCCCTTCGGCTGCGACCTTCTCGGCCCAGTCGAGATCCGTCTCGCTACCGGGGAAGCGCGCGATGAATTCCGAACGCGGCATCCCGCACTTGTCGACGACGATGTGCAGGATCTGACGCTCGACCTGACGCACCTCATCCACTTGCGCACGCAACGTGTCGCACAGGCGCTCGACGGTGCGCGCGGTGAAGCGGATCGTCATCAGCTCGGACTGGATCGTTTCCTGCGCCTTCAGGTAGGACTTCGACTTGTAGCCTTCCTTCTCGAACGCGCGGCGCATCTTGTCGAACCATTCGCTGATCTGCGCGAACTTCTCGAGCGATGCGCGCTTGAGGGCTTCGAGCTGGGCGGCGTTGGCGGTCGCCTGCGCGGCGCCGTCATCGTCCTCCTCTTCCTCTTCTTCCTCTTCCTCTTCGGCTTCGTCGTCCTCGTTCTCGATCTCTTCCGCCGCCTTCGCGGAGAAGCCGTCGGTGTCGGTGTCCGACGCATTCGGATCGAGCAGGCCGTCGACGAGCTCGTCGATACGGCTCTCTTCGTTCGCGACGCGCTCGGCCATCGCGAGGATGTCGGCGATCGTCGTCGGGCACGCGGAAATCGCCATCACCATGTGGCGCAGGCCGTCCTCGATCCGCTTCGCGATCTCGATTTCGCCTTCGCGCGTGAGCAGCTCGACCGTGCCCATTTCGCGCATGTACATCCGCACCGGATCGGTCGTGCGGCCGAATTCGGAATCGACGGTGGACAGCGCAACTTCCGCTTCCTCTTCGACTTCATCGTCCGACGACGCCGCCGGCGCGTTGTCGTTCAAGAGCAGCGTTTCCGCGTCCGGCGCCTGCTCGTAGACCGCCACGCCCATGTCGTTGAACGTGCCGATGATGCCTTCGAGGGCTTCGGTCTCGGTGAAGTTGTCCGGCAGGTGGTCGTTGATTTCGGCATACGTGAGGAAGCCGCGCTCCTTGCCGAGCTTGATGAGCGCGCGCAGCTTCACGCGACGCTCTTCGAGCTCCTCGGCCGTGCCGGGCGTGCTCGTCGCGAACGCTTCCTTCAGCAGCGCCTTCTCCTTGGCGCGGCGATCGCGCACCTTGGATTTGCCAGCGGCAGCCGCAGCAGGCTGCTCGTCGCTCTGATTTGCGTCGTCATCGACGGATACTTCGTTCAGCTTTTTCGTCATGGAGTTCGCCGTACCGGCTAAATCGACTCGCGGCTGCTGGACGACAGCCGGTTGAACCGTGGGTGCATGAGTATTACGTACTGCCGTTTCGTCCGCCGCGGCAGCCGCGTCCCTTGCGCTTTTCGCACTTGCCCGCTTCGCCACCGGCTTGGCCGGCCCGGAGTCGGGTCTGGCGGCAGCCCGTGTTCTGGCTGCCTGCGCCGGCGCAGCCTGAGCGGTGCCGGCCGCGGTTTTTTTTCTTGCCGTGGCCGTCGTGGCGGAAGACACCGTCCTGGCGGAAGAAGCAGACTTGGCCGCTGTGACCTTCTTGGTCGGCTCCGTCGAGCCCTTGCCCGCTGCTTTCTTTCCGCCTGTCGTCTTTGCCATCGCGAATCTCGCCTCTGCTTAGAAAACAAACCGCTGGAAACCTTATATTATAGCACGCTGGGGAGCCCTCTCTTGGCGCCCCGGCCGCCTACAGCCCGAGCCGACGCTTCATGTCGGCCCGCTGCTGGTTCAATTCCGTCAATTCAGCCCGCTCCTCGGGTGTGAAGGTGGATTGCCGCGAAAGCCGGTCAAGCCGGTCGCAACATGCGTCGTAGCGCATCTTGAGCACAGCCGCCTGAAGCTCCTCCCCCGCGATCCGTTCCTGCTCACGCTGCCGTTCGGGCACCGTCTCGTCGTCCGGATTCTGTAACAGCAGATCGCGGACGTTTTCATCATAGTCCAGAATTTCGCGGAAGATTTCCTCGTAAGTCGCTGCATTCGAGGACGTCCTCAGCACATCCGACAACAATCTGAACTCCGCACCGTCACCCAGCGCACGCGCATGATCGACGACTTCGCCGAACAGCTCGCCGATCCGCGGCAGCGCCCGCAGCGTTGCGACCTGCTCGTCGTCGAGCTGCACGGCAACGCGCGGATGCATCACGAGGTTGCGCAACGCGCGCTTCTCGTTGTCCGTCACGCGGCGCCGATCGCTGCGCGCGGGCGCCTGGCGCGGCGGCGCAGCGAGCCGCGTATCGACGTCGGACAGCCCCGCCACCTCCTCGAACGGAATGTCCAGCCGGTCCGCGAACATGTGCATGATCTGCGCGCGCAACGCATTCGCGGGCAGCGCCTGCAGCAGCGGCTTCGCATCGAACAGCGCCTTCGCGCGGCCCTCCGGCTGGTCGAGCGCCTTGCCGGCGATCGCCTCGTTCAGCAGGAACTGCGACAGCGGCATCGCCCGCTCGACCTGCTCGGAAAACGCGTCCGCGCCGAATTCACGCACGTAGCTGTCCGGGTCGTGCTCGGTCGGCAGAAAAAGGAACCGGATCGTCCGGTTGTCCGCCGCGTGCGGCAGGCATGCCTCGAGCGCCCGCCGCGCCGCGCGGCGCCCGGCCGCGTCGCCGTCGAAGCTGAAGATCACCGTGTCGGTCTGCCGCATCAGCTTTTGCACGTGGATCGGCGTGCATGCGGTGCCGAGCGTCGCGACCGCGTTCGGGAAGCCGAGCTGCGCGAGCGCGACGACGTCCATGTAGCCTTCGACGACGAGCACATACTTGCGCTCGCGGATCGCGAGCCGCGCCTCGAACAGCCCGTACAGCTCGCTGCCCTTGTTAAATAGCGGCGTTTCGGGCGAATTCAAATACTTGGGCTCGCCGCTGCCGAGCACGCGGCCGCCGAAGCCGATCACCTGCCCCTTCACGTTGCGGATCGGGAACATGATCCGTTCGCGGAAGCGGTCGTAGCGCCGCGCGACGCCCTGCGCGTCGGTCTTCTCGCTGACGATCACGAGCCCGGACTCGACCAGCGCATCGTCCCGATAGTCGGGAAACGCCGCCTCGAGGTTCTGCCAGCCGTCCGGCGCATAGCCGAGGCCGAACCGGGCCGCAACCTCGCCGGTCAGCCCCCGCTTCTTCAGATACTGGATCGCCGCGGGCGCGCCGCGCAGCTGCTTGCGGTAGTAGTCGCACGCGGCGGCCATCACGTCGGAGAGCGCGGTCGCCACCGATTTCGATACGGCCGGCTCCGGCTGCGACGGATAGTCGCCGCCGCCTCCACCGCCGCGCATCGGCGACGGTTCGTGGGGCACGGTCAGGCCGACCGACTGCGCGAGCTCCTGCACGGCTTCCGGGAACGACAGCCCCGCATGCTCCATCAGGAAGCCGATCGCCGTGCCGTGGGCGCCGCAGCCGAAGCAGTGATAGAACTGCTTGGTCGGACTGACGGTGAACGACGGGCTCTTCTCGTTGTGGAACGGGCACAGCCCCATGAAATTGGCGCCGCCCTTCTTGAGCTGCACGTACCGGCCCACCACGTCGACGATATCGACGCGGTTCAGCAAATCCTGCAGGAACGAATGCGGAATCACCGTGGGATCGAACGGAAAAAAACGATGCGGAGCGACCCGGCGCGCGCGATGTCAGCGCGCGCCGGGCACGGACTTTACTTCGAGAGCGCGGCCTTGACGAGCGCGGAAACGGCGGTCATGTCGGCACGGCCGGCGAGCTTGCCCTTCAGCACGCCCATCACCTTGCCCATGTCCTGCGAGCCGGCCGCGCCGGTCTGCGCGACCGCGGCCTGGACTTCGGCGGCCACCTCGGCCTCCGACAGCTGCGCGGGCATGTAGCCGCTCAGCACCGTCAGCTCGGCCTGCTCCTTCGCAACGAGATCGTCGCGGCCCGCCGCCTGGAACTGGCTGATCGAATCCTTGCGCTGCTTGATCATCTTGTCGATCACGGCCGTGACGGCGGCATCGTCGAGCGTGATCTGCTCGTCGACCTCACGCTGCTTGATCGCGGCCAACAGCAGGCGAATCGTCGCGAGACGCTCGGCTTCCTTCGCGCGCATCGCCGCCTTCATGTCTTCGCTGATCTGGTCTTTCAAACTCATCTTTCACCCGGGAATGGAAACGTGAATTCGACGCCCATTGACGGACGTCAACACAAAAACCCGCTTGGGACACTGTCTCAAGCGGGTTGCTCGAATCCGGCATCGGCGACTCGCGACGGAACCGCCGGTGCGCCGCTCAGCGAACCGCGCGGCGCGACATCATTCAGTACAGCTTCTTCGGCAGCATCTGGCTGCGGATGCGCTTGTAGTGACGCTTCACTGCTGCAGCCTTCTTGCGTTTGCGCTCGGCCGTCGGCTTCTCGTAGAACTCGCGCGCACGAAGTTCGGTCAGCAGACCGTTCTTTTCGATCGTGCGCTTGAAGCGACGCATGGCAACTTCAAACGGCTCGTTTTCTTTAACGCGAATGATCGTCATGACCCGACACGTAAAAAAGTTTGCAGGGAAGATTCACGAGTATAGCAGAGCGACCTCGCGAGGGATAAGGGCCGGGCCCCGCCGCGCGCGGCGCTGCGCCGCACGTCACGCGGCGCGGCTGAACTCCGCCGCGGCTTCTCCCGCGGCCGTCCCCGACGCCCAGGCCCACTGGAAGTTGTAGCCGCCCAGCCAGCCGGTCACGTCCACCGCTTCGCCGACGAAGAACAGGCCGGGCACCCGCGCGCTCATCAGCGTCGCCGACGACAGCTCGCGGGTATCCACGCCGCCCCGCGTCACCTCGGCCTTCTTGTAGCCCTCGGTGCCGTTCGGCGTCAGCGTCCAGCCGCCGAGCGCCTCCCCGACCTGCCGCAGCGCCTTGTCCGGCAGATCGGCGAGCCGCATGTCGGCGGCCACCCGATGCGTGTCGAGCCACGCGTGCGCGAGGCGCGACGGCACCCACTCCGCGAGCAGCGAGCCGACCTGGCGCTTCGACGCGCGCTTGGCCTCGAGCAGATCGGCGACGACGTCGCGCTGCGGCAGCAGGTCGACGCGTATCGGCTCGCCGGGCTGCCAGTAGCTCGAAATCTGCAGGATGCCGGGCCCGGACAGCCCACGGTGCGTCAGCAGCAGATCCTCGACGAATTCGCCGCCGCGCTTGCGCTCGCCGGTCGACACGCGCACCTCGAGCGACACGCCGGACAGCGCGGCGAACGGCGCCCAGTCGTGCTGCGCGAAGGTGAGCGGCACGAGTGCGGGCCGCGTATCGACGAGCTTGTGGCCGAACTGCTTCGCGATCCGGTAGCCGAAGTCGGTCGCACCGATCTTCGGGATCGACAGGCCGCCGGTGGCGATGATCAGCGCGCGCGCCGCGATCGGGCCCGCTGTGTCCAGCGTGAAGCCGTCGGCCGGCGCATGGCGCACCGCGTCGACGACGACCGGCCGGCGCCATGCGATGCCGCCGGCGTCGCACTCGCGCTTCAGCACGTCGATGATCGCGTCGCTGCCGTGGTCGCAGAACAGCTGGCCCTTGTGCTTTTCGTGCCAGGTCACCCGATGGCGCTTGAGCAGCCCGAGGAAATCGCGCGGCGTATAGCGCGCGAGCGCCGAGCGGGAAAAATGGGGATTGGCCGACAAGTAATTGTCGGGGCCCGCGTACAGGTTCGTGAAGTTGCAGCGGCCGCCGCCCGAGATGCGGATTTTCTCGGCGAGTCGCGGCGCGTGGTCGACCAGCACGACGCGGCGGCCGAGCTGCCCGGCCACCGCCGCGCTCATCATGCCGGCGGCGCCCGCGCCGATCACGGCAATGTCAAAAGTTTCCATGGCGCGGATTGTACCCGGCCTGGCCCGCGCCGCGGCCAGCGGCAGGAAGCGTGCGCCTGCTATACTTTTTGGTTACGTTGACATTCCGGCGACGTCTCGCGACACGGCGCGCCCTGACCCATACCATGCTCGTTCTCGGCATCGAAAGCTCCTGTGACGAAACCGGCCTCGCGCTCTACGACACGCAGCGCGGGCTGCTGGCGCACGCCCTCCATTCGCAGATCGCGATGCACCGCGACTACGGCGGCGTCGTGCCCGAACTCGCATCGCGCGACCACATCCGCCGCGCGCTGCCGCTGCTCGAGGAAGTCATCGCACAAAGCGGCACGCGGCGCGAAGACATCGATGCGATCGCCTTCACGCAAGGCCCGGGGCTGGCCGGCGCGCTGCTCGTCGGCGCGAGCATCGCGAACGCGCTCGCGCTCGCGTGGAACAAGCCGACCGTCGGCATCCATCATCTCGAAGGCCACCTGCTGTCGCCGCTGCTCGTCGCGGAGCCGCCGCCGTTTCCGTTCGTCGCGCTGCTCGTGTCGGGCGGCCATACGCAACTGATGCGCGTGACCGACGTCGGCGTGTACGAAACGCTCGGCGAGACACTCGACGACGCCGCCGGCGAAGCGTTCGACAAGACCGCGAAGCTGATCGGCCTCGGCTACCCGGGCGGCCCGGAAGTGTCGAAGCTCGCGGAAACCGGCACGCCGGGCGCCGTCGTGCTGCCGCGCCCGATGCTGCACTCCGGCGATCTCGACTTCAGCTTCAGCGGCCTGAAGACCGCCGTGCTGACGCAGATGAAGAAGTTCGAGGCCGCGAAACTGACCGGCGACGCACTCGAGCGCGCGAAGGCGGACCTCGCGCGCGGTTTCGTCGACGCGGCCGTCGACGTGCTCGTCGCGAAGTCGCTCGCGGCCCTCAAGAAGACGAAGCTCAAGCGTCTCGTGGTCGCGGGCGGCGTCGGCGCGAACCGGCAACTGCGCGCCGCGCTGTCGGCCGCCGCCGCGAAGCGCGGCTTCGACGTGCACTACCCGGATCTCGCGCTGTGCACCGACAACGGCGCGATGATCGCGCTCGCGGGCGCGCTGCGGCTCGCGCGCTGGCCCGAGCAGGCGAACGCCGACTATGCGTTCACCGTGAAGCCGCGCTGGGATCTCGCGTCGCTCGCGCGCTGAGCGCGCCGACCCGCGTCGCGCACGCTGCCCGCACAAACGAAAGGCCGCTCGAACTGAGCGGCCTTTCTCTTTCTGCCTGAGCGAACGAAACGGCGCGAAACGGCGTGTTATGCGGCCAGCCGCTTGTCCCGCTCGATCAGCGCATACGCGCTGTGATTGTGGATCGACTCGAAGTTCTCGGCTTCGAGCACGTAGGCCACGATGCGCTCGTCGGCATCGAGCCGCTGCGCGACGTCGCGCACCAGGTCCTCGACGAATTTCGGGTTCTCGTACGCGCGCTCGGTGACGAACTTCTCGTCCGGACGCTTCAGCAGTCCCCACAGTTCGCACGACGCCTCTTCCTCGGCCATCCGGATCAGCGCCTCGACCGGCACGTCGGCCGCGAGTTCGGCATCGATCGTCACGTGCGAGCGCTGATTGTGCGCGCCGTACTGCGAGATCTTCTTCGAGCACGGGCACAGGCTCGTGACCGGCACCAGCACCTTCAGGAACAGCCGGGTCGCACACCGCCGCGGCTTTCGCCCGCGAGCGTCACTTCGTAGTCCAGCAGGCTCTGCACGCCCGACACGGGTGCGGTCTTGTTCACGAAGTACGGGAACGTCACCTCGATGCGGCCCGCCTCGGCTTCGAGCTTCTCCAGCATCGACGCGAGCATCGCGGAACAAGCCGGTCGTCAGCGGCGCGCGATGCTCTTCCAGCAACGCGACGAAACGCGACATGTGCGTGCCCTTCTGGTCGGCCGGCAGATGGACGTCGAGATTCCAGAGACCGACGGAGGGCTGAATGTCGCCACTTTCCGTGCGCACCGTCAACGGATGCCGGACCGCCTTCACGCCCACGCGCTGAATCGGAATCTGGCGGGTATCCACCGTGCTCTGCACGTCGGGCATCACGAAGGCGGGATTCATCTGGTTCATCTTGTTCAATCCTTGTTGTCCGCGCGTCCGACGACGCGCACGCCGCGTCATGCGGCAGCACAAAAGCAACATGGGCCCGCAGGCCCATGTTTGTCGCATCAGTGAAGACCGGTTGCGCCAGTTTATGCGACGCGCTTCGCCTCGCCGGCGAGATCGGCTACCGGGCTGAGGAAGCGTTCACGAATCGATTTCGCGATGCCCGCGCCGTCGAGGCCGCATTGCGACAACAGCTTCGCGTGGTCACCGTGATCGATGAAGCGGTCAGGGAGGCCCAATTGTAGTACGGGTCGGATAACCCCACTCTCCATCAGGGCTTCCACGCACGCAGAACCCGCGCCGCCCATCACGCAGCCTTCCTCGATCGTGACGAGCGCGTCGTGCGTCTCGGCCAGCTCGCGCACGAGCACAGCGTCGACCGGCTTCACGAAGCGCATGTTCGCGACGGTCGCGTCGAGCTCCTCAGCCGCGGCGAGCGACGGCGCGACCATCGTGCCGAACGCGAGGATCGCGATTCGCTTGCCTTGCGGCTGCGACGTGCGGCGGCGCACTTCGCCCTTGCCCAGCGGGATCTCGGTGAATTCCTTCACCGTCGCGACGCCCGTGCCCGCGCCGCGCGGATAGCGCACCGCGGTCGGGTTCGGCTGCTGCAGCGCGGTGTGCAGCATCTGGCGGCATTCGTTCTCGTCGGACGGCACCATGACCGTCATGTTCGGGATGCAGCGCATGAACGCGAGGTCGTATGCACCCGCGTGCGTCGCGCCGTCCGCGCCGACGAGGCCCGAACGGTCGATTGCGAACACGACCGGCAGGTTCTGCAGCGCGACGTCGTGGATCAGCTGGTCGTACGCGCGCTGCAGGAACGTCGAGTAGATCGCAACGACGGGCTTCAGCCCTTCGGTCGCGAGGCCGCCCGCGAACGTCACCGCATGCTGCTCGGCGATGCCGACGTCATAGTAGCGATCCTTGAAGCGCTTCTCGAACTCGACCATGCCCGAGCCTTCGCGCATCGCGGGCGTGATGCCGACGACGCGCGAATCGCGTTCCGCCTCGTCGCACAGCCATTCACCGAACACTTGCGTATAGGTCTTCTTCGCGGGCGTCGCCGACGGCTTGATGCCTTCGGCCGGATTGAACTTGCCCGGGCCGTGGTACAGCACCGGATCAGCCTCGGCAAGCTTGTAGCCCTGCCCCTTCTTGGTCACGACGTGCAGGAATTGCGGACCGCGCAGTTCCTTGATGTTCTGCAGCGTCGGGATCAGCGAATCGAGATCGTGGCCGTCGATCGGCCCGATGTAGTTGAAGCCGAACTCCTCGAACAGCGTCGCGGGCACGACCATGCCCTTCGCGTGCTCCTCGAGCTTGCGCGCGAGCTCGAGCACCGGCGGCGCGACGCTCAGCACGCGCTCGACGCCCGCGCGCGCGGCCGCATAGAAGCGGCCCGACATCAGGCGGGCGAGATGGCGGTTCAGCGCGCCGACCGGCGGCGAGATCGACATGTCGTTGTCGTTGAGGATCACGAGCAGCTTCGCGTCCTCGCTCACGCCGGCGTTGTTCATCGCCTCGAACGCCATGCCGGCGGTCATCGCGCCGTCGCCGATCACCGCGATCGAGAAGCGGTCGTCGCCGTTCAGCTGGCTGCCGATCGCCATGCCCAGCGCGGCGGAGATCGACGTGCTCGAGTGCGCGGTGCCGAACGTGTCGTATTCCGATTCCGAGCGGCGCGGGAAGCCCGAGATGCCGTCGAGCTGGCGCAGCGAATGCATCTGGTCGCGGCGGCCCGTCAGGATCTTGTGCGGATAGGTCTGGTGACCCACGTCCCAGACGATGCGGTCGTTCGGCGTGTTGAACACGTAGTGCAACGCGATCGTCAGCTCGACCGTCCCGAGGTTGGACGACAGATGGCCGCCCGTCTTCGACACGCTGTCGAGGACGAACGCGCGCAGCTCGTCGGCGAGCGGTTGAAGTTGGCGGCGATCGAGACGGCGCAAGTCGGCCGGATCGTCGATAGTTTTCAGCAAGTCGTACATCGTCGTTCCATTGTAGGAAATCAAACGCGCCCGCATTCTTTTGCACGCACCGTAGCGTGTGCGCGGCGGCGGGCTTTCGCGTCAGCTGACCCGGTTCACCACCAGGTCGGCAAGTTCGGCGAGACGCTGCGCGCGCGCGCCGAAAGGTTGCAGCGCGGCGTGCGCGTCGGCGCGCAGCTGCGCGGCCAGCTCGCGCGACGCATCGAGGCCGAGAATCGACACGTAGGTCGGCTTGTCGTTCGCGGCGTCCTTGCCGGCCGTCTTGCCGAGCGTCGCCGAATCGGTCGTCACGTCGAGGATGTCGTCGACGACCTGGAACGCCAGGCCGACCGCGCCGGCGTAGACGTCGAGCGCGGCCATCGCGTCCGCGGACGGGGTCTCGCCCGCGAGCGCGCCCATCCGCACGGCGGCGCGCAGCAGCGCGCCCGTCTTCATCCGGTGCATCGTCTCGAGCTGCTCGCGCGTGAGCTTCATGCCGACGCTCGCCAGGTCGATCGCCTGCCCGCCGGCCATGCCGATCGAGCCGCTCGCCAGCGCCAGCTCGCGCACGAGCGCGGCCTGCTGCGCCGGCGCCAGCGCGTCGGCGTCCGTCAGCGCGACGAACGCCTGCGACTGCAGCGCGTCGCCGACCAGCAGCGCGGTCGGCTCGTCGTACTGCACGTGCACGGTCGGCTTGCCGCGCCGCAGCGCGTCGTCGTCCATGCACGGCATGTCGTCGTGCACGAGCGAATAGACGTGGATCATCTCCAGCGCCGCCGCCGCCGCATTGCGCGCCGCCTCGGTGGCGCCGGTCAGCTCGCCCGCCGCATGGCACAGCAGCGGACGCACGCGCTTGCCGCCCCCGAGGACCGCGTAGCGCATCGCTTCGTGGAGTTGTGCGGGCACCACAGTTTCGGCCGGCAGGTAGTGGCCGAGTGCATCCTCGACACGGTCAAGCACAGACCGCATCCATTGTTCGAATGTCATAGATCGTCGTCTTCGCCGTCCGTGGCGGCCGCTCCGGCCGAAAGCGGCTTCAGGGTCGCGCCGTCAAGCACGCGCACCTGCTGCTCTACTTTTTCGAGCTGCTGTTGGCAAAACGCAACAAGTGCGGCCCCACGGCGATAGGCCGCGAGCGAATCCTCGAGGCTCAACGCGCCGCCTTCCATCCGGGCAACCAGCGTCTCGAGCTCCGCGAGCGCCATCTCGTAATTGTCCGGCAACGGCTCGGTGCCATTGCCGGGCGGCGTGGCGCCTGGGGATGCGGTTTTCGCCATGGACAAAGTGTCAAATTTCAAAACAAGTCGGACATTCTACGGCAAAAGAGAATTTTCCGACCTGCCGACTTGGTGCGTCCGGCGTGCGCTCCGGCCCCACCTTTGGTGCAAATTGTGCCCTTCCGGATGGCCGCCCGACAAAAAATTGACACAAATCAGGCACTTAATACTGGCCTTGCCGAGGGAACCGGGTATAATTCTCCGTTTCCCTAAATCGATTTTTCGATGGTTGGGTTGTTCACTGCTTTCACGCTATCACCGGGAGTGGGAATGTCCAATCTGAGCGATGCGCTTCAGTTGAAGTCGGCCCACAGCCAGCTTCCAGTCACTGCATACTTCGATGAGGCGCTGCTAGCGCGCGAAATCGAAACACTCTTCAAGAAAGGACCTCGCTACGTCGGGCACGATTTGATGGTGCCCGAGGCGGGGGATTATTTTGCGCTGCCGTCCGAGAAGGAAGGCCGCGTGCTGGTCCGCAACCCGGCGAACCAGGTCGAACTGCTGTCGAACGTGTGCCGTCACCGGCAGGCGATCATGCTGAACGGACGCGGCCACGCGCAGAACATCGTGTGCCCGCTGCACCGCTGGACGTACGACCTGGAAGGCCAGCTGCTCGGCGCACCGCACTTCCCCGACAAGCCTTGCCTGAACCTCGGCAAGTCGCCGCTGCAGAACTGGCAGGGGCTGCTGTTCGAGGCGGAAGGCCGCAACGTCGCGCGCGATCTCGCGAACCTCGGCACGAAACACCACTTCGATTTCTCGGAGTACCAGTTCGATCACGTCGAAGTCCACGAGTGCGACTATAACTGGAAGACCTTCATCGAGGTCTACCTCGAGGATTACCACGTCGTCCCGTTCCACCCCGGCCTCGGCAGCTTCGTGTCGTGCGACGACCTGAAGTGGGAGTTCGGCGACTGGTACAGCGTGCAGACGGTCGGCGTGCACAACGCGCTCGCGAAGCCGGGCAGCGCGACGTACAAGAAGTGGCACGAGCAGGTGCTGAAGTTCCGCAACGGCGTGCCGCCGGAGTTCGGCGCGATCTGGATGGTCTACTACCCGGGTCTGATGATCGAGTGGTATCCGCACGTGCTCGTCGTGTCGTGGCTGATTCCGCGCGGGCCGCAGAAGACGACCAACATCGTCGAGTTCTATTATCCCGAGGAAATCGCGCTGTTCGAGCGCGAGTTCGTCGAGGCGGAACGCGCGGCATACATGGAGACGGCGATCGAGGACGACGAGATCGCGATGCGCATGGATGCCGGCCGCCGCGCGCTGATGGAGCGCGGCGAATCGCAGGTCGGCCCGTACCAGAGCCCGATGGAAGACGGCATGCAGCACTTCCACGAGTTCCTGCGCCGCCAACTGGGCGACATCTGACGCCGCATGTTCAAGCATCAAGATGCATGACGAAAAGACGGGCTGCGACCCGTCTTTTTTTGTTTAGACTTAGAACATCAGGCCGTTTGCTCAATCAGGAGCCGTCATGCCACATACCCATTACACCACGCTCATCTCCGCGGCCAATCTCGCCGAACGCCTCGCTGCCGCGCCCGCCAGCGTCGCGCTGTTCGATTGCCGCTTCGATCTCGCCGATACCGGCGCGGGCGAAGCCGCGTATGCAGCCGGACACATCCCCGGCGCGCAGTACCTGCATCTCGATCGCGACCTGTCCGGCCGGAAGACCGGCACCAACGGCCGCCACCCGCTGCCGACGCGCGACGCGCTCGTCGCCACGCTCGTCGACCGGGGGCTCAAGCAAGGCCAGCAGGTCGTCGCCTACGATGCGCAGGGCGGCTCCTATGCGGCGCGCCTGTGGTGGCTGCTGCGCTGGCTCGGCCACGATTCGGTTGCCGTCCTCGACGGCGGGCTGC
The DNA here is from genome assembly GCF_001718695.1 of Burkholderia ubonensis. Classification (NCBI taxonomy): domain Bacteria; kingdom Pseudomonadati; phylum Pseudomonadota; class Betaproteobacteria; order Burkholderiales; family Burkholderiaceae; genus Burkholderia; species Burkholderia ubonensis. The sequence goes on along the minus strand of NZ_CP013422.1, from coordinate 546,610 downwards.
AGGCATGGCAAGCGGCCGGCCAGCCGCTGACGCCCGAAACGCCGCATCCGTCGCGCGGCGACTTCCGCGCGCAGGCGCCGCTCGAATCGACGGTCGATGCGCAGGCCGTGCTCGCTAACCTGACGTCGCATGCGCGCGTCGTGATCGATGCGCGCGCGGCGGACCGCTATCGCGGCGAGAACGAAACGATCGATCCGGTCGGCGGCCACATCCCGGGCGCGCGCAACCGCTTCTTCAAGGACAACCTGGCCGCGGACGGCCGCTTCAAGACCGGCCACGAACTGCGCGAGACGTTTTCCGCGCTGCTGGCCGGCACCGAGCCGAACCTCGCGATCCTGCAATGCGGCTCGGGCGTGACCGCCTGCCACAACGCGCTCGCAATGGAAATCGCGGGCCTGCACGGCGCGTCGCTCTACCCCGGCTCGTGGAGCGAATGGTGCGCCGATCCGTCGCGACCGATCGCGACCGGCCCGAATCCGTAAGCCATCCGACGGACGCACGTCGACGACACGGCGGCCTCGGCCGCCGCGTTCCGTTTACATCACGCCATACTTGTGGAACCACGCGATCGCGCGCTTCCAGCCGTCCTCGGCATCGGCCTTCACATAGCTCGGCCGGTAATCCGCGAAGAACGCGTGTCCCGCATCGGGATACACGACGATCTCCGACTCGCGCGCGAGCTTCGAGTCGCTTTTCTGGATCTGCGCACGCATGTCCGCGAGCGATGCCTGCGTGATGTTCGCGTCCTTCTCTCCATACAGGCCGAGCACGGGCACCTTGAGCATCGACGCATGATCGACCGGATTGAACGGCGTCATCTCGTCGGTCTTGCCTTCGACGAACCCGTACCACGCGATCGCCGCGCGCACGCCCGGATTGTGCTCCGCATACAACCACGCCTGACGGCCGCCCCAGCAGAACCCCGTCACGCCGACGCGCGCCAGGTCGCCGCCGTTCTTGCCCGCCCACGCGAGCGTCGCATCGAGATCCTCGGTCACCTGCCGGTCCGGCACCTTGCTGACGACGTGGTCGACGAGTTCCTTGATCGTCGGATACTTCGACGCATCGCCCTGCCGCGCGAACAGGTCGGGCGCGATCGCCAGATAGCCGAGCTTCGCGAAACGGCGGCAGATGTCGGCGATGTGCGCATGCACGCCGAAGATCTCGTGAATCACGATCACCACGGGCAGGTTGGTCTTGTCCGCCGGCTGCGCGCGATAAGCCGGCACGCTCGCGTCGCCCGAACGAATCTCGATGGTGCCGGCGTCCAGCCCGGCGCTGTCGGTCGTGATCGTCTGCGCCGACACGGGCAGCACCGCCGCCGCGAAGGTGCCGCCGAGCGTAGCCTGCATGAACTTGCGGCGCGAAAACGGAACGTGGGGAACCAGGCTGTCGACTTCGGGTTTCAACATGAATGCACTCCTCGATTGAGCGCCGCCATCACGCCGACGACGGCTTCGACATGACGGGGCATCGCGCCGGCCCGCGACGCGGGCGCTGCGGTGGTTGGCACACGGCCGCTAGCGGAAACCCGCACACGATGCCCAATAATCCGTTGTCACGTCAACTGTCCGAACGCAAGAATCCATTTCGCCGCGTACAATCGACGCATCGCCCGATCAGACTCGACGCACTCGGCACGCGTCGCCGAAACGACTGAAGCCGGTTGCGCGCGTACGCCCCAAAACGGCGACGGGCGGGAAATCCGCTCGTCGCGCATTCCCCGCCCGCCAGGACCGCATCACGCCGTCGTCAGTGCAGCTTGACGCGCGGCAGCGTCGTGCGCCGCAGCCAGTGCGCAACGGTATCGAGCATCATCCGCGGATAGCCGTGCAGCGCCGCGATGTGCAGCCGGTACAGCGACATGTACATGAAGCGCGCGAACAGCCCTTCGATGAGCATGTTGCCGCCGATCAGCCCGCCCATCAGGTTGCCCACCGCGCTGAAGTGGCCGAGCGACACGAGCGAGCCGAAGTCGCGATAGGTAAACTCGGGCAGCGGCCGCCCCTCCAGCTTGCACCCGATCGCCTTGAGCAGGAAGCTCGCCTGCTGGTGCGCGGCCTGCGCGCGCGGCGGCACGTTGCGTTCGTTGCCGGGCCACGCGCATGCGGCGCAATCGCCGAGCGCGAACACGTTGTCGTCATTGGCGGTCTGCAGCGTGCGGCGCACGTCCAGCTGGCCGAGCTTGTTGACCTGCAGGCCGTCGAGCCGCGCCAGCACGGCCGGCGCCTTGATGCCGGCCGCCCAGACGGTCAGGTCGGCGCGCACCGACTTGCCGCTCGCAGTGCGCACGACGCCCGGCGCGACTTCGGTCACGCGCTCGCTCAGCATCAGCCGCACGCCGAGCTTTTCGAGCAGCTCGGCCGTCGCGGTCGACACGCGCTCCTGCAGCGCCGGGAGAATCCGCGGACCGGATTCGATCAGCACGATGCCGACGTCGTGCCGCGGGTCGAGCTTGTGCAGGCCGTACGCGGACAGCACCTGCGCGGTATTGCGCAGCTCCGCCGACAGCTCGACGCCGGTCGCGCCGCCGCCGACGATCGCCACCTGGATGCGCGGCTCGGCGGCCGCGCCCGGTGCGGGCTCAGCCGGTGCCTGGTGCTCGGCGCGCATGCACGCGGCGATCAGCCGCTTGCGGAACCGCTCGGCCTCCGCGACGGTGTCGAGCGCGATCGCATTCTCCTGCGCACCCTGCACGCCGAAGAAGTGCGTCGTGCTGCCGATCGCGATCACGAGGGTGTCATAGTCGAGCGTGCGCTGCGGCAGCAGCTCCGCGCCGTCGCTGTCGTTGACGGGCGACAGCGTGATCCGCTTCGTCGCGCGATCGAGGCCGACCAGCTCGCCCTGCTGGAACTCGAAGCCGTGCCAGCGCGCCTGCGCCGCATATTCGAGCTCCTGCGTGAAGGGATCCATGCTGCCGGCCGCCACCTCATGCAGCAGCGGCTTCCAGATGTGCGTCGGATAACGATCGACGAGCGTGACGAGCGCCTGCGCGGGACGGTTGCCGCGCGCGCCATACCGATCGCCGAGCCGCGTCGCCAGTTCCAGGCCGCCCGCGCCCCCGCCTACGATGATGATCCGATGCATCTGATTCCCCCTTGCTGTTCAAAACCGGCCGCGCCCGCGCGATACCGATCGCGGCCGCGCGACTCCGTGGCGAACCAGTTCGAACATCATTGATGTGCAGTTCGAACCACATCCACGCGCCCGCTCCCGGCGCGCGAAGCGCGTCGCGCTTCGCCGTCAGGCGATGCCTGACATGCATTGTCCGGGAGCTTGCGCATTGACCACAAGCAAACAGTTTCAAGAAGTGACGCCTCTGCAACAATATGTCGCAGGTCACAGGGGGCGCGTAGCGGCGCAGGTCAGTGGGCCTCTTCCCAGTTCGCGCCGGCGCCGACCTCGGCGACGAGCGGCACCTTCAGCTTCGCGACGCCGCACATCATTTCCGGCAGTTTCTCGCGCACGCGCGGCAGCTCGGCCTCGGGCACCTCGAGCACCAGTTCGTCGTGCACCTGCATGATCATCCGCGACGCGAGGCCGTCGCGCGTGAGCCAGTCGTCCACCGCGATCATCGACAGCTTGATCAGGTCGGCCGCGGTGCCCTGCATCGGTGCGTTGATCGCGGCGCGCTCGGCCGCCTGGCGGCGCGGGCCGTTGCCGCCGTTGATCTCCGGCAGCCACAGACGGCGGCCGAAAACGGTTTCGACGTAGCCCTTCTCCTTCGCGATCGCGCGCGTGTCCTCCATGTATTGCGCGACGCCCGGGTAGCGCGCGAAATACCGGTCGATGTACAGCTTCGCCGCGTCGCGCGTGATGCCGAGGTTCGACGCGAGCCCGAACGCGCTCATCCCGTAGATGAGCCCGAAGTTGATCACCTTCGCGATCCGGCGCTGGTCGGCCGTCACTTCGAGCGGCGTCACGCCGAACACTTCGGCCGCGGTCGCGCGGTGGATGTCCTCGCCGTTCGAGAACGCGCGCAGCAGCGACGCGTCGCCCGAGATGTGCGCCATGATCCGCAGTTCGATCTGCGAATAATCGGCCGACACGATCTGGTGGCCGGGCGACGCGATGAACGCCTCGCGAATCCGCCGGCCTTCGGCGGTGCGCACCGGAATGTTCTGAAGATTGGGATCGTTCGACGCGAGGCGGCCCGTGACCGCGACCGCCTGCGCATAATTCGTGTGCACGCGCCCCGTTTCCGGGTTGACCATCCGCGGCAGCTTGTCGGTATAGGTCGACTTCAGCTTCGACAGCCCGCGATGCTCGAGCAGCAGCTTCGGCAGCGGATAATCCTCCGCGAGCTTCTGCAGCACCTCTTCATCGGTCGACGGCGCGCCGCTCGGCGTCTTCTTCACGACCGGCAGCTGCAGCTTCTCGAAGAAGATCTGGCCGATCTGCTTCGGCGAACCGAGATTGAATTCGCCGCCGGCCAGTTCGTACGCCTGCGCCTCGAGCTCGACGAGACGCGTCGCAATTTCGGTGCTCTGCGCCTGCAGGCGCGCGTCGTCGATCAGCACGCCCGTGCGCTCCATCTTGCGCAGCACGATCGACACCGGCATCTCGATCTCGCGGTACACGCGCTCGAGGCCCGGTTCGCGCGCGACCTGCGGGTACAGCGCGTGATGCAGCTGCAGCGTGATGTCCGCGTCTTCGGCCGCGTATTCGGCGGCCTGCGCGAGCGCCACTTCGTCGAAGCCGATCTGCTTCGCGCCCTTGCCTGCGACGTCTTCATACTTGATCGTCTTGACGCCCAGATGACGCAGCGCGAGGCTGTCCATGTCGTGCGTGCGGTGCGATTCGAGCACGTACGATTCGAGCAGCGTGTCGTGCTCGATGCCGTTCAGTTCGATCCCGTAGTTCGCGAGCACCTGCGCGTCGTACTTCAGGTGCTGGCCGACCTTCTTGCGATCGGCCGATTCGAGCCACGGCTTCAGGCGCGCAAGCACCTCGTCGAGCGGCAACTGCTCGGGCAGGTCGGGGCCGCGGTGCGCGACCGGCAGGTAGGCGGCCTTGCCGGGCTCGACCGAGAACGACAGGCCGACGAGCCGCGCAGTCATCGGGTCGAGCGACGTCGTCTCGGTGTCGAACGCGGTCAGCGCGGCCGCGTCGATCTTCGCGAACCATGCGTCGAACTGCGCCCAGGTCTGGATCGTGTCGTATTCGCGGACGGCGCCAGCCGTCACGACCGGCGCCGGCTCGCCGTCCGGCGCGTCGGCACTGCCGCTTTCCTCGAGCGCGCTGTCGATCTCGCGCAGCCACGTCTTGAAACCATAGCGCGCGAAGATGTCGCGCAGCAGGTCGCGCGCCTCGCCGTCGGTCGCGAGCGTCGCCTCGATCGATTCGAGATGCGGCGCGAGATCGCAGGCGGTCTCGACGGTCACGAGCTTGCGGCCGAGCGGCAGGAAGTCGAGCGCGCGGCGCAGGTTGTCGCCGACGACGCCCTTGATCTCGCCCGCGTGCTCGATCACGCCGTCGAGGCTGTCGTATTGCGTCAGCCACTTCACGGCCGTCTTCGGCCCGCACTTCTCGACGCCCGGCACGTTGTCGACGGTGTCGCCGATCAGCGCCAGGTAGTCGATGATCCGCTCCGGCGGCACGCCGAACTTCGCGATCACGCCGTCGCGGTCGAGTATCTCGTTGGTCATCGTGTTGACGAGCGTGACGCCGTCGGTGACGAGCTGCGCGAGATCCTTGTCGCCCGTCGACACGACCACCTTCATCCCGTGCCGCTCGGCTTCGCGCGCGAGCGTGCCGATCACGTCGTCGGCCTCGACCCCGTCGACCATCAGCAGCGGCCAGCCGAGCGCGCGCACCGCCGCGTGGATCGGCTCGACCTGCAATGCGAGATCGGGCGGCATCGACGGACGGTTTGCCTTATAGTCGGCATAGAGGTCATCGCGGAACGTCTTGCCCTTTGCATCGAACACGCAAGCGCTATACTCTGCACTGACTTCCTTGCGCATACGGCGCAGCATGTTGATGATTCCGTAGAGCGCTCCGGTCGGCTCCCCGCCAGGGCCACGCAAATCAGGCATCGCATGGTAAGCCCGATACAGATAGCTCGAACCGTCAACCAATAGCAGGGTCTTACCTTCCAGATTTCGTTCTTCAGGCATTATGAACAAGAGAAAAGTGATTCCGAGTCTGCGTTCGCTCGCAGATCAAGAACGCGCGACCGCCAAGAAGGCGCGCGCATCGTGGCAGATGTTCACGATTATGGCAGAGTTTATCGAGGCGACCGAGTACCTGTCGGAGATCCGCCCGGCCGTCAGCATCTACGGTTCTGCCCGTCTCAAGCCCGATACGCCGCACTACAAGCTCGCGGTGCAGATCGCGCGCAAGCTGTCCGACGCCGGCTTCGCGGTGATCTCGGGCGGCGGCCCCGGCATCATGGAAGCGGCGAACAAGGGCGCGCACGCCGGCAAGGCGCCGTCGGTCGGCCTCAACATCGAGCTGCCGCATGAGCAGGCCGGCAACCACTACCAGGACATCTCGCTGCGCTTCCGCCACTTCTTCACGCGCAAGGTCACGTTCGTGAAGAACTCCGATGCGGTGATCGTGATGCCGGGCGGCTTCGGCACGCTCGACGAGCTGTCCGAAGTGCTCACGCTGATCCAGACGAAGAAGTCGCGCCTCGTGCCGATCATCCTCGTCGGCAGCACGTTCTGGCAGGGGCTGCTGCAGTGGTTCCGCGACCAGATGATCCCGAACGGCCTCATCAATGCGGAAGACATGAACCTGATGCAGGTGATCGACGATCCCGACCAGGTGCTCGACGCCGTGCTCGCGTTCTACGAGGACCGCGGCGAAGAGGAAGGCGAGGAAGCGCATCCGCCGCGTCCGGAAGAAGACCGGATGTTCTATCTGTAAATCGCCCGGCCCGAGCCTCGCCACCTGAGCTCGCCGGGCACGCGCTGCGCGGTTGCCCGCCACGCCGCGCCCGGCAGCGTGCGATTTGCGTCATTTTGTAACGCCGCGTGAAGCTGCGCGGCGCGAAAACGTCAAATCCGGCTGCCGTTCGCCGCATGCTGCGCTACAGCAAATGCAGCATTGCCGCGCGCCATTGTCAAATCACCTGATCCCGCCCGGCCCCGCGTCGGCGACGCGCCGTCAATCTGCGGTAACAGAACCCGCTCGCTTTTCCCTCGGTGCAACGGCACACTGCGATCCAACGGTGCGCATTGCGGCGCGGAACAGGTCCGCTGCCTCCGGCGATCCGCTTCGTCGCGCCGCGATCTCCACGCCATTCGGGAAAACAACATGAAACGCTCGCTGCTCGCCGCCGCCCTCGCAGGTCTCGGCATCTCGCTGTCCGGCATCGCCCATGCCGTGAACGTCGACGTGAACATCGGCACGCCCGCCCCGGTCGTCGTTGCGCCGGCGCCCGTCTTGGTCGCGCCGGCGCCCGCAGTCGTGATCGGCTGGCACGGCGACCGCTACTGGGACGGCCGCCGCTACTGGGAACGCCGCGAGTGGGAAGATCACGAGCGCCATCGCGGCCACGGCGGCTACCACTGCCCGCCGGGACACGCGAAGAAGGGCGAGTGCTGAGCCGCCGTTGACGTCCGGGCGCCGTGCGCGCCCGGCGCTCCAGCAAAAAGGACGCTCGCGAACCTAGGTTCGCGAGCGTCTTTCGTCTTTGCGCGGCCGGAAGGCCGCTGCGCCCACCGTTACTGGAACGCCACTTCCGCAAAGCTGCGCAGTTTGCGGCTATGCAGCTTGTCGAGCCCGTTGGTCCGCAGGATCTCCATCGCCTTCACGCCGATCTGCAGATGCTGGTCGACCTGCGCGCGATAGAACTGATCAGCCATCCCCGGCAGCTTCAGCTCGCCGTGCAGCGGCTTGTCGGACACGCACAGCAGCGTGCCGTACGGCACGCGGAAGCGGAAGCCGTTCGCGGCGATCGTCGCGCTTTCCATGTCGAGCGCGATCGCGCGGCTTTGCGACAGCCGCTGCACCGGCTCGCGATGATCGCGCAGCTCCCAGTTGCGGTTGTCGACGCTCGCGACCGTGCCGGTCCGCATCACGCGCTTCAGCTCCGCGCCGTCGAGCCGCGTGACGTCCGCGACCGCGCGCTCGAGCGCAAGCTGCACTTCGGCGAGCGCCGGAATCGGCACCCACAGCGGCAGGTCGGCGTCCAGCACGTGATCCTCGCGCACATAGCCGTGCGCGAGCACGTAGTCGCCGAGGCGCTGCGTGTTGCGCAGGCCCGCGCAGTGGCCGAGCATCACCCACGCATGCGGACGCAGCACCGCGATGTGGTCGGTGATCGTCTTCGCGTTCGACGGACCGACGCCGATGTTGACCATCGTGATTCCGCTGCCGTCCGCGCGCTTCAGATGGTAGGCGGGCATCTGCGGCAGACGCGGCGGCGCCGCACCTTCCGACGGCTCGCTGCCGAGGTTCTCGTTGTACGTGACGACATCGCCCGGCTCGACGAACGCGCTGTACTGGCTACGGTAAGCACGCACTTCGGGATCGTCGCTTTCCGTCATCATCGTGCGGCCGAGCTTCACGAACTCGTCGATGTAGAACTGGTAGTTCGTATAGAGCACGTAGTTCTGGAAGTGCGTCGGCAACGTCGCGGTGTAGTGGCGCAGCCGGTGCAGCGAGAAGTCGACGCGCGCGGCCGTGAACAGCGCGAGCGGATGGGGCTCGCCCGGCGCCGGCTCGAACGTGCCGTTGACGATGCGGTCGTCGAGATACGACAGGTCGGGCGTGTCGAACACGTCGCGCATCGCGAGCAGGCTGTCGCGATCGAGCTCGCCTTCGAGGTGGATGCCTTCGGGGAACGCGAAGTGGATCGGAATCGGCTGCGACGACACGCCGACCTCGATCTTGACCTGGTGGTTCTTCGCAAGCAGCCGCAATTGCTCGCGATAGTAGTTCGCAAAGAGATCGGGGCGGGTCACCGTCGTCTCGAACACGCCCGGGCCGGCGACGAAGCCGTACGAGCGGCGCGAATCGACGTGCGTGTTGACCTCGGTGCGCACGCGCACGAACGGATAGCATGCGCGCACGCGCTCGGTGATCGGTTCGTGGCGGCGATAGCGCGCGAAGGCATCGCGCAGGAAGCCGGCGTTGGCCTCGTAGATCGCGGACAGCCGGGCGACCGCGGCGATCGGGTCGTCGAATCCTTCGACGGGCGGGCTTTCCGGGGTCAGCATCCGGTGTCTGCGGCTCAAATCGTTCTTCATGTTCATCACCTCGTCTGATCAGCCGACATTACCACGGAACCTTGTCGCGCAGACGGTCGCGCCCCGCCAAGCCGGCAGCCGGACAACGCGCAGTATTTGCTAAAATTGAGCAGTTAATTGGGAGAGTCACAATGAAGCCGCTCATTCTCGTCGCCGCTGCCGCCGCGTTTGCCGTCGCCGGCGTCGCATACGCCGCTGGCGGCACGCCAAGCGCCGATGCTCAGGCCCAGGCCGACGCCAACGAAGCCGCCGGCCTGCCGGATCTCCGGAAGATCAACCGGCCCGGCGCCGAAGTCACGTCGAAGGTCGATTTCGCCGACGTCCGCCGCACGCCGAGCTTCCATGAAAAAAGCAAGAACGGCACCGAAGTCACCGAATATCGCGATCGCGGCAAGCCCGTCGAGATCGACGTGAAGTCGAACTTCGGCACCCGCTACCAGATGAGCGCGTCGCCGGACACGTCGCCGAAGCCGCACGACGCGAGCATTCCGATCACGCGCCTGCCGTCGATCAACCTGCACTACTGACGCTCTGCCCGCGCCGCGCCGGCCCCGGCAGCGGCGCACGGGCTCTCCCCGCTTCCCTTTCGCGACGCACGCGGCACGCGTGCCCGCCCAACCTGACTCGACGCATCTCGCATGGCTGTATTCACCGCTGTTTCCGACTCCGATCTCGCGCACTGGATGCGCCACTACGCACTGGGCGACGTCGTCGCATTCCGCGGCATTCCGTCCGGCATCGAGAACAGCAACTTCTTCCTGACGACAACCCGCGGCGAATACGTCCTCACGATCTTCGAGAAGCTCACGGCCGAACAACTGCCGTTCTATCTCGACCTGATGCGCCACCTGGCCGGCCACGGCGTGCCGGTGCCGGACCCGGTCCCGCGCAGCGACGGCGCGCTGTTCGGCGAGCTGCACGGCAAGCCGGCCGCGATCGTCACGAAGCTCGACGGCGCGGCCGAGCTGGCGCCGGGCGTCGAGCACTGCATCGAGGTCGGGCAGATGCTCGCGCGGCTGCACCTCGCGGGCCGCGACTATCCGCGCACGCAGCCGAACCTGCGCAGCCTGCCGTGGTGGCAGGAGAACGTGCCGGCGATCGCGCCGTTCGTGACCGCCGGGCAGCTCGCGCTGCTGGAAGGCGAACTCGCGCATCAGGCGCGCTTCTTCGCGTCCGCCGACTATGCGGCGCTGCCAGGCGGGCCGTGCCACTGCGACCTGTTCCGCGACAACGCGCTGTTCGCGCACGCGGCGCCGGGCACGGGCCACAACGTGCGGCTCGGCGGCTTCTTCGACTTCTATTTCGCCGGCTGCGACAAGTGGCTGTTCGACGTCGCGGTGACCGTCAACGACTGGTGCGTCGACCTCGCGACGGGCGTGCTCGACCACGCACGCGCGGACGCGCTGCTGCGCGCGTACCAGACGGTGCGGCCGTTCACGGCCGAGGAGCGCCGCCACTGGGGCGACATGCTGCGCGCCGGCGCGTACCGCTTCTGGGTGTCGCGCCTGTATGACTTCTACCTGCCCCGTGCGGCCGAAATGCTGAAGCCGCACGATCCCGGCCATTTCGAACGCATCCTGCGCGAGCGTATCGCGCATATGCCCGCGCTTCCCGAGACCCAACCCGCATGCAACTGATCGAAGTCCCCGCGAAGACCGGCTACGTCTGGTTCCGTCAAGGCATCTGGCTGTTCCGCCGGAACCCGCTGGCATTCATCACGCTGTTCGTGACGTACATGCTGGCCATTGCGCTCGTATCGAGGGTGCCCGTGATCGGCGCGGCGCTGCCGCCGCTGCTCATTCCCGGCCTTGCGGTCGGCTTCATGGCCGCGTGCCGCGACACCGTGGCCGGCAAGCACGTGCTGCCGACGATTCTCGTCGACGGCTTCCATTCGTACGGCGCCGTCGCGACCCAGCGGCTGCTGGTGCTCGGCGCGATCTACGTCGCGGCGATGGTGCTCGTGGTCGCGGCAGCGGCGATGGTGGACAGCGGCGCGATGTTGAACGCGATGGTCGGCGCAACGAGCGACGCAAGCACGAACACGAGCCCGGACGCGCTCGCGGTGCCGCCGGGCACGCTCCTCTCGCTGCTGGTCGCGTCGCTGGTCTACGTGCCCGTCTCGATGCTGTTCTGGTTCGCGCCCGTGCTCAGCGCATGGCACGACATCCCGCCCGTGAAGGCGATGTTCTTCAGCATCGTCAGCTGCTGGCGCAACCGGGGCGCGTTCGTCGTCTACGGCCTGGTGTGGTTCGGCGTCATGCTCGGCACGTCGCTCGTCCTGTCGCTGGTCTTGCAGGCGGTCGGCGCGGGCATCGATACGCTCAAGCTCATGATGCCGGTGTTGATGGCCATCATCGGCGCGATGGTCTATTGTTCGTTCTACGCGACCTATCGCGGCTGCTTCGGCGTGCAAGAGCCGAACGCGCCGGCCACGCCGTCGTCGGGCCGCTGACCCTCCCCCACGGCCGGCGCATCCGTCGCCGGCTTCGCTCCCCTGTTCAAGCGAATCATTTGCGCGCAGAATCATTTGCATGCAAATATTTTGCGCCAACACCGCACGCCGCATCATGGACCGCCCGCCCACCCTGCCGCAGACGCTCGACGAGCAATTGTGCTTCGCGCTCTACTCGACTTCGCACGCGATGACGAAAGCGTACAAGCCGCTGCTCGACAAGCTGTCGCTGACCTATCCCCAATATCTCGCGATGCTCGTGCTGTGGGAACGCGACGACATCGCGGTCAAGGACATCGCCGCGCGGCTCGATCTCGATCCGGCCACGGTCACGCCGCTGCTCAAGCGGCTGGAAGCGCTCGGCTACGTCGAACGCGTGCGCAGCGCGGCCGACGAGCGCGTCGTGAACGTGCGGCTGACAACGGACGGCCGCGCGCTCAAGGAAAAGGCGCGCTCGGTGCCCGCCGACCTGTTTTGCGCGATGCAGCAGACGCCGGAATTCCTGGTCCGGCTGCGCACGGATCTGAAGCAGCTGCGCGACGCGCTGGCGGCCTCCAACGGCGATTGACGAAGCGACCGCACGATGTTCGTGCTCAGCCCGACCGTGTCGCCGAAATTAATTTGCGCACTAATCATTTGTGTTCTATATTGATCGGGTGGCCGGCGGCAGCATGTCGCCGGTCCGCTCTCCTCACTTCTACCGACAGGAGCTGCACCATGAACATTCTGTACAAGACGAGCGCAACGAGCACGGGCGGCCGCGACGGCCGCGCAGTATCCGCAGACAACAAGCTGGAAGTGAAGCTCGCCGCGCCGCGCGAGCTGGGCGGCACCGGCGCCGAAGGCACGAATCCCGAGCAGCTGTTCGCAGCGGGTTATTCGGCGTGCTTCCTGAGCGCGATGAAATTCGTCGCCGGCCAGAGCAAGCAGGCGATCCCGGCCGACACGCAGGTCACGGCCGAAGTCGGTATCGGCCCGAACGACGCGGGCGGGTTCGCGCTCGACGTCGAACTGCGCGTATCGCTGCCGGGCCTCGACAAGGCCGCCGCGCAGGCGCTCGTCGACAAGGCGCACCAGGTGTGCCCGTACTCGAACGCGACGCGCAACAACGTGCCGGTGCGCCTGACGGTCATCTGACGCAACGCGCCGCAGCGGATGCAAAAAGGGCGTGTGCGGCCCAGTAGCCGCACACGCCCTTCTCTGCGTGGTTCTCCATGCCGGCGACGACGCCGGCACGCGTCGCGCCGCTTAGCGGGCGCCGATCGAGAACGGACGGTTCATCGCCGCTTCGCGATCGAGCTTGCGCATGCGGAACTCGAGGTCGTACAGGTCGGAAGCGCCGGCGAGGTAAGCATCGGCGCGCTCTTTGGCGGCCTGCTCGGCATTCTTGGTCAGCATCAGGAACAGACGGCTCAGCATGAACATGATCGATCTCGCAAATCTAAAGGTCTTGGACTAGGGTTTTCCCGAATTATAGGGAAAACCCTAGCATCTGACCAGCACCGATCAGACGGTGCGTCGTTCTGCCGCCACAGTGCGGCGATGGGCGTCGAAGAAGGACCAGATCATCGCGCTCGCGTCGGGACCGACCGCCGCATGGAACGGCACGGCTTCGTCGCCGCCCGCCCATGCGTGGTCGAGCCCCTTGACGTGACACAGGCGCACGACCGGCACGCCTTCCCGTCGCACCTCGGTGATTTGCGCGCCGGCCGACCGCGTTTCCACGCGCTCGCCGCCCCGCAATGCGCCGCGGCTGTCCGCCAGCCCGTTCAGCCGCAGGAACTGGATCGCAAGCTGATCGGCGTTCTTCGGCGATACCACGTGATCGCCGTCGCCGTGCACGATCAGCGCGGGCATGCCGGGATGCGCGTCGTTCGCGCTGATGAGCGCGTCCACGGCCGCAACCGGGTTCTGGCGCAGGCCGCGCCGCATCACGTCCATGCCGGTGATGCCGGAATTCGCTTCGCCGAACGCCGGCCCGGAATGCAGCGCGATGGCCGCAAAGCGGTCCGGGAAATGCAGTGCGAGCAGCGACGCAAGGCCCGCGCCGGCCGACAGCCCGGCGACATAGACGCGCGACGCGTCGAAGCCGCGCGCGTCGACCAGCGCATCGACGAGGGACGCGACCGCGTGGGCCTCGCCGCGGCCCGCGCGTTCGGTGTCCTCGTACCAGTGCCAGCAGCCGTGCGAATGCGCGCGCGGCGATTGCTCCGGATACAGCACCGCGAATCCGTACCGGTCGGCCAGCAGGTTCATCCGGGTGCCCTGCGCGAATCCGTCGGCGGTCTGCGTGCAGCCGTGCAGCATCACGACGAGCGGCATGCCGTCGCGCCGGCGGCCGGGCGGCACGTACAGCGCGTACGCGAGCTGCCGGACGAGACGCCCGATCGCGGGCGCCATCGGATGTTCGCCGCGCGTCCACTCGCCGGTTGCCCATGCCGCCGCGCGCGGACGCACGCGCGACTCGCGCACCGGCGACAGCTCGGCCGCAATGGGCGCCGCGGCGGCCTCCAGCGTTTCACGTGCGATCCGCTGCGCATCGCGCGCAGCGCGCTGCGCAGCCGGAGACAGCATGCGTTTTATGCCGCCCAGCCACATCTTCGTCAGACTTTTGGTCATCGATCGAGCTCGCATTCAGAAAAAAGGGCACGACGCAGGAGCGCATCGTTCAAGTTTGTGCAATGCACCATAACACTGTTCATGAGATTTTTCCTGCGCCGCGGTAGTTCCATCGACCGGCGAAAAACGGGCCTCGATCAGGCGCGACGCTATACTGGTGTTTCGCCGCTTGTATCCGTTGTAGTCGCTCTCCCCGGCTCACGCGTTAATTAAGCATTCGTCCCGCCTCTGCTCGCTCTCCTTTCCCGATGTTCGACCTGCCGTCTCACCTGTGGATCTCGATCACCGCGTTCGGCGGTGCCGGCCTGACGCTGCCGCTCGCCATCACGATCGCCGTCTGGCTCGCACTCGGCTATTCGTGGCAGCGCGCCGCCGGATGGCTCGCGGTGCTCGCGTGCGCGATCGGCGTCGTCGCCCTCACGAAGATCGCGTTCCTCGGCTGGGGCATCGGCATCCGCACATGGGACTTCACCGGCTTCAGCGGCCACGCGATGCTCTCCACGTCGGTCTATCCGGTAGCGATCTTCCTGGCGCTGATCCGCGCGCGCGCGCCGCTGCGGCTGCTCGGCATCGCGCTCGGGCTGGCGGCAGGCGTCGCGGTCGGCGTGTCGCGCGTCGCGCTCGCCGCACATTCGCCGTCCGAGTCGGTCACGGGCTGCATCGTCGGCGCGCTCGCCGCGCTGGTCTTCATCGCCGCTTCGTGGCGCGCCGAGCCGCACCGCTGGTCGGCGCCGGCCGTCATCGCGAGCTTCGTGCTGGTCACCGTCGCGCTGCACGGCGTCACCGTGCCGTCGCATCGCTGGGTGACCCAGGTCGCGCTGCACCTGTCCGGCCACGAGCGGCCGTTCGTGCGCGCGCGCTGGAAGGCCAATCCGAACTACCGCCCCGCGTCGCAGCCGTCGTCGCTGCAGCGCACCGACTCACTGCCCGGCGCGCTGCACGCGTAACCCGCGACACGTCGCCGCAGCCGGCTGCGCCGCTCGCGCCGCCGGGCCCGCTTCCCGCTTCCCGCTTCCGCAACATGACCATGCCGTCCGCCGCATGTGCATTATGCCGAGCGTTATAACCCGCCCTATATTACGATTACGGTTTCCGTCATCCGAACCAGATTCGCCATGCGCTCACCCGTCCGCCCGCTCCGTCGCACCCTGATTCGCCTGCTGCCGCTCGCCGCGCTCGCCGGCGGCATCGCGTTCAACGCGCCCGCCTGCGCCGCCGACGAACTGGTCGTGTCGGCAGCCGCCAGCCTGACGAACGCGTTCAAGGCCGTCGGCGACGCGTACGAGAAGCAGCATCCGGACACCAAGGTGCTGTTCAACTTCGGCGCATCGGACGTGCTGATGCAGCAGATCGTCAAGGGCGCGCCGGCCGACGTGTTCGCGTCCGCCGACCAGAAGGCGATGGACCGCGCGGCGGACGAGAAGGTGATCGCGCCCGGCACGCGGCGCGATTTCGCCGCGAACTCGCTCGTGCTGATCGTGCCGGCCGACAGCCGCACCGCCGCGCCGGCGTCGCTGCGCGACCTGGCCGCGCCCGGCGTGAAACGCATCGCGTACGGCGACCCGGCGTCGGTGCCGGTCGGCCGCTACACGGAAGGCGCGCTGCGCGCGGCGGGCGTCTGGGACGCGATCAGCGCGAAGGGCGTGCTGGCGGCCAACGTGCGCCAGAGCCTCGATTACGTCGCGCGCGGCGAGGTCGACGCCGGTTTCGTGTTCGGCACCGACGCGGCGGTCATGCCCGGCCGCGTGAAGGTCGCGCTGACGGTGCCGACCCAGACCGCGATCACCTACCCGATCGCGGTGGTGAAGGACAGCCGGCATGCCGCGCAGGCGCAGTCGTTCGTCGATTTCGTCACGTCGCCGCAAGGTCAGGCGGTGCTCGCGACGTTCGGCTTCAAGCCCGCGGGCAAGTGAGCGCCGCATGATGCAGGACGCGTGGATTCCGCTGCTGCTGTCTCTGAAGGTGGCCGGCTGGGCAACCGCGCTCGACATCGTGCTCGGCGTCGCCGCCGCGTTCGCGCTGGCGCGCTGGCGCTCGCCCGCGCGCGACGTGGTCGACTCGCTGCTGACGCTGCCGCTCGTGCTGCCGCCGACGGTGCTCGGCTATTACCTGCTCGTGCTGCTCGGACGGCGCGGCGTGTTCGGCGCATGGCTCGACTCGGCCGGCATCCGGCTCGTGTTCACGTGGCAAGGCGCGGTGATCGCATCGATGGTCGTCGCGTTCCCGCTGATCCTGAAGTCCGCGCGCGCGGCGTTCGAAGGCGTCGATCCGCAGCTCGAGCGCGCCGCGCGCACGCTCGGCCTCGGCGAAGCCGCGGTGTTCTTCCGCGTGACGCTGCCGCTCGCCGCGCGCGGCATCCTCGCGGGCGCGCTGCTCGCGTTCGCGCGCGCGCTCGGCGAATTCGGCGCGACGCTGATGATCGCGGGCAACCTGCCCGGCCGCACGCAGACGCTGTCGGTCGCCGTCTATGCGGCCGTGCAGGCAGGCGACGACGGCACCGCCAACCTGCTCGTGCTGGTGACGTCGATCACGTGCGTGGTCGTGCTGCTCGCGGCGGGCCGGCTCGTGCCCGCGCGCGCGGCCCGGAGCGAACCGACATGACACGCACGCCGCATCCGCATCGCAGTACGGCGCCGCGCGCGACGGGCGCTCGAACGGCTACGCGTGCGCGACGGAGGCTTGCATGAGCCTCGCCGTGGCTATCCGCAAGACGTACGCGAGCCCCGAGCGCCGCTTCGCGCTCGACGTGTCGTTCGCGGCAACGTCGCAGCGCGTCGTGCTGTTCGGGCCGTCCGGCGCGGGCAAGAGCCTGACGCTGCAGGCGATCGCGGGGCTGCTGACGCCCGACGCCGGCACGATCGCGCTGGACGGCGAGCCGCTGTTCGACGCCGCGCGCGGCATCGACGTCCCAACCCGCGCGCGCCGGGTCGCGTACCTGTTCCAGGACTACGCGCTGTTTCCGCACCTGAACGTGCGCCAGAACATCGCGTTCGGGCTGACGCCCGGGCTGCGCAATCCGCGCGCGAAAGCGCTGCCGCCGGAAGTCGCGTACTGGCTGCGCGCGTTCGAGCTGGAAGCGCTCGCGAGCCAGTATCCGGCGCAGTTGTCCGGCGGCCAGAAGCAGCGTGTCGCGCTCGCACGCGCGCTGATCGCGCAGCCGCGCATCCTGTTGCTCGACGAACCGTTCGCGGCGCTCGACGGCGCGATGCGCCAGCGGATGCGCCACGAGCTCGCCGAGCTGCAGGCGCGGCTCGATATTCCAATGGTGCTGATCACGCACGATCCGGACGACGTCGCCGCGTTCGGCGACCAGGTCGTGCAACTGAGCGACGGGCGCGTGCGGACAGCGAGCGCGCACGCCGCGTGGCCGACGCGCGTCGTGTAACGACACACGTGTAACAGACGCGTGTAACGGGCGCGGGCCTCAGCCCGTCACTGCAAGAATCACGCTCGACGCCTTGAACAGCGCGATCGCCCGCCGCCCGGCGGCGAGCCGCAGCGCGTCGACGCTGTCGTTCGTCACGACCGAGGTCAGCGTCCCGCCGCCGTCGAGCGCGAGCGTCACCTCGCTGTTCACCGCGCCGCCCTTCACGGTCTCGACGGCGCCATGCAGCTGGTTGCGCGCCGACACCCTGACCGGCGCGCCGTCGTCGGCCGCGAGCATGACCCACGACGCCTTGACGAGCGCACAGGCGTCGGCGCCGACCTGCAGGCCGAGCGCCTCGGTGCTTTCATGCGTGACGACCGCGACGATCGTCTGGCCGCCGGGCAGCGTCAGCGTCACTTCGTCGTTGACGGCGCCGCGCCGGATCGACGCAATCTTCCCGAACAGCTGATTGCGCGCGCTGGTTTTCATGCCGATTCTCCCGATCAGTGCCCAGTCGACGTCGAAGCCGGACACCGCCGCGCTCGCGGCATCGATGAAGCGGCGATGCTCGCGCTCGATCGTCCGGAACGCGGCGATCAGCGACGCCGCGCGCGGCGTCAGCGTCGTGCCGCCGCCGCCCTTGCCGCCGGTGGCGCGCAGCACGAGCGGCTCGCCGGCGAGGTTGTTCATCGTGTCGATCGCTTCCCACGCGCCCTTGTAGCTGATGCCGACCGCCTTCGCGGCGCGCGTGATCGAGCCGGTCTCGCCGATCGCCGCCAGCAGCGCGATGCGCGTCGAGCCGCCGAGCATCTGCGCGCCCGCGCGCAGCCACAGCTCGCCGCCCAGTTCGAGCGGTTCGGCGGAGGAAGAAGGAGGCGACGCGTCGGTCATCGGTCTGTCGGAAGAATACGGGCGGCCATTATAGGAACGCGAATAGGGACGCGGGCGCGCGCCGCTCAGCGCGCCCGGCCGTCGAGCTTCGGCGGACGCAGGCTGGCGAGCAGCGCTTCTGCGTCCTGCACCGCGCGCCGTTCGAGCGCCGCGCCGTAGCCGCGCACGAAGCCGGTCTGATACGGCGGCGCCGCGAGTTGCTCGAGACGATGCAGCGCGACCACCGTGTCGTTCGCCTCGCCCAGCACGCCCTGCACGCGCGCGAGCGTCTTGACCGTCTTGGTGCGCGTGCGGTGCGAGGCCAGCGACGCGAAGAATTCCAGCGCGTAGCGCAGCCGCTTCGCGTCGATCCGCACCTGGTGGCGCGCGGCGGCGTCGAGCGTCGCGAGCGACGGCGCGCCGTACAGGTGGCCGAACAGCCGGCGCACGCGCTTGGTCACGTGCCGCTTCAATGACGGCGCATCGTCGCCGTCGGCGGACGGCAGCACGAACGCGCTCAGCCATTCGAGCCAGCCGAGCGTGAGCCGCGCGTACCGCGCCGAATGCAGCCCCTGGCGCAGCTCGACGCGCGCCGCCGCGCACTGCGCACGCGCCGCGTCGAGGGTGCCCGTCCATTCGGCGCCGTCGCCGTCGGCCGCGATCAGCGCGGGCAGGGTTTCCGTCGAGAACACGTCCCAGTCGCGCACCGTGCCGAGCAGCGCGGCGAGCCAGCGCAGGTCCGCCCCGAACGCGTCTTTCCAGCCTTCGTTCGCATAGCGCGGGAAGAAGCGCATCAGCGTGCGCAGGCGGCGCAGCGCGACGCGCATCTGGTGAACGAACTCGGGATCCTCGTGGTCGAGCACGCCGCCTTCGTTGCCGAGCCACTGCGCGGCGATGTCGCCGGACAGCGCGAACAGCGCCGCGCGCTGCGTACGCAGGCCGGTCAGGTCGACCGATTGCGCCTTGACCGGCCCGGCGATCGCCGGCTCGCCGGCGCAGGTGCGGTCGATCACGCTCGTCAGCTGGACGAACGCGGGCCACGCGCCGCTCAGCTCGCGCGCGGCGGCGAACAGCGCTTGCAGCGCGGCGGCGCGCGCGTCCGGCGTATCCCAGTCGGGCGCCGCGAGGCGCAACTCGACGTGGCGGCGCGGCGGCGCGCCGCCGTCGTCGGCGCCGTGCAGCGTCACGTCGTCGAGCGTCATCTCGACCACCACGCCGCTGTCGTCGGCCCATCGCCCGCGACGGCGTTCGCTGACGAGCCGCAGCGGGCCGGCCCCGGACGCGGCAGCGCGCGCCGCTTCGTCGACGGCGGTGGCCGTCGCGCCGTCGTCTGCGGCGCCCGGCTGGGCGTCATTCTCCGCATCCGCTTCCGCTTCCGCATCTGCCGGCCGCGCGTCGGCGCACTGCGCGGCGACGGCAATCCCCGCGTGCTCCGCGTCGAACACCTCGCGCTCGACGACGCCCGGCGCGAACGGCCTCGTGCGCGACGCGACGACCCGCGGCCCGTGCGCCGTCGACTCGACCCACGTGCACCAGCGCCCGCCGGCGTCCGGCTCGGCCTCGTCGATCCGGCACGGCTCGATCGTCACGCGCTCGTGGCCGCGACGCATCCGCACTTGCGGGCAGATTCGCCACGCGCGCACCAGCTCCGCGCCGAAGTCGCGCGATCCGCCGCGGACGCGGCTTGCGGCCTTCACCGGCCAGCTTTCCAGCGACAAGGACAACACGACTTCCAGCACCCGCGACATGGAGGCTCCTGCACATGAAAAACCGCCGGCGCATCGTGCGCCGGCGTCGTCCGTGAAGCAGCTTCCATAGTACACGGCACGAACGGGCGCGGACGACGATCCGGTCCCGCCGCGATGCCGCAGGTCAAACGACGTATTGCGCGATGCCGTTGCCGAACGACCAGTCCTCCTTCAGCACCTCGACGAGGCCGATGAATACGTCCTGCGGCCGCACGCCGGGCCGCTGCGCGAGGTTGTCGACGATCGTCCGGTACAGCGCCTGCTTCTGCTCGAGCGTGCGCGTGTTGTTCGCGGTGATCTGGATCATCACGAGATCGTCGCTGCGCTCGATGTCGAGGTAATGGCGGCCGAACACGAAGTTCTCGTTCGCATGCTCGGTCACGACCATGAAGATGTCGTCCTCGGGCACGTTGAAGGTGCGCATCAGCGCGCGGTGCACGCCGTCGACGAGCGCCGCGCGGTATTCGGCCGGCTTGCCTTCGCGCAATGCGATACGGGTGAATGGCATGGTGGTTCTCCTGGCGGTGACGTTGAGGGATGGAAGCGCCACGTCAGGTTAAAGACGCCGAACTATAATGAACAGTCATCAATATATATTTCATTTATTTACGTTGGAAATGAAAGTCCTCGACCTGGATGCGGTGCGGGCGTTCGTGCTGGTTGCCGACCTCGCGAGCTTCACGCGCGCGGCCGACGCGCTCGGCACCACGCAATCGGCCGTCAGCCTGAAGCTGAAGCGGCTTGAAGCTCACCTCGGCAAGCCGCTGCTCGAGCGCACGCCGCGGGTCGTGAAGCTGGCGGCCGACGGCGAGGCCTTCCTGCCCGCGGCCCGCGCGCTGCTGGATGCGCACGACGACGCGCTCGGCGCGATCGCGGCCGGCACGCGCCGCCTGTCGCTCGGCGTCAGCGAGCACGTCGCGGTGCCGGACCTGCCGGCCGTGCTCACGTCCCTGCACCGGCAGGACCCGGGCCTGTCGCTCGAGATGCATCTCGGCACGTCCGCCAGCCTGCTCGCGCTGTACGACGAGCGCCGCCTCGACGCCGCGATCGTGCGTCACGAGCCCGGCGAGGACCCGCCGCGCGACGACGGCACGCTGCTGTTCACCGAGCCGCTCGCATGGCTCGCGGCCCCGGACTGGGCGCCGCGCGCGGGCGAGCCGCTGCCGCTCGCGGTGCTGGCCGGCCCGTGCGGGGTGCGGGCCGCCGCGCTGCGCGCGCTCGACCACGCGGGGCAGCCGTGGCGCGAACGCTTCACGGGCGGCGGCGTCGCGGCGGTCGCGGCGGCCGCCGCCGCGGGGCTCGCGGTCTGCCCGCTGGCGCGCCGCGTCGCGCCGCGCACGCTGGTCGACGTCGGCGCGAAATTCGGGCTGCCGCCGCTGCCGCACTCGCAGGTCGTGCTCTATGCGCGCGTGCGCGACGCCCGCTCGGCGGCCGCGCTGCGGCGATTTGCCGACAGCCTTGCAATCTCGGCGTAAACTAGCGGGTTCCGCCCGCCGCACGCCTCCGCCCTATTCCGATGACACCCGAAGCCCGCAAGCATGTCCGTGCCAACCTGCTGATGCTCGGCGCCGCCGCGATCTGGGGATCGGCCTTCGTCGCCCAGCGGCTGAGCCTCGACGTGATCGGGCCGTTCCTGTTCACGGGGCTGCGGTTCCTGCTCGGCGCGCTGGTGCTCGTGCCGCTGCTGGCGCTCAACGCGGCGTCGCGCACGCACCTCGCGGCGCTCCGCCGCGCGCCCGCGCTGCTGCTGCCCGGCCTCGCGCTGGGCGCGCTGCTCGCGGCGTCGATCTCGCTGCAGCAGATCGGCCTGCAATACACGCGGATCGCGAACGCCGGCTTCATCAGCTCGCTGTACGTCGTGCTCGTGCCGCTGATGGGCGTGTTCGCGCGCCACCGGATCGGCGCCGGCACGTGGTTCGGCGCGCTGCTCGCGGCGATCGGGCTGTATTTCCTGAGCATCGACGAGCACTTCTCGATCCTGTACGGCGACTGGTTCCAACTGGCCGGCGCGGTCATCATCGCCGCGCACGTGATGGCGGTCGGCCACCTCGCGCGACGCCACGATCCGCTCGTGCTCGCGTTCCTGCAGTTCGCGACCTGTGGCGTGCTGTGCCTCGCGGTCGGCCTCGCCGTCGAGCCGCTCAACGGCGCGGTGCTGCGCGGCGCGCTGCCGACGCTGCTGTACGGCGGCCTGCTGTCGGTCGGCGTCGGCTACACGCTGCAGGTGGTGGCACAGCGCGACGCGGCGCCCGCTCACGCGGCGGTGATCTTCAGCATGGAAGGCGTGTTCGCCGCGATCGCGGGCTGGGCGGCGCTCGGCGAAACGCTGACGCTGCGCGCGCTCGTCGGCTGCGCGCTGATGCTCGCCGGCCTGCTCGCGTGCCAGCTGCTGCCGCGCGGCGACGTGGAGAAAAAGGACGAGGACGCAGTGCCGGCGTGACACGCCCGATCCCTATAATGGCGGTTCCCGGTTCACATCCAACCGCTTCCGACAGGCCCGCCCCTTGACGCCCGACCCCGCCGACCTGCTGCGCGAACGCGCAGCGCACTATGCCGCGCAGGCGGCGCTGTTCCTCCGCGACCAGGCGCTGTCGACCGCGTCGCACGACCTGCGCAGCCCGCTCAACGCGATGCACAGCTGGGCGTATGTGCTGGAGCGCCAGCTGGCCAACGCCGATCCAGGCCTGCAGCGCGCGCTCGCCGGCATCCGCACCGGCATCGACCAGCAGGTGAAGCTGATCGACGACGCGCTCGACGCGCCGCGCGCCGAGACGCGCACGCTCGCGCTCGCGCCGCAGCCGTTCGCGCTGCGCCCGCTGCTCGACGACGTGCTCGCCCTCGCCCGCTTCGCGCTTGCCGACGCACGGCAGGTGACGCTCGACGTGGCGACCCTCGACGGCGCGCCGTCGCTCACCGCCGACCGCGAACGACTCGCGCAGGCGCTCTGGACCATGCTGATCGCCGCCATCGAGGCCAGCTCCGCCGGCGGCCGCGTGGCGTTCTCGTGCGCGCGCGACGGCGCGCGGCTCGTCGCGCACGTGGCCTGCGGCGTGGATGCCGCGGCGCTCGCCGATCCGGCCCGCCCGCACGTGTTCGAGACCTTCGCGCGCCGCGAGATGCTGCGCGAGCGCGACGCGAAGCGCGTCGCATGGGTGCTCGCGCTCGCGCAGCGCGTCGCGCTCGCGCACGGCGGCACGTTCACGCACGACCGGTTCGCCGACGGCGCGACGGTCACCCTCGCGCTCGACCTCCCGTGCGAGGCGCCCGTGTAAGCCAGCAGCGACGCCCAATATTACGTTTGCCTTTCCGGCCCTATACTGACGGGCCTGACATTTCCGGAGCGAATCCTTGGTTCAGATCTTCGCGCTGATCGGCGCGTTGTTCCTGGTAGCCCTCAACGGCTTTTTCGTCGCGGCCGAATTCGGCCTCGTCAAGCTGCGCGCGACGCGCGTCAAGACACTTGCCCGCAAGCACGGCCTGCGCGGCCGCATCCTCGGCGTCGTGCACGGGCGTCTCGATGCGTATCTGTCCGCGTGCCAGCTCGGCATCACGCTCGCATCGCTCGGCCTCGGCTGGATCGGCGAGCCTGCGTTCGCGCAACTGATCGGCCCGCTGCTCGACCTGATCGGCGTGCAGTCGGAGCAGCTCGTGCACCTGATCTCGCTGGCGTTCGCGTTCTCGCTGATCTCGTTCCTGCACATCGTCGTCGGCGAGCTCGCGCCGAAATCGATGGCGATCCGCCAGGCCGAGAAGGTCGGCCTGTGGGTCGCGCTGCCGCTCTACGCGTTTTACTGGGCGATGTACCCGGCGATCTGGGTGCTCAACACCAGCGCGAACGCGGTGCTGAAGCTCGCGGGCCTGTCGGCCGACCACGGCGGCGACGCGCACTACTCGACCGACGAGCTGAAGCTGATCCTGCGCAGCCGCCGCAGCGCCGCCGGCAACCCGTCGCAGCCGGCCCGCGGCGCGTACAGCAACGACGAGTGGAACACGCTCGCGCATTCGCTCGACTTCTCGTCGATGACCGTGTCCGACCTGATGCGGCCGGCCCACGAGATGATCGGCCTGCGCCGCGACATCCCGCTGCCGGACAACATGGAGATCGTCGCGCGGCACCGGTTCAGCCGCTATCCGCTGTTCGAGGACGCGTCGCGCGAACAGGTGAGCGGGCTGATCCACCTGAAGGACCTGCTGCTCGCGCGCCACGCGGGCGCGGCGCTCGACGACCTGTCCGACTACGTGCGGCCGGTGCAGTACGTGAAGCCGGATACGCCGGCGCTGGACCTGTTCCGCCGCTTCCGCAAGGGCGCGCCGCATTTCGCGCTGGTCGGCAAGAAGGGCGAGAAGCCGATCGGCTTCCTGACGCTCGACAACCTGCTCGGCGCGCTCGTCGGCCAGATCCACGACGAGTTCCGCCAGGGCGACTCGGACTGGGCCCGCCTCGACGACGGCACGCTGATGGGCAAGGGCAGCCTGCCCGTCGTGTCGCTCGAGCAGGCGCTCGGCATCGACATCGACGAGGGGCGCGCGGAATCCGTCGGCGGCCTCGTGATCCAGGCGCTGAACGACCTGCCGAGCGAAGGCCAGCGGGTGTCGTTCGACCGCTTCGACGTCGTCGTGAAGAAGATGAACGGGCCGCGCATCGTGCTCGTGCGCGTGTATCCGAAGGTCGCGAAGGAAGCCGACGAATGACGGCGCGCGCCTGCCGCCCCGGCCGCCGCTGCCGCCCCGGCCGCCGGCGCGTCGCGCGATGAGCACGCCGCTGCCGCCCTGCTGCGTGATCACGCCGGAACCGGCCTCCGCGTCGGATGCGGACTGCCGCGCGTTCCTCGACCGGCTGTCGGCCGTGCTCGCGCGCGGCGAGACGCTGGTGCAACTGCGCGTGAAGTCGTTCGATGCGGCGGCGTTCGCGCGGCTCGCGGCCGACGCGCTGGCGCGCTGCGAAGCGAGCGGCGCGCGGCTGGTGCTCAACGGCAGGATCGATGCGCAGACGCTGACGCAACTCGGCGGCGCCGGCCGGCACCTCGACGGCGCCGCGCTGCGTGCGGCCGCGCGGCGGCCGCTGCCGCCCGCGCGGTTCGTGTCCGCCGCGTGCCATACGCTCGACGACCTGAAGCACGCCGAGCGCATCGGCGTGGATTTCGTCACGCTGTCGCCGGTGCTGCCGACGCTCAGCCACCCCGGCGCGCCGGCGCTCGGCTGGGCCCGCTTCGCGGAATGGGCCGCACAGGTCGCGGTGCCCGTCTATGCGCTGGGCGGGATGACCCGCGACCAGCTCGCCGACGCGCGCCGCCACGGCGCGCACGGCATCGCGGGCATCCGCGGCTTCTGGTAGCGGGTTCGCGCGCGGCGGAACCCGGACACTCAGGCAAGCACCCCGCGCCATGCGCCGTCGTCGATCCGGCGCGCATCGTGCGTCAGCGCATACTGGTTGACGTCGCCCGTCAGCCACGCGACGAGCGAATACGGCGGCAGTTCGCCCGCGTCGACCCGGTCGCGCGCGCGGCCCGGCGTCTCGAACACCACCATCCCCGCCGGCGCGTCGAACGGCACCGCATCCGGCGACAGGTTCAGCGCGATGCTGAGCGTCTCGCCGTCGGCAAGCCGCCACGACGCGAGCAGCGCATCGGCCTCGCCGGTGCTGCCCGTGCGCAGCGTGTGCGCATCCTGCGGCCGGCAATCGGCCAGGCGCGGCGCGATCAGCTTCGCGCGCACCGCGAGCGCCGACTGCACGAAATGCGCGCGTTCGAGATCGCGCGCGGTTTCGTCGAAGATCAGCGGAATCTGCGGCGTCAGCAGCGACAGCGCGAGCGCGGCGAGGCCCGCTTCGCGATCCTGCCCGCTGTCGCGCCATGCGCCGTCCGACAGCACGAGCGACGTCAGCGGCAGTGCCGTATCCGCCGGGCCGCCGTCGCTCGGCGCCGCCGGCTGGAACGCGGCGCCGGCGGCCGTCAGCGCCCGCGCGAGCGTATGGATAGACTGATGCGACGAGATGCCTTCATGACCGGACGCGTCGCGGCCCGTCAGCCGGTGCAGCGCGCGTTCACCGCAGCCGTTCCATTGCGCGTCGAAATGCGTGTCGGCAAGATGCGCCGGATGCCGCTCGCTGCCGAGCACCAGGTGGATCAGCCGGTCGGCCGGCACCGCTGCGCGCACGCGGTCCGCGATCTCGCGCAGCCACGTGATGCCGATGCGGTCCGCCTCGCGCAGCCGCAGGCCGTCGCAGCGGTATTCGTCGAGCCAGTACAGCGCGTTGTCGCAGAAGAAATCGCACACTTCCGGATGGTCGAGCGCGAGCGGCGGCGCCTGCAGCGGATCGTCTCGGGAGTGAAAGAACGGCGCGGCGTAATGGCGCAACGCATCCGTGCCGCTGCCGAACCGCGCGTAGTCGAGTTCGAGCAGCACCGCGAGACCGTAGCCGTGCGCGTCGTCGATCAGCGCCTTCAGCGCGTCGGGGCCGCCGTCGATCGCGAGCGGCGCGAACGGCAGGCTGTCGTGCGGCGACGCGAGCAGTTCGAGCGCGGTCACGCCGAGATGCGCGAGCTGCGGCAGCCGGCGGCGCACGCCGTCGAACCCGCCGGCCGCGTGCGGCTGGATCGCGTACAGCGCGATGTCTTCCCACGGGCGGCCGCGCCAGAACGTGTGCCGCCACGTGAACGTGCGCGGATCGACGACCTCGCTCGGGCCGTTCAGCCCTTCGGGCTGCGAGCGGGACGCGGGGTCGGGAATCGAGACCGCGTCGTCGAGGCGATAGCGGTAGCGCGCGCCCGCGCCGCAGTCGGCGAAGACCTCGAACCAGTTGGGGCCGGCCGGCGTCATCGGCACCAGCGTCATGCCGCTGCCGGTGTCGAGTTCGAGCTGGACCTGCGTGCAGCCGGGCGCCCATACGCGGAAATGCGTGCGCGGCGATGCGCCGATCGCGCCGCACGGCTGCGCGCCGGACGACAGGCAGTGAATGTAGTGATGCGCATACGGATCGTGCGGACAATCGGACATCATGCGCTCCTCGTGCGGGCCGAGCAGCATGGCCGCATTCGACGCGGCGCATGGCGCCCGGCATGCGACGGCCAGGCAGGGGGGATGAAAAGTATGCGCCGTTTTGGCGACTGCGACGCAATCCGAACGATCCATTTTTAATACGAATCGACCCTGAGCGAACGCGGGGCGATCGGCCCCGATGGCGGGTAGTCTGCATACCGGAATGGCCGCTGGTCTTGTGGGCCGCGGCCCGCCCGCTTACGCTCGGGCCAACGCGCGCGGGCAGGTCGTCCGCGCCACGAACCCGAGGAATCCGCGATGTCGCTCCCCGCCAGCGCCGCAAAATTCGATCCTGCCCGCGCGCACGAATACGCCGAACAGTCGCGCATCGCGCTCGCCGGTTACGACGCGTGCCACGAACTGTCCGCATGCATGCTCGCGGCGGCGATCGGCGCGCCCGATGCGCGGATCCTCATCGCAGGAGCGGGCGGCACGGGCCGCGAGATCTGCGTGACCGGTGCGCTCGAGCCGGGCTGGCAATTCACGGCCGTCGATCCGTCGGCGCCGATGCTCGCGCTCGCGCGCGCCGGCGTCGAAGCGGCCGGTTGCGGCGCGCGCACGCAGTTCGTCGAAGCCGGGGTCGACGCGCTGCCGGATGCTCCCGCGTTCGACGGCGCGACGCTGATCGGCGTCCTGCATCACGTCCCGGGCGACGCGGCGAAGGCCGCGCTGCTGGATGCGATCGCACGTCGCCTGAAGCCGGGCGCGCCGCTCGTCATCGCGGGCAACCATCGCCGTTACGCCGACCACCCTCGCCTGCTCGATGCCTGGCAGCAACGCTGGCGCATGGCCGGAGCGACACCCGACGCGGTGCGCGCGCAGCTCGCGAAGATCCTGCAAGGCGCGGACCCGCCGGCGTCCGAGGAAGCCGTGTTTGCGCTGCTGCACGACGCCGGGTTCGATGCGCCGCTGCGCTTCTTTGCGAGCCTGTTCTGGGGCGCGTGGATCGCGCTGCGGCGAGCCGCGTGAGCGCGCGCCTCAGCCCAGCAGCCCGGCCGCGACGTTGATCGACAGGCCCAGCACCGCCATGTTGAAGTAGAACGAAAGAATCGACTGCGACAGCACCGCGCGCCGCGCCGGGCGGCTGCCGAGCGCCACGTCGGCGGTCTGCGACGCAACCGCGATCGTGAACGAGAAATACAGGAAGTCCCAGTAGTCGGGCTCCGGATGGTCGTCGGGAAAGCGCAGCGCGCGGTCGGCGCACGGCGAGCCGTAATAGAGCCGCGCGTAATGCAGCGTGAAGATCGTCGGGATCAGGAACCACGCGCCGAACAGCGTCGCGACCGTCACCGCGTAATGGCCGAGCCCCGCGCGAAAGCCCACGCCCTTGGCCGTCGCGAGCTCGATCGCGATCGCCGCGACGCTCGCGACGGTCGCGAAGCAGATGATCGTCAGCACGGTGGTCGCGTTCTCGTCCTCGCGGATCGCGATCTCGCGCACCTGGTGGTGGTGCGCGGTCACCATGCGCACCCACATCAGCGCGAGATACAGCCACACCGCGACATCCCACCCGATCAGCGCGCGCACCGTCGATCGCAGCGGAAGCGGCAGCACCAGCGCGCACAGCACGCCCGCGGCGAATGCCGCCACCAGGCGCGGCCGGTTGCGTAATACCTGCGGATAAAGCGTCATCGTTGCATTCCGAAAGCGGATGGAAAGGGTTCGGCCGGCACGCGGCTGCCCGCTGCGCACGCGCCGGGGCGCACGGCGCCGATTATCGCCATTCCGGCACCAGGTTGCGATGGTCGCGAGCGCCTAAGATATCTGGATGACTTCCTCCCTGTGCCGCCATCCCGCCAATACGACGGGCCGCGACTTCGTGGTCGGCGACCTTCACGGATGCCTCGATGCGCTGCGCGCGCTGCTGCACGAGATCCGCTTCGATCCGGCCCGCGACCGCCTGTTCTGCGTCGGCGACCTCGTCGACCGCGGCCCCGAATCCGAAGCCGCGCTCGACCTGCTCGATCGCCCGTGGTGCCACGTGGTGCGCGGCAATCACGAGGAAGTGCTGAGCCTCGTCGCGCACGGCAAGCTGGCGCCCGACGCGTGGCGCGGCATCGGCGGCGACTGGGGCGCGGACCTGCCGCCGGAGCGGCTGCGCGAACACGCGGCGCGCGTCGACGCGCTGCCGCTCGTGCGCGTGGTCGGCGACGGGCCGGAGCGCTTCAACGTGCTGCATGCGGAATTCTTCGGCGCCGACGCCGATCTCGATACGGGCCGCTACGCGCCCGACGTGCGCGAGCGGCTGATCTGGGGCCGCGATCTCGTCCAGGGGCTCGCCGACCCCGGCCTGCAGCACGGGCTGTCGCTCACGTGCAGCGGCCATACGCCGGTGCGCGCGCCGCTGCGGATCGGCGCGCAGTGGTTCATCGACACGGGCGCGTTCGCGCCGGCCGGACGGCTCACGCTCGTCGAGCCGCGCACCGGCCGGAGCTGGTCGCTCAGTCAGGCCGACGCACGCGCACGTCGCGCGGCCGATCTGCCGCTGCCGTGACGCCGCGGTTCCCGTGCGCACGCAGCGCGTTACGCTAACCGACCTGATTCAGTTCGAACACCGCATCGACCGCGCTGCCGTTCCAGTTGTATTCGAGATAGGCCGCGTGATGACAGTCGCGCAGGATCGTGGTGCGGAACGCCGCCAGGCATTCGCCGAGCGGATCGCGCACCGACGGATAGACGACCCCCGCGCCGCCCGCGTCGCGCACCGCGCGGCCGAGCGCCTGCCCCGCAGCGTAGTTGCGCGGATGCAGCAGCGCCGGATCGCGCCGCGGCCACGTGCGCACGTCGGCCACGTCGCCTTGCGCGACCACCGTGTACAGCCGCATCTGCTGGCGCATCGGCGGCTCCTTCGTCGCGGCCAGGAACAGCCCGCTGTGATAGCGGGTCTCGGCGATCGCCGTGTCGCGCGACCGCGCGCAGTAGAACACGCCGTAGCGGCCGTCCGAGAAGCGGCTGCCCTGCGGATTCAGGTGCGTGAACGCGGCCATGATCGGCCCCCAGCCGAGCCCGTAGCGGCGCTCGTCGGGCGGCACCAGGTCGAGCGTGCCGACCTCGTTGCGGATGCGGTCGTTGGTCAGCGATTCGAGCGCGTAGAGCGCGTCGAAATCGTCCGCCGACGCGACGCGGTCGAACAGGTTGATCGCCGGAAAGCGGGTGGGAATGACGCGATAGGCGGGCGTCCAGTCGAGGGCCGTCGTCGGCCAGTTCATCAACGCGTCGGGAGTGTTCACGCCCATCCGCCTCGCATCGCGTCGAGATACTGGCGCACCGCGACGAGATCGCCGACGTTGCCCGCCAGCATGCGGTCCAGCGCGCGCTTGCCGCCGAACGGCGCGGCGTCGTTCGGGCGCTTGACCCACGCGTCGGCGGCCGCCGACTGCGGCAGCAGGATCTGCAGCGCCTTGTAGATGCCGAGCAGCAGCGACAGCCGTTCGAGCGTGTCGCGCGGCAGGCGCGCCGATTCCGGCGCCGCCTTCCACTTGAAGAACGTCGACCGGCCGGGCGAGCCGAGCAGCACGATCTGCTCGTCGGTCGTCAGCGCCCAGTCGCGCGCGATGTTGAAGAACGCGCGCAGGCCGGCCGCCGACATCTGGGCGACCGAAGCCTGCGGCGGGACGGGATGCGGGATGTGAGCGGGCCGGGACATGAGCGTTAGTCTCAAAACGAATTTACTAACAAGATTAGTCCATTTCCGTATTTGTGCAAGGGTCGTCCCCTTTGCGGCGGCCGCCTCTGCGCCGATCATTCCGATATTTTTTGTCCATTCTGGACTGAGATTTTATTTTCTGCGTTAATGGGTGGGCGGACAGTGCGGCGGCATGCGATGCGGCTACGCACCCACCGCGCCGTCGCGGAACCGGACAGACCACGCCAAGGAACGCACCATGAAGAGACTGATTGCCGCCGTTTCGATCGCCCTGCTCGCGGTATCGGCAGGCCCCGCCGCCGCGAAGGACTGGACCACGCTGCGCTTCGGCACCGACGCGAGCTACGCGCCGTTCGAGTCGAAGGCGCCCGACGGCAAGCTCGTCGGCTTCGACATCGATCTCGGCAACGAGATCTGCGCGCGCCTGAAGGCGAAGTGCGTGTGGCTCGAGAACGATTTCGACGGGATGATCCCGGCGCTGAAGGCGAAGAAGTTCGACGCGGTGCTGTCGTCGATGTCGATCACCGCGCAGCGCGCGGAGCAGATCGCGTTCACGACGAAGATCTACAACCAGCCGACGCGTCTCGTCGTAAAGAAGGGCTCGCCGCTCGTGCCGAGCGCCGATTCGCTGAAGGGCAAGTCGATCGGCGTCGAACAGGGCACGACGCAGGAAGCGTACGCGAAGGCGTACTGGGCCAAGCAAGGGGCGAACGTGGTGTCGTACCAGAACCAGGACGGCGTCTATGCGGACCTGCTGGCCGGCCGCCTCGACGCCGCGCTGCAGGACGAGGTGCAGGCGGCGATCGGCTTCCTGAAGTCGCCGCGCGGCGCCGGCTACCAGTTCGTCGGGCCGGAGCTCGTCGACGAGAAGGTGCTGGGCGTCGGCGCGGGCATCGGCCTGCGCAAGGAGGACGCGGACCTGAAGGCGAAGATCGACCGCGCGATCCTCGACATGGTCAAGGACGGCACCTACAGGCGGCTCGCGTCGAAGTACTTCGATTTCGACATCTACGGCGGGTGATGGGGCTGATGCGGCGGCGCGCGGCATGCTGCCGCGTATCGCAGGCATCGCGGACAGTTCGTTCCCGCCAGCAAGCGCGGACGCTCGACGTCAAAACATGAAGGCAGCGCGCTACTGCCGTCCACTGCCGCACCGGTTTCGTCGCTCGTCTCGCGCGGCACGCTGCCGCGTATCGCCGGCATCGCGGACGATTCCCCCACGCCGCGAGCGCTCGACGTCAGAACGTGAAGATCGGGCGTCGCGGCACCCGCGCGCGCGCACACATGCCCATCCGGATCGGATTGGCGAGCGTGAAAGCACCGGCGCGACGCGGATGGCCGGGAATCAGCCGGATCCGCCTCGCGCCGAGCGCGCAAAGCTGGCCTGTCGATGCATGGCGGCCGGCCGCGCGCTGCGCGCTCGAGCGGCGATGCAACGCATCGCTGCGATCGCGGCCAGCCGGCAGCGGCGTGTGACGATGGTTCATTTTTGGTACCCCGTAGTCGCTGTGCTGCTTGTTTCGGCGCCCGGAAGACCCCGGCGCTCCGGCGACTCGACGACGGCCCTTGCCACGCGGCGCGCGTCTGTCGCGCGCGCCGCCGCCCTCCCCGTGAGCTCGATTCCGGCCGTGTTCGTCCGTCGTGCTGCCGAACCGGCCGGATGCCCGTCG
Source organism: Burkholderia ubonensis (assembly GCF_001718695.1). Taxonomy (NCBI): domain Bacteria; kingdom Pseudomonadati; phylum Pseudomonadota; class Betaproteobacteria; order Burkholderiales; family Burkholderiaceae; genus Burkholderia; species Burkholderia ubonensis. The sequence continues at coordinate 514,000 of NZ_CP013422.1, read as the reverse complement.
TCGACTTTCGCACCTCGACATTCGCAAGGAGCGCGCCAGGCGAGCGCAGGCCCGTCGCCACGGGGCTTTCGTCGGACGACTTGCGCCGCGAACCGGCGCCAGCAGGCCTGACGTTTCAAAACTGAAACACACGATGGGGAAACGGCGACCGCACTGCGACGCGGAATACGCCGCAGGCCGATGCTCGGCGCGGGTGTGGAAAATTTGCCCGGCGCGTGCGGCGCGCCATGGCGGGCGATCGCCGCGCCGGTTCGCGCGCACGCCGGCACGAAACGTTTCACGGGCTTTACACAGAACCGCGAATCGCCCGCGCACGGGCGCACGGCCGGGACCCGCCGCAGCGCCGTTACGCGCCGCGTTCAGCCGACGCGCTGGTTGTCCGCGTCGCCGGCCGGCGAGCCGTCCTTGCCGCCGTCGCCGTTGTCGTGATCGCTCAGCCCGTGCTCGATCATCATCCGGTAAAGCGTCACGCGCGAAATGCCGAGTTCGGCGGCCGCCTTGTTGATCCGGTGATCGTTGCGCAGCAGCGCATTCTCGATCGCGGTGCGCTCCGCCAGCGCGCGCGCCTGTTCGAGCGTCACGGGCTCGGCTTCGCCCGGGGTCTCGAGCCCGAGGTCGTGCGGCGTCAGCAGCCGGCTCTCGGCCATCACGATGCCGCGCCGCACGCGGTTGATCAGCTCGCGCACGTTGCCCGGCCACTCGTAGCGCCGCATCGCGTCGAGCGCGGCCGACGTGAAGCCGCTGATCTTGCGGCCGCTGTCCGCCTTGTATTTCTGCAGCACGTAATGCGCGAGGATGTCGATGTCCTTGCCGCGCGCGCGCAGCGGCGGCTCGTGGATGCGCAGCACGCACAGCCGGTGATAGAGGTCCGCGCGGAACCGGCCGGACTCGACCGCGCCGTCGAGATCCACGTGCGTCGCCGACACGATCCGCACGTTGACCGGAATCGATTCCTGGCCGCCGAGCCGTTCGATCCTGCCCTCCTGCAGGAAGCGCAGCATGCTCGCCTGGCTCTCGAGCGGCATGTCGCCGATCTCGTCGAGGAACAGCGTGCCGCCGTCGGCCGACTCGATCCGCCCGGCGCGCCGCTGGCTCGCGCCGGTGAACGCGCCGCGTTCGTAGCCGAACAGCTCCGATTGCAGCAGGTGATGCGGAATCGCACCGCAGTTGATCGCGACGAACGGCCCCTTGGCGCGCGCGGAACGTTCATGGATCGCGAGCGCGGTGAGCTCCTTGCCGGTGCCGGATTCACCGGAGATGAACACGCTCGCGTCGGTCTTCGCGACCTTGCGGATCGTGCTGAACAGCTGCTGCATCGCCTCGCAGTTGCCGATCATCCCGTGTTCGCCGATCGACGCCGCATAGGCCGCGCCGTCGACGCGGTCGAGCGCCGCCATGCCGCGCGCATGGCCGAGCACGTGCGAGATCCATTCGTACGGCAGCGGCAGCGTCACGTAATCGAAACAATAGCTGCGGATCAGCTCGCGCACCGCCTGGCCGATCGTCACGCCGGCCTGCGCGACCGAGATCCAGCCGATCGCCGGCAGGCTCAGGCACGCCTTCAGCGCGGGGAAATCGCGCGACGTGAAGCCGGTGAAATCGATCAGGCCCGCCGCGACGCCCGCGCTGGACGTCATGTTCTGCGCGGCGCCGGCCGACTTCGCGACCGCGATCTCCCAGCCGAGCGCGCGCAGCTGCGCGAGCAGCGGCTCGTCAGGCGAATTCGCAATCACGAACAGCTTGCGCCCGGCCTCGGGCGCGGTAACGGACAAGAGCGGCGTTTCGGCCGCCGTCGGGTTTGCATCGGGTGATTTTGCAACCATCGTTGTTCCCCGCTTGGCGTTGGTATCGTGCGCCGGCTCGTCGCGGCGTGCGACGCAGCTGTTCGAACCCACATATTGGCCGCATTTCCGTCCGAATAGAATCCCCCAAGGCAATAATCGCGCGGCCCGCGAATCGGTCGATGAACGGTATATCGATACCGCCGAGGGGCGGCTGGATGGGGGTTATCCCGATTGGTGGGATTTTCCGGGGCGCGCGCGAGCGGTCCGGGAGTGCGCCGGTCGGGAGCGGGCCAGGCGCTGGACGGATGCGGGACGGGCGTGGGTCGGACCGACGCGGGCGCGGCGGCGCTCGCAATGCGCAGCGCGAGCCGCGCATGCGTAACCGTTTTCCGATTGACCTCGGTCAATCGTCGGATGAAGGCGTCGATGATGCAGGAACGCAACACGCGCCGGTCAGGGCGCCGCAGCGCACCCGTTCGCGCCCCAAAGCGCCCCTCACCCCGCGTCAGCGCGTCGAAGCGATCGGCCCGAGCGCACCGGCGCGACCGCGGCCGACCGACGGGAGGCTGGCCGCGCGCGATGCGGCGACGAGCGCGTCGACGCGGGCGAGATGGTGGCGGTTGTCCTGATCCCACGGATGGAAACCGGGCCGCAAGAAGCTCAGCCATTCGCGCGCGATGCACGGAAACAACCCGCGGCGCGGCCCGTACAGGAACGCGATCATGCTCAGCGTCCCGCGCAACCGGTGCCGGATCGCTCGATCGCGCGACAACAGCGTGACGTGCAGCAGGAACACGGTCGGCCAGAACGTCAGCGTCGTCAGCAGATAGGCGCCGATCCGGATCAGATAGCGACGCGGGCCGGGGCGGATCGCCGCGTTCCACACGTCGAACGACACCGACTTGTGCTCGGTTTCCTCGAGCGCATGCCAGATCCACATCTGACGGTAGCCGTCGACCGAGCCGGCCAGCCGCGACGGATCGCGCAGGATCCAGTCGGCGAGCATCGCCGTGTAATGTTCGGCGGCGACCGTGTGCGCGAGCTGCACCGAATGCGGCAGCGTGCGCTTCAGGTAGCCGAGCACCGCCCAGACGCGCCTGTCGAGCTTGCGCGCCGGCAGCCGGTTCACCTGCAGCAGCTCGTTGTATTCGACGTGCTCGCGCGTGTGCATCGCCTCCTGGCCGATGAAGCCGAGCACCTGGCGCTTGAGCACCGGATCGTCGATGCGGTCGCGGTAATGGCGCACCGCATCCATGAAGAAGCGCTCGCCCGCCGGAAACAGCAGCGACAGCGCGTTGAAGAAATGGGTGACGTGCGGCCCCTTGCCGTGCCAGTCCTTCGCGCGCTCGACCGGCAGGTCGAAACGCAGGTCGCGGCGCACCGGCATCACGTTGGCCGCGGTGGCGGAAGCGGCTGATTTCATGTTGGTTCGTCTCCTGTCCCATGCTTCGTGCACGGGTCTCGTGCGATGCCGTTCCGGGCCGGTCCACGCCATCGAAAATCTTGACATTGACAGATGTAAAGATAGGTCGCAGCGCCCCGCACGCGCAAGCCGCGCGGTAGACGCACACTTCCAAACACCTTGCAATGCAAGCGACGGAACGAACGGCGCCGAAACGGCGTGCATCGACGGGGAAATTCGAACGCGGAACGGCGTCGCCGGACGGCCCGCGCCGGCGGCGACGCAGGGGATGCACGCGCCTACGCGGAATCGGATTCATACGGCGCGCGCCGGCCGTGCGCCCGAGGCGGGCCATGCGGCCGCCGATCGATCCGGATCGATTCAAACGGGCCGGTCGAGCGCCGTGCTCGCCTACAATAGCGGTTTCACCCAACCCCATTCAGGACAGGAGCAGTCATGGCAGTCATCACGACCGATACGGGCCTCAAGTACGAAGATCTCACCGAAGGCGCCGGCGCCGAGGCGCAAGCGGGTCAAACGGTCAGCGTGCATTACACGGGCTGGCTGACCGACGGCCAGAAGTTCGATTCGAGCAAGGATCGCAACGACCCGTTCGCGTTCGTGCTCGGCGGCGGCATGGTCATCAAGGGCTGGGACGAAGGCGTGCAGGGCATGAAGGTCGGCGGCGTGCGCCGCCTGACGATTCCGCCGCAACTCGGCTACGGTCCGCGCGGCGCGGGCGGCGTGATTCCGCCGAACGCGACGCTCGTGTTCGAGGTCGAGCTGCTCGACGTCTGACGCCCCACCGTCCACCGTCCGCCGTCCGCCCGATGGAACGCGTCGCGTCCCCCACCCTTGCACTGCGCCGCTACGACGCGTCGGAAGCGTCGGACATGCACGACTTCCACCAGGTCGTGCTCGGCGTGGACGGCGCGATGGTGATGGCGGTGGACGGCGTCGGCCAGCGCATCGACCGGCACGCCGCGTGGCTGATTCCGGCCGGTTCGCGCCACGATTACGCGGGCCTCGGCGACAACCGCCAGCTCGTGCTCGACCTGCCCGCATCGTCGCTCGCGGTGCCGCGGCGGCTGTTCGACGGCGCACGCGCCGTGTCGATCGACCCGGGCCTGACGGCGCTGGTCGCGCAGGTCGCGGCCGCCGCCGAACGGCTCGACGCCGCGGCCGGCGACGCGCAGCGCGCGGCCGCGCATCGTTTCCAGTGGCACGCTGCGGCGCGCCTGTGCGACGCGCTGCTCGACGACGCCAGCCTCGCCGCGCCCGCGGCGGGCCTCGATTTCGCGCGCATCGACCAGTGGCTGCGCGCGCGGCTCGCCGAGCCGCTGCGCATCGCCGATCTGGCCGCGCATTGCGGCTACGGGATGCGCCGGTTTCATCAGCTGTTCGTCGACGCGTTCGGCGAAACCCCGCACCGCTACCTGCAGCGGCTGCGTCTCGACGCGGCGGTGATCCTGCTCGCCGGCGGCCGGCACCCGCTCGCGGACATCGCCGGGCAGGTCGGCTTCGCCGACCAGAGCGCGTTTACGCACGCGTTCACGAAACGGTTCGGCGTCGCGCCGGGCCGCTGGCGCAGCGAGCGGCACTGAAAGGTTTGGGGCGGCTCGGGCGCTGCTGCTGTCAAGCCGCCGCATCGCGCGACATCCGCATGGCGTTGCGTGCTTCACGTCCTGATCGGCGGTGGCGTCGGGCACACGCGCTGCCGTCAAGCCGTCGCATCGCGCGGCCACCCGCATGGCGTTGCTTGCTTCACGTCCTCATCGGCGGTGGCATCGGGCACACGCGCTGCTGTCAAGCCGCCGCATCGCGCGACATCCGCATGGCGTTGCGTGCTTCACGTCCTGATCGGCGGTGGCATCGGGCACACGCGCTGCCGTCAAGCCGTCGCATCGCGCGGCCAGCCGCCTCGCATCCTCATCCTCAGCAACATCGATACTTCACCGCAGGCCGAAACATCCCGCACCCGACGCGTCCTACGATACGCGCATGGACACGTCACGCTCCCCCGCCCTGCCGCCCGCGCTCGCACGCGTCGTGGCGACCGTCAGCGTCGGCTTCGTCGTCACGCAGCTCGACGTTACGATCGTCAACATCGCGCTCGCGCATCTCGCCGGCGATCTGCACCTGCCGGTCGCCGCGCTGCAGTGGGTCGTCGATGCGTACACGCTCGCCTTCGCGGTGCTGATGCTGACGGGCGGCGCGCTCGGCGACCGCTTCGGCGCGCGCCGCCTGTACGTCGCGGGCCTCGTGCTGTTCTCGGTCGCGTCGCTCGCGTGCGGCGCTGCCGTCTCGCCCGCGATGCTGATCGCCGCCCGCGCGGCGCAGGGCATCGGCGCGGCGGCAATGCTGCCGAATTCGCTCGCCTTGCTCAACGACGCGTGCCGGCACGACCCGCGGCTACGCGCGCGCGCCGTCGGTGCATGGACGGCCGCGGGATCGATCTCGATCGCCGCCGGCCCGGTGGTGGGCGGGCTGCTGATCGCCGCCTGGGGCTGGCGCGGCATCTTCCTCGTGAATCTGCCGCTGTGCGCGGCGGGGCTCGCGGCCACGTTCGCGTGGGTGCCCGCGCGGCGCGCCGATGCGGCGCCGCCGCCGGCCGCCGCGCGCCTGCTCGACGTACGCGGCCAACTGATCGCGATCGCGATGCTCACCGCGCTGACCGCCGCCGTGATCGAATGGCGGCCGCTCGGCTTCGTGCATCCGGTCGTCGCGGGCGGCTTCGCGGTGGCGGCACTCGCCGCGCTCGCGTTCGTCGCGGTCGAGGCGCGCAGCACGGCGCCGATGCTGCCGCTGTCGCTGTTCCGTCGCCGCACGTTCAGCGCGGCCGTGCTGTTCGGCGTCTGCGTGAACCTCACCTATTACGGCACCGTGTTCGTGCTCGCGCTGTATCTGCAGCGCGTGCGCGGCGAAACGGCGCTGCAGGCGGGCCTCGCGTTCCTGCCGCTGACGGGCGGCTTCCTGCTGTCGAATCTGGCGAGCGGCCGCGCGGTCGCGCATGACGGCCCGCGCATGCCGATGTTGGCCGGTGCGCTGGTCGCGGCCGTCGGCTACGGATCGCTGCATTTCGTCGACGCGCAGACGCCGCTGCCGCTGCTGCTCGTGCCGTTCCTGCTGATCCCGGCCGGCATGGGCTTCGCGGTGCCGGCGATGACGACGGCCGTGCTCGCGTCGGTCGAGCCCGCGCGCGCGGGCATCGCGTCGGCCGTGTTGAACACCGCGCGTCAGGCGGGCGGCGCGATGGGCGTCGCCGCCTTCGGCGCGCTCACCGGCGCGGGCGGCGCAGCGCAGACCGTCCACGGCCTGCGCGTCGAAACCGCCGTGTCGGTAGCGCTGCTGATCGCCGCCGCGTTGCTCGCGACGCTGGTGCGGCGCGACGCGCATCGCGACCCACATCGCGACGCGGCGGCCGCACGTCGGCCGGTGTCGGCCGCGGACTGATCGGCAGGTCCATCGTCGGCGCACGACGAGCCGGCCGATCGCAGACGCCAACCGCGATTGCGCGATGCGCAGCCGCGCGTCAGCGCGGCCCGTTCGAATCGTCGACGACCTTGCGCACGAACGTTTCCGCCGCCTTCACCGCGCGCCCGTCGTCGTGCCGCAACGCGATCTTGCGCAGCGCGCGGCCGGTCTTGCGGTCGACCAGCACCGAATGCGGCTCGCCGCGCTCGAACAGGTTCGCTTCGCCCCACTGGCGCAGCATCACGATCACCGGAAACAGCCCCTCGCCCTTCTTCGTCAGCGCGTACTCCTGGTACGCGGTGCCGTCCGACGCCGGCACGACCTCGAACACGCCGGCCTCCACCAGCATCCTGAGCCGGTCCGACAGGATGTTGCTCGCCACGCCGAGGCTCGCACGGAAATCGCCGAAGCGGCGCACGCCGTCGAACGCGTCGCGCACGATCAGGAGCGCCCACCGGTCGCCGACGATGTCGGTCGCCCGCGCCACCGGGCACGGCGAATCCGCCAGACTTCTCTGTCTGGCCATATTGCTCTCCGCTTTCCTTTCGGCCGCGTGGGCCGCCCTCGATGCGCGGGCCCGTCGCCCGACGCTTTTCAGTTGCATTTTAAAACTTGTTTTTCTACACTCCAACAGGTTTCTATTTGCAACTACTTGAGTGAGAACGCCGATGGAATCGTCCTGCTGCTCCGACCTGGCCGCGTCGGCTGCGCCGCCGCGCGCCGCGAACCAGGCCCGCGTGCCGACCGCGACCGTCGCGCTGCTCGCCGCCTGCTGCGCGGCGAGCGTCGCGAACGTCTACTACGCGCAGCCGCTGCTCGATTCGATCGCGCGCGACTTCGCGATACCGCATGCCGAAGTCGGCGGCGTCGTCACCGCGACGCAGCTCGGCTGCGCGCTCGCGCTGCTGTTCGTGGTCCCGCTCGGCGACCTGCTGAACCGCAAGCGGCTGCTCGCCGTGCAACTCGTCCTGCTGGCGGCGGCATGCGCGTGCGTGGCCACGGCGTCGACACGCATCGCGTTGCTGGCCGGCATGGTCGCGCTCGGCCTGCTCGGCACCGCGATGACCCAGGGCCTGATCGCCTGCGCGGCGGCGCTCGCGGGCGACGGCGAGCGCGGGCGCGTGGTGGGCGCCGCGCAGGGCGGCGTCGTGATCGGGCTGCTCGCCGCACGCTCGCTCGCGGGTGTGGTGACGGACCTCGCCGGCTGGCGCGCGGTGTATCTGGTGTCGGGCGCGGCCGCGCTCGCGATGCTCGCGGCGCTCGCCCGCCTGTTGCCGGCCATCGACGCGCCGCGCGAGCGCATCGGCTATGCGGCGCTGCTCGCATCGATGGGATTCCTGCTGCGCCGCGACCGCGTGCTGCAGGTGCGCGGCATGCTCGCGCTGCTGATGTTCGCTGCCTTCAGCATCTTCTGGAGCGCGCTGGTGCTGCCGCTCAGCGCGCCGCCGCATGCGATGTCGCATACGGCCATCGGCGCGTTCGGCCTCGTCGGCGCGCTGGGCGCGGCGGCCGCCGCGCGCGCGGGACGGCTCGCCGATCGCGGCCTCGGCCAGGCGACGACCGGCGCGGCGCTGGTGCTGCTCGTCGCGTCGTGGCTGCCGCTCGCGTTCACGACGTCGTCGATTCCGCTGCTGATCGTCGGCATCGTCCTGCTCGACATCGGCGGGCAGGCGATTCACGTCGTCAACCAGAGCATGATCCTCGGCGCGCGCCCGGACGCGCACGCGCGCCTCGTCGGCTGCTACATGCTGTTCTACTCGGTCGGCAGCGGGCTCGGCGCGCTCGCGTCGACGATCGCATATGCGCACGCGGGCTGGCTCGGCGTCTGCGCACTCGGCGCGGCGGTCAGCGTGGCCGCGTCGTGCGTATGGGCCGCGACGCTCGAGCGCCGATAGCACACGCCGAACACGTCGCGCCGCCCGCGCGGCGGCCATGCAACGAACGAAAAAAACGGCTCGCCGAAGTCGGGCGAGCCGGTCCGTGCCCCGGCGCGAGGTCGCCCTGCGCGCCGGTCGCGGTGCGTCACGCGTCACGCGTCGCGCGCTCAGCTGGCCGCGCGGATCGCCTCGTCGTAGACGCCGGCGACGCGCCGCGCGATCACCGCGTTGTCGAAATGATCGCGTGCATAGCGCTTGCACGCGGCTTCGTCCGGCAGCGCGATCGCGCCCGACAACGCCGCGCCGAGCCCTTCCGCGATCGCGTCCGCGCCCGTCGACGGCAGCACCAGATCGTCGGACAGCCCGGCGACCGCCTCCGGCAGCCCGCCGATCGGCGTGACCAGCACCGGCGTGCCGGATGCGAGCGATTCGACGGTGATCAGCCCGAAGCCCTCGAGCGCGACCGTCGGCACGACGCTGACCGTCGCCGCGCGATACAGCGCCGCGAGATGATGGTCGGGCACGAAGCCGAGCAGCTTCACGTTGTCCTGCAGCCCCGCCGCGTCGATCCGCTGCTGCAGTTCCTCGGCGAGCTTGCCCTTGCCGGCGATCAGCAGCAGCACGTCCGGATGGCGGCGCTTGACGAGGCCGACCGCGTCGATCAGATCCTCGAGCCCCATGCGCCGCACGAGCCGCCGCACCGCGAGCACGATCGGCCGGTCCTGCGGCAGCTGCAGCTTGTGCCGCGCCTGAGCGGGCGCGAGCGGCGTGTCGAACTGCGCGGTGTCGACGCAGCCCGGGATCACGCGCACGCGCTCCGGATCGATGTCGTAGCGGCTCGTCAGGATCTGGCCGAACGCCTGCGACAGCACGATCAGCCGTGACGAGCGCGCATACACGGCATGCTCGAGATAGCGCTTCGCGCGCTGCCCGAGCGACGCGGCGCCCTCGACCTGGCTCTCGTCGGCCCATGGCCCCTGGAAATGCGACACCTGCGGAATCCCGCGCGTGACGTCGAGGCCGGGGAACGTATACAGCGCGAAATGCGACGAGATCACGTCGGGCCGCTCGGTGCGGATCACGTCGCGCAGCGCGCGGCGCGCGGCCAGCATCCGGCGCGCGAGCGGCTGCTCGGCCGGGCCGAAGCCGCGGATCGCGCCGCCGGTGTCGTTCGCGACCTGCGCTCGGAGCCCGCGACGAGCCCGCGCACCTCGACGCCCGCGCCGGGCAGCGCGCCGACGAGCGAGTAATACATCCGGTCGAGGCCGCCCGCACGTTCGGGAAACCAGTGCATGCCGATCTGCAGCGATTTGATCGGCCGGGTGGAATGAGACATCACGATTGCTCCTGCGTGACTGCATGCTCGACATGCCCGAAGGCGGTCGGCTGCGAGGGTTGGCCGATGCGCCGGTAAAGCGCGACATACTGGGCGCCCATGTGCGCCCAGCCGAAACGGGACATCAGGTCGCGCGCCGCCGCGCCCATCGCGCGGCACGCGTCGCGCGACGCCGCGAGCGTGCCGATCGCCTGCGCAAGCGCGGCCGGATCGTCGGGATCGTCGAGCACGATCCCGCACTCGCGCGTGATGATCTCGGCGCCGCCCGCGGTGCGCGCGGTGACGACCGGCAGGCCGGCCGCCATCGCCTCGAGCAGCGACAGGCTCATCGCCTCGTAGCGCGACGGAAACACGTACGCGTCGACCGAGCGCATCAGGGTCGGCATGTTCCTGACGAGCCCGAGGAAATGCACGCGCTTGCCGAGCCCGAGCGCGCGCGCCTCGTCCGGATACGGGCTGCCGGGCAGGTAGCCCGCGACCGCGAGATGCACGTTCTCCGGCAGCGTCGTCAGCGCCTTCAGCACGGTGCCGAGGTTCTTGCGCGGCGTGCGCAGGTCGCCGACGAACAGCAGCAGGAACGCGCCGGCCGGCAGCGCGAACGCCGCGCGGTCGGGCTGCGCATCCGCGAATGCGCCGGCGTCGACGCCGTTGTAGATCACGCTGATCTTGCCGCCGTCGATGCCGAGCCCGCGGATCTCGTCGGCCACCTTCTGCGACACCGCGGTGATCGCGCGCGAGCGCCGGTACGCCCAGCGTTCGAGCGCGGTGTTCACGCGCGTGTAGACGTACTGGTAGGCGGACCACAGGCCCTTGGTCAGCCCGAACGGGTAATACGGGCTCTTGAACCAGCCGCCGTGCACGAAGTGCGCGGTGTTCACGTCGGCCCTGATCCACGAGATGAAGCCGTTCACGTGCAGCACGTCGTATTCGCCGCGATGCGCGCGCAGCCACCACGCGCTCTTCAGCGCGAACACCTGCTGCCTGACGAGGTTCGACGGCCAGAAGCGCCCGACCTTCACGGGCACCCAGCGCACCCGGTGGTTCGCGAGCAGCTCGGGCGCGACGTGCGACGCGACGAGCGTCACCTCGTAGTCCTCGGCCAGCGCCGCGCGGGCGATCTCGTAGTTGACGCGGCCCTGCCCGTCGTTATGACGCACGACATGCGTGACGATCACGATTCTCAATGGTCGGCTCCCGTTAAGGTCGCGGCGGATGACTGGCGCCGGGCCTTCTGCCAGTGCGCCGCGGAAAGAATCGAAAAAATGGCGGTGAACAGCAGCAGCCCGCCGGTGCCGATCAGCGAGTTCGTGAACACGAGCATCGCGAATACCGACAGGCACAGGCTCAGGCAGGCGCCGACGAACTTGTCCTTGCGCAGCCTGAACGCCGCGCGCAGCGTGCGGCCGAGCAGCAGCACGAGCCCCGCGAGATACAGCAGCGTGCCGGGCCAGCCGAGCACGAACGGCACGTTCATCACGCCGCTGTCGAAGCTGCCGTACTTGCCGAGCTCGCCGCTGTCGCTCGACAGCTTGGTCGATGCGCCGGTCGCGCCCATGCCTTCGCCGGCGACGTCGGTAAATGCCGTCTGCGCGAAGGTCGCGTAGAACTTGTTGCGGTCGTCGTAGCTGCGGTCGTCCTTCAGGTTCGTGATCGACTGCAGGCGCGCGCCGAGACGGTCGGCGACCGGCCCGACGGTCAGCAGCGGCACGCACAGCCCGGCCAGCACGAGCCCGCTGACGATGATCCGCACCCGCACGCGGTTGCTCGACTGCACGAGCTGGATCGCGAGCGCGATCACCCAGCCGCCCCACGTCGAGCGCACGAGGCACAGCGCGAACGAGATGAAGCCCATCGCCCCCGCCACCCAGCGGATCTTCTGCGGCGCGGCGAGCACGAACACCAGCGCGCCCATCATCGCGAACGCAAACGGCCCCGACGAGTTCATCGTGCTGAACACGCGCACGCCGTACGGCACGGGCTCGCCCTGCGAGCCCATCTGCGAGCCGACCATCCACAGCACGTCCCACTGCGGCATCAGGAAGTACTGCACGACGCCGTATGCGCCCATCACGAGCATGCCCCACATGAAGGTGGACAGCAGCACGTCGCGATATTCGGGGTAGTCGCGCGCGTTGACCATGATGTGAAAGCCGATCAGCAGCGGATACACCCAGTTCGCGAGGTCGTAGGTCGCGGCCATCACGCCGCTCGACACGATGCCGACGAGGTACGCGTACGCGAGCCCGAACAGGATCAGCAGCACGGGTATCCCGCGCCGCTGCGCGAGCACGCGGTAATGGCGCACGAGGCCGAGGCCGGCGATCATCGTCACCGCGAGCGGCGCGACCTGGATCAGGCTGGTCGGCGTGAACGCGCCCTTCGACCAGTCGGCGAGACGCCGCACCTCGGGGCTCAGGAACCACACCCACCACATGAAGCCGACGTAGCGCGCCGGACTCTTGAAATACAGCCACAGGCCCACCGCGATCGACAGAACCGGGAACGCGAGCGTCAGCACCGATCCCTGGTGCGCGGCGATCAGCACGGCCGTCAAGGTCCACAGCCCGGCCTGCCCGGCCCAGTGCTTCGGCTCCGCGAACCAGCTGCGGCTGCGCGACGGCGCGCGTTCGGCGGCGATCGTACTCATCGCGACGAAGGCTGCGAATCCGCGAGCGGCAGCGCCATGCCGGCCGCCGCCGGCGTGCGGCGCTGGCGCAGCAGGTCGCGCGTGATCCGCACGTGCTGCGCGGCGAACGCCTGCGTCGTCAGGTCACGCTCGCGCAGCCGCGCAGCCGCGGCCTGCGCGGTCGCGAGCGCGCGGCGCGGGTCCGCCGCGAAGCCGTCGGCCGCCTGGCGCATCGCCTGCGCATCGAACGGCGGCACGTAGGCGGCCGTATCGTGCGGGAAGTAGTCGACGAGCCCGCCGACGTCGGACACGATCATCGGCTTGCCGACCGCGGCCGCCTCGAGCATCACCGTGATGCCCGACGCATGGTAGTTCGGCCGCAGCGGCACGACGATCACGTCGGCCCACGCATACAGCTCGTGCTGCTTCGCGAGCCCGGACGCCGAGCCGATCGTCACGTTCGGCGCGCGCCATTCGCGCGGCACGCGCCGGCGCGTCGCGAGCCGCACGTCGTAGCGGTCGTCGCCGCCGAACGCGGCGAGGAAGGTGCGCCAGTCGCGATCGCGGTCGTTGCCGATCGCCGCGATGCGCAGCGGCCGGCTCGGCGTCCATTGCCGCGGCTCGGCGATCGGGAAATCCTGCGTGTTGAGCCCGTAATGGACGAACAGCGCGTCGCGATGCAGATAGCGGCGGCACAGCTGGGCGTTGTCGCGCGCGAGCGTCGTCAGCACGTCGGCGCGCGCGAGCAGCTTGCGATACAGCCAGCGGCGCAGGCGGCCGTAGCCGCTCCATTTGTCGTACAGCCACACGCTCTGCGCGAGCAGCAGTGGACGCTTGCCCCGCTCGCCCGCCAGCTTCAGGATCAGCGACGCGGCGAGGTGCTCCTGCTCGGTGTGCGTCCAGATCACGTCGGTGCCGATCAGCGCGGCGCGGTTGCGCCACGCATGCACGACGTCGAAGCCGAGCGCCGCCTTCAGCGCGCGGCGCGCGAAGCCGACCACGCGGCTCTCGCGCGCGTCCTGCGAATAGGTCAGCGTGAATTCGTCCGATTCGGCGTGGTGATAGCCGTACAGGCAGCCGATGTCGTCGCCTTTGCGGTACGTGCGCGGATCGGCGCCGTAAAACAGATGGACGTGCACTTTCGTGGGAGTCATGCGAGCCCTCCAGATTTGGCCGCGCGAAACGCGCGCGGGCCGTTCAAGACGTCACCGGCGGCATCGCCGCACGGTGGGAGGCCAGGGTCGCGCGGCGGGCGTCGCGCGCGCCGCGCCGCACCGCGCGCCAGTGGTCGCGCACGCGGTCGCGCTGCGCGGTATGCAGCGACAGCAGCAGGTGCGCAAGCCCCGGGTACACGCGGGTGCCGACCAGCATCCACCACCACCACGCGATCTCGCGCCGGATCGGCGGCAGATGCTCGCGCAGCGTCAGATGCAGGTTGTACGCGCCGTTGCTGATCGCGTTCAGCGACGCGGCGTCGCGCCGGTCGTCGTCGAAGCGCTCGGCCGGAAAGTGATCGACCGCGATCGCCGGGTCGTAGACGAGCGTCCAGCCGGCGCGCTGCACGCGCATGCTGAACGCCATGTCGTTGTGCACCTGCGCGCCCGCGCCGCGCAGCCGCGTATCGAAGCGCAGCCGCTCGATCGCCGCGCGCCGGAAGCTCATGTTCGCGCCCTTCAGCGTGTCGACTTCGCGCACGCCGCCGACGCCGAGATGATGATTGCCGATGATCTTGCCGGACAGCGTGAGCTGGCCGACGCGCTCGCGCGATTCGTCGAGCAGGCGGCCTTTCTCGTGCACCCAGTCGCGCCCGCCGACGGCGCCGACGCGCGGATCGGCGAGAAACGCGGCTTCGATGCGCGCGAGCCAGTCGGGATGCGGCGCGGCGTCGTCGTCGGTGATCGCGACGATGTCGCCGTGCACCGAGTCGAGGCCCTTGTTCAGCGCGGCGACCTGCCCCGGCACGTCGACCGGCACGACGCGCAGCGGCAGCGTGCCGCCCACCGACGGATCGGCGAGCCGCTCGTGCGTCGCGTCGTCTTCCGGGCGCGCGACGACGATCACCTCGTCGGGCATCCGCGCCTGGCGCTGCAGCGCATGCAGGCAGCGCGCGAGATCGGCCGGACGCCGGTAGGTCGGAACGAGCACGGAAATTTTCATCGTCGAGCCTCCAGCCGGTCAGGCGCTCAGGTATTCATGCACGGCCGCATAGCCGCGGCCATAGCCGCGCGCCTTCGGCGGCACGCCGTTGAAGATGCCGCCCTGCAGGTCGACGCCCGCGGTACGCAGCCGCTTGATCGCGTCGCCGATCTCGCCTTCGGTATGCATGCCCGAGCGCAGCACGAGGAACGTCGAGCCCGCCATGCGGCCGAAGATCGTCGCGTCGGTCACGGCCAGCACCGGCGGCGAATCGACCAGCACCACGTCGTAGCGCTTGCCGAGGCCTTCGAGGTACTGCGGCAGACGCGCCGACATCAGCAGCTCCGACGGGTTCGGCGGGCGCGTGCCGGCCCCGATGAACGACAGGCCCTGCACCGGCGTCTCGCGGATCGCGTCCTCGAGCGGCGACTGGTCGCTCAGCAGCTCGGACAGGCCGGGCTGCGGCGTGAGGCCGAAGTAGCGGTCGAGCAGGCCGCGGCGCATGTCGGCGTCGACCAGCAGCACGCGCTTGCCGGAGTGCGCGAGCAGCACCGCGAGGTTGACCGCGAGGAAGCTCTTGCCGATGCCCGGCGTCGGGCCGGTCAGCACGATCACGCGGTTCTTCGCGTCCATCAGCGCGAACTGCATCGCGGTGCGCAGGCTGCGCAGGCTCTCGACGCTCAGGTCCTTCGGACGCAGGCTCGCGAGGATCGGCCGCGCGCGGCTGCCGCTCTTCTCGGCCTGCGCGTCGAGGCGCACCTGCTCGGCGCTTTCCGGCACGAGGCCGTACAGCGGCAGGTTGAACGCGCGCTCGATGCGGTCCGGATCCTCGATGCCCTGGAACAGGTTGCGGCGCAGGAACACGATGCCCGTGCCGAGGATCAGCCCGAGGAACACCGCGGCCGACAGGATCAGCACCTTCTTCGGCTTGACCGGCGCGCCCGGACGCAGCGCCGAGTCGATCAGGTGGATGTTGCCGCCCGTGCCCGCCTTCTGCACCGACAGTTCCTGCACGCGGTTCAGCAGCAGCACGTAGATGTCCTCGGCGACCTTCGCGTCGCGCTGGAGCTGGACTGCCTTCACCTCGGTCGCCGGCAGGCTGCGGAAGCGGTTCGAGAACTTGTCCTTCTCCGCCTGCAGCTGGCCGAGCTGCTGCTTCGCGGCGATCACCATCGGATGCGAATCGGTGAAACGCTGCGCGAGCGACGCGAGCTGCAGGCGCTGCGCGGCGATCTGCTGCTCGTACTGCACGCTGCCTTCGAGGTAGACCTTCGCCTCGTCGCTCGCGTTGATCGAGCCCGACGTGCGCTGGTAGTTGGTCAGCGCGGCCTCGGCGCGCTCGAGATCGGCCTTCAGGCGCGGCTCCTCGCCCTTCAGGAAGTCGAGCATCTTGGTCGCCTCGGCCTGCTTCGCGACCACGTGCTGGTTCAGGTACGACTGCGCGAGCGCGTTGGCGATCGCCGCGGTCTGCTCCGGGTCCTTGCCTTCGAGCGAGATCTGCACGACGCCGGTCTGCTTGCCCTGCTCGGTCACCTGGATGCCGGTCTGGAACCCGGCGATCGCGTCGAGGTCGTTGTACCGGACCACCGTGAACTGCGTGCCCGGACGCGCGGCCAGCTTCGACACCATCAGCGTCACGCCGCCGCCCTGCTCGGCTTCGCCGACGCGGCCCGAGAGAATCCGGCCGCCGTTCTGGTCGGCGAGCGTGTAGCTGCCGTTCGGCCCCGCGGTCAGCGTCAGCTTCTTGCCTTCGAGCGCCGGCACGACGTTGACCGTGTCGATGTCGGCGACCTCGCCGCCCCACGCGTACGACTTCAGGCCGAGCCACGCGTTGGCCGGCTCGCCCGGCGTCGCGAAGCGCGCGGCCAGGCTGCCGAGCACGGGGATCGTCTTCGGCATCACCGAGAAGTTCAGCTTGAACTGCTCGACGACCGGCGCGACGACGCCGCGGCTCTTGATGATCTCGATTTCCGCGTCGGTCGGCGCCTGCTGCGGGCCGCTGTTGATGACGGCGCCCGTCTGCGTCTGCGTGAGCGCCTGCGACGTGTTGTCGTTGCCCTCGACCCGCACGTGCACGTCGGCCTGGTACACCGGCTTCGCGATGAAGCAGTAGAGGCCGGCGAGCGCGACGACGGTCACCGCGATGCCGAGCAGCGTCCAGAAATCGTCGAAGATCACCTGGATCAACTGACCGAGCACGACGTCTTCTTCCTCGGTCTTCGCGGCCAGGCCCGCGTAGGATTGTTTCGCTTGCGTGTTCACCATACGTTCCCGCTTGAGTTGGGCAGGGACGGCCGGGCCGTCCCGCGATTCGTCAACGCGTGATCTGCCTCATGTAGAAGATCGTCTGGATCGTCGGCAGCACCTGCTGCAGCACGCGGTTGAACTGCACCGAACCCGCCGTGTCGACGTACACGACATCGAGCGGCTGCAGCTGGAAGCGGCTCGACAGCATCAGCGCGTCAGGCTGCGTCATGTCGAGCCGGAACACTTCCGGTTTGGTCGGGTTGTCGCGCGTCCCGCGCATCACGTAGATCTTGCGCGGGTTCGCGTCGGTATCGAGGATGCCGCCGCCCGACGTCAGCGCATCGGCGATCGTCAGCTTGCCCTTCATCATCGGCACCGCGACCGGCGTCTTCACTTCGCCCATGATGTACACGCGGCTGTCGCTGCGGTCCGGCACGTTGACGATGTCGCCCGGCTGCAGCATCACGTTCTGCGACACCTCGCCGCGATCGAGCACGCCGTTCGCGTCGAGCGTGTAGAACTTGCCGTCGCGCGTCAGGCGCACGCGCTGCAGGTCGGCCTCGGCGGTCGAGCCGCCCGAGCGCGAGATCGCGTCGACGAGCGTGAGCGGCACGTCGCTCACCGCGAGCGGGCCCGGCTGCTTCACCTCGCCGGTGACCTGCACCTTCTGGCTGCGGAACGACAGCACGCGCACGTCGATCTGCGGATTCTTCACGTAGCGTGCGAGGCTCGTGGCCAGCTCTTCGCGCACCTGCGCGATCGTCTTGCCCGCCGCGCGGATGCGGCCGACGAACGGGAAGAAGATCGTGCCGTCCGCGCCGACCGTCTGGCCGTACGGATCGGCCTGGCCCGGCAGCGCCGTCGTATACGGCTGCTGCAGCGCGCCGGCCACCGTCTGCGTCGTGTTGCCGCCGCTCGAGAACGACTGGCCCTGCGGCGTCGTCAGCTCGGGGTGGTCCCACACCGTCACGCCGAGGATGTCCTGCGGCCCGATGCGGTACACGTATTGCGACGGGTCCGTGAAGCGCGACGGCGGCAGCGGGTGCGACGCGCGCTGCTGCTGGAGCTGGTCCATGATCAGCTTCGCGTCGATGTAGTGGACCGTATAGGTCTCGGACGGTTGCGCGCGCTCCTCTTCCTTCAGGCGCGACGCATCGAGGTAGTTGCCCGGCGCGGTCGCGCAGGCCGACAGGAGCGTCGTCAGCGCAACGGCGAGCGCCACGGGGCGCAGCGTACGATTCAGCATAGTTTTTGCAGCCATCCTTGAACCAGACGTTCGATCAATGTGTAGCTTCGGCGATAGCCGGCTTCAGGGCCGCCGTGCGGATCGGCGATCTCGGCGTCTTCCCACTTGCCGAGCAGGTGCACCTTGCCGCGCGAGAACGGGTCGACCGACTCGACCGCCGCGATCTGCGCGCGCTCGCTGACGAGAATCAGGTCGGCTTCGCGCACGATGTCGCGGGACAGGCGCCGCGAGCGATGCGTCGTCGCATCGACGCCGCGCTCGGCGAGCAGCCGGCGCATCACCGGATCGATGCCTTCGCCGACGTTCGCATCGACGCCCGCCGAGTGAAACGCCACGCGCGGCCCGCCGCGCGACGCGGCATGCGACTTGAACAGCAGCTCCGCCGCCGGGCTGCGGCAGACGTTGGCGTGGCAGACGATCAGGATGTTTCGGAACATGGCGTGTCGCTTCGGGTGACGGGTAGCGGCGCGCGCGTTACGCGCTCGCGCGCGCGGCGGCCGGCGCACGCGCGGCCACGGCCTGACGCGAACCGGGGCGGCCGATCGGGTGATATTCGATGCCCTGCTCGCTCATCGCGTCGGGCTCGTACAGGTTGCGGCCGTCGAAGATCACGGGCGACTTCCACAGCCGGCCGAGCGCGGTGAAATCCGGGCTCTTGAACGCCTTCCATTCGGTGACGATCACGAGCGCATCGGCGTCGCGCGCGACCTGCGATTCGTCGTCGACATACGCGAGGCGTTCGAGCCAGCTCGGGTGGCTCGCGAGATCGAGCGCGATCACGCGCTGCGCTTCGCGCTGCGCGACCGGGTCGTAGGCGGCGACGCGCGCGCCGCGCGACAGCAGCTCGGCGATCAGCGCGCGGCTCGGCGCCTCGCGCATGTCGTCGGTGTTCGGCTTGAACGCGAGGCCCCAGATGCCGAACGTGCGGCCCGTCAGGTCCTCGCCGAAGCGCGCGACGATCTTCTCGGCGAGCACGCGCTTCTGCCCGGCGTTCACCGACGACACCGCCTTCAGGATCTGCAGCGACTGGCCGTGGTCGTCCGCGGTGCGGATCAGCGCCTCGACGTCCTTCGGGAAGCACGAGCCGCCGTAGCCGCAGCCCGCGTACAGGAAGTGGTAGCCGATGCGCGGATCGGAGCCGATCCCGCGCCGCACCGCCTCGATGTCCGCGCCGAAGCGGTCCGCGAGGTTCGCGAGCTCGTTCATGAACGAGATGCGGGTCGCGAGCATCGCGTTCGCCGCGTACTTCGTGAACTCGGCCGAACGCACGTCCATGTACAGCGTGCGCTCGTGGTTGCGGTTGAACGGCGCGTAGAGCTTCTTCATCAGCTCGCGCGCGCGCTCGCCCGGCACGTCGTCGTCGCAGCCGATCACGATGCGGTCCGGCCGCGTGAAATCGTCGACGGCCGCGCCTTCCTTCAGGAATTCCGGGTTCGACACGACCGAGAACATCTGGTCGCCGCCGCGCTTCGCGAGCTCGTCGGCGACCGCCGCGCGCACGCGCTCGGCGGTGCCGACCGGCACGGTCGACTTGTCGACGATCACCTTGAAGCCGGTCATGTAGCGGCCGATGTTGCGCGCGGCGGCGAGCACGTACTGCAGGTCGGCAGAACCGTCCTCGTCGGGCGGCGTGCCGACCGCGATGAACTGCACGTCGCCGTGCGCGACCGCGGCCTCGACGTCGGTCGAGAAGCGCAGGCGGCCCGCCGAGCGGTTGCGCGCGATGATCTCCTTGAGGCCCGGCTCGTGGATCGGCACGCCGCCGTCGTTGAGGATGTCGATCTTGCGCTGATCGACGTCGAGACAGAACACGTCGTGCCCGATGTCGGCGAGACAGGCGCCGGTGACGAGACCTACGTAACCGCTGCCGATGATAGTCAGATTCATGATGTGTCGACCTCTTGACCAGTGATTCGAAATTCGGGGCGGGCAGCCTGCCCGCTCAATACGCGTTGCTGCCGGTGAAGCCTTTCCAGAGCGTCAGCGCGACGATCTTGATGTCGAGCCAGAACGACCAGTTCTGCATGTAGTAGAGATCGAGCTTCACGCGCCCCATCATCTTCTCGATCTGGTCGGTCTCGCCGCGAAAGCCGTTGATCTGCGCCCAGCCCGTGATGCCCGGCTTGATCCGGTAGCGGAACATGTAGCCCTTGACCAGATCCTTGTAGATGTCGTCGTGCGCGAGCGCGTGCGGGCGCGGGCCGACGACGGACATCTCGCCCTTCAGCACGTTGATGAACTGCGGCAGCTCGTCGAGGCTCGTGCGGCGCAGGAAGCGGCCGACCGGCGTCACCCGCGTGTCGTTCCTGGTCGCCTGCGTGACCTTGCCCGCCGTCTCCTGGTGCACCTTCATCGAGCGGAACTTGTAGATCTCGAATTCGTTGCCGTCGATGCCCTTGCGCTTCTGCCGGAAGAACACCGGCCCCGGCGAGGTCGCCTTGATCAGCAGCGCGATCAGCAGCATCACGGGCGCGAGCACCACGAGCGCGTTCAGCGCGAACAGCCGGTCGAACACGAACTTCGGCAGGATCCGCACGTCGGTGATCGGCGACGCCGCGAGGTTGATCGCCGGCACGCCGAGCAGCTCGACGACTTCCTGGTTGAAGAACGACACGGCGCGCACGTCCGGGATGAAGCGGATGTTCACGAAGTCGTGGCGGAACACCGTCACGATCCGGTTGATCTGCGGCTCTTCCGACAGCGGCAGCGCGAGCCACAGCTCGCGGATCACGCGGCTGCGCACGAGGCGCACGAGCGTGTCGAAGCGGCGCTCGATCGCCACGTCGTCGCGCATCGCTTCACCGGGCGACGCGCTTTCGTCGTATACGCACACCGGATTGAAGCCGGCCTCCGGCCGTGCGCGCATCTGCGCGATCAGCCGCCGCGTCGCGGGTGCGCCGCCGACCAGCGCAACCGCGCGGTGGTTGTAGCCGCCGCGCCGCAGTTGCCGCAGCACCGCATGCACGCCGGCCTTCGACGCCGCGAGCAGCCCCATCGTCGCGAGCGCCCAGTAGCCGAGCCAGAGCCGCGACAGCTGGCCCGACTGGTGAAAGCTGAAGCTCATCAGGATGCCCGCGAGCTCGACCACGAGCCACGCGAACGCGACGCGCCCCATCAGCCCGATCAGCCGCTTGCCGCGCCACGACTGGTAGATCCCGAACGCCGGGAAAAACACGACGACGAGCACGCAGTCGAACAGCACCATCGTGCGTTGCAGATCGTCGAGCCATACGCTGCGCCCGTCGTGCAGCGCGGCGGCGATCACGGCTCCCGCCACGACCATCGCGATATCGATGATTCTCGCCAGCACGCTCAACATGTTCGCTTCCTCTCTGGACAGGCGTTTGCCGAACCGCTCCTTGCGCAGCCCGTGCCGCGCATTCGCATCAAACATTGCATGGCGTTATTGAACAGGTAAGAAAATTCCTCCGGCAAGCGCACAAGTATTTCGAAAATTAATCGGTAATTCCTGCCCGCCGGAAGCCGATTTATATCGGCACCTTTTCCCGGATCAAGAAAAGATAAAGATGTTCACGAATCCGCCGAATCGCCACGCCAGCCATGATGGGCGGGCATCAGACCCGAATTTTCCGAATTATTTTTTTATTTTTTATTTGCGCCCTCCGGCGTCCGGAAAATTTTTCTCTTACGGGCGATCGACGAATATCGAACGAGCCCCCACGGTTTTATTGTCGATTTACTTCATGCTACAACGGCAGGCATTGACATCAAACGAGGAGTGCGATCATGAATGCTCCGGCCGTGACAGCCGATACGCGCCAATCTTCTTCCGCCGCCGCGCCTGCCGGCGCGCGCGTCGCGGTGCAGCCGGTGATCCTTGCCGGCGGTTCCGGCACGCGCCTGTGGCCGATGTCGCGCGAGCACTATCCGAAACAGCTGATCGGCCTGCTCGGCGACCATTCGCTGCTGCAGGCGACCGCGTGCCGCCTCGACGGCCTGCCGAGCGGCCATCCGCTCAGCGACGACGTGCTGATCGTCTGCGGCGAGGACCATCGCTTCACGACCGCCGAACAGTTGCGCCTGACGGGCAAGCGCGCGTCGATCGTGCTCGAGCCGCTCGGCCGCGACACCGCGCCCGCGCTGACGCTCGCCGCGCTGCGCATCGTCGCCGACAGCGGCGATGCGGTGATGACCGTGATGCCGGCCGACCATGCGGTCGCCGACCTGCCGCGCTTTCACGCGGCCGTCGCCGCCGGCGTGCGCTGCGCGGCGCAAGGCAGGATCGCGACGATGGGCATCGTGCCGGACCATGCCGAAACCGGCTACGGCTACATCCGCGTCGGCGCCCCGCTCGGCGGCGACGCATCCGGCGATCTCGACGTGCGGCGCCTCGACCGCTTCGTCGAGAAGCCGCATCTCGAGCTCGCGCAGCAGTACGTCGCATCCGGCGAGTACTGGTGGAACAGCGGGATCTTCATCGTGCGCGCGTCGGTGTGGCTGAAAGCGATCCGCCATTTCGAGCCGGCGATCTACGCGGCCTGCGAACAGGCGGTCGCGCAAGGCAAGGCCGACGGCGACTTCTTCCGCGTCGATCGCGACGCGTTCGCCGCGTCGCCGTCCAACTCGATCGACTACGCGGTGATGGAGCCGCTCGCGGCCGAGCAGCCGGTGTGCGAGAGCGTCGTCGTGCCGCTCGACGCGGGCTGGTCGGACGTCGGCTCGTGGGACGCGATCTGGCAGATCCTGCCGAAGGACGACGCCGACAACGTCGGCCGCGGCCACGTGCTGTTCGAGGATGCCGCCTCCACGTTCGCGCATTCGGAAGGCCGGCTCGTCGCCTGCGTCGGCACGCAGAACCTCGTCGTCGTCGAGACGCCCGACGCGGTGCTCGTCGCCGACAAATCGCGCGTGCAGGACGTGAAGAAGATCGTCGGCCGCATCAAGGCGGCGCGCGGCGCGGAAGCGACCGACCACCGCAAGGTGCATCGCCCGTGGGGCCATTACGATTCGGTCGACACGGGCGAGCGGTTCCAGGTGAAGCGCATCGTCGTGAAGCCCGGCGCGCGGCTGTCGCTGCAGATGCATCACCACCGCGCCGAGCACTGGATCGTCGTGCGCGGCACCGCGCGCATCACGCGCGGCGACGACACGTTCCTGCTGTCGGAAAACGAATCGACGTACATCCCGCTCGGCGTGTCGCATCGGCTGGAAAACCCGGGCAAGATGCCGCTCGAGCTGATCGAGGTGCAATCGGGCTCGTACCTCGGCGAGGACGACATCGTGCGCTTCGACGATACCTACGGACGCCAATGACGCAACGCCTGCCGGGCGCGCGGCTTCGCTTCAATGGCGCGCCCGGCAGGCAACGTTGCGCTCGAGGACCACAAAAAAAGCGGGCGCCGTGTGACACACGGCGCCCGCTTTTTGGTCAGGACCGCGATCAACCCACGCGATACGCGTACTCGCGGCGATCGGGCTGCACGGGATCGTTGCGGCCTTCGGCCAGCGCGGCGCCGCGACGCTCGGCGATGAAGCGCTTGATGTCCGACTCCGCCCGCGCGAGCGCGGACAGCCCGGCAAGCACCTGCGCGCTCTGCGGCGCGCGCGCCGGCTCGTCGCTCGCGCCGTGCCGGTCGATCCACTGCCGCGCCCATTCGAGCGCATACTGCTCCGCTTCCTCGGCGTCGGTGAAACGCGGGCCGATCAGGCCGGAACGCTCGACGCGTCGCTCGTCGTGCACGATCTCCGCCCATGCGCGATACATCAGGTTCTGCACCGGCTGCGCGATGCCGTAGACCGTATAGCCGCGATACGTGTCCACTTGCGGCTCGGCCGACGCGAAGCTCGCGGCGGACGGCCGGCCCTGACGCAGCCCGGCCGGGCGTGCGCCCGGCACGGTGAACGGCGATGCGGACGCACGCGCCGATTCGACGGCGGCGTCGCTCGACATCGTGGCCAGCGCCATCGCACCTTCGCCATCCCAAACGTTTGCGCGCGCAACCGGTAGTTGCCACGATTCCGGGTTTTGCCAGAACACGCCGCGCAGGCGGTCGTTGTCCGGCGCGGGTTCGGCGCGGCGCGCGGGCGTGACCGGCACCGGCGGCGGCGGGACGTACGCGAACGTGCGGCCGCTGAACTGGGTCAGCACGTCGATCATCTGCAGCAGCGTCCCGTTCGCGAGCCACTCCTCGTAGCGGCGGCGACACGTGGGCCCGGACGGATAGCGGCCGGGCAGCTTGGACCACGCCTCGCCGGTCGTCAGGATCCAGAGCACCGCATTGGCGACAACGCGCGGTTCCGCGCGCGGACGGCCACGACGATTCAGCCGAATCGGTTCATCGGCGATCAGCGTCGAAAGACGAACCCACTCTTCATCGTTTAGCTCATCGAAGAACATAGTAGATCTCTCCACGCAGCCAGGCCGGGCTGCGATTGTCGCCGCCGCGTCACGCATCGCGTGACGCGGCGGCCCGGTTGCACATTATGTTTATCCGAATGTTGTGCATGCCGGCGCGGCACCGCCCTTCAACGGTGCCGCCATTCCCGGCAATGGCGCACGGATCCCGGTCTCACTCCATTGCGGAAAATTTTGTGGACGAAGCATACCATCCCTAGGGTTTATCTCAATATGACAATGACTTTATGTTACGCAATGAAACAACCTGCCAAGGATGCGCAAACCATTTATGCTTGAATTTTTTTGATCGATCCTTATGCAGCGTGCTGGGAAGCCCCGTCCGGCGGGGCTGTGCGGGCGATACGGCAGGTCCGCCCGGTATGGCGCAGCGGGTGCTCCGACCCTGACGCGGTAACAAACTCGGCACGTGGCGGCCAAAATCGGTAATTCACGGAAAATTCGTAACAAGATATTTTCGGATCGGTAAATCATTCAAATTGGCCGAAATGGAATTATCTTTGCGCACAATCTTTTTATTGTTTCTCTGCGAGTCGTGAAAAGCGGGGTTGACGCGCAATGCATGTTGTTTCCTGGTGTGCAAATTGAGCGGCCGGATTGCGGTGGCGGGCCGGCAACCGGGTGGGGCTTCATGCCGAATGGGACGGACGCGGAACACACGGCTCATGCGCGTATCGGGCATGAGTGACATGCGTGTCGGCAGCCAGATGGTTGAAGCCATGCGCGCGCGGATCGCACGGCAGCCGGCATCACTTCGCGCCGGGTCCACGCAATGCAGTCTTCGGCACAACGTCGCGATGCCGCGAGAGCATATGGTTCAGCGGCCGACACGATGCTGGTCCCGTCGCACGCATCGCGGCGTCGATCGGAACGTCACCGGCAGCTAATACATATACATATGCGTCATGCGTCGGCCTGCGCGCGGCACCATGCCGTTGCGCGCGCAAGCGCTTCGACAGCGCCATGCTTGCAGCCCGCTTCGCCGCGACGCCGACGGGATCGCACGGCGCGAGCGGCGGCATAGCGCAGTTGACGTTGCGTACGAATGCCCGGATGGAACGTCTGAATGTCGCGCGCCGCTTCGCCTGTCACGCGCTGTTGCTCGCGGGGCGCGGCGATGCGCGGTGGCGTCGCGTGCACGACATGGGGCAACCGCAAGTCATGCATCCGCCGCGCGTCCGAGCAGCAATTCGCGTTCGCGCGCGTTGCGGGTCAATTCCGCCGCACGGCGGAATTCAGCCTTCGCCTCGTCGGTGCGCCCGAGCTTCGCGAGCAGGTCGCCGCGCACGCTCGGCAGCCAGTGATAGCGCGCGAGCGACGGGTCATCGCGCAGCGCGTCGACGAGCTCGAGCCCCGCGGCCGGTCCGAACGCCATGCCCACCGCCACCGCGCGATTCAGCTCGACGACGGGCGACGGCGCGACCTCCGCGAGCGCGTCGTACAGCGCGACGATCTGCGCCCAGTCGGTTTCCGACGCCTGCCGCGCACGGGCATGACAGGCCGCCAGCGCCGCCTGCAGCGCATACGGCCCGCGCACGCCGCCGAGCTTCGTCGCGCGTTCGAGCGCCGCGAGGCCGCGCCGGATCAGCAGCGGATCCCAGCGGCTGCGATCCTGCTCGAGCAGCAGCACCGGGCGGCCCTGCGCGTCGGTGCGCGCATGCATGCGCGACGCCTGCAGCTCCATCAGCGCGACGAGGCCGAACACCTCGCTGTCGTCCGGCGCGAGCCCCGCGAGCACGCGGCCGAGCCGCAGCGCCTCGTCGCACAGCGCGGGACGCATCCAGTCGTCGCCGGCGGTCGCCGCGTAGCCTTCGTTGAAGATCAGGTAGATCACCTCGAGCACCGACGCGAGCCGCGCCGGCCGCGCATCGGCCGCCGGCACCTCGAACGGCACGTGCGCCGCCGCGAGCGTGCGCTTCGCGCGCACGATCCGCTGCGCGATCGTCGGCTCCGGCGCGAGGAACGCGCGCGCGATCTCGTCCGTCGTCAGCCCGCCGAGCAGCCGCAGCGTCAACGCGACGCGCGCGTCGGTCGACAGCACCGGATGGCATGCGGTGAAGATCAGCCGCAGCAGGTCGTCGCCGATGTCGTCGTGCTGCGCATCGGCGAGCGCCTCCGCGATGTCGGGCACCACGTGCGCGCCGAGCGCGTCGAACTCGCGGCCGAGCTGGTCGCGCTTCGCCGCATGCAGCGATTCCTGGCGGACCCGGTCGAGCGCGCGGCGCTTCACGGCCGTCATCAGCCACGCGGCCGGGTTGTCCGGCACGCCGTCGACGGGCCAGTGCTCGAGCGCCGCGACGAGCGTGTCCTGCGCCAGCTCCTCCGCAACGCCCACGTCACGCACCACGCGCGCGGCCCGCGCGATGATCTTCGGCGCCTCGATCCGCCAGACGGCCTCGATCGCACGATCGGTCGCCTCGCGGGTCACGCCGAGAGTCCTTGGGCGGGGGTGGGTGGCCGGGGCGCGATGGTCGCGATGGTCGCGATGGTCGCGGTGGTCGCGGTGGTCGCGGTGGTCGCGGTGGTCGCGGTGGCCGCGGTGGCCGCGGTAGTCGCGGTAGTCGCGGTAGTCGCGGTAGTCGCGGTAGTCGCGGTAGTCGCGGTAGTCGCGGTGGCCGCGGTGGCCGCGATGGTCGCCGTGGTCGCCGTGGTCCTCACGGTCCATGCGCTCGGCACTGTCCTTACGGGCGGCGCTGTCCTCACGCTCCTCGCAGTCCTCATGGTCAGCACTGCCTTCGGAGCCCCCAAGCCCCCAGCGCCCGACACGCAACCGAACGCACCATCGAACGCCGCCACGCGTTCGCCCCGCGCCGCCGGCAAAGCGATGAAGGTCATGTCGTCCATGGCGATCACCCGACGACGTGGAATCAAACGCCGCGGCCGTGCCCGACGTTCAGCTCGCGGAACCGCTCGACCGCGTCGCTCGGCGTGAGATCGTCCAGCTCGAACAGCTGGCGCACCTCGATCTCGCAGTCCATCTCCGCGCCGAACGGCGCGGGGAAGCGGCGCGTCCATTCGAGCGCCTCGTCGCGCGAGCGCACCTGGATCAGCGTGTAGCCGGCGATCAGTTCCTTCGTTTCCGCGAACGGGCCGTCGACCACCGTGCCCTTGCCGCCGGTGTAACGCACGCGCCAGCCGCGCGCGCTCGGCCGCAGGCCGTTCGCATCGAGCAGCACGCCGGCCTTCGCCAGTTCCTCGTGATAGACCGTCATCGCCTCGACCAGCCGGTTGTCCGGCAATGCGTCGGATTCGCTGACGGCGTTCGCCCGGATCATGATCATGAATCGCATCGTTCGCTCCTTGTCATCGGTGGAAAAGGCAGCCGCTCATCGGCGCCTTGACCCTACGACGCGCCGCACGCGGACGGATCGACGTGTTGCACGCCGAATCAGGGTAAATACCGACGCGGCGCTCGTCACAGGAAACACGGGCCAACCGCACGCACCTCGACCGTGCACCACTGCGCGGCAGGGCACTGGCGCGCGATCTCGACCGCTTCCGCGTGCGTGTCGACGTCGACGAGGAAGAAGCCGCCGACCATCTCCTTCGCCTCCGCGAACGGCCCGTCGATCAGGCGCGTCTCGCCGTCGCGCACCTGCACGCGCGTGCCGCGCTCCGACGTTTCGAGCGACTCGACCGCGCGCAGCACGCCGCGCGCCTTCAGGCCCTGCGCGAAATCCTGCATCCGCGCGTAGAGCGACTGCCCTTCTGCGAGCGTGCGCCCGGCGCGCTGGCCGGTCGGTTCGACAATCAACAGCATGTAGGACATCGTGCTCTCCCGTGGCGGCCGTACGCAGTATTGAACGCGCGGGCCGGAATGACGCGGCGGATGCAAAGCGTAGCAGCCGCTGCCGCGCGCGGCGACCGGCGCGGCTCCAATGGCGATTTCTCACGCTGCAAGCGATTTTGCCTTCAACCGGCGTGGCTGGCGTCCGGATTTTGCTGCGGCAAACGGATCGACGTGATGCGCACTACTCGACACGCCGCCCGTGCGACGCCCCACCGGCCAGCCCGCTCTCCGCGCGCGCATTCTGCCGTTGCATCGCCGGCCTTGCCCGGATTACAAAACCGGCACGCAACGAGCGACGCGTTACGCACGCCTGCACAACGAACGGCAGCGCGCGACCACGCGTTACGCGCCACGGGCCGTGGCATAGCGGGACCACCCCAACAGCAGGCACGCAACCTGCTGCACGCATCAGCGTCGATTAGTGCAATTGCATCAGCACCATGCGTGCAACGGCACTATTTACCGGGTCCATCGCGGCGGGCCATATTTACCGGACGATCGCTTCATCGCTGACGTCCGCTACGCCGCCGCGACCGATCGCGACATTTTTTAACCGCCGTCCCGCCCGCGTGGCGCAAGGCGCTCAGGGAAGCTCGCCGACGAATTGAAAGTTTGTATCGAAACTCAATCGAACGATATGAATCTCATCGGATGCTGGGTTTCGTTTTATCTTCAAAGTGGCGTGTAAATCAAATCGAAGGAGGATGAACATCATGGCGCTCACCGACTCGCTCGAACACAAGCTTGACCGCGGCCTGTCCGACATCCGCCGCACCGGACGCCGCGTGGGGCGCAGCACCCGTTCCGCTGCGCGTAACCTGAACGCGGATATGCAGGACGATCTGCGCGAACTCTTCGACGAACTCGAGGATTTATTGAAGAACGATGGAGACGGCGACATCGCCGCGTTGCGCAAGCGCGTGCAGTCGCGTCTCGACGAAGCGCGCAGCACGCTCGACGTCGCATCGCAATCCGCGGCCGCCCGGCTGCGCGATTCCGCCGAGCGCGTGTCGCAGGTCGTGCACGACAACCCGTGGCGGACCGCGGGCGCCGTCGCCGGCCTCGCATTCGTGGTGGGCCTGCTCCTTGCCCGCCGCTGAACCGGGCTGCTCGTCCCGCTCGTCCTCAACCCGACAACGAAGGAGAATCGCCATGCAGAAGTCCCTCGCACTGAAAGCCGCCGCGGCCGTCATGCTCGGCAGTCTCACCCTCGCCGGCTGCACCACCACCCCCGACAGGAACCCGCCCGCCGCGGCGAACGCGTCGAAGCGCGAATCGATCGACGCGAGCGTCAACGCGACGCTGTCGCGCCTCTATTCGACGGTGCCGGGCTCGCGTGAGCTCGTCGCGAAATCGCGCGGCGTTCTCGTGTTCCCGAACGTGCTGCAGGCGGGCCTCATCATCGGCGGCCAGTCCGGCAACGGCGCGCTGCGCGTCGGCGGCAGCACGATCGGCTACTACAACACGTCGTCGCTGTCGGTCGGCCTTCAGGCCGGCGCGCAGTCGAAGGCGATCGTGTTCCTGTTCATGACGCAGGATTCGCTCGACTCGTTCCGCAAGGCGGACGGCTGGTCGGCAGGCGCCGACGCGTCGGTCGCGGTCGTCAAGGTCGGCGCGAACGGCGCGGTCGACACCAATACGGCCACCGCGCCTGTCCAGGTGCTGGTGCTGACCAATGCCGGCCTGATGGGCGACCTGTCGGTGAACGGCACGAAGGTCACGAAGCTCAACCTCTGACGCCGGGCGGCCGCGCGCCGCACCCGCGTCGCTCCTCCAGCGCCGCTGGCTTCGCCCGCGGCGTTTTCATGCGCGCGCCGTCCGCGGCAACTATGACTTCCGCGCCTTTGCGGGCATACTCCGGTTCGGGCCGTCCCGGACACGCGCCGGGCCGACGGATTTCACCCTCACGCGGTTGCCACCATGGTTAGCGGAAACGACCACCAAAAATTCTTCTATCTGCTCCTGTTCGTCGTCACCGTCGGACTCTGCTGGATTCTCACGCCGTTCTTCGGCGCGGTCTTCTGGGGCACCATCCTGGCGATCCTGTTCCAGCCGGTCCAGCGCTGGCTCGCGGCCCGCTTCGGCAAGCGGCGCAATCTCGCCGCACTCCTGACGTTGAGCCTGATCATCCTGATCGTGATCCTGCCGCTCGTGTTCGTCACCGCGACGCTCGTGCAGGAAATCGCGTACGTCTACCAGGAGATCAAGACCGCGCAGCCGAACTACACGCAGTACTACCAGGACATCATCCATGCGCTGCCGACGTCGATCCAGCGGCTGCTCGCGAAATACGGGGTGACCAACCTCACCGGCATCCAGAAGAAGCTGACCGACGGCGCCGCGCAGATCAGCCAGTTCGTCGCGGCCCAGGCGCTCGTCATCGGCCAGAACACGTTCCAGTTCGTGATCAGCTTCGGCGTGATGCTGTACATGGTGTTCTTCCTGCTGCGCGACGGCGGCGAGATCGGCCGCCGCGTGCGCCGTGCGCTGCCGCTCGACGACGAGCACAAGCACCTGCTGCTGTCGAAGTTCACGACGGTTGTGCGCGCAACCGTGAAGGGCAACATCGCGGTCGCGCTCGTGCAGGGCGCGCTGGGCGGGCTGATCTTCTGGATTCTCGGGATCGAGGGCGTCGTGCTGTGGAGCGCGCTGATGGCGTTCCTGTCGCTGCTGCCCGCGATCGGCGCGGGCCTCGTCTGGGTGCCGGCCGCCATCTATTTCCTGATGATCGACGAGATCTGGAAATGCGTGATCCTCGTCGCGTTCTGCGGCGGCGTGATCGGGCTCGTCGACAACCTGCTGCGGCCGATCCTCGTCGGCAAGGACACCAAGATGCCAGACTGGGTCGTGCTGCTCTCGACGCTCGGCGGAATGGCGCTGTTCGGCATCAACGGCTTCGTGATCGGGCCGCTCATTGCCGCGCTGTTCATGGCAAGCTGGGACATCTTCGCGCGCGCCGAACAGGGGGAATGACGCGGGGTGCGCCGGTCGCGGGCGAAGAGGGGCGATCGTGGGGGGCGCCGCGCCGGTCGTCGTGAGGTCGCGAGCCGGCAGCCGTCGTCGCACCACGCGGCCCTACTGGCCGATGCGATGCGCCCGGCTGCACTACCGGTGGACGCGCGCAGCGGCAGTACCAGCGATAACATCGGGCGTACGTGCGTGATCGTCCGGCTCCCCCGCTTTCCCGCTCGAAGTCGAAAAAAAACGGCGTGACGCGCACGTCACGCCGCCTCGTTCGCCAACACACCAACGTCACCCACAGCAGCCGCAGCGAAGTTCCGCGCAACGGCTGACACGACGCCGTTACGCACGCACGCTGCGCGTCACGCGTGCGGATCGACCCGCAGCACGAGCTTGCCGCGATGATCGCCGTCGAACAGGTGGTTCAGCACGTCGGGCGCGTTTTCGAGCCCCTCGGCGACGGTTTCCTCGGCCTTGAGCCGGCCGTCGCGCAGCCAGCCGGCGAGCGTCTGCACGGCTTCGCGGCTGTTGCGATAGTCGAGGATCAGGAAGCCGCGCATCGTCAGGCGCTTCGAGATCAGCACGCTGACGTCGTCGGCCGCGCGGCCGCTGTTGTAATTCGCGATCGTGCCGCACAGCGCGATGCGCCCGCCGATCACCATCCGTGACAGCACCGCGCGCATCACGTCGCCGCCGACGTTCTCGAAGTTCACGTGCACGCCGTCCGGCGTCGCCGCCTTCAGCTGCTGCCGGAAGTCGTCGGCCTTGTAGTCGACCGCCGCGTCGAAGCCGAGCGTCTCCGACAGGTAGCGGCACTTGTCCGGCCCGCCCGCGATCCCGACCACGCGCGCGCCGCGGATCTTGCCGATCTGTCCGGCGATCGACCCGACCGAGCCGGCCGCGGCCGATACGACGAGCGTCTCGCCCGGCTGCACCGGCGCGATCTCGGTCAGGCCGTAGTACGCGGTCAGCCCGCTCATCCCGCACGCGCCGAGCAGCGTCGGCAGCGGCAGGCCCGCCTGTGCGGGCAGCCTGACGAGCTGCGCGGCCTCTCCAGCCGGCACGACCGCATAGTCCTGCCAGCCGACGAGCCCCTGCACGAGATCGCCTTGCGCGAACCCGGCGGCGCGCGACGCGACGACGCGCCCGATGCCGAGCGCGCGCATCACCTCGCCGATCGCGACGGGCGGCAGGTACTGCGGGACGTCGCTCATCCACACGCGGTTGGTCGGGTCCATCGACAGAACAAGCACGCGCACGAGCATTTCGCCGTCGGCGAGCGCCGGCACTGGCGTCTCGACGAGCGAGAAGTGCTCGCGGCCGACTTGCCCTTCCGGGCGCGTCTTCAGCAGCAGTTGGCGGTTGACGAGCGTCGACACGATGTTCCCCTCCTTTTGGTGTTGGGTTCGGATCGCGCGCGTCAGACCGCGCACATGCCGCCGTCGATCACGAGCTCGGCGGCCGTCACGAAGCGGCTCTCGTCGGACGCGAGATACACGGCCGCATGCGCGACGTCGTCGGGTTCACCGAGCCGACGCATCGGAATGCCGCGCGCGAGCCGGCGCGTCGCGTCGCGTTCGCCGAGCTGGCGGAACAGCGGCTCGACGATCCCCGTGCGGATGAACGCCGGATGGATCGAGTTGCAGCGCACGTCGAGCTCCTTGCGCGCGCAATCGATCGCGACCGACTTCGTGAGGCTCGCGACCGCCGCCTTCGATGCGTTGTATGCGGTGAATTCGGGCTCGACCTTGAACGCGGCGACCGACGAGATGTTGATGATCGACGCGGGCCGGCTCGCGCTCAGATACGGCAGCGCGTACTTGCAGCCGAGCACGATGCTCTCGACGTTGATCTCCATCACGCGCCGCCACTCCTTCAGCTCGAGCTGGTCGAGCGCGCCGATCGAGCCGACGCCCGCGTTGTTGACGAGCACCGACAGGCCGCCCATCGCGTCGTTCGCCTGCGCGAGCAGCGCCTGCCAGCGCGCGTCGTCGCGCACGTCCTGCGTCGCGGCGAACGCGACCGGCGCGGCATGCCCGGCGTTGAGCTCCTGCGCGAACGCGTCGAGCACCGTGGCGTCGGCGACGTCCGTCAGGAACACCCGCGCGCCCTGCTCGACCATGCGCCGCGCGATCGCGCGGCCGAGGCCGCCTGCCGCGCCGGTAATGTACGCGCACTTGCCTGCGAGGCGTGAAGAAACCACAGTCATCTGTCCGACTCCCGTAAATGATCCGGCGCCGCCGCAGCCCTGCGCAGCGTGCGCCCGGCGGCAAACGCACGGCCGGCGTACGCGAACGCCGCAGATCGATGAAATGAATATTCGTTATGGCCAGTCATGGGCCGCGTTCATGACCGGCGAAGCAGCGCACACCCAGCCGCCCCGCCCGCGCTCACCCGGCGACGCCCGTGATCAGCAGCAGGTTCGTGCCGGTGATGACCGCGAACAGCGCCCACGCGGCCACCTGCATTCCGCGCCCGATCGCGTGCTCGCCCATCGCCGCGCGATCGCTGACCGAGCGGATCAGCGGCCACATCGCGAACGGCAGCTGCAGGCTCAGCAGCACCTGGCTCCAGACGAGCAGCCGGCCGACCGAGCCGTCGCCGAGCCACAGCACGCCGATCAGCGCGGGAATCAGCGCGAGCCCGCGCGTGATCAGCCGGCGCTGGTAGCACGGGATCTTCATGTGCAGGAAGCCGTCCATGATCACCTGGCCCGCGATCGTGCCCGTGAGCGTCGAGCTTTGCCCGGACGCGAGCAGCGCGATGCCGAACAGCAGCGCCGCCGCCCCGCCGACGATCGGCGCGATGAGCCGGTACGCCTGCTCGATGTCGGCGACGTCGGTGCGGCCGGTCGCGTGGAACGCCGCGCCCGCGAGAATCAGGATCGCCGCGTTGACGAGCATCGCGACGAACAGCGATACGCAGGTATCGATGCGCACGAGCGCGAGCGTGTCGCGGATCGTGCCGCGCGCGCCGCCGACGACGCGCCGCGTCTGCACGACCGACGAATGCAGGTACAGGTTGTGCGGCATGATCGTCGCGCCGACGA
Organism: Burkholderia ubonensis; assembly: GCF_001718695.1. Taxonomy (NCBI): domain Bacteria; kingdom Pseudomonadati; phylum Pseudomonadota; class Betaproteobacteria; order Burkholderiales; family Burkholderiaceae; genus Burkholderia; species Burkholderia ubonensis. The sequence continues at coordinate 479,696 of NZ_CP013422.1, read as the reverse complement.
TGCCGAGCGCGAGCACGATCGCGTCCTTGCGGTCGTGGCCCGGATCGCCGGGCACGAGCCCGTTGAACACCGCGTGCCAGTCGGGCGGCATCATCGTGACCTGCGCGACGAAGCAGAACGCCATCGTGCCGATCAGCCCGAGCACGATCGCCTCGATCTGGCGGAAGCCCTTGCCCTGCAGGCCGAGCACGATCATCGTGTCGAGCGCGGTCAGCACGATCCCCCACGCGACCGGCACGCCGAGCAGCAGCTTGAACGCGAGCGCGCAGCCGAGCACCTCGGCGATGTCGCACGCGACGATCGACACCTCGGCGGTCACCCACTGGACGACGCGGCCGAACGGGCCGTAGCGGTCGTAGCTGGCCTGCGCGAGATCCTTGCCGGCGACGAGCCCAAGGCGCGCGGCGAGCATCTGCAGGAAGATCGCGGCGAGGCTGGAGAACGCGACGACCCATAGCAGCGAATAGCCGAACTGCGAGCCGGCCTGGATGTCGGTGGCCCAGTTGCCGGGGTCCATGTAGCCGATCGCGACGAGCAGGCCGGGGCCGAAGAAGCGCCTGAGCTTCGTCAGCCGCGACGCGCGGGCGTCGATCGTGATGCTGCCCTTCACTTCCGACGGGCAGAACGGGGCGGTGGCGGTGGTGGGAAAAAAGGGCATGGACACGGGCGATCGGATGGGCAACCCGGCCATTTTACGGTCACCCCCCGCTTTTTACCGCAGGTGTGCGTGCGCCGCCGGGCCGGCCCAGTCGCCGGCCGCTTGCGCGGGCCGGGATTCGGCGCGCGCCTCGGGCTGCTGCGCGCCGTCGATCAGCAGCCGCTCGCGCTCGGCGATGCGGTATTCGGTCGGCGACATCGACAGGCGCTGGCGAAACAGCTTCGCCATGCGCTCGCCGCTGCCCAGCCCGATGCGCCGGGCGACCTTGTCGGCCGGCAGGCTCGTATGAACGAGCATGTGACACGCACGCTCGAGGCGCACATGCAGGACGAATTCCGTCGGCGTCACGCCGACTTCCTTCTTGAAGCGCCGCAGGAAATTGCGCTCGCTCATCGCGGCCGTGCGCGCGACGTCGGCGATCGAGATGCGGTTCGCGCTGAGCGTGCGCAGCCGTTGCGCGGACATCCGGATCGACGGGCTGGCGCTCAGTTCCCGGATCGCCCACATCGACTGCGTATAGCGTTGCTCGACCGGACGCATGAAGTTGTCGGCAATCTGCTGCGCGGCGCCGTCGCCGAGATCGGCGCGGAACATGTCGAGCACGACCGCGAACACGTCGACGGCGCCGGCCGGCGGCTCGATCGTCGCGGCCGGCCGGCGCGTGCCGTCGGCCGCCTGCGCGCGCGCCGCGTGCATGAGCGGCGGCGCCGCGGCGAGGCCCGGCAGATCGACCGCGTCGGCGATCCAGCGCGCCTGGCGACGGACGTTGCCGAGGCGCTGCTGCAAGGCGGCGTCCCAGTTGATCGTCACGCGCTCGCCATGAAGATGCAGGAATGCATACGCGCTGCGGCCGTGCTCGTCGTCGAATGCGTCGGCGGCGATCCTCACGCCGGACGACGACTGCAGCAACCCGCCGCTTTCGGACACGTACTTCACCTCATAATCCGCGCCGAGCGGCTGCAGGCGATTCGCCAGATTGAAAGCCTCGCCGAGACGCGCGGCCTGCGCCAACGAAAACCCCGTACTCAAATAGACAACTACGCACCGCTGATCTGCTGCTTGCACTGGCAAGGCCCCCGGACTGTTTCGACTTCTGCCGATACCGTCGAACTGTCAGGCTTATATTTGGTGTGGATGCGTGCGACAGGACGGCTATCTCGAAATATGAAGCGACGGCATCGTAGCCGAACGATCCGATTCCCGCGCGCCGGTGGCCGACCGCGACATCATGATGGCGGATTGATACAGGCTGTGCCGCGTGACGGCGCGGCAAACGGCGCGCCGCCGGGCCGGCCGGCGCATGCGCGGGTGCGCTTGGGTTGCCGCCGCATCCTTTAGAATCGCTGCACCGCCCTCTTCGCCGAGCTCGTCCTTGCCCGCCGATCATCGTCTCGACCTGAACCTGTTCCGCGTGCTCGACGCCGTCTACGTGCATGGCGGGATCGGCGCGGCCGCGCGTGCGTTGCACCTGACGCAGCCGGCCGTCACGCACGCGCTGAACCGGTTGCGCGCGCATTTCGACGATCCGCTGTTCGTGCGGCAGGGCAACCGCGTCGTGCCGACCGAACGCACGCGCGCGGTCATCGCCGACGTGCAACTGCACGTCGCGGGCCTGCAGCGCGCGGCGCGCGATCCGTCGGCGTTCGATCCGGCGACGCTCGAGCTGAGCATCGCGATCGGCATTCGCGACGTGCTCGAATCGATCGCGCTGCCGCAAATCGTCGCGGCGTTCGCGAGCGACGCGCCGGGCCTGCGGTTCGTGAGCCGCCGCGTCGCGCTGTCGGAGATCGAACGCGAACTCGCGTCGGGCAATCTCGATCTGGTCGTCGATCGCCGCGTGCAGACCGGCCCGCGCATCGCGACCGAGCATCTGCTCGACGACTCGCTCGTCGTCGCGATGCGGCACGATCATCCGCTGATGCGCGGGCCGCTGCGGCGCAACGGCTACTTCACGGCGCGGCACGTCGCCGTGTCGTCGCTCGGAGAGCCGCAATCGCTCGACGTGCTGCTCGGCAACGACGGGCGCTTCCGTCACATCCAGCTGATTTGCCAGCACTACTTCGCCGCGTGCCAGATCGCGGCGGCCGGCGACCTGCTGCTGACGCTGCCGCGCACGTATGCGCTGCGCATCGCGACCATGCTGCCGATCGCGGTGCAGCCGCTGCCGCTGCGGCTCAAGCCGTTTCCGATCCTCGCGTACTGGCATGAATCGCGCGAGACCGACCGGGCGCATCAGTGGGTGCGCGCGCGGGTCGCGGGGTTGGTGCGGGAAATTGCGGGGGGTGCTGTGTAGCGCTGCGTGGCGCTGCTTGGGCGGTTGACGCGGTCAGTGCTTTTGATGTGTCCGGTGTGCTCGACGCGGTTGATGTGCTTGATACGCTGATGCGGTCGATGTGCTCGACGCCTCCGACGCCTCCGATGTCTCCGATGTCCCGATACGCCCACAGCACTCGACGCCCCCGGCGATCGCGACCCGCTCTCCCCGCAGCACGCTGCGCACGCGATGTCGGCTGAGACGGTATGCTGACGAGCCCTTTGCCGCGCCGCGTCGCGGCCGTTCCCATCCCGATCTTTGGAGACTCGCCATGTCGCTCATCCACGCTGCCGCCACGCTCGCCGCCGACGCCCCTGACTACGTCGTCCAGTTGCAAGCCGGCTCGCATGCGCTGACCGGCGACGAGGCGCCGCGCGAAGGCGGCCAGGGCGTGGGGCCGGCGCCGTTCGAACTGGTGCTGGCCGGGCTCGCGCAATGCACGGCCGCGACGCTGCGGATGTACCTGCAGCGCAAGGCGTGGCCGGCCGCGCGCATCGACGTGCGCGCCGAGCTGCACGCCGACCGCGAGGGGCTGCAGTACGTGCGCCGCGTCGTGACCGTCGACGGCCCGCTCGACGACGCGCAGCGGCAGCGCCTCGCCGAGATCAGCGAGAAGACGCCGGTGACGCTGTTCATCAAGCGCGGCACGCGCATCGAGACCACGCTGCGCTGACGCGCGCCGGGCCGGGCTGCGCCATCATGCCGCGCCATGCAGCGCACGGCCGCGCCCTGCCAAACCACCGCCGCACCACCCGCCACGCGAACTCGCGCCATCAACGAAACGGGCGGGCCGCGCAAGATGCGCGGCCCGCCCGTTCACTCCGCTGCTACCGCGCTGCTTACAGGCCGAGCGCGGACAGGTCCAGCTTGCCGCCCTTCATCGGCGGGCACCAGAAATACGCGCCGGTCAGCGGGCGCGTGAAGCGGAACAGCCCGTCGACGATCCCGTCGTCCGCGCCGCTCATCCGGCGCATCTGCACGTCGAACGCGCGGAACGAATGGCCGAACGCGACGAAGTACAGCCCCGCGCGGCGCGCGTCCGACCACGGCGCCGAGCGGCGCAGCATGAACGCTTCCGGCTCGAAGCTCTCCTGCGCGGTGCGCTTCACGTGCGCGAATTCCGGCGCGTCGTCGAGCTCCTCGTTGTCCGAGCGGCGGCGCCCGATGATGTCGTCCATGTCGTCGGACGCAATGCGCTCCATCCGGTCGAAGTCGTGCAGCCACTGCTGGACCGCGACGAAGCTCGAGCCGTCCAGCCCCGCGCCCTGCCCGGACACGATCGCCGCGGCAAGCGCGTCGTCGCCGGTCGGGTTCTCGGTGCCGTCCTCATAGCCGGACAGGTCGCGATCGTTCGCGTAGCGGAATGCATCGACCGCGTCCTGCAGCGCGAACGCAGGCGCGAGCAGCCGCTCGATCGCCCGCGCGCGCAGCGTGATCTCGCCGCGATCGTCGGAGCGCAGCCAGACCCACACGTCGGCCGGCGTCGCCGGCAGCGGCCGGTCCTGCACCGTGAAGGCCGGAAACTCGGTCAGGCCCGCGATCGAGCGGCCCAGGCCCGACGCGAGCGAATGGCCGAAGCCGACGACCGTCTCGCGCCCGTCGACGACCTCGCGCAGCGCGGCAAGCGCCGCCGCGACGTTGTCTTTGCTGGAAATCGTGAAAGTGAGGTATCGGGCCGCCGCATCGATCGGAGCCAGAATGCCTTGCTGAACGTCGCTCATCGTTTCCCCAGGAATGTTTCGTGAATCTGCGAATCTGCGTTTGGCGGCCGCTTGGGCCGGCGCGCGCCGGGCCGTCGTCCGGCCTTCGCACGGCGCGCAGCCACGCAGTTTAATCGATGCGGACGCCCGTATCGGCGCGGCTACGCGGCATTCGTCAGACATTGCAGCCGCCTTGCGACTGCTGATAGAATCGCCCCACGTCTTTTCGACGCCTTTTCAACCATTCACTTCAGGGAGGTGCTGATGTTCCGAATGCAGTCCGCCTTCCCGAACGTGGTCTCACGGCTCAGCTGATCCAGCCAGCCGTCCGCGCCGGCGCCTGAAGGCCCGCGCACGTTCCCGACAGCCCACTCTTTCGATCCGCGTCGCGCACGCGGGTCCGGCTGTCGCGTTTTCGACGTTCTCTGATCCGGAAAGTCCCGTCGCGCGATGCGCCGGGCAATGACACATGACCAGAAAAACCACCCAATCGGGCGGCCATGCGTTCCAGGCCGTCTTCGGCTTCACGTTGCACTACTGGCGCCGGCAACCGGCGCGCATCGCCGCCGTCGTGGCGTTCTCGCTGCTCGCGGCGCTCGCCGACGTGCTCACCCCGCTGTTCGCCGGCCGCCTCGTCGATGCGCTGGCGCTCGGCCTCACCGACCGGTCGGCCGCCTGGCACGCGGCGCTGTCGGCGTTCGGCATGCTCGCCGCGCTCGGCATCGGCGCGACGCTGCTGCGGCAAGGCGTCTATCTGAACATCATCGCGCTCACGCTGAAGATGATGGGCGAGATCGCGACCGCGTCGTTCCAGCGCGTGCAGCGCTTCTCGACCGACTGGCACGCGAACAGCTTCGCCGGCTCGACGGTGCGCAAGATCACGCGCGGGATGTGGGCGCTCGACCTGCTGAACGACACGCTGCTGATCGCGCTGCTGCCGTCGCTGACGATCCTGGTCGGCGCGACCGCGCTGCTCGGCTCGCACTGGCCGATGATGGGGCTCGTGGTCGGTCTCGGCTCGCTGCTGTACATCGCCGTGACGGTTGCGATGTCGCTCGGCTTCGTCGCGCCCGCCGCGCGGCTCGGCAACCTGTGGGATACGCGCATGGGCGGCGCGCTCGCGGACGCGGTCAGCTGCAACGCGGTCGTCAAGGCGTTCGGCGCGGAAGTGCGCGAGGAAGCGCGGCTGTCGCGCGTGATCGGCAAGTGGCAGAAGCGCACCCGGCGCTCGTGGATGCGCGGCACCTTCAACGGCGGCCTGCAGGGCGCGATGCTCGTCGCGATCCAGGCGGCGATGATCGGCGTCGCGCTGAAGCTGTGGGCCAGCGGCGCGGCGAGCGTCGGCGACATCGCGTTCGCGTTGACGATGTTCTTCATGCTGCAGGGCTACCTGCGCGATATCGGCTTTCACATCCGCAACCTGCAGCGCTCGGTGAACGACATGGAAGAACTCGTCGCGCTCGAGCGCCAGCCGCTCGGCATCGACGACAAGCCCGACGCGCAGCCGATCCGGATCACGCGCGGCGAGATCCGCTTCGAGCACGTGACGTTCCGCTACGGCAGCCATCCGGTCGCGCTGTACGACGACTTCTCGATGCGCATCGCGCCCGGCGAGCGGGTCGGCCTGGTCGGCCATTCCGGGTCCGGCAAGACGACGTTCATCAAGCTGATCCAGCGCCTGTACGACGTGTCTGGCGGCCGCATCACGATCGACGGCCAGGACATCGCCGATGCTCGCCAGGATACGCTGCGCAGCCAGATCGCGATCGTCCAGCAGGAGCCGGTGCTGTTCCACCGCACGCTCGCGGAGAACATCGCGTACGCGCGCCCCGGCGCGAGCCGCGCCGACATCGAGCGCGCCGCGCGGCAGGCGAGCGCGCACGACTTCATCGCGGCGCTGCCGGACGGCTACGACACGCTGGTCGGCGAGCGCGGGGTCAAGCTGTCGGGCGGCGAGCGGCAGCGCGTCGCGATCGCGCGGGCGTTCCTCGCGGATGCACCGATCCTGATCCTCGACGAAGCGACGTCGAGCCTCGACAGCGAAAGCGAAGTGCTGATCCAGCAGGCGATGGAGCGGCTGATGGAAGGCCGCACGACGCTCGTCGTCGCGCACCGGCTGTCGACCGTGCGCGCGCTCGACCGGCTGCTCGTGCTCGATCGCGGCAAGGTGATCGAGGAAGGCAGCCACGACGCGCTGATCCGGATCGACGGCGGCCTCTACCGGCGGCTGTTCGAGCGGCAGGCGCTGGAGCTGGCGAAGGGCCTGATCGATGCGCCGCCGCGCACGCTCGGCGACGGCGCCGAGTCGCCGGAACACCGGGCGGCCGTGTAACGCGGGCAGGCCGGTCAGCGGCCCGACGGCGCGGGGGCGGTCCGCGCGCGCGGGCCGCGCCGCCGACCCTGCTCGCGATGCGGGTTCCCGCGATCACTTATCATACGGACCAGGCAATTCGCGACGAAAGGCAGATCATGTTTACAGGCATTGTTCAGGGTGTTGGCGTCATCAAGGCCATCGAGGACCACGGCGAGCTGAGGACGTTCAGCATCGAATTCCCGGAGCGCTTCACTGCCGACATCGAGATCGGCGCCAGCGTGTCGGTCGACGGGGTGTGCCTGACGGTGACGACGATCCATTCGCCGACGCTGATCGACTTCGACGTGATGCTGCCGAGCCTGCGGATCACCACGCTGGCCGAGCTGGCGACCGGCGCGCGCGTGAACGTCGAGCGGGCCGCGAAGGACGGCGCGGAAATCGGCGGGCATCCGCTGTCCGGCCACGTCGACTTCACGGGCACGGTCCTGCACATCGCGGCGTCCGAACACAACCGGATGATCCGCATCGGCGTGCCGGCCGAGTTCAAGCGCTACGTGTTCGCGAAGGGCTATATCGCGATCAACGGCTGCAGCCTGACCGTGGCCGACGTCGACCGCGCCGCAGGCTGGTTCGAAGTGTGGCTGATTCCCGAAACGCGCCGCGCGACCACCTTCGATGCGAAGGGCGTCGGCGCCAAGGTCAACATCGAGATCGAGCGCAGCACCCAGGTCGTGGTGGACACGATCCGCGAATCGGTCCAGGAGACGCTCGGCGAGCTGACCGGCATCGTCACGACGCTGCTGGCCGACAAGGGCGTCGATATCGAGGAACTGCTCGCGCGCAACGTCGCGAAGCTGCCGAAGCCGTAACGCGCGCGGCCGCCCCGGCGAGCGCCGGCGGCGGCATCGCGTCGACACCTGACGGCCGGTCGGCCGCCCGCCGCGCCGACGTCAGTCGATCTCGACCTGCGCGCCCTTGCCCACCGCGATGCGCTGCGCGCGATAAATCCCCGCGCGCCCCGAAAACAGATACGCGACCACGCACGCGACGATCGCATACACGCCGATATCCGCGCCGAACAGCTCGATCGCCATGATCGTCGACGCGACCGGCGTGTTGGCCGCGCCCGCGAACACCGCGACGAAGCCGAGCCCGGCCAGCACCGGCACCGGCAGCGCGAGCACCTGGCCGAGCGCATTGCCGAGCGTCGCGCCGATGTAGAACAGCGGCGTCACCTCGCCGCCCTTGAAGCCCGACGCGAGCGTGACGACGGTGAACGCGAATTTCCCCGCGAAATCATAGGCCGGCAGCGGGCCATGGAACGCCGCCTCGATCGTCGGGATGCCGAGGCCGAGATACCGCGGCACGTTCAGCGCGCTCGCCGCGACCGCCACGAGCAGACCGCCGACCACCGGCTGCAGCGGCGCGTAGCGGATGCGCCGGCGAAACAGCGCCGACAGCGCATGCGTCGCATGCGCGAACAGCCGGCCGACCACGCCGAACGCGATGCCCGCGACGACCGTCGCGCCGAGCCCCGCCGCGCTGACGGGCGGCACGAACGGGATCGCGTACGCGATGTGATGCACGCCCCACAGCCGGCACGCGACGTCCGCGACGATCGCCGACGCGACGCACGCGAGCAGCGCGTCGTAACGCACGCGCCCGATCGCGAGCACTTCGAGCCCGAACACCGCGCCGGCGAGCGGCGTGCCGAACACCGACGCGAAGCCGGCCGCGATGCCGGCCATCAGCAGCACGCGCCGGTGCTCGCGATCGAGGCGCAACGCGTGCGTGACGCGATCGGCGAGCGCGCCGCCCATCTGCACGGCGGTGCCTTCGCGCCCCGCCGAGCCGCCGAACAAGTGCGTGAAGACGGTCGCGACCAGCACGAGCGGCGCCATCCGCTTCGGCACGAGCGCCTTCGGATCGTGGATTTCGTCGATCAGCAGGTTGTTGCCGCGCGCGACCGACTGGCCGAAGCGGTGGTAGATCCAGCCGGTCGCGAAGCCGGCGGCGGGCAGCCCCCACAGCAGCCACGGATGCGCGACGCGCGTGCCGGTCGCCCAGTCGAGCGCGATCAGCAACAGCGCGGACGCCGACCCGGCGAGCGCGCCGAGCAGCGCCGAAAGCGCGAGCCAGCGGCACACGTAGCGCACGGTCGCAAGGAAGTCGGCGGAAGTGTTGAGCATCAGGTGATTCCAGATTCGACAGAACATCAAACCTGGGCGGCGGGATGCCGCATGGACGGTGCATGAACGGCCTGCGACCTCCCGAAACCCAGGAATGCGCAGGCATCATCAGCCGGACGACCGGCGGTTGAGGGCCTGTGCGTGCTCGTGGCGAGCAAGCCCGGACCCCGGGGAGGCATGCCATCTCCGAAGCGCGCATTTTACGCGACGGCCGACGCCCCGCGCAACGCGCGAGGCCGGCCGCGCAATCAGCCGCGCGGCGGGCCCATCACGCGCGCGATCAGTTGCGGCGCGATCCGGTCGAGCGGCAGGATCGCGCTCGCCGCGCCGATCGCGGCGGCGGCCTTCGGCATCCCGTAGACCGCGCTCGTCGCCGCATCCTGCGCGATCGTATGGCAGCCCTTCGCGCGCATCGCCTTCAGGCCGAGCGCGCCGTCGCGCCCCATGCCGGTGAGCAGCACGCCGATCGCGTCGCCGCGCCAGCCGTCGGCGACGCTGTTGAAGAACACGTCGATCGACGGCCGGTACGGCGTTTCCGCCGGATGCCGCGTATAGCCGAGCACGCCGCGCGGCGACAGGCACAGATGGTCGTTGGTCGCCGCGAGCAGCACTTCGCCCGGCTGCGGCACGCTGCCCTGGCGCGCGACGCGCACCGGCAGGCGCGTATAGCCGTCGAGCCATTGCGCCATCCCGGCCGCGAACGCCTGGTCGACGTGCTGGACGATCACGATCGCCGCCGGAAACGCGTCCGGCAGCGCGCGCAGCAGCGCGGTGAGCGCGGTCGGCCCGCCCGCCGACGCGCCGATCGCCACCAGCGTCGGCCGGCCGCGCGCCGGCGCGGATACGGGCGGCGCGGGCGCTGCCGCGCGGCTTTCGAGCTGCCGGCCGATCTGGTCGATCTTCGCGAGCAGCGGCTGCGCCGCGTCGACGGTCAGGCCGAGCGCCAGGGTCGGCGTGTCGACCGCGTCGAGCGCGCCCGCGCCCATCGCGTCGTAGACGGACGACGTGCTCGCGCTGACGCTCGCCGTCACGATCAGGATCGCGCACGGCGCGCGCGCCATGATGCGGCGCGTCGCGGCGACGCCGTCGAGCTTCGGCATCACCAGATCCATCAGCACGAGGTCGGGCGGCTGCGCGACGCAGAAATCCACCGCCTCGTCGCCGTCGGTCGCGACCCACAGCACGCGATGCTCGGGGCGCGAGGCGATCGCGCGCCGCAGCGCCTCGACGGCAAGCGGCAGGTCGTTGACGATGCCGATGTTCATCCGCGTGCGTCTCCGATCAGGTCGTGCACGGCGTCGAGCAGCGCCTCGTCGTGGAAGCTGCTCTTGGCGAGGTAGTAGTCGGCGCCGGCGTCGAGCCCGCGCCGGCGGTCCTCGTCGCGATCCTTGTACGACACGATCATCACCGGCACGCGCTTGAGCGCCGGGTCGCTCTTGATCAGCGTGACGAGCTCGATGCCGTCCATGCGCGGCATGTCGACGTCGGTGACGACGAGGTCGAACGCCTCGCCGCGCACCGCGTTCCAGCCGTCCATCCCGTCGACCGCGACCGTCACGTCGTAGCCGCGCTTCTCCAGCAGCTTCCGTTCGAGCTCGCGCACGGTCAGCGAATCGTCGACGACGAGCACGCGCCGCCGCCGGTCCGCGAGCGCATGCTGCGGGCCGCGCACGAGCGTCGCGAGCTGCCCGCCGCGCACGAGCTTGTCGACCGAGCGGATCAGGTCCTCGACGTCGACGATCAGCACCGGGTCGCCGTTCTCGAGCAGCGCGCCGGCCGCGATGTTCTGAATCTTGTGCAGGCGGCTGTCGAGCGGCTGCACGACGAGCATCCGTTCGCCGAGGAAGCGGTCGACCGCCACGCCGACCGGCTCCGGTTCGCCGCCGACCACCACCACCGCGGTGCGCGCGCGCGGCGCATCGGGCTCGCCCGCGTCGAGCAGCTGGTGCGCGGCGACGAGCCCGACGCGCCGGCCGTCGAACGGGAAATGCGGCTGGCCTTCGAGCACGTCGATGTCGTTGCGCGCGAGTTCGAGCGTGCGGCGCACGTGCGCGAGCGGGAACGCGTAAGGCTCGCCGCCGACCTCGACGAGCAGGCTGCGGATCACCGACAGCGTGAGCGGCAGCTGCAGCACGAAGCGCATGCCGGCGCCCGGTTCGTTGAAGATCCGCACCGCGCCGCGCACGCCGCGCACCATTTCCTGCACCGCGTCGAGGCCGACGCCGCGGCCGGACACGTCGGTCACCGCGTCGCGCATCGAGAAGCCGGGCAGCAGCAGGAATTCGAGCAGCTCGGGGTCGGACAGCCGCGCGGCCGTCTCGTCGTCGGTGAGACGCTGGCGCACGACGGCCGCGCGCAACGCGTCGAGATCGACGCCCGGCCCGTCGTCGCTGACGCTGACGAGCAGCGACCCGGCGCTGTGGCGCGCCTCGAGCGTCACGCTCGCGTCGGCCGGCTTGCCGCGCGCGCGGCGCACGTCGGGCGGCTCGACGCCGTGGTCGATCGCGTTGCGCAGCAGGTGGCCGAGCGGCGCGTCGAGCAGGTCGAGGATGTCGCGGTCGACCTGCGTCGCCTCGCCGACGATCGAGAACCGCACCTGCTTGCCGAGCGAGCGCGCGAGGTCGCGCACGATGCGCGGATACGCGCGCGTCGCGTCGCCGAACGGCCGCATCCGGCATTGCAGCGCCTCGTCGTAAAGCTGCTCGGCGATATGCGTGCTGCGCCGCTCGAAGCGGTCGAGCGCGTCCATCCGCTCCGCGAACGAGCGCTGCAGGTCGTTGAGCATGTGCCGCACTTCGCCGAGCGACGCGAGCACGCCCGCGTCGAGCTCGCCGGCGAAGCGCTCGACCAGCGTGTCGAGCGAACGCGCGGCGTCGCGCTGCGCGCGCTTCACGCGCAGCATCGATTCGGCGAACGGCTTGAGCCAGCGCGATTCGACGAGCGACTCGCCGGACAGGCTCAGCAGCCGGTTCAGCGTATCGGCGCGGACGCGGCGCATTGCGGCGGTGGCGGTGGCGGCCGCCTGGGCGGCGTGTGTGGGATCGGTCGCGGGCGGTGGCGTTGCGTGCGGCGGTGTCGCATGGGCCGATGTTGCGTTAGGCGGCGTTGCGTGCGGCTGCATTGCACGCGCCGGAGTTGCGTACGGCTGCGTTGCATGCGGCGCCGCTTCGTACGGTGGCGTTGCGTGCGGCTGCGTTGAGTGTGGCGCCGCTGCATACGGTGGCATTGCGTACGGCTGCTCGGCGTGCAGCGGCGTTGCACGCGCCGGAGTTGCGTACGGCTGCGCTACGTATGGCTGCGCTGCATGGGGCGGCGTCGCCGCGCCAGCGTCCACCGGTTCGTTCACCGCGCCGTCATACCCGCGCTGCGGCGCGGCTGACGTCGGCGCTGAGACCGGTGCCGAAGCCGGTGCCACCGGCACCGCCTGCGCGGCATCGGCACTCGTCAGCGCCAGCGCGAACGCGTCGATCTCGGCGGCCGACACGGGCGGCGCGTCCGGATCGGCGACGCGCAGCAGCAGGTCGACGCCGGCGAGCAGCGCGTCGACGTGCGCCGCACTCAGCGCGATCGCGCCGCCCTGCGCGGCGACGAAGCACTCTTCCATCCGCCCCGCGATGTCGACGCCCTGCGGCACGCCGACGATGCGCGCGGCCCCCTTCAGCGAATGCGCGGCGCGCATGCAGGCTTCGAGCGCCGCCGCGTCGGGCGCGCCGGATTCGAGCGCGAGCAGGCGCTCGGACAGCGCCTGGGTCTGCGTGCGCGTCTCCTCGCGATACAGTTCGAGCAGCGACAGGCGGCTCAGGTCGTCATCGGCGCTCATCGCATGCTCCGTGTCACGGCTTCGAACAGGCGGTCGTCGTCGAGCAGGCCGATCGACTTGCCGCGCCACGCCAGCACGCCGCGCGACAGGCCGGCGCTCGCGCGCCCGACCGTCGCGGGCACCGGCACCCACTCCGATGCGCCGAAGCGCACCACGCCCTCCACTTCGTCGACCGGAAACACGACCGGCTCGCCGTGATGCGCGACCACCAGCAGCCGCGTGAAGCCGCCGCCGGTGCCGCCGCCGGCCGCGCCGAGCCCGAGCAGCGCGCCGAGCGAGATCGCGATGCGCAGCGTGCCGCGGATGTTGACGACGCCGCGCACCGACGGGTGGCGGCGGTGCGGCAGCGAATGGATCGGGCGCGTGTCGGCGATCTCGCGCAGCACGCCGATCGACAGCGCGAGCCATTCGTCGGCGACGCGGAACGCGAGCGCCGCATGGCGCGCGTCGGCGTCGCCATGCTCGCGCGCTGCGCCGTGCGCGCCGAGCCGTCGCGCGCCGTCGGCCATCTCGGCCGCGTCGAGCGGACGCTCCAGCAAGCGCGCAGCATGGTGTGCGTAGACGGGGCAGTTCAGGCAGCGCTGGTACTCGGTCAGCCGCTCGCACGACCGGTCGCCGCGCGTGCCGATCCGGTTCCAGCAGTCGTCGACGTCGATCGGCGCCGCGCCGGCGGCGGCAGCTTCGCGGTTCAGGGTTTCGTCGATCATTCCGCTCTCGGGTCCCAGGTGTCGTTTTCGTTATCCGACCGCACGCCGCGCTCGCTCGAGCAGCCAGCGCGCGCCGGCGCCATCGCCGCCGACGTCGAGCAGCGTCGCGAGATGCGTGAGCGCCTCCTGGTGCGTCGGCCGCAGGTACAGCGCCTTGCGGTAAAAGTCGCCTGCCTCGGCGGCCCGGCCGCGCGCATCCGCGATCAGCCCGCGCAGGTAGAACGCGTCGGCATGCAGCCCGGCGCGTGCCGTGAACCGCGCGAGCACGCGCTCGGCTTCGTCGAACGCGCCCGCGTTCGCAAGTGCCTGCGCGTGCTCCAGCGTCGGCGCGTCGACGGCGTTGGCAGGCGCGGGCGATGGGGATCGTGCGCGCGCGAGTGGATCGGCTGGTGGGGGCGCGACCGGTTCGAACGGGCTGGGGGCGCGTGGCTGGAATGCCGTCGGCGGTGCCGCGCGTGCGGCATCCAGACCCGACGGCGGCGGCACGACGGCGTGCAGCGCACGCGTGGCGGACGTGGGTGATGACGATGGCAATCCTGATGCCGTTGCGGACACTGACGCACACGTCCACGCTGACGCTAACGGCATCGCTGACGCCGCCCCTGACGTCGGCCCCGCCCCCAACGCCCCGCCCCGCGCCATACGCCCGTAAGAACCATCCCCACCCACATGCCCAGCCACGCACTCATCCGCCGCCGCCCCGTCATCGGCGCGCTGGAACGCGAACGCGAGCGGAATCCGCGCGGAGCGCATCCCGTGGCGCATCGCGACGCCGGTCTCGGCCGGGCCGACGAACAGCATCCCGTCGTCGGTCAGGAGGCGCTGCAGCGACCGGATCACGCGATCCTGCGCGTCGCGCTCGAAATAGATCAGCACGTTGCGGCAGAACACGAAATCGTAGCGCACGCCCGTGTCGGCGCACGCTTCCATCAAATTTGCCTGACGAAACTGCACGCGCGATCGCACCTGCTCGTCGAGCAGCCAGCCGTCGGCCGTCGGCGTGAAGAAACGCGTGCGAAACGCCGTCTGCGTGCCGCGAAACACGTTCCTTCCATAACAGCCGGCCCGCGCGTGCTCGATCGCGCGCGCGCTGAGGTCGATCGCGTCGATCGCGAAGCGCGCCGGGTCGAGCCCCGCGTCGAGCAGCGCCATCGCCGCCGAAAACGGCTCCTCGCCGGTCGAGCACGGCGCGCTCAGCACGCGCACCACGCGGCCCGGATGCGCGGCGAGGCGTTCGACCGCGAGCCGCACGAGCGTCGCGAACGCCTCGCGCTCGCGGAAGAACCAGGTTTCCGGCACGACGAACCGCTCGATCAGCGCGCGCCGCTCGTCAGCGCATGCGTGCAGGCGCGCCCAGTACGCGCGCAGCGCCTCCGTCGTCACGGGCGCCCGCGCGGCCGACGGCAATCGTTCACCGTCACTCTTCAGCGCATGCACGCGCTCGGTCAGCGCACGGCTCAGGAAATCGTGGCCGAGCGACTCGGGATCGATGCCGGTCTCGCGGCGCAGCCAGTCGCGAAACAGCACGGCGAACGCATTCATCCGGGCGCCCCTTCGTGGGCCGGCTGGCCGTCGAACAGATACAGGTGCGCGACGTCGTCGACCAGGCCGGCAACCGACACCTGCTGCACGATGCCGTCCGGCGTGCTCGCGACCGGGCCGAGCCAGCGCGTGCGCTCGCTCGACACGCCGCTGATGCGAAATGCCGCGCGGTCGATCCGCATCGTCTGCGTCGCGCGCTCGACGATCAGCCCGATCACGCGCTCGCGTCCGCTCCGGCCGCCGCGATAGCGCACCATCACGAGCCGCGTCGAGCGCAGCGCGTGCGCGGGCCGTCCGAGCGCCAGCATCGGCACGTCGACGACCGGCACCGGTGCGCCGTCGCGCATCAGCAGCCCGGCGACCCACGCGGGCGCGCCGGGCACCGCCTTCGCGGTCGCGAGCGGCAGCACCGCGTCGATCGCGGCGGCGTCGAGCGCATAGCGTTCGCCGTCCAGCTCGAACAGCAGGAACAGCGCCGGCGCGCCGTGCAGCGCGTCCGCGCGCGTCACGCGTCGACCTTGAAGCGCGACACGCTGGTGCGCAGCTGGTTCGCGACCAGCGTCAGGTCGTCGATCGCCTGCGACGACTGGCGCAGCGATTCGGCCGTCTGCTGCGCGGCTTCCGACAGCTGCGACAGCGCCTGCGTGATCTGCTCGGCGCCGCTCGCCTGCGTCTGCATCCCTTCGTTGACCATCTGGAAGCGCGGCGCGAGCGTCTGCACCTCGGCGATGATCTGCGACAGCTGCCCGCCGACCTGCTGCACGTCGAGCATCCCGCGGCGCACTTCCTCGGAGAACTTGTCCATCCCCATCACGCCGGCCGACACGGCCGACTGGATCTCCTTCACCGTCTGCTCGATGTCGTAGGTCGCCACCGCCGTCTGGTCCGCGAGGCGGCGGATCTCGGTCGCGACGACCGCGAAGCCGCGGCCGTACTCGCCGGCCTTCTCGGCCTCGATCGCCGCGTTCAGCGACAGCAGGTTGGTCTGGTCCGCGACCTTCGTGATGGTCGCGACGACCTGGTTGATGTTGAGCGCCTTCTCGTTGAGGATCGCGAGCTTCGCGTTCACCGAGCCTGCCGCGTCCATCACGCTGCGCATCGTCTCGCCCATCCGCGTGAGGCCGCTCTGGCTCACGCCCGCGAGCGTCGCCGACTGCTCGGCCACGCCGGCCACCTCGTTCATCGTGCGCAGCAGGTCGCGCGACGTCGCGAAGATCTCGCGCGAGGTCGCGCCGATCTCGGTCGTCGTCGCGGCGGTCTCGTTCGCGGTCGCCTGCTGCTCGCGCGACGTCGCCGCGATCTCGGCGACCGACGTCGTCACCTGCAGCGACGACTGCTGCGCGCGCCCGACCAGCTCGGTCAGCTCGTCGGCCATCCGGTTGAAGCCCGTCTCGAGCGTGCCGAACTCGTCGTGGCGGCGCAGGTCGAGCCGGTGCGTGAGGTTGCCGGTGCGCATCGCGTCGTGCACTTCGACGAGCCGCGCCATCGGCACCGTGATCGCGCGATACAGCGCATAGCCGAGCGCGAGCGCGGCCAGCAGCACGACGGTCAGCGCGACCGCCAGCACCACCTCGGTGCCCTGCACCGATTCGCGGATCAGCTTCGCGGACTGGTCCGCGAACGTGCGGTTCTCCTGCACCAGGATATTGGCACTGCGCACGACCTCGGCCCACGCCGGCTCGACCTTCGCGTAGGCGGCGACGGCCTCGTCGTGCGACGCGCGGCTCTTCTGCACGGCGTCGTTCAGGAGCGGCAGGTAGCGGTCGTACGCGGAGCGGAACGCCGAGAAGCGCGCGCGGTCGTCTTCGCGAAACGTCGTGTTCTGATAGTCGATCGACAGCTTGTCGATCTCCTTCGTCACGTCGGCGATCTTCGCGAGGTCGCGGCGCGCGGCGTCCGGATCGGTCTCGACGAAGGTCGCCTGCTGCAGCAGCAGGAACGACTCGTTGACCGCGCCGCGCAGCGACGACGCGAGATACACGCCGGGCAGCGAATCGCGCTCGATGCTGACGGCTTCGGCGTTGATCGCGCGCAGGCGCTCGTAGGACAGTCCGGCCGTCAGCAGCATCAGCACGAACAGCACGCCGAAGCTGAGCAGGATGCGGTTGCCGAGGGTCAGCCGGGTGGCGCCGATCGTCGGATGCAAGCTTTCATTGGTCGCGCGGTGCGTCACGGTGGCCATGTTCGTTGTGGGCTTTCAAAGTCTGCGTTGAGAAAAGGTCCGCGCCGGCCGGCGCCCGCCGGAGGCGGCGCGACCGGTGCGCGTGGGGAGCAGGCGCGCACGCGCGCGGCAGGGCCTGCGGGCGCCGCCCGCACGCCGGGCGAGGCCGCTCGGCCCGCGGGTTCACCGCTCCACTTGTGCGGGGAGCCGAAGCGCGACCATGAAGCCGCGCGCGGTATCGCGCATCAATATCTGTCCCCGATGCCGCGCGGCCGTCGCGCGGACGAACGCGAGCCCGAGCCCGAAGCCGCCGCGCGCCGCGCCGTGCGCGGACTCGAGCCTCACGAACGTCTCGGTCGCCGACGCGCGCTGCGCCGGCGCGATGCCGGCGCCGCCGTCCTCGACGCCGATCAGCCATGCGCTGTCGTCGCCGGCCAGCGTGCAATGCACGTCCGTTCCGGCCGGGCCGTACTTGAGCCCGTTGTCGATCAGGTTGGCGACCGCGCGCGTCAGCATCAGCCGGTCGCCCATCGTCACGCATTCGGCATCCGGCACCTGCGTGACGACCCGGCTGCCGAACCCGGCGGCCTTTTCCCACAGCTGGTCGGCCGCGTCGAGCACGATCTCGTTGAGGCTGACGACCTCGTGCGCGCGGCGCTCCGACTGCGCGCGGGTCAGGTGGATGAAGCCGTCGGCCAGCGCGAGCGCGCGCCGCGCGTGGCCGGCGATGCGCTCCATGATCGGCGGCATCTCGCCATGCTCGGCCCGGTATGCGTCGAGCAGCGCGAGGATCGACGTCTGCGGCGAACGCATGTCGTGCGACAGGAAATCGAGCGCTTCGTCGCGCTGGCG
Source organism: Burkholderia ubonensis (assembly GCF_001718695.1). NCBI lineage: Bacteria > Pseudomonadati > Pseudomonadota > Betaproteobacteria > Burkholderiales > Burkholderiaceae > Burkholderia > Burkholderia ubonensis. Next base: position 461,439 of record NZ_CP013422.1, on the reverse strand, counting down.
CGACATCAGGTAGGAATTCGAATGGTAGCGAATGCGCGCCGTCAGCTCCATCGCGTCAGGCAGCTTGACGAGATAGTCGTTCGCGCCGGCGATGAACGCCTCGCGCTTGACGACCGGCTCCTCCTTCGCGGACAGCACGATGATCGGCACGCGTGCGGTGGCCGCGTCCGCGCGCCACGCGCGCACGAGGTCGAGGCCGTCGATGTCCGGCATCACCAGGTCCTGCAGGATGACCGTCGGCTTCACGTCGCGCGCGACGGCCATCGCCCGCTGCGCGTCGGTGCAAACATGCAGATCGATGTCATGTTCACTGCGCAATGCCCGGCGAATCACCTCGCCGACGAAAGCTTGATCGTCGACAAGCAGGATCGACAGCCCCGATTCGAGACAATCCGGCGCATTTTGATCGCGCGATTCTTTCATAAATACCGTTTCAAACGAAAATCACCACCCGATTCATTCTCGCAAGTTGATTATTCAACTCACTCGCCATCTCGATAATTCGACCACATTCTTCACGATGATGGCGTTGTCGCTCGTCAGCCTTTACACACGAGGATTGCAGCGCCGATTTTCCCAAGCAACACCGAATTACATTCGCACACATTCTCTCAATAAAGATTACTGAGCGATTCTAATTGAGATTGCAACAGATCATCTATCTCCTTCAGGTTCAGCTTTGCCAAATATGGTGAAATAACCTGATTTGGATAAATCGGATCATTTCCTTGCGCGAAGCATGAAAACGTTTGCGAGGCCGGCGGGAGACGGTTTACGGGTGCGTATGCGGCGGTCCGGGCCGCCGCGCGTTGGGGCCGGACCATGGACACACTGAGGAATTCGATGGGACGACGGCGGGAGCCCAGGCAAGCCACCGATGCTGCGGGATGACGCGCGATGCGACGAGATGGGCGACGGTGACGGCTGCGGCTCTGATGCCGCCGGCAACCCCCGCGCCATCGGCGTCCTAAACAACCGCGCTCACCACCCGCGCGCCTGCCGCCGCTCAACCGCGCGCGTGCTGCGCGGACACTTCCTGCAGGTCGAGATCGCGTTCGAGCGCGTGCAGCATTTCGTCGTGGATCTGCCCGGAACGATGCAGGCGCAACAATTCCGCGCGGCCGGCCGCGATCGCGGCGAGCACGACGTCGTAGTGCGCGGCGCGAACTTCCGGCGGATATTGCGGCGCATCCTTCGTGCGCTCGGTGAGCGCCGCGCGATACGTGTATTGCTCGAGCAGGCGCGGATGGATCACGACGCCGTTCGCGTCGCGCACGAGCGGCTGGATCGCCGCGAGCTGCGCGGCCTCGACGTGCGCCCACGCCTGCGGCTCGGTCAGGTGATGCTCGGCGTGCGCGTGCTGCTGCCGCAGGCGCAGCAGCCGGATCAGCGGGCCGATCGTCGTGCCCTGCAGCAGCACGGTGACGAGAATCACCGCGAACGCGGCGACGAGGATCAGGTCGCGGCCCGGCATCGCGTCGGGCAGCGACAGCGCGATCGCGAGCGTGACGACGCCGCGCATCCCGGCCCAGCTCATCACGGTCGCGGCCTTCCAGTCGGGCGCCGCGCCGCGCCGCACGATACCGCGCACCGGCCACTTCAGCACCTCGACCGCATAGATCCACAGGAAGCGCGACACGACCACCGCGGCCAGCACCGCGAGCACGACCGGCATCATCGTGCCGAGCACGGGCTCGAAACCGCCGAGCCGGTGGATCACGCCGCGCAGCGACAGCCCGATCAGCACGAACACGAGCGCCTCGAGCAGGAACACGACGACCTGCCAGAACGCAGTGGCGCGCGTGCGCACCGCCGCCGAAAACACCTCGTGCTGGTGCCAGCCGAGCATCATGCCGACCACCACGGTCGCGATCACGCCCGACACCTCGAGCATTTCGCCGGCGATATAGCCGATCCAGCCGGAGAGCACCGCGACGGTGATCACGAGGTAGTCGTCGTCGAGCAGCTTCAGGAATCGCACGACGAACCAGCCGATCACGAAACCGACCACGACGCCGCCCACGCCCAGCTCCGCGAAGCCAAGGAGCGCGTGCTGGAAGCTGAACGCGCCGGTCAGCGCGGCGACGACCGCGAAGCGGAACAGCACGAGGCCCGCCGCGTCGTTCAGCAGGCTCTCGCCTTCGAGCAGCACCATCAGCCGGCGCGGCAGCGCGACGCGTTCGAGCACGGCCTTCGCCGCGACCGCGTCGGGCGGCGACACGATCGCGCCGAGCGCGAAGCAGGCGGCCCACGGCAGCGACGGCACGACCCAGTGCACGGCGAGCCCGACCGCGAGCGTCGTGAACGCGACCGCGCCGATCGCGAGCAGCAGGATGCCGCCGAGGTTGCGCTTGAACTCCTCCCACACGGAGAAATACGCGCCGTCCATCAGCAGCGGCGGCAGGAACACCACCAGCACGAGATCGGGGTCGAGGTTGATCGGCGGCAGGCCGGGAATGAACGCGATGGCGGCGCCGCCGACGAGCAGCGCCGCGGCGGGCGGCAAGCGCAACCGCTTGGCGATGCATTCAAGCGCGACGATCGCGAGGAAAGACAGCAGAACCAGCTTGAATGCCGAGACGGGGGACATGAATCGACCTCGTGAAGAAATAATCCGCCGGCGGCCGGAGCCATGCCCCGGCGCGCCGTGTCGCGCGATTACATCACGATGCCGTGCACGCAGTCGAGATCGTTCACGGATGGGCGGCGCATTCGCGCGCCGCCCGATTTCCCCCGCGCCGCGCTACCTGCGCCGCACCACCATCAGGCGCGGCTCGGTCATGTCCTCGATCGCATAGCGGATTCCCTCGCGGCCGAGGCCCGAGTCCTTCACGCCGCCGTACGGCATGTTGTCGACGCGGAACGACGGCACGTCGTTGATCACGACGCCGCCCACGTCGAGCTCGTCCCACGCGCGCTGCGCGTGCGCGAGCGAATCGGTGAACACGCCGGCCTGCAACCCGAAATCGCTGTCGTTCACGCGCGCGAGCGCATCGTCGAAGTCGTCGAACTTCTCGAGGATCGCGACCGGGCCGAACGCCTCCTTCCGGTACAGGTCCTGCTCGCGGCCGACGTTCTCGAGCAGCGTCGCCTCGAACATCGCGCCGTCGACCTTGCCGCCCGCGACCACCTGCGCGCCCGCCGCGAAGGCCGCGTCCATCCAGCCCGCGAGCCGGCGCGATTCGGATTCGGAGATCATCGGGCCGACGAAGGTCGCCGGATCCTTCGGATCGCCCATCTTCAGCGAGCGGGTTTTCGCGATCAGCTTCTCGCGCAGCGCGTCGTAGATGCCGGCGTGCACGATGATCCGCTGCACGCCGATGCAGCTCTGCCCCGACTGGTAGTACGCGCCGAACGCGAGCCGCTCGACCACGTAGTCGAGCCGGTCGCGCTGGTCCGCGTCGACGATCGCCGCCGCGTTGCCGCCCAGCTCCAGCACGACCTTCTTCTTGCCGGCCTTCTCCTTCAGCGCCCAGCCGACCGCCGGCGAGCCCGTAAACGACAGCAGCTTGAAGCGCTCGTCGGTCGTGAACAGGTCCGCGCCGTCGCGATGCGCGGGCAGCACCGAGAACGCACCCTTCGGCAGGTCGGTTTCCGCGAGGACTTCGCCGATGATCAGCGCGCCGATCGGCGTGCGGCTCGCGGGCTTCAGCACGAACGGGCAGCCGGCCGCGAGCGCCGGCGCGACCTTGTGCGCGGCGAGGTTCAGCGGGAAGTTGAACGGCGAGATGAACGAGCATGGGCCGATCGGCACGCGCTTCGTGTAGCCCGTGTAGCCCTGCGCGCGCGCGGAAATCTCCAGGTTGATCACTTCGCCGTCGATCCGCACCGACTCCTCCGACGCGACGCGGAACGTGTCGATCAGCCGCGTCACTTCGCCCTTCGAATCGTTGATCGGCTTGCCGGCCTCGATGCACAGCGCCTCGGCCAGCTCGTCGAAGCGCTCGCGAAAGCGCGCGACGCAGTGGTCGAGCACGGCCTGGCGCTTGTACGCGGGCAGCTCGCGCATCGGCTTCGCGGCGGCAACCGCCGCGCCGATCGCCGCATCGATCGCCTTCGCGTCGGCCAGCGCGACGCGCGTCGCGACTTCGCCGCTGTACTTGTCCGTCACGTCGAGATCGGTGTTCGCGTACACGGCAACGTTGGCCAGGTAATACGGATAGGTTTCCTTCAGCATGGAACGCCTCCTTCCGGTGAACGGTGAATTCAGAGCTGCGCCGACAGACGCTTGATCTCGCGGTTCAGCACGCGCTCGTTGTCCGAGTAGTCGATCGGCACGTCGATCAGGTGCACGCCCGGCGACGCGAAGCACTCGCGCAGCAGCGGCTCGAGATCGTCGGCCGCCTCGACCCGGTGGCCGTGCGCGCCGTAGCTCTGCGCGTACGCTACGAAATCGGGGTTCTGCAGCGTCATCGCGAAGTCGGGGAAATTCATGTTCTCCTGCTTCCAGCGGATCATTCCGAACGCGTCGTCGCGCAGGATCATCACGACGATGTCGAGCTTCAGCCGCACCGCCGTTTCGAGCTCCTGCGAGTTCATCATGAAGCCGCCGTCGCCGCACACGGCGATCACCTTGCGCTGCGGATGCACGATCTTCGTCGCGATCGCCGACGGCAGGCCCGCGCCCATCGACGCGAGCGCGTTGTCGAGCAGCAGCGAGTTCGGCTCGTGCGCGCGCCAGTAGCGCGCGAACCAGATCTTGTACATGCCGTTGTCGAGACACACGATCCCGTCGGCCGGCAGCGCGCGGTACAGGTCGTTCACGATCCGCACCGGATACATCGGGAAGCGCGGATCGTTCTGCCCTTTCTGCAGGTGCGCGTCGAAATGCGCCTTGATCATCGCGAAGCGCGCGAAATCCCAGTGCGGCTGCGGCGCGAGCGCCTCCTTCATCTGCCACACCGCGTTCGCGATGTCGCCGACCACCTCGATCTGCGGGAAATAGACGGGGTCGACCTGCGCGCCGAGGAAGTTCACGTGGATCACGGTCTTGTCGTCGGCGCGCATGAAGAACGGCGGCTTCTCGATCACGTCGTGGCCGACGTTGATGATGCAGTCCGCGTGCTCGATCGCGCGGTGCACGAAGTCGCCGTCCGACAGCGTCGCGTTGCCGAGCCACAGCGGGTGCGTCTCGTCGATCACGCCCTTGCCCATCTGCGTCGTGAAGAACGGGATGCCCGTCTTGTCGACGAATTCGAGCAGCATCTTGCAGGTCGTCTTGCGGTTGCCGCCCGCGCCGATCATCAACAGCGGATGGCGCGCGGCCTGGATCGCGTCGACCGCATGCGCGACCGCCTTCTCCTCGGCGACCGGGCGCCGGCTGTAGCTTGCCGGGATCGGCTTGCCGTCGCCCTCCTCGTGCGCGATGTCCTCCGGCAGCTCCAGGTGGGTCGCGCCCGGCCGCTCCTCTTCCGCGCGCCGGAACGCCTCGCGCACGGCCGACGGAATGTTGCCGATCGACACGATCTGCCGCGTGAACTTCGTGAGCGGCTGCATCATGTCGACGACGTCGACGATCTGGAAATGGCCCTGCTTGCTGGACTTGATCGGCTTTTGCCCGGTGATCATCAGCATCGGCATCCCGCCGAGCTGCGCGTACGCGGCCGCCGTCACGAAGTTGGTCGCGCCGGGGCCGAGCGTCGCCAGGCAGACGCCCGTCTTGCCCGTCAGGCGGCCGTAGGTGGCGGCCATGAAACCGGCCGCCTGCTCGTGCCGGGTCAGCACGAGCTTGATCCGCGATCGCCGCAGCGATTCGAGCAGATCGAGGTTTTCCTCGCCGGGAATGCCGAACACATACTCGACGCCTTCGGCTTCCAGCGCCTTCACGAACAGATCCGATGCTTTCATGGGGACTCTCCGTCGCTGCCGCGTGCCCGGTTTGCGGACGTGCGGCGTTCAGAACGCGCGCCGGCCTACGGCACGCGCACGCTTACCTACGGGATGCTGACCACGGTGCTGGCCGCCGCGCAACGCACGGCGGCGCCTCCCGATGCAGGAGGACGAACGGATCCGCCGGCGCGCAGGACGAACGCGCACGGGCGGCAGGGACGTTTTTGATTGTAGACGGATTCGCGGGATTCCTGCTTCGGCCGAACGGCCGATCCGGGCCCCGGCGCAGCATCGGCCTGACGGCCAACTTCGCGTCAAACGGCGCGCGCCGCTCTACTGTGACGGCATCGGAACCCCAGTTGAGCTTGTGAACCATGGTTGACATATCGAGTAACGTGCCTTACAGTGCTCCGACGTCCAGCATCAGAACGACCGAAGTCTTCGACACATGGTTCGCCGGTCTGCAGGATCGCGTCGCACGGCGGCGTATCCAGGCGCGCATCGACCGGCTGGCGACGGGCAATCCGGGCGACTGGAAGTCCGTCGGCGCGCCGGTCGTCGAAATGCGCATCGACCACGGCCCGGGGTATCGCGTCTACTACGTGCAGCGGGGATCGGCTTGGGTGATCCTGCTTTGCGGCGGCGACAAGTCGACGCAACAGGCGGACATACGCGCCGCGCACGCGATGCTCGAGCATCTCGATACGGAGTAATCGATGGACAAGATCAAGACCCGGCCATGGGATTCGGCCGAACACCTGAAGACCGAAGACGACATGGCCGAATACTTCGAAGCCTGTCTGCAGGAGGCTGGCGACGACCCGGCCTTCATCGCGCACGCGCTCGGCGTGATCGCGCGTGCGCGCGGCATGTCGCAGGTCGCGCGCGATGCGGGACTGTCGCGCGAAGGTCTGTACAAGGCGCTGTCGCACGACGGCAACCCGAGCTTCGGCACGATCCTGAAGGTCATCAAGGCGCTCGGCCTGCAACTGCACGGCGCGAAAGCGCGCGCGTGACGCGCGGCGCGCGGCGGTGCGCGCCCGATGCGGCGGCGGTTGGCACGTGACTATCGCGTGACTATCGCGTGACTGTCGCGCGGCAACCGCGTCAATGCAGCCACCCGCCCGCCCAGCGCGGCGCGAGCGACACGAGATACAGCCCGAGCCCGATCAGCCCGCCGACCAGCGTGCCGTTGATGCGGATGTACTGCAGGTCCTTGCCGATGTTCAGCTCGATCTGCCGCGACATCTCGCGCGCGTCCCAATTGCGCACCGTGTCGCGGATGTGGCGCATCAGGAAGTCGGCGAAATCCGGCGCCATCTCGTACACGGCTTTCTCGACGTGCTCGTTCAGCGATGCGCGCAATGCCGGGCTTTCCGCGAGCCGCGCGCCGAGCCAGCCGCCGAGCGTCGCGGCCTGCCGGTGCAGCGTCGAGTCGGCGCGCGCGAGATCGGCCTTCAGCCATGCGCGCAGCTGGTCCCACAGATCCTTCAGGTAGGTGTTGAACGCATCGCCGTCGCGGATGTAGCGCTTGATCTCCTCGCCCTTCTCGATGAACACGGGGTCGTGCTTCAGGCGCTCGACCAGCTTGACGACCGTCGCGTCGAAGCGCTGCCGCAGCTCGTGCTCCGGGTCCGCGGCGACCTGTTCGAGCACGCGGTTCACCGCGTTCGCGATCAGCTCGGCGCCGTTCTCGCCGAGCCAGTTCGTCGGCAGGATCTTCTCGACCTTCGGATATTGCGTCTTCAGCCATTCGACGATGAAGCCCGCGATCACCTCGCGGTTCTCCTCCTTGTCGAGGATGCCGACGATCTGCTCGATCGCGTCGTCGAGCAGCGCCTGGTGGCGGCCGTCCTTCGTCAGCGTGTCGAGGATCGCGCCGGCCGATTGCGACAGGTCGATCCGGTCGACCAGCGCGCGGAACGCGTCGTGCACGAACGACTGGATCCGCGCATCGTCGGTCATGTCGAGCGCGAAGCTCATCAGCTTCGTCGCGTAGCTGCCGAGCGCGTCGGTGTTCGCGGGCTCGCCGAGCCATGCGCCGAGCTTCTGCGCGGGATCGTGCTGGCGAATCTGCGCGGCAAGCGCGTCGGGGCCGAGGAATTTCTCGCGGACGAACACCGCGAGGTTGTCGGCGATCTTGTCCTTGTTCTGCGGAATGATCTCGGTGTGGCGAGACACGAACGGGATCGGCACGCGCCGGAACAGCGCGACGACCGCGAACCAGTCGGCGAGCGCGCCGACCATCGCGGCCTCGGCCACCGCCTTGATCCCGTCGATCCAGATGCCGCGCGGCAGGAAGATCGTCGTCACGAATACCGCGACGGCGACGAGCAGCAGCGACAGCGCGCGTCGCTTGCTGCGGTTCAGTTCGAGGGCTTTGTCAGGCGTCATGGGCGATCGGTGAAACGGCAATGCCGCTAATATGCACCGATCGCCCGCCGGCGACAAACCCGCGCGCCACACGCGCGCGGAACCGCTTGCCCTCGGTCGGATGCGAGCCGCCTTGCCGCGTCGCGCGGCGCCGGCCCGGCGCGAGCGCGGTCATACGGAGCGCGTTCGCACCGAGCCCACGCAGCGCGTCACAGAAACGTCTTCAAGCCGACCGTCGGATCGGCGAGCTGCTGCGGGTCGGGCATCGCGCCGGCCGCGATCAGCCGGCGCGCGGCGCCGATGTCGCGCCCGAGATTGACCGCGGCGGCCGCGACGAGCCTGCCGTCGTCGCCCAGCCCGAACACCGAGAACGCGCCCTTCGACGGATCGCCGCGCACGACCGTCGTCCGTTCGCCGCCGAACAGCCCGAGCATCTGCAGATTGCAGTCGTACTGATCGGACCACAGCCACGGCAGCTCGGCATAGGCCTCGTCCGCGCCGAGCGCGTTCGCCGCCGCGACGGCCGGCTGGTTCTCCGCGACCTGCCACGACTCGATCCGCACATGGCGGCCGAGCAGCGGATTGAAGTGCATCGTCACCTCGCCCGCCGCGAAGATCTCCGGATCGCTCGTGCGGCAGCCCGCGTCGACGCGCACGCCATTGTCGACGTCGAGGCCCGCCGCCTGCGCGAGCTCGACGTTGGGCAGCACACCGATGCCGACCACGACAACGTCGGCATGCACGTCGCCGCGATCGGTCTCGACGATCGCGCCGCCGCCCGCCGCGGCACGTATCGCGCGCGGCAGCGTCGCCATCTGAAAACCGACGCCGCGTTCGTCATGCAACCGGTGCGCGTAGGCGCCGACCACGTCCGGCAGCGCGCGCTGCAGCAGGCGCGCGGCCGGGTCGATCACCGTCACCGCGCAGCCGAGCTGACGCGCGGCCGCCGCGACTTCGAGGCCGATGAAGCCGCCGCCGAGCACCGCGACGTGCTTGCCCGGCGCGAGCGCCGCGCGCAGCGCCCGCGCATCGGCGACCGTGCGCACGTAATGCAGCGGCACGCCCGCGTCCACCGGCCCGCCGAACCTGCGGACCCGCGAGCCGGTCGCAAGCACGAGCCGCCGGTACGGCAGCGTCGCGCCGTCGTCGAGCCGCACGCGCTGCGCGTCCCGCTCGATCGCGTCGACCCGCGTGCCGAGCCGCAGCGCGATCCGCTGCGCGTCGTACCACGCGGCGTCGCGCACGAACGCGCGCGCTTCGCCGCCGTCGCTCAGCAGCGCGTCCTTCGACAGCGCGGGCCGGTCGTAAGGCAGCTCGCGCTCCGCGCCGATCATCACGATGCGTACGTCGGGGTCGCGTGCGCGCAGCGCTTCGGCGGTGCGGCGCGCGGCATGGCCGGCGCCGACGATCACGACAGGATCAGCCGACATTGACTTCCACCTGCCCGTCGACGATGCGGATCGGATAGGTCCGCACCGGCTCGGTGATCGGCGCGCATTTCGGCGCGCCGGTGCGAATGTCGATCAGCCCCTGGTGCAGCGGGCATTCGACGCAGCCGTCCTCGACATAGCCTTCCGACAGCCGCGCGTGGCCGTGCGTGCAGAGGTCGTGCATCGCGAACAGTTCGTCGCCGATCCGGAACACCGCGATCGGCTTCTGTCCGGCGACGCGCGCCGCCGGTTCGTCTTCGGAGAATTCGTCGATGGCGCCGAGCGGGTGCCACTCGGTCAGCGTTGCTTCAGTCATGTCGTTCCTCACATTCCGCTCAGATCGGGGTGGCCAGCAGCGTCTGCACGCGCGACGTGTCGTAGATCACGCGCTTGGTCCTGTAGCGCAGGCCGTCGGGCGTGCGCACCACCGTGTCGTAATACTTGCCGGCCTGGTACACGTTCGATTCGCCGTTGCTGCGCGTCTGCACGACGACGTAGCTGCTCTCGGTGTCGATCTCGCCGTCGCGCTCGGCGACGACCATCAGCCCCGACGTCATGTGCCGGTACGTGTGCGCCTCGAAGATGTTCGCGTGCCGCAGCGACACGACGCGATCGCGCAGCATCCGCCGGTTCGTGCAATGCACGATCCCGACCGGCAGCCCGAGGTCCGCGTTCTCCTTCGGCACGATCTCGTACGTGCAGTCCTCGGTGAACAGCTCCGGCCACTGTTCGAGGCGGTCGTTGTCGAGGTGGCTGATATAGCGGTTCTGCAGCATGGCGATCTCGAACCACGTCTTCATGTCTTCCGTCATTTCGCGCTCCCGCTTCAATAGCCCATCAGCTTCTGGTAGCCGACCCAGAACTTGCGGATCAGGCTTTCGGTGATCACCGTGTCCTGCTGGTCCGGATTGCCGCGCGACATCTCGATCACCGACGTCGCGTCGCCGTCGCGCACCGTGCCGCGCTGCACGAGCTCGGTCGCCTCGGTGTCCTCCATCGAGATGTAGCCGGCCGGCCCGACGAGGTTCGCCTGCTTGATGCGCAGCGCGCGCAGCTCGGGCGTGTCGTCCGTGTAGCCGAAGAAGTGGAAGATCAGCTCGAAGTTGTCCGGCCCCTTCGGCAGGATCTGCCGCGCGACCAGCGTGTTGTGGATCTGCTGGATCACGAGCTGCGGAAAGATCGGCTGGATGTGGTTCGTGCAGTCCTCGTCGTATTCGGACACGAGATCGAGAATCGATTCGTCCTCCAGATGAAAGCCTTCGTCGAACGAGCGGATGTTCTGCTGCTTGTGGGCCGCCGACGTGTCGTCGCCGGTCTTCGTCACCGTGATGATGCTGTGCAGCCCGTGGTTCGCATCGGGAATCGAGCGCGCCTTCATGCCGACGCGGAAGATGTTGAAGGTCGTATGGAACAGATGCAGCATGCTCGCGTGATACGGGTCCTTCACGTTCTCCAGGTACAGCTTCCAGTTCGATTTCGAATACTGGCGCGTGCAGCCGAGATATTCGACCGGCTTGTGGAAGATCCGGTCGATCCACGGGCGCATCTGCTCGCCGAGATAGTCGGGTAGCGGCGCGACGTCGTCGCTGAAGGTCGCGAACACGAGCCCGCGATAGCTGTCGACGCGCAGCTTGCGCAGCCCGTGCTGCTTCGGATCGAAATCGGCCGGCATCCCGGTCATCCCTTTCTGGCCGCGCCGGAACGGCACGCCGAGCAGGTTGCCGGTGTTGTCGAAGCTCCACTGGTGATAGACGCACGTGTGCGAGCTCGCATTGCCGCGCGCCTTGCGGCACACCTGCGCGCCGCGGTGCGCGCAGCGGTTCACCCACGCGGCGAGCGCGCCGTCCTCGGCGCGCGTGACGACGACCGGCGTGTCGCCGACGAACGTGCTCTTGAAGTCGCCCGGGTTCGGGATCTCCGCTTCCAGCGCGACGAAATTCCACGTCGGGCCGCGGAAGATGCGTTCCTGCTCGCGGTCGTAGACGGCGCGCGAGCTGAACACCTTGTACGGCACGCGCGAGCCGTCGCCGTGCGGAAACGTCACGTCGGACGCGTCTTCGCGCGCCGCGAACAGGACTGGCGATTCTGTCTGCTCCATGTCGGACTCCTTGTCGATCCGGTTGGGGTGTCGGTGTCTTGATGGAGCCTATTTTTGAAACGCTAATATTCGACGTCTATCCGGAATCTGCGAATGCGGCGGCGCAGTATCCACTTCCGGCAGGTTTCTGCGCTAGGATGGCGGCACGCGTGACGCCGGCACGCGATCCCGCCCCATTCGTCGGATCGAAGCACGCGCCCCAAAACCAGACTGATGCCCATGCCCCCAACGTCGTTCGAGCCGCTCGCGCTGCGTGCGCACCGGCTGTTCGAATCCCGCGATCTCGACGAGACGCGCGAGCGGATTTCGCGCGTGATGCAGCCGCACGCGCTGCTGCCGAGCGGCCGCGTGCACGGCGCGTCGCATATGGATTTCGTGCGGATCGGCGGGCTCGGGATCGGCACGATCGCGTTCGGCGAACCGATGCGCGTGCAGGTCGACGCGGTCGACGGCTATTACCTGCTGATGTTCTGCCTGTCCGGACAGGCCGACGTGCGTGCGATGGGCCGGCAGGTCGGCGTCGACGGGCAGACCGGCGTGCTGTGCGCGCCCGGCGAGCGCTTCGACGCGCAGCTGTCGGCCGACTGCGAGCAGTTCGTGCTGCGCATCGATGCGGCCACCGTCGGCGCGCTGACCGGCGATCCGCGCGCAATGCTCGACCCCGTGCTGCGCGTGAGCGACGCGGCGCTCGCCGCGTGGCGGCAGCAGTTGATGCTGGTCGCGGGCTCGCCGGCCCTGCTCGAACGCGCGAGCGCGAATCCGCGCGTCGCATCGCAACTCGAACACCTGCTGATCGACCTGCTGATCGAAGGGCATCCGCCGTCGGTCGTTCCCCCGTCGCGCCACGACCCCGTGCCCGGCTTCATGCGGCGCGCGCAGGAATTCGTCGCGGCCCACTACGCGCAGCCGCTGCAGCTCGCCGACATCGTCGGCGCGGCCGGCGTGCCGGAGCGCACGCTGCGCGATGCGTTCATCCAGTTTCGCGGGATGAGTCCGATGCAGTACCTGCGCCACGCACGGCTCGAGCATGCGCGTGACCTGCTGCGCGCCGCGGGCAGCGAGCGGCGGATCGCCGACATCGCGCTCGATTGCGGCTTCACGCACCTCGGCCGGTTTGCGATCGCGTATCGGGAGACGTTCGGCGAATTGCCGTCGGAGACGCTCGACGGAAAGCGCTGAGGCGGCGTCCGTGGCTGCGCCTGCGCAGGGCTCCGAAATCGACCGTTAGTTGCGGTATACGGCGCAACAGCGGTCGTCAGCCCGCCGGCGCGATCATCGTGCGGGCGATCGCGCAGAACGCCGCCGTCGCGGGGCTTTCGTCATGCACGCGGCGGCTCATGATGATCGGCGACGTCGCGACCGGCTCCGGCAGCCGCCGGTAGACGACGCCCTTCACCCGCACGCCCTCGACACTTTCCGGCACCAGCGACACGCCGACTTCCGCGGCGACGAGCCCGAGCGCCGTCTGCAATTCGCGCACCTCGTGCACGCCGGCCGGCGCGAGCCCGCCGTCGCGCAGCGCGGACAACTGCTGGTCCGCGAAACTCGGCCGCGGCGTGCTCGGATAGACGATCAGCGTCTCGTTCGCGACGTCGGCCAGCGCGAGCGGCCGATCCGGATCGGCGAGCGGATGCCCGGCCGGCAGCGCCGCGATCAGCTTCTCCTCGATCAGCGCCTCGCGCACGAGCTGATCGTCGTCGAACCGCAGGCGGCCGAACCCGACGTCGATCCGCCCGCCTTTCAGCGCGCCGAGCTGCTCGAGCGTGAACATTTCGATCAGCGACAGCTCGACGTCCGGCCGCGTCTCGCGGAACGCGCGAATCACGTCCGGCAGCGCGCCGTACAGCGTCGAAGGCACGAAGCCGATCACGATCCGCTCCGACATCTGCGCGAGCCGCCGCGTCAAGGGCCCGAGCTCGTCCGCCTGGTCGACGAGGCGCTTCGCCTGCGCGTAGAACACCCGGCCCGCCTCGGTCAGCTTCAGCGGCCGCGCGCCCCGCTCGAACAGCGGCAGGCCGATTTCGTCCTCGATCGCCTGCAGCTGGCGGCTCAACGGCGGCTGCGTCATGTGCAGGCGCTCAGCGGCCCGCGTGATGTTCATTTCCTCGGCGACGGCAATGAAATACCGGAGCTGACGCAATTCCATTGCATACCTCGAAAGTATGGAAGTAGTCGGAAAGAGTGTTGGACGCCGCCGGGCGGAAGTTCCTACCATGTGCACCAACAGGAGGAATCGCATGATAGCAACTGCCGCCACCATCGAGCGCGTCGAGACGCTGCTCGTCGACGTGCCGACGATCCGCCCGCACAAGCTGTCGGTCGCCACGATGAATTGCCAGACCCTCGTGCTGGTCCGGGTTCGATGCTCGGACGGTATCGAAGGCGTCGGCGAAGCGACCACGATCGGCGGCCTCGCGTACGGCGAGGAAAGCCCGGAAAGCATCAAGGTCAACATCGACACCTATTTCGCACCGCTGCTGCAGGGCATGGACGCGACCCGTCCGGGCGCCGCGATGGCGCGCGTGCGCAAGCTGTTCCAGGGCAACCGCTTCGCGAAGTGCGCGCTCGAGACCGCGCTGTTCGACGCGCAGGCGCGCCGCCTCGGGGTGCCGCTCTCCGAGCTGTTCGGCGGCCGCACGACCGATGCGGTGGACGTCGCGTGGACGCTCGCGAGCGGCGACACGCAGCGCGACATCGCGGAAGCCGAAGCGATGCTCGAAGCGCGCCGCCATCGCGCGTTCAAGCTGAAGATCGGCTCGAACGCGGTGGCCGACGACGTCGCGCACGTGATCGCGATCAAGCGCGCGCTCGGCGAGCGCGGCGATGTGCGGATCGACGTGAACCAGGCGTGGACCGAAACCGATGCGATCTGGGCCGGCCCGCGTCTCGCGGAAGCCGGCGTGAGCCTCGTCGAGCAGCCGATCGCCGCGACCAACCGCGCGGGCCTGAAGCGCCTCACGCAGCTCGCGCAGATACCGGTCATGGCCGACGAGGCGCTGCACGGCCCCGTCGACGCGTTCGCGCTCGCGCAGGACCGCGCCGCCGACGTGTTCGCGGTGAAGATCGCGCAGTCGGGCGGCCTGCAGGGCGCGGCGAGCGTCGCGGCGATCGCGGCGGCGGCCGGCATCGCGCTGTACGGCGGCACGATGCTCGAAGGCGCGGCCGGCACGATGGCGTCCGCGCAGCTGTTCAGCACGTTCGGCGCGCTGCAATGGGGCACCGAGCTGTTCGGCCCGCTGCTGCTGACCGAGGAGATTCTCGTCGAGCCGTTGCGTTACGAGGATTTCAAGCTGCACCTGCCGGCTGCGCCCGGCCTCGGCATCACCTTCGACTGGGCCCGCATCGAACGGATGCGACGCGGCGCCCGCTGATCCCCCGCCATACACCGATATTGGAGACACGCATGAACAAGGACGCCATCGACGCGCTGCTGAAGACCTTCGACGATGCCGCCGAGAAGCCCGGCAACCCGCGCGTGCGCGCGATCGTCAACCGGATCGTGAAGGACCTGTGCTACACGATCGAGGATTTCGACGTGCAGCCGAGCGAGTTCTGGACCGCGCTCAACTACCTGAACGAAGCCGGCAGCGAATTCGGCCTGATCGCCGCGGGCCTCGGCCTCGAGCGCTTCCTCGACGTGCGGATGGACGAGGCCGAAGCGAAGGCCGGCATCCACGGCGGCACGCCGCGCACGATCGAAGGGCCGCTGTATGTCGCGGGCGCGCCGGAATCGGTCGGCCATGCGCGCCTCGACGACGGCACCGATCCGGGCCAGACGCTCGTGATGCGCGGCCGGGTGCTCGGCGACGACGGCAAGCCGCTCGCGAACGCGCTCGTCGAGGTGTGGCACGCGAACCATCTCGGCAACTACTCGTACTTCGATCAGTCGCAGCCGGCGTTCAACCTGCGCCGCTCGATCCGCACCGATGCCGAGGGCCGCTACAGCTTCCGCAGCGTGCTGCCGGTCGGCTACAGCGTGCCGCCGGGCAGCAAGACCGAGCAGCTGCTCGACCAGCTCGGGCGCCACGGCCATCGTCCCGCGCACATTCACTTCTTCGTTTCCGCGGACGGCTATCGCAAGCTGACGACGCAGATCAACATCGAAGGCGATCCGCACATCTGGGACGACTTCGCATTCGCGACGCGCGAAGGGCTGATCCCGAAGATCAAGCAGGCCGAAGGCGCGGAAGGCAAGCCTTACGACGTCGATGGCCAGTTCGCGCTGATCGACTTCGACTTCACGCTGGTCAAGGAACGGCAGCACGTACCGGCGAGCGATGTCGAACGCGCACGCGCGCAGGCCTGAGCGGCCGTAACGTTCGACGAACCGACAATACAAGGAGCGCAGGATGCTGTTTCATGTGGAAATGACCGTCAACCTGCCGCACGACATGGACCCGGTGAAGGCGGCTACGTTGAAGGCCGAAGAGAAGGCGATGTGCCAGCGCCTGATGCAGGACGGCGTCTGGCGGCATCTGTGGCGGATCGCGGGGCAATATGCGAACGTCAGCATTTTCGACGTCGAGAGCGTGCAGCAGCTGCATGACGTGTTGAGCCAGTTGCCGCTGTTTCCGTATATGAGCGTCGAGGTGCGGGCGCTGTGCCGGCATCCGTCGTCGGTTCGGGACGACGATCGCTGAGATCCGTGCAGCCCGTGAAGCCCGTGCTGCCCGTGCCGGCGCTTGTCCGGCGGCGCACGGGCCGCAGTCCGTTACGACCCGACGAACGCCTGCCTCACGCGGCGTTCGCCGCTGCGGACGCGGGATCGCGCGCGTTGTTGGGCGGCGCGTCGGGTGCATCGTGCGCCTCCTCGTGCGCGACGTGCACCGCGAACCCCACGCTGCCGGGCGCGATCTCCGCCTTCAGCGTCAGCGCCGGAATCTCGTAGTCCCCCGCGTTCTGCCGCCGGAACGGAATCGGCTGCGCGGTCCATAGCTCATCGAGACGCTTGCCGAGCGCCGCGCGTGTTTCGTCGAAGCGCACGTCGTTCATCTTTCCGGTACGGTGGATCGCGAACGGCGGCAGCACGTCGAACCCCGGGTAATACAGGATCCCGTGCTGAATCGGAAACAGCACGTCGTCGATCGGCCCGTTGATGCCGCGCGGGCCGTAGTGCGACTCCCACCCGCCTGTCGTGACGACCAGCATCGCGCGCTTGCCCGCGAGCGACCCTTCGCCGTACCGGTCGCCCCAATGCGTATCCGAGTGCTCGCCGACGCCATACGCGAACCCGTACGCATACACGCGCTCCACCCAGCCCTTCATGATCGCCGGCATCGAGAACCACCACATCGGAAACTGCAGGATCACCGCATCGGCCCACTTCAGCTTCGCCTGTTCGCGCGCGATGTCGTCCCGCTGCGTCCCTTGCGCGAATGCGCGCTTCGAATCGAGCGACGGATCGAAACGCGCGGCGGGCGGCCGGTCCGTGACATCGTCGCCGTCGAGCGTCGCCTTCCAGTTCATCACGTACAGGTCGGACACCTGCACCGCATGCCCGGCAGCCTCGAGACGCTGCACGGCGAAATCCCGCAGCGCGCCGTTCAGCGACCGCGGTTCGGGATGGGCATAAACGATCAGCACGTTCATGGCCAAGACACTCCGTTGCTTGAATGTCGGCAGGATGCCGCGCCGCCAGGTATATTGGAAATGAATTTCCGGAATTCCAGGTATAGCGATGAACAATCTCAGACGACTGGACCTGAACCTGCTCGTCACGCTCGACGTGCTGCTGTCCGAGCACAACGTCACGCGCGCGGCCGAAAAGCTGAGCATGTCGCAGCCGTCGGTCAGCGTGCAGCTGCAGAAGCTGCGCGACGTGTTCGGCGATCCGCTGCTGCTGCCCGGCCCGCGCGGGATGCGGCCGACCGCGCGCGCCGAGGCGCTGCGCGAACCGCTGCGGGAAGCGCTCGACGCGGTCGAACGCGCGGTGCTGCCCGCCACGCCGTTCGATCCCGCGACCGCGACGCACACCTGGAACGTGGCCGCCACCGACTACGGCGAATCGACGATCGTGCTGCCGGCGCTCGCCACGCTGCGGTCCGCCGCGCCCGGCACGCGGCTCGCGGTCGTCGAGCTCGCGCCGCCACGCATCGAGAAACAGGCGGAACGCAGCGAAATCGACCTGGCGTTTCACACGACCGAAGGTTCGCCGGCGGGCATGCGGCGTCTGCCGCTGTTCGTCGAGCGCTACGTGCTCGTCGGCCGCGCCGGGCATCCGAAGCTCAGGCGCCGGCCCACGCTCGCGCAGTTCGGCACGCTCGAACACGTGATCGTGTCGCCCGACGGCGGCGGCTTCGTCGGCGTGACGGATGACGCGCTCGCGAAGCGCGGCGCCACGCGCCGCGTCGTGCTGTCCGTGCCGCATTTCCTGTTCGTGATGTCGGCCGTCGCGAACACCGACCTCGTCGCGATGCTGCCCGAGCGTCTCGTGCGCGACGCACCCGCGCTGCGAGTCGTCGACGCGCCGGTCGAGGTACCCGGCTATGAAATGTCGATGCTGTGGCACGAACGCTCGCATCGCGATCCGGCGCACCAGTGGCTGCGCGAGACGATCGCCGCGGCGGTGTGACACGGTCGTACCACTGCCCGCACGAAGGACTTGAAACCGGATCGAACACTGTATATATTCACAGTGTTTTTGCATCATTCGACCCGAATTCCGTCAACCATGGCGGACGGACTTTTGTGAGGCGACCATGTTCCAGCCATCCGCTTTCGATCCCGAACAACCCGGCTTCAATCCCGTCCACTTCGAGCGCGCCGCGCAGCGGGCAGCCGTCGACCTGCAACGCGTCGTCGGCGGGCCCGCGCAGCGCGCGCTCGGCCTGCGCCGTCGCACCCACCCGGCCGCGGTCCGCACGCTCAGCTGGCAGGCGCTGCTCGACGTCGAGGACCTGGCGTTCTCCAATGCGGGGTTTCTGAACCGGAACGATCCGGCGGTGGTCGACGCGTTCATCCGGCTGCGCGACAGCCGGATGGTGGCCGCGGATGTCGACGAGCCGGTCGACTGGCGCCGCGACGACGACGACCTGCCGGCCGTCTACCTGATCGTCAAGGCGATGCTCGAAGCGGAACGGGAAGAGCGGGCCGAAGCGGCGTAAGGCGGGTGGCGGGTCGGTCGGGCTGGCGGGAAGCCGGCGGGCAGAACGCGCCGAGAGTGGGTCGGTCGCGCTCGGCATCGCGGGCGTGGGCCGTGTCGGGCCGAGTTAGCCGAGTTGGGGCCGGGGCTGAGTTGGCCGAATTGCGCGTATTGCGTGCGCTGCTCCGTATCGCGCGGCGCCGCGACGGTGCCAATCCGCGCCACCGCCCTGCGCGGAGATCGCCGCTTCATCGAAACAAACGCGCGCCCATCGCCCAGCCAAACCGCCGCACCGCCGCGCGCGCCATCGAAACGTCGAACCGAGCGCCGATTACAGCCGCGCCGCCAGCCGCGCGCCCTGATCGATCGCGCGCTTCGCGTCGAGCTCGGCGGCCAGTTCCGCGCCGCCGATCAGGTGCACCGCGCGCCCCGCCGCCCGCAGCGGCTCGACGAGCGCGCGCTGCGGCTCCTGCCCGGTGCACAGCACGATCGTGTCGACCTCGATCAGCGCCGGATCGGTGCGCTTCTCGCCGTACGACACATGCAGCCCGCGGGCATCGATCCGCTCGTAGTTCACGCCGCCGATCATCTTCACCTGCTTCATCTTCAGCGTCGCGCGGTGGATCCAGCCGGTCGTCTTGCCGAGCCCCTTGCCGAGCGGCGCGGCCTTGCGCTGCAGCAGCGTCACCTCGCGGGCCGGCGGCGCGACCTGCGCACGCGTCACGCCGCCGCGCGTCGCGGCCGGATCGGTCACGCCCCACTCCGCCTTCCATTCGTCGAGATCGAGCGCGGGCGACGCGCCGTCCTGCACCAGGAACTCGGCGACGTCGAAGCCGATCCCGCCCGCGCCGACCACCGCGACCCGCTTGCCGACCGGCTGGTTGCCCGCGAGCACGTCGATGTAGCTGAGCACGTTCGGCCCGTCCTGCCCCGGAATCTTCGGATCGCGCGGCGCGACGCCGGTCGCGAGCACGATCTCGTCGTAGCCGCCCGCGATCAGGTCGTTCGCGTCGACACGCCGGTTCAGGTGCAGCGCCACGCCCGTCAGCTCGATCTGGCGACGGAAATAGCGTAACGCCTCATGGAACTCCTCCTTGCCGGGAATCCGCTTCGCCATGTTGAACTGGCCGCCGATGTCGGCCGCCGCGTCGAACAGGTCGACGCGATGGCCGCGCTGCGCGAGCACGGTCGAGCACGCGAGCCCGGCCGGCCCCGCGCCGACCACCGCGATGCGCTTCGCCTTCGGCGCGGGCGTGTATGTCAGTTCCGTCTCGTGGCACGCGCGCGGGTTCAGCAGGCACGACGCGATCCGGTTCTTGAACGCATGATCGAGGCACGCCTGGTTGCAGCCGATGCAGGTGTTGATCTCGTCCGCACGGCCCCGTGCGGCCTTGTTCACGAACTCGGCATCGGCGAGCAGCGGGCGCGCCATCGACACCATGTCCGCGCAGCCGTCCGCGAGGATCTGCTCGGCGACTTCCGGCCGGTTGATCCGGTTGGTCGTCACGAGCGGAATGCCGACCTCGCCCTTCATCTTCTTCGTCACCCACGCGAACGCGCCGCGCGGCACCGACGTCGCGATCGTCGGCACGCGCGCTTCGTGCCAGCCGATCCCCGTGTTGATGATCGTCGCGCCCGCGCGCTCGACCGCCTTCGCGAGCTGCACGACCTCGCGCCAGTCGCTGCCGTCCGGGATCAGGTCGAGCATCGACAGCCGGTAGATCAGGATGAAATCGCGGCCGACCGCCTCGCGGGTGCGCTCGATGATCTCGATCGGCAGGCGGATGCGGTTCTCGTACGCGCCGCCCCACTGGTCGGTGCGCTTGTTGGTATGCAGCGAGATGAACTGGTTGATCAGGTAGCCCTCGGAGCCCATGATCTCGACGCCGTCGTAGCCCGCTTCGCGCGCCAGCGTCGCGCAGCGCACGAACGCGCCGATCTGCCGCTCGACGCCGCGCGCGGTCAGTTCGTGCGGCGTGAACGGCGAGATCGGCGACTTGATCTTCGACGGCGCGACTGCGAACGGGTGATAGCCGTAGCGGCCGGTGTGGAGGATCTGCAGCGCGATCTTGCCGCCCTCGGCGTGCACGGCGCGGGGAATCGCGCGGTGCCGGCGCGCGGCCGACGACGTCATCAGCGTGCCGCCGAACGGCTTGGTCCAGCCGGCCACGTTCGGCGCGAAGCCGCCGGTGACCATCAGGCCGACGCCGCCGCGCGCGCGTTCCGCGAAGTATTCGGCAAGGCGCGGCAGCGTCTTGCGGCTGTCCTCGAGACCCGTGTGCATCGAGCCCATCAGCACGCGGTTCTTCAGCGTCGTGAAACCGAGGTCGAGCGGGGCAAGCAGGTGGGGAAACGATGTCGTCATGATGGCGTGGCCGGAAAAGCGGTGAGCGTCATCGTAGGGCGCGCACGACGTTGAACGTGAGGGGGCAAACAGCCATAATGCTTGTCATTTCCGGCCAAACAGACATGACTTCCCCGCTTGCCAAGGACCGCCTCGGGCTGCGCCGGCCGACGATTCCGGTCGCCTATCCGCGCCTGCTGCTGCAGGTGCTCGACGCCCGCGGCGTCGACCTTGCCGCGGTGCGCGCCGGCACGGGCCTGCGCGACGCGGTGCTGGCCGAGCCGGACGCGCGCGTCGCGCCGTCGCAATGGGGGCGGCTCGTGCTGAACGCGATCGAAATCGGCGGCGATCCGGGCATCGGTCTCGCGTTCGGGCTGCAGCTCAAGCCGACCGTGCACGGCTTTCTCGGCTACGCGACGCTGACCGCGCGGGACATCCGCGCGTCGCTGCAGGTGACGATCCGCTACTTCCGGATGCGCAACCGCCAATATCGCCTGACCTATGCCGAGGACGAAAACGGCGCGACGCTCGAACTGCACGGTGTGCAGGCGAGCCCCGTGCTGCAGCATCACGTGATGTTCGAATTCGTGCTGTCCGGGCTCGCGCGGAACATCGCGCAACTGTCCGGGCGCGCGTCGCCGGACATCGCACTGCAGTTCGCGTGGCCGGAGCCCGCCTACTTCGCCCGTTACCGGCGCCAGTTGCCGCCGGTGCGCTTCGGCTGCGCGGCCAACGCGCTGTGGATCGCGCGCGACGTGCTGGACTGGCCGCTGCCGCTGGCCGACGAGGTCGCGCACCGGCAGGCGCTGGTGCAGGTCGAGCGGGAATACGCGCAGGTCCGGCAGGAGGAAGGCGATCTCGTCGAGCGCGTGCGGGCGGAGCTGGCGCACGCGGCAGGCGGCTATCCGGGGCCGGAGACGCTCGCGCAGCAGCTGCTCGTATCGACGCGCACGTTCAGGCGGCGGCTCGAGGAAGCCGGCGCGAGCTACCGGCAATTGCTCGACGAGGCGCGCTATCGGGATGCGAAGCAGTTGCTCGCGGCGTCGGACCTCGACCTGAAGACGATCGCCGAGCGCCTGCAGTTCACCGACCCGGCGAATTTCACGCGCGCGTTCCGGCGCTGGGCCGGGCAGACACCGAGCGCGTTTCGGCAAGCGGCTGCGGGCGATACGACGCAGGATTGAGCCGGACTATGCGTGCCGGCACGCGGGCGCGTTCGAGTGGTTCGAGTGGTTCGAGTGGTTCGAGCGGTTCGAGCGGTTCGAGCGGTTCGAGCGGTTCGAGCGGTTCGAGCGGTTCGAGCGGTTCGAGCGGTTCGAGCGGTTCGAGCGGTTCGAGCGGTTCGAGTGGTTCGAGTGGTTCGAGTGGTTCGAGCGACCTCATCGGCTTGACCGACTGGACCCACGTGCCCGACCCGACCAACGCAACAGCGACCGGCGCATCGCGCGCGCAACGTCATCGACCACGCGCGACATCGCATCGGCGCATCTGCGCGCCCGCGCGGTGCAGTCACGACATCGCACCGCGCGTGCGGCCCGGCGCCTTCGCAGCCCGCCGCACCCGCGCCCTATCGCTGCCCGATTACGCCGAACAACTCGCTGCGCAGCGCCTTCGCGCGCGCACGGCCGAACTGCGCCTCGAACTCGTCCTGCGCAGCCTGCCACGCGATTTTCGCGCGCGCGTAGGTACGCCGGCCGGCGGCCGTGAGGCTCAGTGCATGCGCGCGCGCGTCGTGCTCGGACGCGCCCGCCGCGACGAGCCCGTCGCGCTGCAGCGGCTTCAGCGCGCGCAGCAGCGTCGTGCGATCCATCACCAGCGTGTCCGCCAGCTCGCTCATCCGCTGCTCGGGACGGTGCGACAGATTGGCCATGATCGCGAATTGCGCGGCCGTGACTCCGACCGGCGCGAGATGCCGCTCATAGAGTTGCGTGACGAAGCGCGCGGCCTGCCGCAGCGCGAGACAGTTGCAGGCCTGCACAATCTGGGTGTCGTTCATGCACGGCAATCTATATGTGCATATGCATAAAGTCAATGTACACTGCGCCGTGACATGGCTGGGCCGGCCGCGTACGTCACGTGCCCCGCCATCGCTTCGAGGAAACGGGCATGGACTACTTCGACAAGCTGCGGCTTTTCCGGTCGGTGGTGGAACTGCGCAGCTTCACCCGCGCCGCCGACGTGCATGGCCTCGCGCGCCCGGTCGTGTCGCGCGCGATCGCCGAGCTGGAGGCGCGCTTCGGCAGCCGCCTGCTGCACCGCACGACGCGGCAGGTGTCGCTGACCGAAACGGCCGAGCGCCTGTACGAGCGGTGCGCGGCCGTGCTCGACGAACTCGACGCGCTCGAGGCGGAAGCCCAGACGCAGACCCGCGAGCCGGACGGCCTGCTGCGGCTCGTCGCGCACACGACCGTCGCGCTGAACCGCCTCGTGCCGCTGATCGCCGGCTTCAAGGCCGCGCATCCGAAAGTGCGCCTCGACGTGACGCTGACCGAGCGCCCGGTCGATCTGGTCGGCGAAGGCTTCGACATCGGCATCGTCGTGCCCTACATGCTGACGAGCGAGACGACCGTCGTGCGGCTCGTGGAACGCATCCCGGTGGTGATCGTCGCGACGCCCGCGTATCTGCGCACGCATCCGCGGCCCGAGACTCCCGCCGCACTCGCCGGCCACGCGTTCGTGCCGATGTCGCCGTCGTTGCGCCGGCCCGCGCTGGCGTTCCGCGTCGGCGGCGACACGCTGACCGTGCCGTTGCGCTTCGACGTCGCGTCCAACAGCCCCGTGTTCAACCGGGAGATGGTGTTGCGCCACTTCGGAATCGGCGTGGTGCCGCGCGCGCTGGTCGAGACGGAGCTCGCGTCCGGCGCGCTCGTCCGGCTGCTCGAGGATGCCGACCTCGTCGACGCGTTCGTCGAGATCAAGCTCGCCTATGCGAACCGCGCGCTGCTGCCGGCGAAGGTGAAGGCGTTCATCGACTACGCAGCCGCCTACGGCGACGGCGCACGCTGATGGGTGCCGGCGCGCACGCGCCGCGCATCGCGCGCCCGATTGGTACGGCCGCGACACCAATCTGATCCCGCGCGGCTGCTCGCTTCGCGGCGCGCCGCGCCCTAGCATGTGCACATGCACAACACCCCACTCAGCGACGACGATTGCTTCGCTGTCCGGCAGGCCGCCCGCCGGATCTCGCAGTTCTACGAGCGTTACCTGTCGCAGGCGGGCGTCACCGCGTCGCAGTACAGCATCCTCGCGCTGCTGCGCGAACGCCCCGGCCTGACGATGGCGGCGCTGTCGGCCGTGCTGGTGATCGAGCGCACCGCGCTGCTGCGCGCGCTCAAGCCGCTCGTCGGCGCGGCGCTCGTCAGCGGCCGCGTCGAGCCGCGGTGCCGCCGCCGAACGTTCTCGTTGACCGCAGAGGGCGAAGCGAAGATCGCCGCAGCACAGGTGCACTGGCGCGCCGCCCAGCACGCATTCGAGCAACGCTTCGGCACAGCACGCGCGGCACGCCTCAGAGACGAACTGTTCACGATCACGCACGACCTGGCGACGCGCTGATCGACGACCTCGCCGATCGCCCCGATACGTGCATATACATGGATGCATCGATGGAAACGACCCAAACCGCTGCGTCGCGCGACGCGGCTACAGCCGACCGGCCCGCGAAGCAGCAACGCCGCGTGCCGTGGATGCGGATCGCGGTCGCGGCGGTGGTCGTCGCGGTCGCGGCCGCGACGCTCGACTGGCTGTTCGTGCTGCGCTTCGAGCAGAGCACCGACGATGCGTACGTCGGCGGCAACGTCACGGTGCTCGCGCCGAAGGTGAACGGCTTCGTCGACGAGATCCTCGTAACCGACAACCAGCGCGTGAAGGCCGGCGACGTGCTGGTGCGGCTCGACGCGCGCGACTACGACGCGAAGCTCGCGCAGGCGACGGCCGACGTCGAAGGCGCGCGCGCCGCGGTGGCCGAACTCGAAGCGAAGCAGCAGCTTCAGTACGCGGTGATCGGCCAACAAACCGCGGAGAAAAGCGCGTCGGCTGCCGAACTGACGCGCGCATCGTCCGACAAGGTGCGCTACCGCGAGCTCGTGAAGTCCGACGCGGTGTCGAACCAGATCGTCGAGCGGGCCGATGCCGATTATTCGAAGGCGAGCGCCGCGGTCGACCGCAGCGACGCCGCACTGCTCGCCGCGAAGCGGCAGCTCGACGTGCTCGGCGCGCAGCTCGCCGACGCCCGCGCGCGCGTCAACACCGCGCTCGCCGCGCAGCGGGTCGCGGCGCTCAACGTCGAATACACGACGATCCGCTCGCCGGTCGACGGCTACGTCGGCAACCGCACCGGCCGGGTCGGGATGCTCGCGAACGTCGGCGTGCCGCTCTTGACGATCGTGCCCGCGTCGGGCCTGTGGATCGACGCGAACTTCAAGGAAGACCAGCTGAAGAAGATACGCCCGGGCGACCGCGTCGACGTGTCGCTCGACGCATCGAGCCTGCGCGTGCACGGCCGCGTCGAGAGCCTCGCGCCCGCGACCGGCGCGACCTTCAGCGTGCTGCCGCCGGAGAACGCGACCGGCAACTTCACGAAGATCGTGCAGCGCGTGCCGGTGCGCGTGCATCTCGATGCGCAGCCGGGCCTCGAGAACGTGCTGCGTCCCGGCCTGTCCGCGGTCGTGACCGTGCATACGGCGCGCGCGGACTGAGCGGCATGCCGAGCGAATGACGGAGCGGATCATGACTACAGGCTTTATCGGCAACCCGGCGTCGCAACCGATGCGGCAGCGCGTGTTCGCGTTCGCGCTGATGTGCGTCGGGTTCTTCATGGCGACCCTCGACATCCAGATCGTCGCGTCGTCGCTGCGCGACATCGGCGGCGGGCTGTCCGCGAGCCAGGACGAGCTGTCGTGGGTGCAGACCGCGTACCTGATCGCGGAGATCCTTGTGATCCCGATGTCGGGCTGGCTGTCGAAGGTGCTGTCGACGCGCTGGCTGTTCGTCGCGTCCGCGGTCGGCTTCACGATCACCAGCATGCTGTGCGGCCTCGCGTGGGACATCAACTCGATGATCCTGTTTCGCGGGCTGCAGGGCGCGCTCGGCGCGGCGATGATCCCGACCGTGTTCACGACCGCGTTCGTGCTGTTTCCCGGCAAGCAGCGGCTGGTCGCATCGACGACCATCGGCGCGCTCGCGTCGCTCGCGCCGGCAATCGGCCCGGTGATCGGCGGCTGGATCACCGACCAGTGGTCGTGGCACTGGCTGTTCTACCTGAACCTCGCGCCGGGCATCGTCGTGGCCGCGCTGGTGCCGCGCTACGTGCATATCGACCAGCCCGACCTCGGCCTGCTCAAGCGCGGCGACTATCCCGGCATCGCGCTGATGTCCGGCTTCCTCGGCTGCCTCGAATACGTGCTCGAGGAAGGCCCGCGCAAGAACTGGTTCGGCGACGACGTCATCGTGCTGTGCACGTGGATCTCCGCGATCTGCGGCTTCCTGTTCCTCGTCCACGCGCTGACCGCGAAGGACCCGATCGTCGACCTGCGCGCGCTCGTCGTGCGCAACTTCGGGATCGGCAGCCTGCTGTCGTTCGTGACCGGGATCGGCATCTTCGTGTCGGTGTTCCTGACGCCGCTCTTTCTCGCGCAGGTGCGCGGCTTCAGCTCGCTGCAGATCGGCATCGCGCTGCTGTCGGTCGGCGCGTTCCAGATGCTCGCGCTCGGCGCGTATGCGTTCGCGACGCGCTTCTTCAGCATGCGGGTGCTGCTGGTGTTCGGGCTCGCCTGCTTCGGCCTCGGCGTCTACCTGTACACGCCGATCACGCACGACTGGGGCTGGCGCGAACTGCTGCTGCCGCAGGCGCTGCGCGGCATCGGCCAGCAGTTCAGCGTGCCGCCGATCGTGACGATGGCGCTCGGCTCGCTGCCGCAGTCGCGGCTGAAATCGGCGAGCGGCCTGTTCAACCTGATGCGCAACCTCGGCGGCGCGATCGGCATCGCGGTCAGCGCGACGATGCTCAACGACCGGCTGAATTTCCACTACCTGCGCCTCAACGAGCACGTGAGTGCCGGCCAGCCGCAGGTCGCGGCGCTGCTCGACGGGCAGGCCGCGCACTGGACGGCCGCAGCCGGCGACACGCTGAACGCCGCGCAGGCCGGCCTCGCGAACCTGCACCGGCTGATCTTTCGCGAAGCGCTGACGCTCACTTACGCGGACGCGTTCTACGCGCTGGCGTTGTGTTTCCTCGTCGCGCTGATCGCGGTGCTGTTTTCCAAACCCATTTCCACGAGCGCGCCGCCGCCGGACGCGCACTGAGGTCATCGTCATGAAAAAGCTTCTCGTCGCCCTCGCCGTCAGCGCGCTCGCTGCCGGCTGCGCGGTGCAGCCCGCGCAGCATCCCGCGCTGCATGAATCGGTCGAATCGCTCGCGCCGCACGCGTGGGACACGGACGTGCCGCGCGCGGACGTCGACGCCGCAACGTGGTGGGCGCAGTTCCACGACCCGGTGCTCGACGCATTGATCGCCACCGTGCTCGACGCCAACCTCGACCTGCAGGCGGCCGCCGAGCGCGTGAAGCAGGCGCAGGCGCTGACGGTGCAGAAGCGCTCGGCGCTGCTGCCGGAACTGGACGCGAACGCGCACGGCGCTTACGCGCGCCAGAACACGCCGCCGCCGCTCGGCTACGTGAAGCAGGCCGGCGCGGGCCTCGCGCTGAGCTGGTCGCCGGACGTGTTCGGCGGCGAACGGCTCGACCTGCTCGCCGCGCAAGCCGAACTCGTCGGGCAGAAGCACGCGGAAGACGCGATGCGGCTCGCGCTCGCGGCGGACACCGCGTCGGCCTACGTCGACCTGCGGTGGGCGCAGCAGGAACTGCGGATCCTGCAGGACAACGCGCGGATCCGCCAACGCGCGCTCGACCTCACGCGCAAGCGTCAGGCGTTCGGGCTGTCGACCGAGCTCGACGTCACGCGCGCGCAGAACCAGCTCGATGCGCTCGAAGCGCGGATTCCGCCGACGCAGGCGCAGATCTCGCACCAGCTCAACCTGATCGCCGTGTATTCGGGGCGCACGCCCGAGTCGGTCGACAAGCTCGTGCTCGCGCAGGCCGGCGACATCCCCGCGCCGCCGGACGGATCGCCCGCCACGCTGCCGTCGCAGGCGCTGCTGCGCCGCCCCGACGTGCTGAGCGCCTACGCGCGCGTCGAGCAGCGCGCGGCCCAGGTCGGCGTCGCGAAGGCCGAGCGCTATCCGAAGTTCTCGCTGAACCTGACCGACGGCCTCCTCGCCGCGTCCTATCTCGGCCTGCCGACGCTGACCGACAACCTGTTCAGCGCGGCGCTGAGCGCAACGAGCCCGATCTTCAACGCCGGGCGCATCACCGCCGACATCGCTCGGAGCGAAAGCCGCATGCGCGAATCGGAGCTCGGCTTGCGGCAGACGATGCTGCAGGCGCTGCGTGAAATCGAGGATGCGCGCGCGGATCTCGTCAGCAGCGACGCGGCAACGCAGCGGCTCGCGAGCGCGCTGTCGGCGTCCAATCACGCGCTCGGTCTCGCGAACCAGCTTTACAAGGGCGGCGCGACGGATTTCCTGGACGTGCTGTCGGCGCAGGAAGTGTATCTGCGCGATTCGGACGCGCTGAATCAGGTGCGGCGCGAGCACGCGCTGTCGGCGGTTGCGCTGTATCGGTCGCTCGGTGGCGGCTGGAGCCGCAACGATGCGGCGGGCGGGACGGAGCCGGAAGCCGTCGCGGCCACCGCTGCGGCCCGCTGACCGGTGCGCCGGCGACCTTCGCCGCATCGAAACGCTCCACGCCCGCCCGTCGACTCGGCGATGCCGCGCATTCAGCCGACGTCAGGCCACCGGTATCCGATCACCTCGCTCACCGGATACGCGAGCTCGCGCACTTCTTCGAGCTGGTTGCCGCCGAACAGGTAGACGTTCTCGTCGTCGTGACGCAGATAGAACCCGACGTGCCCCTTCCAGCTCGCCGGATCGTCTCGCGTCAGCACGGCGACGCAGCCGTAGACCGGCCGCTCCAGCGCCCTGCCCCATTCGAGCCACGAGCGCGCGAGCGCGGAGCCGGTGCCGCGCAAGCCCGCATGCGCCATGCACCAGTTCAGGAATGACGAGCACCACGAAATCTTGTCGTCATAGCCGACGAGGTTCGTGTGGTTGTTGTACTCGACGATGCGCGGGTTGCTGCTGCCGGGCGGGAAGCGGCGGATGCCGAGCTCGGCCAAAGCGATGTGCATCCACGGCGGGTGGCCGGTGTGTGCGTTGCGTTCGGGATTCGATCGGTTCACGGGGGCCTCGGGTTCGGTTCTCGGAACGGTCGGCCAATCTTCGCATGAATCGGGCGGCCGTCGCAGCGGCGTTTTGCGGCTCGCGGCCCCGGTAACGAAACATGCGAACGACTTCATCGCCTGCGCCCACGGCCGCAACACGCTTACCGCTCCGCTCTGAGGCGCCGCACACGCACCGCCCGTCCCCGTCACTCCACCGTCACCGACTTCGCCAGATTCCTCGGCTTGTCGATATCCGCGCCGCGCACGCATGCCGCGTGATACGCGAGCAACTGCAGCGGCACGACGTGCAGGATCGGCGACAGCAGCCCGTAGTAATCCGGCATCCTCAGCACCGACACGCCGTCGCCGTTGTCGATGCGCGTATCGGCATCCGCGAACACGTACAGCTGCCCGCCGCGCGCCCTCACTTCCTGCATGTTCGACTTCAGCTTTTCGAGCAGCATGTCGTTCGGCGCGATCGTCGCGACCGGCATCGTGTGCGTGACGAGCGCGAGCGGCCCGTGCTTCAGTTCGCCCGCCGGATACGCCTCCGCGTGGATGTACGAGATCTCCTTCAGCTTCAGCGCGCCTTCGAGCGCGATCGGATAATGCAGCCCGCGCCCGAGGAACAGCGCGTTCTCGTGGCACGCGAATTCCTCCGCCCAGCGTTCGATCTGCGGCTCGAGCGCGAGCACGTCGGCGAGCGCGTCGGGCAGCCGCCGCAGCTGCGTCGCATAGCGCGCGAGCTGCGCGTCGTCGACGCAGCCGCGCAGCCGCCCGAGCGTGACCGACAGGATGAACAGCGCGACGAGCTGCGTCGTGAACGCCTTCGTCGACGCGACGCCGATCTCCGGGCCCGCGCGCGTGAGGAAGCGCAGGCTGGTCTGCCGCATCATCGCGCTGGTCGGCACGTTGCAGATCGCGAGCGTGTCCGGATGGCCGAGCGATTGCGCATACTTGAGCGCCGCGAGCGTGTCGGCCGTCTCGCCCGATTGCGACACGACGACCACCAGCGTGTTCGGCAGCGCGAGCGCGTCGCTGTAGCGGTATTCGCTCGCGATCTCGACCTGCGCGGGCAGCCGCGCGATCGTCTCCAGCCAGCGGCGCGCGGTGAGCCCCGAGTAATGGCTCGTGCCGCACGCGAGGATCAGCACGTTGTCGATCTGCTCGAAGATGCGCCGCGCGTCCGGCCCGAACACCGCGGGATCGAACAGGCCCGCATCGGGAATCGTCGCCGCGACCGCGTGCGGCTGCTCGAAGATCTCCTTCTGCATGAAGTGGCGATACGGGCCGAGCTCGACCAAGCCGTCGCCCGACGTCACCGTCTGCACCGGGCGCTCGACCTGCACGCCGTTGCGGTCGAAGATCCGCGCGTGGCCGGCGGTCAGTTCGACGATGTCGCCTTCCTCGAGGAAGATGAAGCGGTCGGTGATGCCGGCGAGCGCGAGCGCGTCCGACGCGACGAAGCACTCGCCGTCCTTCAGCCCGACGACGAGCGGCGAGCCGACCCGCGCGCCGACGAGCCGCTGCGGCTCGGACTTGCTGAACACCGCGATCGCATACGCGCCGTGCAGTTGCGAGGTCGCGTCGCGCACCGCCGCGAGCAGGTCGCCGCGATACTTGCTGTGGATCAGGTGCGCGACGACCTCGGTGTCGGTCTGGCCGTCGAATTCGTAATGTTCGTCTGACAGTTGCGAGCGCAACGATTCGTGATTCTCGATGATGCCGTTGTGCACGAGCGCGATTTCGTCGCGCGAGAAGATCGGGTGCGCGTTGCAGGTCGCCGGCGCGCCGTGCGTCGCCCAGCGCGTGTGCGCGATCCCCGTGCTGCCGGAAAGCCCGGCGCTCACCACGTGCGCTTCGAGATCCGCGACGCGCGACACGCTGCGTTCGCGGCGCGCCGCGCCGTCGACGACGGTCGCGACGCCGCACGAGTCGTAGCCCCGGTATTCGAGGCGGCGTAAGCCTTCTATCAGAATCGGAACGATGTTCCGTTGCGCGACCGCGCCGACGATCCCACACATGACCCGTCTCCTTGCCCCTGTTCGTCCATCGGCCGTGCGCCGCGGTTTTTCGTCCACCGTGGTCGCACCCGCAGGTCCGTCGCAACTGCGCACATGCGCGTGCATCTCGTGCGTCGCGCCACATCCGAACGTAGGCACACCGAGCGCTGTTTCCGGCTCCGCCGTATCGGTATCGCCGAGCTGCGTCGGCCGCCGCACGCCTGCACCATCGAACAAGCAAGCGTCGAGCCATCGACCGACTTCGCCCACGCGGCAAGGGCCGGCGATGCGCCGACGCGCTCGCCGACGCGCCGCGCCGTCCGTTTTTGATTCATCGCCGCATCATCGCTCTCGACCGTCGGCGAGACGATCCACCGCGTCGCGTCGCGCATCGACGCAAGGCCTGCAAGCCGCGCGGGGTAAGGGCTGCGCAGGCGTCGGTCATCGCATCGCGACTGCGTCGCCGCGCCGTGCCGTCAGCATCCGCGATGTCGCGCCGGCTGCGAATGGACACCGCACATGTTTCAGATGCGCAACATTTCGCGATCTCGCGCGGCCGTCCGGTCGTTTCACGCGCGGGCCGTCATGCAACGCGATGCCGCACGCAACGAACGACGCCACGCGTCGTACGGGGCGACGCCACGGGTGCAACTCAGCGTCCCCGCCGCGCGCCGGCGCGCCGCGCTCGTAGCAATTGTGAAACGTTCGACGCGTTGCCGATGCGGCGCGGGCGTCGGGGCCGGGCCACGCGGCGGGTGGTTTGAATATTGCTGTATTGGCAACGGGGAGCGGTCGCGACGAACGGCACGGCAAAGAACACTCATGACGTAACCGGAATCGCGACGACACCACGGTCGTCCGGCGATGGCGCGGCGCAGATCACGCGGGCCAACACGCGGCGCTCGCCGTTGCAACGCCGCCGCACCTCGTGCGGTGCGAACCGACGCAATCGCGACGTGCGTCGGCCGGTGGCGTGCGAGCAGGTCGATGTCGGGAGCCGGTTCCTTCCGCTCAGAAAAGCTATACGGGGATATCAATGAAGAAGATCTTGCTTGTATTCGGAACCCGGCCGGAAGCCATCAAGATGGCGCCGCTCGTGCGCGCGCTGAAGGCGCGCGCGGATGTCGACGCGAAGGTGTGCGTCACCGCACAACATCGGCAAATGCTGGATCAGGTGCTGTCGTTGTTCGACATCGAGCCCGACTACGATCTCGATCTGATGCGTCAGGGCCAGACGCTCAGCGACGTGACGACCGGCATCCTGCATGCGATCGGCGCGGTGTTCGACGACCTGCGCCCGGACATCGTCCTCGTGCATGGCGACACGACCACCACGCTGGCCGTGAGCCTCGCGGCGTTCTACCGGTATCTGCCGGTCGCGCACGTCGAGGCGGGCCTGCGCAGCGGCGACATCTGGTCGCCGTGGCCCGAGGAGCTGAACCGCCGCATCACCGACGCGGTGTCGACCTGGCATTTCGCGCCGACCGGCCAGGCGCGCGACAACCTGTTGAGCGAAGGCGTGCCGGTCGGCTCGGTGGTGATGACGGGCAACACGGTGATCGACGCGCTGCACGACGTCAAGCACATGCTCGAACGCGACGACGCGCTCAGCCGCGAGGTCGCCGCGCGCTTTCCGTTCCTCGACCCGACGGCCCGCATGGTGCTGATCACGGGCCATCGCCGCGAGAGCTTCGGTGAGCCGTTCCGGAATTTCTGCGAGGCGCTGCGCACGCTCGCGCACCGCTATCGCGACGCGCAGTTCGTCTACCCGCTGCACCTGAATCCGAACGTGCGGGAGCCGGCGCTCGCGCTGCTCGGCGGCGAGGCCAACATCTACCTGATCGAACCGCAGGAATATCTCGCGTTCGTGTTCCTGATGTCGCGCGCGCACTTCATCATCACCGACTCGTGCGGCATCCAGGAGGAGGCGCCGGCGCTCGGCAAGCCGGTGCTCGTCACGCGCGACACGTGCGAGCGCCCGGAGGCGGTCCAGGCCGGCAACGCGCGGCTCGTCGGCACGGACGCGGAGCGCCTCGTGGAAGAAGCGTCGCGGCTGATCGGCAGCGACAGCGCGTACGACGCGATGGCGCATGCGAGCAATCCGTACGGCGACGGCCATGCGTGCGAGCGGATCGTCCATGCGCTGATGCATACGCCGGCGTCGAGCGCGAATACGACGAGCTTCTCGATGGGCGCGGCCGAACTGCCGCTCAACGCGCTCACGCTCGGATTGCAGGCGTTGCGCTCGCCCTGAGCGGGTTGGCGTCTGGGGGCTCGGTCTGCCGGTTCCGGGCAGCGCGGAAGGTCGCCGCTATTGAGCGTAGCGGCGCGTGCGCGTGCGTTCGACGGATCGGCAGGCACCGGCAGGCACCGGCAGCAACGCGGCGTCGATCTCGGATGTGGAGCATCAGCACACGCAATGCAATCGCATCCGCAGCCGCAGCCGCCGTTCAGTACGCGACGAAGATCGTCACGCGCCGATTACGCGCGCGTGCGGCCGCGTCGTCGCCGGTGACGAGCGGCTGCGTATCGGCGCGGCCGATCGCGGCGAGCCGATGCGGCTCGACGCCCCGCTCGACCAGATACCGCACGACGGCCCCCGCCCGCGCCGACGACAACTCCCAGTTGGATTCATACTTCGCGGTCGAGATCGGCACGCTGTCCGTATGGCCTTCGACGAGGATGTCGCCGCTCGCATGCTCGCTCAATGCGCGCGCGATCTGGGTCAGCACCGGCGCCGCATCCGGCAGCAGCCGCGCGTCGCCGACGTTGAACAGGATCTTCGCGTTGATGCCGATCTCGATCCCGTGCGGCGCGCGCACGAGCGCGATGCGGCCGGCCGTCTTCAGTGCATCGAGCGACGCGAGCCACGCGGGCACGCGCTCGGGCAGCGTGATGGCCGCCGTGCCGCGCGCGGCGTCGTCGTGCCGCGCGAGCGTCTGATAGCGCGCGTCGAGCGCGTTGTACTTCGCGAGCTGCAGCACGTACAGCGCGAGAAACAGCACCATCAGCGTGGTGACGAGATCCGCATAGGAGATCAGCCAGCGGCCGGACTGCGCGTCGTCGCCTTCATCGTCGTCGCGACCGGTCGCCGTTGCGCCCGCGCGCGCGGCCTCAGTTCGTGCCGTCATGTCGATGCTCCACGGGCGTCACGCGAGCGACTCGGCCGCCCGGCCGCGAATATCGCCGGTCAGGCGCGTCTCGATCGTATGCGGCGACTCCTTGCGCGAGATCGCCAGCAGCCCGTCGAGATAGAGCTTGCGAAACCGCAGCTCGCTGTCCACCTGCGCACGCAGCTTGCCGTACAGCGGCAGGAACACGAGGTTCGCGAGCGCCAGCCCGTACAGCGTCGCGACGAACGCCACCGCGATCCCCGGCCCGAGCTGCGCGGGTTCGAGAATATGGCTCGTCACCTGGATCAGTCCCATCACCGAGCCGAGGATGCCGAACGTCGGCGCATAGCCGCCCGCCTGCTGCCACACGCGCGCCGCCGCCATGTGGCTGCGCTCGTAGGCATCGAGCTCGCGCTGCAGCGCGTCTTCGAGCACCGCGGTCGACACCCCGTTCGCCAGCAGTTCGAGCCCGCGCCGCGCGAACGGATGAATCCCGCTGACGTCCATCGATTCGAACGCGAGCAGGCCGTTCAGCTTCGCGCGGTCGCCCCACTCCAGCAGATCCGTCAGGCTCTGCCGATCGACCCGCCGCGCCTGCACGAACGCGAGCCGCAGCTGCTTCACCGCATCGAAAAAGCGCGCCCACGTGTTCTGTATCATCACCGCGCCGAGCGTGCCGCCGAGCACGATCACGAACGCCTCGAGCTGGAACAGCGTCGCGAAATGCCCGCCCTCGAGCGAAAAGCCGAACACGATGGCCGCGCCACCGAACACGACGCCGAACAGCGTCAACAGATCCATGTCTCTCTCCGGCCGGCGCTCACGCCGCCTGATCGGGAAGGTTCGCCGCGGCGGCGGCCGGCCCCTTGAGCGCGCGCACGGCATCCAGCAGCCGCTGTTCGATGTCGCCGACCTCGACCGGATCGATCTTGATGTCGCGGCGCATGACCCACGAGACCTCGTTGCGGCGCGTCTCGGTCATCACCGAGAACAGCCGGTCGACGACCGCCTGATCGTCCGCGCTCGCGAGCAGCTTCGCGAGGTCGTACGTATCGAACGCGCTGACGACCTCGAACAGCGTGCGCTGGTCGACCCAGGCCAGGTCCTCCAGCGCGTTGAGCTCGCCGCCGCGCCGGACGTTGCGCCGCGTAAAGTACGCGACGCCCTTCTGCTCGACGTAATTGAGCACCTTCGACTTGCGGAACGCGAACACTTCGTCCGCGATCTCGCCGTGAGACAGCTTGTTGAGCAGCAGCTTCTTCTCGACGCCGATCAGCGATTCGAGATCGGCGAGCTCGATCAGCTCGAGTTCGCTGCTGATCGACAGGTCGAGCTCGTGATCCGCGACCTGCTGCGCGCGGTCGGTAATGCGGGCGGCGTCGAAGGTCACGACCTGGCGCGCGTCGGCGGACGCCGCGTAATCGGCGGCCCCGCCGCTCAGTTGATCCGCCTGCGCGGCCTCGATCGTGACGAGATTGAGCTTCTCCATGCGCTTGAGCATCGCCATCACGTGCGGACGCGAATGCCCGGCGACCGCGCGGCATTTCCTGATCACGTCGGCGAGCGGCACCGACGCCTGCTCGGCATACGCCTGCATCGGCCGGCGCGCCCACGCTTCGTCGCCGCCGCGGCGCTCCCCGCCCGCCATCAGCGAGAGCACGTGCGCATAGGACAGCACGCCGGGCAGGAAATCCGCGTGCGTGTAGGTCGCGAGCTGGTCGTCCTTGCGCTTCACGCGGCGGATCATCGTGCGCACGATATGGCGAAGCAGCGCGGACACGCGCCCGATTTCGTCGTCCAGCACCTCCGCCGGCACGACGGTGAGCTGACAGAACGTGAGCGCCTTCGCGGTGTGCGCGCGCGGCTCTGCCCCGAGCAGCGCCGCTTCGCCGAAAAAGTCGCCGCGCCCGAGCGTGCCGATGACGATGCGTTTGTCCTCGCAACGCGTCGACAGCTCGATCTTGCCCTCCGCGATCAGATAGATGACGGGCTCGCCGGCGAAGCCCTCCGAGTAGATGATCTCGCCGGGCGCGGCCGTACGCGTCCAAGATTGCTGACGGTTCAAGTTGGTTCCCCTGCTGCGCTGATTGTTGCGGACTGCGCGTCGCACGTCGGAGGCATGCGATCGACAGTCTTCCCCGTTCCCGTTTAACGTCATCGCCACACGCATCCTTTAGCAATTTCCTGCGGTTTTCCGGCCGAGATCAACGCCAAACGTTTGCGTGCCGCCTCGCGCACGGTCCACTTCGTGCGATGCGTGCGCCGGCGCTCGACGATGCATGCGTGCGCGTCGGGCGAGCCGAACCAGTGGATCGTCGCGCGAGCGCGCACGCAGCGCATCTCGCGACGACACGCTCCACAGCGTGAACGTCGCTCGCGACCGTGCGGAAAACGCGTTTGCGAATTCGCCTGCGGATGCTTCGTTTATCTCGGCGCGCGTGCATCCGCGCATGACGCCACAGCCCATTGAACCCCTTTACTTCCAATATCGTCGGATAATTAGCTTTTATTTTCGTCTAAAATCTCGCTTCCTCTGAACATAGGATGGAACGAGTTTTGATTAAGCTGACGAAAACTATCTCGCGTACTGCAATCGCCGCATGCGTGGCTTGTGCCGGTCTGATGCCGCTGTCCCAGTCGGCCCAGGCCCAGGTCGAGCCTTTGAAGAACCCCGTCTATGGGGTCACGCTGGACGACCTGACCAAACTCGATGCGATCGTCGCGTCGCTGCAGAACCTGCCGTACCGCCCGACGGTGCGCGTCGTGTTCGATCCGGGCACGTCGGCGGCCGACTACTACGCGCCGCTGCTGCGCCTGCACTCGGTCGCATACGTGATGGGCGAAATCTACGATTCGTACTATTTCCCGACGACGCTGTCGGCGTACCAGGCGCGCACGCAGGAACTGGTGTCGCAGCTGAAGAACACCGTCGACGTGTGGGAAATCGCGAACGAAATCAACGGCGAATGGCTGCGCAACGACCCGAACGGCACCAACACGGTGGTCAACTCGGAAGAGCAGCAGATCGGCCAGATGGTCGCCGCGGCCAATACGATCGTGAAATCGAACGGCGGCAAGACGGCCATCACGCTGTACTACAACGACGACAGCAAGGGCAACAACTGCTGGGCGAAGCCGCAGGATTACTGGAAGACCTGGCCGACGAATTTCCTGTCGTCCACGGTGCGCCAGCAAGCCGACTACGCGCTGTTCAGCTACTACCCGTATCAGGACTGCCCGGGCCTGAGCCCGTCGTGGAAGAACGACTTCGCGGCGCTGGAAAGCATCTTCCCGAACGCGAAGGTCGGCTTCGGCGAAATCGGCACGTCGGACATCGCCGCGCCGACGTCGGTGCAGCAGAACCTCATCACCACCTACTACCCGATGGTCAACAGCATGACCGATCCGCGCTTCATCGGCGGGTTCTTCTGGTGGAACTACGTCGAGGAGATGCTCCCGTATTCGACGAGCGGCTACTTCAAGCTGCTGCGTCAAACGATCATCACGCTCAAATCGCCCAGCTGATCGCGTCGTAGCGATCCGTCCAGGCGTCAGCGCAGCCGCTCAGAACCACAATGTCGCGCGCACCACGAGACCACGTGCGCGGGCCGCTGACGTCAACGGAAACCGGTATTGCACCGTCACATCGACGTAGCTCGCCGGCGCCGTATAGCGCCCTTCGCGGAACCAGTACCGGAACTGGATGCCCGGCCCCACGCCGATCGCCGTCTCGTCCTTCTCACGGTTGTCGTGATCGCCCGCCACCGCGACGTGCGGATAGACGGTCAGACGATTGCCGAGCATCGGCAGACGCCACGTGTGGCCGTAGCGCAGCTCCGAATAAACGATGTAGCGCCCCGCGTGAATGAAATAGGCGCCTTCTACATAGGCCTGCCAGCTGCGCCAGCTCGGCTCGGTCACGCGCAGGTCGGTGCCCGCTTCCGACGAATATCCCAAACGCATCAGCCAGTCCGTCATCGACAGGCTGCCGATGTGGAACAGCCGCTCGGCGGTCATCACCACGTTCTGATCCGGTATCGGCTTGTAGCGCACGCCCACCGACCCCTGCACCGTCGGCATGCCGGTCACGTTGCCGTTGCCGTCGTACGCGGTGCCGTAACCGCGCACGAAGAACTGCAGGATGCGCCCGTTCTGGTAGCCGATCTTCGGCGGCTGCCAGTACGCCTCGACGCCCGGCTGCAGCACGCTGATCGTTCCTTGCGGGCCGAACGCGGCCGATTGATACGGCGCGCTCAGCACGAAACCCCACGTGCGCTGCAGTTGCTCGACTTCGCGCCGATAGCCGAACTTGCGCTGCGTGTCGAACGCGTGCTCGCTTTCGTCGGCATCGAGACTGTGCTCGAACATCTGCACCGATTCGTCGTTCAGGCCGATCCGCTTCGCCGCATAGCCGGCATCCGCATAGTTCATCGCGTTGCCGGCGCCGCCGGCGAAGCCTTGCTGGAACGCGTCGAGCGCATCGCGATCGCGGTGCTCGCGCAGCAGGTCGTACGCGTGTTGCAGATGCTGCATCGCCGAGTCGTCGGCCGGTGCCTGCGGCGGCCGATCGACCTGCCGCGCCTGCGCGGCGATCGCGGCGGCCATGTTGCGTTCGGTGTCCGTCGCCGCGTCGCTGGCGGCCAGTTCGGCCATCCGGATCGCCGTGTCGTGATCGCCGGCCTGCAGGCTCAATTGCGCGATGCGCACCTGGATCACCGCGGATTTTTCATCGGCGAGCGGCGCCAGCGCGATGCCCGCTTCATGCGGACGGTTCGCCGCGAGCGCGCTGTCCGACCATGCGAGCCGCAGGTTGCGCTGCTGCTCCGCGCTCCACTTGCCGCCCGCCACGGCGGCCGAGAAGTCGCGGCACGCGACGTCGTAGCGCATCTGGCGCTGCGCGAGATAACCGTGCTGCGCGAGCACGGCCGCGCTGTTCGGAAAGCGTGTGCTCAGCGATTCGAGCAGCGCGTCGGCGTCGTCGACCTTGCCTTCGCGCCGGTACACGTCGACGAGCAACAGTCCGAGCTGCTCGCTGCCCGGCTGGATCTGCAGTGCGCGCAACGCATACGCCTCCGCGCGGGGCAGGTCGCCGGCGTCGATTGCCTTGTAGGCGCCGTCGGCCAGCCGGAACGCTTTGGGGACGAGCGGCCGGGCAGCGTGCGCGGGCGGCTGCCACGCGAGCGACATGGCGAGCGCCAGTGCGCTGAGCCGCGCGCAGCGCGCGAGGCCGGCGGTGATCGGACGGGTCGAGCGTTTCATGCCTGTTCTCCCGACGGCCGAATCGCCGCAGATGCCTGCATCGACGCGCCGTCGCCGTCGCGTAGCCGCGAGATCTCGACGAAGCGCGAGTGCCGCGCGAGTTCGGCGGAAATTTCCGCATCGCACGCGATGAAGTACGCGACGTTGGTACGCGCGCCGCGTCGCACGACCTCCTGTTCGTCCTGAGTGAGCGGGCGGCCGACCGCGATGTTCAGCGTGCCGTCGTCGGCGGTGGAAAACGGAATCGCGCGATACGCGTACTGCAACTCGAAGGCCAGCGAGTCCGCGAAATGGCCGACAGCAACGTTGCCCAGGCTCACGCGCGGCAGATCGGCCTGCTCGGCGATCGCGTCGGCGAGCGATTCGGTCGACAGCATGCTCGCGTCGAGCAACAGCTCGCCGAGCCGCTTGCCGCACGTCACTTGCTTGTCGAGGCATGCCTGCAGCTGCTCGAGCGACAGCACGCCCCAGCCGACCAGGATCTCGCCGATCCTGCGCCGCACTTTCCCGAGCGCTTCGTTCGACAGATAGGTGTGGCTGGTCTTGTCCCACGCGATCGGCTTGCCGCTCACCAGGTGGCCGAGATAGATGCGCCACGCGCGGCAAACCGCGTAGAAGTTGATCATGTTGTTGACGAACATCCGCGGGACCGACAGCACCCCCTGCAGCGGGCCGTTCAGCTTGCTGACGAAGTGCACGCGCTGTCCGGCGCGCGCGACCAGCATGAAGGTGTTCACCCACAGCAGCGGCGCGATCCACGGGCCGTTCGTCGCGAAATGAACGCTGGCCGGGAGCGCATGGCCGGTTTTCTCGAGGACGGCAAGCAGCACGAAATTGAGCAGCACGACGTAGGCGATCACCGAGAACAGCGACGTCACGATGCCCTTGCGATCGTGGAAGAACATGTAGCGGGTGAGCAGGTCGCCTTTCCAGCCGAGCTGCTCCCAGCCTTGAAACGCGATGCCGAGCACCCAGCGCGCGCGCTGCCGGTATGCTGTTCTGAACGTCTTCGGAAAATACTCGCGCGTCGCGAGCAGGTTCTCACGTGCCGCGCCTTTGCGCGCGTTGCGCGCCTGCGCATCGCGCGCGACGTCCGACAGCGGGAAGCGGGCGAACGT
Organism: Burkholderia ubonensis; assembly: GCF_001718695.1. Taxonomy (NCBI): domain Bacteria; kingdom Pseudomonadati; phylum Pseudomonadota; class Betaproteobacteria; order Burkholderiales; family Burkholderiaceae; genus Burkholderia; species Burkholderia ubonensis. The sequence goes on along the minus strand of NZ_CP013422.1, from coordinate 420,517 downwards.
CTCCGTCATCCCGAGGTCCCTCAGCCGGAAGCTGAAGTCGTAGTCCTCGGTCAGCGAACTGGTGTTGAACGCGTTGCCGCCGCTCGCCTTCATCGCCGCGTCGATCGCGCGGCGGCTGTAGCACGACGCCACGCCCGCGCCGGGCACGACGCCGGTCAGACGCGCGCGCACCGGCACGTCCTTCTGATGCGTTTCGCTGAAATCGTCGAGGTAACAGCCGGCGACGAACTCGTTCCATTTGCGCGGCAACGACAGCACGGGAAGCTGCACGAGGTCGCTCTGCGTGACCGCGTGGTTCAGGTACTTCAATTCGGCCGGGTGAATCACGTCCTCGCAGTCGTGCATCACGACGCCGGCGAACTGGATGCGGTGGACGTCCTCGTAACGCAGGATCGCATCGAGAATCCAGTTCAGGCAGTCGGCCTTGCAGGTCGGCCCGTCGTTGCGCACCGTCGCGCGCGTGACGCGCCCGGGGTAGCGTCGAACCATCCGTTCGACTTCGGCCGTAGTTTCGGCATCGTTGTGATAGGTGCCGACGAAGATCACATAGCGTTCGTACTCGATGGTCGCGAGCGTGTTCTCGATCATCTTCGCGATCACGTCGTACTCTTTCCAGGCCGGCACCATCAGCGCCAGATAACGCTCGTCGAGCGCGCGCAGCATGCCGATGTCGATGGCTGGCGCCTTCTCGCGACGCAGGACCCGGCGGATTTCGAACGACCAGTAACAGGCATCGAGCGTGAGATCGTCGAGCGTGCTGATCAGGATGACGATCGCGGTCACGATGGCGACGACGTCGAGTGCCGACAGATACGCACTCCATATTGTATGGTTCATCATGTTTTCCGCGATTGTCGCTTGTCAGTGCTGTTTGCGCCTGCCGACGCAAGGCCGATAAGCAGCCCCACCTCGCCCCCGGTACAACTGCCCTTCCGTTCCTGCCCGCTGCGCGTGCGGCTCTGAAGCGGCGCCCGCGCGGCCGAATCGCACGCTCACGCATCAGGCGCCATCGACGCGCTCGCGCAAATTTTCCGACGCTGATTCCAACGAGACGCCGCACACTGCTGCGGTCATGGCCGCGCGAAACCGCCGGCGTCGGTCGCGTCGCACGGCCCCCCGTACACCGCCGTCCGCACGCACGACTCGTCAAGCAAGTCGTGCGCCATCGGCGCGCAATCCTTGTCGCTCGCGGGGTGCCGGCATGCGCGGCAGGCGGCCGGCACCGCGAAGGCAGGCCAAATGTTTCAGCACTGAAACGTGCGGTCGCGCCGCGCGTGAAAGCCGCCCGACAGGTCGGCCGCGCAGCGACGCCGGCCACGACCGCGCGCGGCTCGGACGAACGGCGCGCACGGCGCGCTCGGCGGCATGATGGGCCGCCATTCGAACCGCCCGCCAGCCGGCCCGCGCGCGGCGGTGCGCAGCGCGCCGCGCGTGCGTCGCGCGACGTTCGCCGCGGCACTCGCGGTCGGGCCCCGCGTTGTGCCCGCGTTACGCGCGTGCAACGTTTATCGCTGCAATTCCGGCTTGCCGCGCGGCGCTGATGTCGGCGTCCCGGCACGGCGCGCGTTTGCGGTGGATGGTATGGATCTGGCTTGAAACACAGCCGACCGGTTTCATTTGCTTATCCGGTATCAGGCGCACAACAAATCACGACATGAAGTCCAGCTACGGATCGGGGGGGCTGGTCGTGCTCGTTTCCCGAACGAGGCGATCGCAATTTGCCTATCAAAGGATGAACACCATGCCTTCGCATCGAAACCACTCTTTCCGAACCGGGGTGAGCGCCGTCGGGCTGCTCGTTGCATTGACGTCCGCGCTCGTCGTGACGGGCCCGCTCCAGGCCGCGAACGCGCAGCAAGCCAGCAGCTCGTCCAGCGGCAAGGTGAAGCCACCGCCGTTGCCGAACGGCTCCGCGCACGTGCGCGTGAAGGCCGGCATGTCCGACGAGGATTGGGAAAAGGCCTACAAGGAGACCGGCCGCCCGCCGTTCAGCCCCAAATCCGTCAAGAAGGCTGGCGGCAACGTGGAACGCGAATAGGGAGAAACGGCCATGAAGAAGATCCTGATCGTCATCGCGCTGCTGGCCGGCTTCGTGCAAATCGCGACGCCCGGCACGGCCCACGCGCAGACCACCACTGCCCGCACGCTCGTGCTCTACGACAACCCGGCCAACGACCCGTATTCGAAGCTCGGACTGATGTACAGCATCATGTTGCGCAATCTGCTCGGCCACTTCAATACGACCGTGGACCTGGTTCCGATCCAGAACTACACGTCGGGCATGGTCGGCAATCACGACGTGACGTTCTACATCGGCGATTACTACAACAACCCGATTCCGACCGCGTTCATGAGCGACGTGATGACCGCCACGAAGACGGTCGTCTGGTTCAAGTACAACCTGTGGCAGCTCGCATGGAACACGGCGTACACGTTCAACCAGACCTTCGGGTTCAGTTTTCAGGGGCTGGCCGGGCTGAACGCGACGCCTTCGTCGAGCAATCCGAACCCCGGCTTCTACGACACGATCACCTACAAGAACCTGCCGATGGTGAAGTACTACGCGTACAACGCGTCGACCGGCGCCGTCAGCGCGGACCCGGACGTCGGCCTGACGCAGGTGGTCGATGCGACCAAGGCGCAGGTGCTCGTCACGATGAAGAACAGCCAGAGCGGCGCAACCGCGCCGTACGTGATGCGCTCGGGCCGCCTCTGGTACTTCGCCGACGTTCCGTTCTCCTACATCGGGCCGACGGATCGCTACCTCGTGATCTGCGACATGCTGCACGACATCCTGCAGACCAACGCACCGGTGAATCATCGTGCGCTCGTGCGTCTCGAGGACCTCGACGCCTATACGACGACGAGTTCGATGAAGCAGCTCACCGACTACCTGTACTCGAAGAGGATCAAGTTCACGATGGCGACCATTCCGCTGTATACCGACCCGAACGGTTATTACAACGGCGGCGTGCCACAGACCATCCATCTCGCGCAGGCAACGGGGCTCAAGAATGCGCTGAACTACGCAATCCCGCGCGGCGGCTCGATCGTGATGCATGGCTACACGCACCAGTACGACTCGACGCCGAATCTGCTGACTGCCGTCAGCGGCAGCGACTATGAGTTCTGGTATGCGGTGCAGAACCGGCCGGTCGACGAGGACTCGGTGCAATGGGCGGAGGACAGAATGACGAACGGGCTGCTCGAGTTCACGGCCAACGGCTACAAGATCGTCGGCTGGGCTGCGCCGCAGTATCAGGTGTCGCCCAAGGCGGCGGCGGCGACGGCCGCGACGTTCCCGACCACGTTCCAGCGGGCCGTCTACTACACGGCGACCAATCCACAGCTCGGCACCGGCGCACCCAACCAGGACTTTTCGGCCGGGCAGTTCTTCCCGTACATCATCAACTCCGATTACTACGGACAGCGGATCATTCCGGAGAACCTGGGCAGCATCCAGTACAACATTTGCAGTATCGACCAGTTCTCGTGCATCACGTACACGTGGCAGCAGCTCGTGACCAATGCACAGTACGGGCTGGCCGTGCGCGACGGCTTCGCGTCGTTCTTCTTCCATCCGTACTGGCTCGAACCCGACCTCCGGCTGCCTGCATTGCAGGATTTCCAGAGTCTCGTGACCGGCATCACGAACCTCGGTTATACCTGGGTGGACGGCACGACGGCCAAGTAACGCGGCTGGCCGCAAGCGCGCGATCCGCAATGACGATGCGGATCGCGCGTGTGCTTCGGATGGGCTACGATGATGCGCGGGAGGGCTTATCTGGAGGCAAGCGATGACCATCTATGCCATCCGCGCGTTGCGCAGGTTTCGGCAGCGTATCGGCCGGCTCCGGCAGGCCGCTGGGCCGCGCCGGCGCGTGCACGTGGCGCATGCGACGCCGTTCGCGGCCGTTGCCGCGTCGCTGGCAATGACCGCTTGCAGCTGGACGGCGCACGACGTGCACGCCGACGGCATCGTCTGGCAGCTCGACAACGCGACGATCAATCCGGCCGGCAACTGGCAGCAGCTCGGCGTGCATGAGCTGTTGATCCAGTGGAGTGCCGTCGACGATACCGCGTATCTCGCCGGCACCGGCATGCGCACGGCCTCGCATCTTCCCGACTGGCAACGCATCGGCCGCGAGCCGTGGGCCCGCAACGTGATCCTCGGCCTGGCCGGCTACCAGGACGAACGGCGTGCGCGCACGCAGCTGTCGGCACTTGCCGATCAGTCGGTCGCGGTCGCACGCGCGCCGGTTCCGCTGCATGTCACCGGCTATTACTTCCCCGTCGAAATCGATCCGACCTGGCAGGACGCGCCGAAGCTCGCGGCGATCCTGAACCGGTTGCCGCGACCGCTGTGGGTGAGCGTGTACGACCAGAGCAACATCGGCGGGAAGGCGCTGGCCGACTGGCTCGTCACGTGGCTGCCCGCGGATGTCGGTGTGTTGTTTCAGGACGGTTGCGGCGTGTATGCGCGCGAACCGTATGTCGCGCGTACGTACGTCGATGACTTGGCCGCGCGGCTGGGCAAGCGACGCGTGCGGCTGATCGCGGAGGCGTTCCGACCCGCGGAGCGTGGTGGGTTTCGCGCGGCCACTGCGGATGAGCTGGCCGCGCAATTGGCTGTTTATCGCGGGTATTCGGTGTATTTGTTCGACGGCCCGCATTATGTGTCGGATGCGCTTACGCGGGAGCTCGCGGGCCGCAAGGGGCGGCCGCGAGCGGTCGCGGCGGGCGGGGTTGGGCAGTGAGGGGGTGACTAGCGTGCCGGTGAGTCGGTGTCGTGTATCGCGTATCCCGTATCGCGCATTGCGCATTGCGGCGCGTCGCGTCGCGTCGCGTCGCGTCGCGAAACGGCGAAAAGTAACCTTCGTGGAGTTCCGTGGATGTGGGCTTTCGACACGGTGCGGCCTGTCAGATTTGCCTCTAACGGCCATTCAGCGTCAGGCGTGGCGCCGATAGCATTCGCGTCTGGTCGGATGCAGCCGGTTACCCCTGCAACGTGCGACCGTCGCAGATCAGCCCAGGCTGAGAGCATCTACAAGCGACCTCAGTGCTACCTGAGCCGTCCCTCGAACTCGCCGCTAGGCAGCAGTGGCCTGAACCAGACGCAGGCCCCATCCAGTTTGCAACGTACCGTCGTCGCTTTGCATGGGCGCGAACGCCGACAACAGTTCACTTTTGAACTGCGCGCGCGCCGCTTCCGACATCCGGTCGGCATCGTAGGTGTCCAGCATGTCCAACCACAGCTGCTCGGGTGTAGGTGTCCAGTCGATGTCGATGTCTTCAAAAGCCACATCAACAAAATCGCGTTTTAGCAGTTCTTGCCAACCGGCTTCACTGCGCGTGCGCGCGTCGCCGAGTCGCAACTCGGTGAGCCGAGCCTTCGCGATTGGCTTGAAGATGTCCAGAAAGACTTCGCCGACCTTGCCGGTCAAAAAGCTCCGCCCCACGATAGCGGAAAAACTGCCGCCGTCACGTAATACCCGGCGGATCTCTCGGACCACTTGTTCGATATCGTCCATCAACATGAGAGCCATGTGCGACAGCACGTAGTCTACTGAACCGCTATCGAGCGACATTTCTTGTGCGCGCTCGTTGAGCAATCGTATTTCGTGCGGCAATATTCCCCGAGCCACGCTCAACTCGCCATCGCTCATGTCTATGCCAATCAGCTTCGTGGCTGCATGCCCCCTGTCGTTCAGAATTTGCAGCAATGGCCCATCGCCACATGCCAGGTCGAGGACAGTCCGCGACATCGCTTCATTCGGCACACGATTCGCCAGTGCGTGATAGGAGGAAGGGTATGCCGCCTGCGCAGATCGGGCAGGTCGATTACCATAGGCTCGACGCGTTGCTCCCGCCCGGCGCCGATGAAAATCTCTCAAATATATTTCTGCATGCGAGGTCATTCTTGCGCCATCCGATTGTTCGCGAGTTGGGGCACTTGTGACGCTGGAGGCTGCCCCCCCAGCGGATTGTCGACGAACCACACCGCGATGTCGAACGTATCAAAATGGCCGAATGCGGTCGGCAGACGCGTTGCAACGTGCGATGGTCTCGGATTGACCCACAACGGGCATTCAACCTTCTCCAAAGCGGCCGCTGGGGGGGACCTCAATGCTTTGACCAGTCTTAGGACGTTGCGCCACGAACGCTCAGCTCTGCGCAATTCACCGTTCGATTCGAACGGCGACGTTGCCACGCGACGCATCCTATCCGTACATTTCCGCGCCGGCTCAGCGTCGGCAGGATCGTGGCTCGGTCCTGCCTGGTCGCAGTGCACCATGAAGTGCGTTAGCACGGCGGCCCCGAATGCATTGCTGATCGCGACATCCGCGGCATCGCGCCCGTATGCCGTCAAAACACGTCCATTACGCGGCGCGTTGTTTCGCGGATCGAAGGTCGGCCAGCTACCGCCCACATAGGCTTCGAACTACCCCGCGAAATCCATCGGCGCCGCAACGGGCGGCAAGCCCACATCGCTGATATAGCCAGTGTAATAGCGCCGTCCCCTATGCGATCACTGAGAGTATTGCATCGGGAAACAAACATTGAATCAGTCGACGGGACCGAGTAACACGTCGATAGCAGCTTGGCCGGCGATTTCGGCTACCAGATAGGCCCATCGCTCAGTAAAAGGGCCGTTGCGCAACGAGATGCGGCCTCCCCGCGCGCCGAGCACTTCGAGGTTTGTGGCGCCTTTAATCTGAAAGGTCACGTCGAAGGTGTCCTCATCAGCAGCCGGAGTCAATTCGACCTGAATCTCGAAGCCGCGGTACGCGATCGTTCGTTGCATGAAAGCCTCCCTTTCGTCTTCGGAGACTAGCATGAGTCAGCATCGGACGGCCTACGCAACTATTCGGTTAGGTAGTCATGCATGCGCCACCACGTGAAATTCAAAATTCTACGTACCGGAGCGTTCAGGACCGCAACTACCAATTTGGTGAATGCGCCCCGATTGTCAGCGATCTAGGCGCTGTGTCGATCGACCGTTCTTGGCCGTACTGCGCCCCACACCCGAGCGCGGCAACCGGCCCGGACACTGGCGTTCATGCACGACGCATAACCCGTCCCTGCGCAGTCATCCAGCGTTCTCCGAAGCGTCCGTGGGCGGGCTATGCGCCGTTGCTGCTGAAGTTCAGCAAAACGATGCCGGATATCGCAGCGATCAATCCAATCGCCTTAACGACGTTCATCGACTCTCCAAACCAGACGAAACCTATCACTACCGTCAGCACGACGCTGCTTCCAGCCCAGGCTGCGTATGCCAAACTCATTTCGATTCTCTTCGTCGCGACGGCCATCAGAATGACAGCTGCCACGTAGAACGTCACGGTCAGTACTGTCGGAAGCAGGCGAGTAAAGCCAACGGAGAGATTGAGGGCTGCAGTGCCGAGTGATTCAGCGGCGACGCTCGCAGCAAGAATGAGCCATGCGGCTTGGGTGGGGGACATGAACGTACCTCGCCAGCCCAACGTTTATACCGAACGTTAGAGCAAGCGTAAGAGGTAGCGGTACCCCGAGACTGAAAATATCGTCCCAAAACGAGGAACGGTTGTCAACGATGCTCAACGTGTCATCGTCGGACGCTTCATGGCTCCGGACTCAACCCGAGGCTGCCCCCGACGATCCGCAACGAAACAAAAAAGCCCCGCCACAACGGCGGGGCACGACGCCCAACGGCGCGTCGACGGACTCGGCGCGGAACCTACCCGCGCCATCGCCTTACGAGCAGGCTTTGCCGTGCGACGGGTGAAAGCCCTTCGCCTTCGCATCGGCTTCCGACATGTAGCTGCCGTGCTTGGTCTTGCCGTAATACTTGTCGGTCGAGCAGTGATAGACCTTCGTGCTGTCGTTGGCCCATACCTTGCCCGCGCCGCCGCCCGGCGCGGCTGCGGCGGCGGCGGCCGACGCGCTTTTCACCGGCGCGGCGCCGGACGCAGCACCGCCCGACGCAGCCGTCGCGGGCACTGCTGCCGATGCGCTGGCCGATGCGCTGCCCGCAGCAGCAGCCGACGCGCCATACCAGGCCTTCACGCCTTTGTGTCCTGCGCACGCGCCCTTCTTCGATGCGCCCGCATAGAACGAGCCGTCCTTGCACAGGCCGGTCGTGCCAGCCGGCGCGCTGGCCGGCGCCTGCACCTGTGCGAACGCAGCGCCCGACAGGCCGAAGCTCGCGGCAAACGCGGCGATCAACATCGTCTTTTTCATCATCCTCTCCTGATTGCCTGTATCGCGAAATCATCCCGGCCGTAGCCGGGCAAAGCCATGCTCAGCGCACCCAGCGGCACACGCGATGGTGGTGATGATCGAAATGGCACACGCGGTGCGAATGCGCTTCGGCGAGGGCCGGCACGAGCACGGCACATGCGAGTGCGCCGGCCGTCAAAATCTTCACGATGCGGTTCATGGAACGCTCCCGGATAGGTCAGCCGCCGATTCGGCTGATACCGGCTTAACGCCCGCCGACCCTACGCGGTGTACCAGTCAGGACTGAATTGACGATGTTTGACACCCACACGTAACGACAACACGAAGCGAACGATCGACGCGACATAGGCTTCCGATACTTTCGACGGCGCACTCGTCCGCCATTCGACTGTCGCCACCCTGCGGCGACGAAGCGGATCGTCGACCCATCCTTTGCGTGCGCACCGACCGCGATGCAGGCAAGGGCAATACCGAGCGCGCGTTTCTTCATGGCGTTCCTGTCAGAGGCGCAACCATGCATTTGTCTATACTTTTGCAGCCGCCGCGTGCCCGATGCGGCTGTTGCCGCCGGTGCAGCCGGTCGCGAGCACATCGCGTGGACGCCGGACTTACCCGAAGCACCGGCCCGCAAGCGGGCCGGCGCGGCATCGAACCCGGTACACTCCGCCCGGGCACCGGATGAACCCGGGACGAACCGCGGACGACCGCCGGCACGCGACGGCACGCGGCTGCCGTCTCTCGAACAGCAATGCCATGACCACACCGATCTATCAGGAAATCAAGGACTTCATCCTGGCGCGGATCCACGCCGGCGAATGGGCGGAAGGCGACCAGGTGCCGTCGGAGAACGAACTCGCGCGCGAATTCAACGTCGCGCGGATGACCGTCAACCGCGCGCTGCGCGAGCTGACGGCCGAGCAGGTGCTGACGCGCACCCGCGGCTCCGGCACCTTCGTCGCGACGCCGAAGTACGAGTCGACGCTCGTCGCGATCCGCAGCATCTCGGACGAAGTCGGCGCGCGCGGCCACGGCTATCGCGCGCAGGTGCTGCAGGTCGGCGCGACGATCGCCGACGCGAAGCTCGCCGACGAGATGCAGCTCGACGCCGGCAAGCCGATCTTCCATTCGCGCGTGCTGCACTTCGAGAACGACACGCCCGTGCAGCTCGAGGAGCGCTGGGTCAATCCGGCCTGCGCGCCCGACTATGCGCTGCAGGACTTCACGACGACGACGCCGAACCAGTACCTGACGCGCGTCGCGCCGCTGCAGCGCGTCGAATACCGGATCGAGGCCGCGATGCCCGATGCGGAAACGCGCCGCCTGCTGACGATGGACGAGCGCGAGCCGTGCCTGATGCTGCACCGGCGCACGTGGTCGCAAGGCGTCGTCGCGTCGACGGTCAATCTGTGGCATCCGGGCAGCCGGTACCGCTTCACCGGGCATTTCTGAGCACGCACGCGACCTCGCCGCGCGCTACCCCGTTTGCGCACTGCACAACAGGTTTGTTACGACGAACGCCGTCAGCGCATGCCAAATTCACCGCGCAGCAGTATGCTGATGACGTACGGCTGCGCACGCAGCATCGGGACATCCGTTTGGCCCGCACCTCGCCGCGCCGCCGTCGCGACCGCAATCATGCATTGCAAGGAGGAATTCGTGATGGCTGCCACGCATCATTTCCACCTCGAACTGCGGCACGCCAGCGTGCCGACCTATTTCGTCAGCTACCTGTTCCCCGCGCTGCTGTTCGTCTACGAGCTGCTGCGCGTCGGCCAGTGGGTCCGCGATCACGGGATGCACTTCGCCGGCTTCAAGGAGATGGGCTACGAATACCTGCTGATGCTGCTGTTCGTCGGCCTGCAGATCGTCGTCGAAGCGCTGTACCTGCTCGGCGCGGCGATGCGCAGGGACCGCGATTTCGAGCATCGGCTGCCGAATGTGGTCCTCGGCATCGGCTGTTCGATCGCGCTGCTCGCGATCGACCTCGCGATCCAGCTGGCGTTCTGAGCGTCGGCGGGCGCGGCTCGCCGCGTGCGTCGCAGCGGGCGCGCGCTTACGCGTGCGCGTCGTGCAGCAGCGTCGCGACGGCCGCGAGCACGTCGGCGGGACGCTCGCGGTGCGGGATGTGCCCGCATCGGTCGAGTAACAGCCACGACGACGGCCCCGCCACACGCGCGGCGATCCGCTTCGGATGCGCATCCGAGCCGTACTCGTCCTGCGCGCCGTGAATCGCAAGCGTCGGGCAGCGCACGTGCGGCAGCACGTCGTCCAGGCTCCAGTCGCGAAACGCCGCCGACAGCCACGTATCGACCCACGCGCGCAACACCCATTCGGCCTTGTCGCCGTGATGGCGCGCGAGACGGTCGAGCTGCCCCGGTGCGTCGAATTGCCGGGCGGCGTCGCGAATGCTGTCCAGCGTGCGACCTTCCACGAATGCCTGCGCGGCGACCGTGATCAGCGCCCGGCAGCGCCGCGCATGCGCGGCCGCGCACGCAACCGCCATCCCGCCGCCGACGCTGTGGCCGAACGCGACGAACGGGTCGACGCCGAACCCTTCCAGTACCGCGGCGAAGTCGTGCTCGGCCTCGTCGCGCACGAACGTCGCGGCGAGTTGTCCTGGGTGACGGTCCGAACGGCCGAAGCCGAGCCGGTCGTACGCGATCACGTCGCGCGCAGCGGCACGCGCGAGCTGCGCGGGGAAGTCGCGCCAAAGCTCGACACAGCCGAGCGAATCGTGCAGCAGCACGACCGGTGCGGCGCGCTCGTGCGCGGCTGGCTGCGCGCCGCGCCAGCGTTTCGCGAAGAGACGCCCTTGCGGCGTCTCGATCCAGCTTTCGTCGATTACGATGTCGGTCATGGGTGCACGTGTGGGTGGTCAGTCGTCTGCATGATGGCGGCCGCACGCGCGGCGTCGAGCAAGCCGCCGGCGGCGGCGCGCTCATTCGGGCTGCGGATGCAGATACTCGATCTGCGACTCGTCGTACAGCCGGTAGATCAGCGCCTGCATCGCGCGGATGTCCTCCGATTCGTCGAGCATGCGCATGCTCATGATGATCGGCGACACGAGGTTCGGATCGTCGAGCGGCTTGTAGCTGATGTCGTCGCGCTTCAGCCCGTACACGCTGTGCGGCACGACCGAGATGCCCTCGCCCGCCGCGACGAGCCCGAGCGCGATCTGCAGCTCGCGGGTCTCGTAGATCCTGCGCGGCTTCAGCGCGCGGTCGTGGAACGCGGCGAGCACCTGGTCGGCGTAGCTCGGCCGCGGCGCCTTCGGAAAAATGATCAGCGTGTCGTTGACGAGGTCGTGCAGCGACAGCACCTCCTTCGCGCCGTCGAGCGCATGGCCGACCGGCAGCGCGACGATCATCCGCTCCTCGCGCAGCACGACGCGCCGCACGCTCGGGTCCTCGTGGCGGATGCGCCCGAACCCGACGTCGATGCGCCCTTCCTTCAGCGCCTTGATCTGGTCCATCGTCGACAGCTCCTGCAGGCTCAGCTCGACCGCCGGGAATTCGTCGCGATAGCGCCGGATGATCTTCGGCAGCATCCCGTACAGCGTCGAGCCGACGAAGCCGATCGACAGGCTGCGCTCGATCTTGCCGACGCGCTTGGTCATCGATTCCAGCTCGGCCGTCTGCGCGAGCAGTTGCACCGCATGCGAATGAAAGAAGCGCCCCGCGTCGGTCAGCTTCAGCGGCCGCGCGTTGCGCTCGAACAGCGGCACCCCGAGCAGTTCCTCGAGCTGCTGGATCTGGCGGCTCAGCGGCGGCTGCGCGATGTGCAGCCGCTCCGCCGCGCGCGTGAAATTCCGCTCCTCGGCCACCGCGACGAAGTAGCGCAGATGTCTCAACTCCATGTTCGATTCCTCCCGGACGCGCGACGGGCACGCGCGCGGCACCGTGCGCAGATGCCCGCGCTCGCCACGCCGTGAGCGCCCGCTCGCGATGCCGTCACGATACCTCAGCCGGCGCGGGCAATGGGCGCCGCCGCACAAAGCAAAACGGGAAGCCGCGCGGCTTCCCGTTCCATCACCGACACCGCGCCGCGACAACGCAGCAGCGCGGCGGCCCGTCATGCCTCGGTCGCGTACAGCGCATCGCGCTGCGCGTCGCTCAGCGAATCGAGCGGCACGTCGGGCAACCGGTAGCAGATCATCGTGCCGTACAGCTCGGCGAGACAGTCGCTGCCGGCATCGAGCGCGTAGCCGTCCTCGCCGTCCGGGGCCGGCGGATACACTGCGCGCCACGCATTGATCGCGGCTTCGATTCGCACGATGGAAACAGGTCCGGCCTTCCGCTCGGCGGGTGATGCGCTCATGGATTCCTCTGGGTTGCGCGTTCCGCCGGCCGTGCAGGCCGCGGCGGAACGATGAAAACGGCGGGCGCGGCCGGCCGCCGCCCGACGCGCGCGCCGGATGCCGATCCGCGCGGCGCGCATCGCGCCGGCCGGGACGTGAGCCCGGTAGGGTCGGGAAATATAACCGGCTTTGACCCCGCGCAGCGGAAAGCCGACAAAAAAAACGGGAAGCACGTGCGGCTTCCCGTTTTAGTGGCGTATCGCACACGACACGGCCGCGCCGGCGTCACGGTGCGGCAGCCGGCGACGGCGAAATCAGCCGACCGTCTCGCGGTTCTCGACGCGCGGCGCAACGCCGCCGCGGTTCGCGGCGATCCACGGCGCGATCTCCATGTCCTCGTAGCGGACGAAGCGGCTCTTGTTGACGAGCCGGTAGCCGGCCCACACCGCGAGGAACAGCGGGATGCCGACGTAGGTCGCGACGACGCTCATCCAGTCGATCCGGTTCGCGAGGAACGCCTGGTAGTCCTGGCCGAGCGCGATCACGATGCACAGCGCGAACGCGAACAGCGGGCCGAACGGGAACCACTTCGACTCGTACGGCATCTGGTCGAGCGAATAGCCCTGCGCGACGTAGCCCTTGCGGAACCGGTAGTGGCTGACCGCGATGCCGAGCCACGCGATGAAGCCCGTCATCCCCGACGTGTTCAGCAGCCACAGGTAGACGGTCTTGTCGCCGTACAGCGACGTCAGGAAGCACAGCGCGCCGACGGCCGTCGTCGCGTACAGCGCGTTGCGCGGCACGCCGCCCGGCGACAGCTTCGCGAACAGCTTCGGCGCGCGGCCTTCGGTCGCGAGGTTGTACAGCATCCGCGTCGACGCATACATGCCCGAGTTGCCGGCCGACAGCACCGCGGTCAGGATCACCGCGTTCATCACGCCGGCCGCGAACGCGAGGCCCGCATGGCGGAACACCAGCGTGAACGGGCTCACGCCGATGTCGGTCACGTCGCTCTTCAGCAGGTTCGGGTCGGTGTACGGAATCAGCACGCCGATCACGAAGATCGCCAGCACGTAGAACAGCAGGATGCGCCAGAACACCTGGCGCACCGCGCGCGGGATCGTCGTGCGCGGATTCTCCGATTCGCCGGCCGCGACGCCGATCAGCTCGGTGCCCTGGAACGAGAAGCCCGCGATCATCGCGACGCCCATCATCGCCGGCAAGCCGCCCGCGAACGGCGCGTCGCCGATCGTCAGGTTGCCCCAGCCGTTGTGCGGCGCGCCCTTCAGAATGCCGAAGATCATCAGCAGGCCGACGCCGATGAACGCGAGCACGGTGACGACCTTGATCAGCGCGAACCAGTATTCGGCCTCGCCGAAGCCGCGCACCGTCAGCGCGTTGAGCAGGAACATCACCGCGAGGAACGCCGCGCTCCACCAGACGCCCGGCACGTCCGGGAACCAGTAGTGCATCACGAGCTGCGCGGCCACCAGCTCGACCGCGATCGTCACCGCCCAGTTGTACCAGTAGTTCCAGCCGAGCGCGAAGCCGAAGCCTTCGTCGACGTACTTCGCGCCGTAGGTCGCGAACGAGCCCGACACCGGCATGAACGCCGCCATCTCGCCGAGGCTCGTCATCAGGAAATAGACCATCAGGCCGATCAGCATGTACGCGACCATCGCGCCGCCGGGGCCGGCCTGCGAGATCGACGCGCCGGACGCGACGAACAGGCCGGTGCCGATCGAGCCGCCGATCGCGATCATCGTCAGGTGGCGCGCCTTCAGCGCGCGGTGAAGCTTGGGTGGGTTCGCGGACGAACCGGGTTGGTCGGGATTCGGAAGTGCGGACATAAAACGGACGAACGTTGAGCGGGCCGGCATCCAGGGCCGGCGCATGCGGAATCGGGACGCGGTGTGCCGCCTGCGATACGGCCCCGATATGCGTTGCACGCCGCGCGGCTGCGGCGAAGCGCGGATTCTACCTGATTCGCCCGCGACGGCCCGGCCGCGGAACGCGCGGCGATGCCGGCGCGGCGGCGCAGTCAACGTTTTGCACGCGGCGTGGCGGGCAATCCGCGGACGTGGTACGCCCCTATTTCACGATGGCGAAAATACTGGCTGAAAACGACATTTTGCCGCGGACATTCACAATAATCAGACGAAATAACCGATACTGAAAATTGATTTGAATCAACGTCATTCATCCGACCAGGGTAATGATGCGTAACCGTTTTCAAATCGACAGTTGAGATGCATGTTTTGCCTCGCGCGGCGAGAATTCCGATTTCGCGAGATAATGCGATTCACTCCGAAATAATCAACGTGCGCAATCGTCGACGACGAAATGCCCGCACCCCCACCCCTCCAGGATGAAGCTACGCCCGCTGCTTGTCGCATTGCGCCGCTATACCCCGTCGGTCGTGTCCCGCATTCTGTCGCCCCGGGGCGTACTGGTCGCAGGTATCGCGCTACTGGTATTCAGCTGGGGATTGTCGGCATCGCTTTTGATCGAGGCACGTCGCGACGCATACGACCACGCGATCGAAAACGCCCGCAACCTGATGCTGCTCATCGAGCGCGATATTTCGCGCAATATCGAATTGTATGATCTATCGCTGCAAAACGTCGTGGACGGGCTCGCCGATCCCGAATTGGCAGCATTGCCGGCCACCCAGCGTCATCGGATGCTGTTCGACCGCGCGGCAAACGGCGCGTATCTCGGCGCCATTTTCGTGATGGATACGCGCGGCAATATCGTGATCGATTCGGGCGTCTCGCCGCCGCGGCAAGGCAATTTTTCCGATCGCGATTATTTCACCGTCCATCGCGACGGGCTCGCGCAGGGGCTTTACATCAGCCGCCCGTATGCGTCCCGGCTGCGCAACGGCGCGCTGACGATCGCGCTCAGCCGCCGGATAGACCGCCCCGACGGCTCGTTCGGCGGCATCGTCGTCGGCACGCTGAGCATCGACTACTTCCGCGCGCTGCTCGACGGCATCGCGGTCGGCAAGCGGGGCACCGCGGCGATCATCGAGGACAACGGCGCGCTCGTGTGCCGCCTGCCGTACGACGCGCGCATGGTGGGGCTGAACCTGCGCGACGCGCAGCTGTTCATCGAAGCGCGACGCAACCGCGAAGGCGCGATCGTCGGCGTCGGCGTGATCGACGACGTGCGGCGCATCTATGTGTACAAGCACCTCGCGAACCTGCCGCTGATCGTCAACGTCGCGCCCGCCGAGGACGACATCTATGCGACGTGGCGCGAGCGCGCGATCTGGATCGGGGTGCTGATGGCCGCCTTCACCGCGATCATCGCGGCGGGCTCGCTGCTGCTGTCGCGCGAGCTGAAGCGCCGGCAGGTCGCCGAATCGAAGCTGTACCGCCTCGCGCATACCGACGCGCTGACCGGCCTCGACAACCGCGGCCGGTTCGACGCCGTGCTCGCGCAGGAGGCCCAGCACGCCACCCGCAGCAGCCGGCCGCTGTCCGTGCTGTTCATCGACGTCGATCACTTCAAATCGTTCAACGACTACTACGGCCACCAGGCGGGCGACAACGTGCTGCGCCAGGTCGCGCAATGCGCGCTGCGCTGCCTGCGGCGCCCGAGCGATCACGTCGCGCGCTATGGCGGCGAGGAATTCGTGGTCACGCTGCCCGACACCGACGCGCGCGGCGCGGCGGTCGTCGCGGAGGCGATCCGGCGCGCGATCGCCGGGCTCGACATCGCGCACGAGCGCAGCCCGTACGGGCACCTGACGGTGAGCATCGGCGTCGCGACCGCCGTCGGCGGCCGCGTGAGCGCAGCGACGCTGCTGCGGCTGGCCGACGAAGCGCTGTACCGCGCGAAGTCGGGCGGCCGCAATCGCGTGTCGGACGCCGCGACGAGTGCGGCCGACGCGTGACGCCGCGGCCGGCCGCCGTGCCGCGCCACGTCCCCGTGGACAGGCCGGCCGCGTTCGGCTAGCGTAACGCCAGCTGCGCGAGCGGCCCGCGCCGGTCCGCGCAGGCCGGTCCGCCTTTCCGGCCCTCCTCGCTTCGTCATGACCGCCCCGCTTCCCGCCCCACTTCCGTCGCTCCTGCGCCAAGCGCTCCGTCCACTGCTCGACCCGTACCGCCGCTACCGGCACGCGAAACTGATCCACGCCGCACGCGTCGCGCTCGCGATCCTCGTGTCGATCGGCCTGTCGACCGGCCTGCGGATTCCGCACGGCGAATGGTCGACGATCACCGTGCTGATCGTCGTCGGCGGCCTGCAGCATCACGGCAACATCCGCAAGAAGGCCGCCGAGCGCGCGCTCGGCACGTCGATCGGCGCGCTCGCCGGGCTGCTGCTGATCCTGCTGCACTCGGCCGTCCACGCGCCGCTCGCGATCTACGCGGTGATGGCGATCGCCTGCGGCGTCTGCGCGTATCACGCGATCGGCAAGGCCGGCTATATCGCGCTGCTGTCGGCGATCACGATGGTGATCGTCGCCGGGCACGGCGACAACGAGATCGTCGACGGCCTGTGGCGCGCGGTGAACGTGCTGGTCGGCATCGCGATCGCGCTGGCGTTCTCGTTCGCGCTGCCGCTCTACGCGACCTACTCGTGGCGCTACAAGCTCGCCGACGCGCTGCGCGCGTGCGCCGCCGTGCATGCGCGGATCGCGGGCGACCGGCAGGTCAGCGACGAAGCGCACCTGAAGGAGATGGCCGCGCTCAGCGCGCTGCTCGTGCAGCTGCGCTCGCTGATGCCGTCCGTGTCGAAGGAATGCGAGATCTCGATGCAGCAGCTCGAGGCGATCCAGCGCAGCCTGCGGCTGTGCATCGGCTATCTCGAGATCCTGTCGAGCGTGCTGCCGCCCCGCGACGATACGGCCGCGCGCGACTACCTGCGCGTCGCGATGAAGGCGACGAACCGGAACATCCGCGACATGCTCGTCGGCGCGAGCCGCGCGCTGAAGTTCGGCACGCCGAGCCGGCTCGGCGGAGCGCGGCGACGCCAGGACGTGCCGCACGATGCGCCGCCGCCGCAGTTGTCCGGGTACGTGTCGATTTCGGCGAAGCTGGCCGGGGAAGTGGATCAGCTAAGGGAGCGGCTGCTGGATAGCGCGCGGTCGTGGAATATTTGACTCCGGGCTGCGGCTTTTGAGCGTTGACGTTGGCGTTGGCGTTGCGCACCCGTTTGGTGCATCTGCGCCTGCATGCGCCGCCGCACCGGCCGTCCGCCACCGATCCGGCCCCTGAACTGGCGTCGAACCACACCCGCTCCGAGGCCCGCCGGCGGCACACAAGGCCGCTGCGGCAGGCCGGACGCGGCTGTCGGCCCGAAATCAACCCTTGCCCCAAGCTCCCGGACAGCCGATACTCGCATATTCCGCGAAATACAACCCCTCCCGGACTTCAATCCACGGTAATTCCTATGAGCACGATTCTCGAAAGCCTCCCGACCGGCCAGAAGGTTGGTATCGCCTTCTCCGGCGGCCTGGACACCAGCGCCGCGCTGCACTGGATGAAACTCAAGGGCGCCGTCCCGTACGCGTACACGGCGAACCTCGGCCAGCCCGACGAAGACGACTACGATTCGATCCCGAAGCGCGCGATCGAATACGGTGCGGCGGGCGCGCGACTGATCGACTGCCGGGCGCAGCTCGTGGCCGAGGGCATCGCGGCGCTGCAGAGCGGCGCGTTCCATATCACGACGGCCGGCGTCACGTACTTCAACACGACGCCGATCGGCCGTGCCGTCACGGGCACGATGCTGGTCGCCGCGATGAAGGAAGACGGCGTCAACATCTGGGGCGACGGCAGCACGTACAAGGGCAACGACATCGAGCGCTTCTACCGCTACGGCCTGCTCGTGAACCCGGACCTGAAGATCTACAAGCCGTGGCTCGACCAGACGTTCATCGACGAGCTCGGCGGCCGCGCGGAAATGTCCGAATTCATGAACCAGGCGGGCTTCGCGTACAAGATGTCGGCCGAGAAGGCGTATTCGACCGACTCGAACCTGCTCGGCGCGACGCACGAGGCGAAGGACCTGGAAAGCCTCGAAAGCGGCATCAAGATCGTGAACCCGATCATGGGTGTCGCGTTCTGGCGCGATGACGTGAAGATCGCCGCGGAAGAAGTGACGGTGCGGTTCGAGGCCGGCCAGCCGGTCGCGCTGAACGGCGTCGAGTTCAAGGATCAGGTCGAGCTGCTGCTCGAGGCGAACCGCATCGGCGGGCGGCATGGCCTGGGCATGAGCGACCAGATCGAGAACCGGATCATCGAGGCGAAGAGCCGCGGGATTTATGAGGCTCCGGGGCTGGCGCTGCTTTATATCGCTTATGAGCGTCTCGTTACCGGTATCCATAACGAGGATACGATCGAGCAGTATCGCGAGAATGGGCGTCGGCTCGGCCGCCTGCTGTATCAGGGCCGCTGGTTCGACCCGCAGGCGATCATGCTGCGTGAAACGGCGCAGCGCTGGGTCGCGCGCGCGGTTACCGGCGAAGTGAAGATCGAGCTGCGTCGCGGCAACGATTATTCGATTCTCAGCACGAAGTCGCCGAACCTCACGTATCACCCGGAACGTCTGTCGATGGAGAAGGTCGCGTCGACGTTCTCGCCGAAGGATCGGATCGGGCAGTTGACGATGCGTAACCTCGACATCACCGATACGCGCGACAAGCTGCGTGTTTATACGCAGGTCGGGCTGCTGACGCCGGGTGAGGCTTCGGCGCTGCCGCAGATCAAGAGCGACAGCGGCGAGTAAGCCGGTCGTTGTTGTGGGCTGCCGGGCGGCGGGAAGCCGGCCGGCAGCTTGTGGTTTCCTTCTTCCCTTTCTTCCCCTTCATTGGCGTCCGTTGCAGACGCTGTCCCATCGGCCGGCAAAGCGATCGCTTTCCTGCGCACCCCGCTGCAGTCGTTTCGGCTCGGACGCGGCAACTGCGCGGTCGTGCCGATCAGCCCGAACCCGGCCGCTGCGCCGCCGAGATTGAAGACCTCGACACCGTCGCAGGCTCATCGCCTGCACCCCCCGCCTCATAGCGAGAAGAAATCGACCTTGAGCCGCGGCACGTAGTTCGACATGTCGGTGTAGTACTGGATCACCTGGTCATGAAACTGATCGAACGCGTGCTTCACGTCGTGCATGTGGTTGATCGCGACGTGCGCGGCGTCGGCCGACACGTCGGTTGTGTGCGCAAGCGCCTGCTCCAGCAGGCCCGCATGGCCCGCGCCGACGTCGATGCGCATATGGCGCATCAGGCCGTCGAACACGTCCGCATCGAGCACGGCGGCGCGCGCGATCTCGCGCCACGCGCCGCGCGCGCCGGCCTCGTCCTCGGGGCTCGCCTCGATCAGTTTCAGGCAGCACAGGTAACCGAGCGACGACGCGCGGCCGACCTCGCACAGCATGTTCACGAGCGACAGCGTGCCGATCACCGGATGCGCGTCGCGGATCTGCTCGCGCGGAATGCCCAGCTTCTCGACCGACGCAGCGATCAGCCTGTGATGCGCGTACTCGTCGGCCAGGTAGCCGCACAGCAGCTCGGCCGTCGCCTGGTCGCGGCAATGCGCGATCGCAGCGCCGACGTGACGCGGCGCGAGCCGGACGAAGTGGTAGGTCTCGAGCAGCAGCCCGGCGATCAGGTCGCGGCTTGCCTCGCCCCGCTCGAGCATGCCGAACAACCGGTGATAGCCGATCTGCGCGCGCCACATCCGCGTGCTGCGCTCGACCCGCTCGAGAAAATCCGCCACGGCGATCGTGGCGGCCGGCTGTTCGCGGCGCAGCAGGCCCAGTTCGTCCAGTTGCCCGACGATCGTCCGCACGCTGCCGATCGACACGTCCGAACGCTGCGCGATGTCATCGAGCGTATGTCGCCCGTCCAGGTAGCGCTTCATGCGCAGGAACGCGTCGCGGCTGCCCTGCACCTGCTCGAGCTCGAAACGCTCGTCGCCTACGATCATCGCCAGCCGCTCGCCGGCCAGCGCCACGAGCGTGCAATGCCGCAGCCTCGGCCGCACGCAGATTTCCGTCATCTCGCCCATGTCTTCGTCTCCGGTTGTTCGACCATCGTCCGATGCATTTTTCGAAACGATCGACGCATGCGCTGATTAAGAGAAAATAATCGCACGGGCGATTAAATCAATCTTGTATTGCGCAAACGTTGTACTAGATTATCTCCATGATTCCGCCAATTCAAGAAATCAGCGGACGTTTAAAATAAAGTTAGTTTTTACAAGAATATAAATAGGGGCCCCTTCCTTGGAATCATCCCAACCCATTTGAAGATCGGAGATGCCGCCGCTCCGGTGCCGCCTGGCCGCGGCACGGCTGCGTGCCGCGCTAATGGCGGCGGGGCGCTTGCGCCCGTTCTCATCGTCGGAGGTTGCTATGAGTGAACCGCTTACTGTCATCGTGCCACGAGGCACCAAGGTCGCCGTCAAGGAAGTCGACGCTTTGCAGACGGTCGACCCGCGCGCCGGCGCCGATCGTCACGCGCTGATCGTCGGCGGGGCCGATCTCAAGATTGCGATTGCAAAACATGCGGACGGTCAGCCGCTTTCGGCACGGGCCGCGTTCATGACCATGTGCGGATGAATATCAGTTAAGGAATCGTCCGCACGACGGATGAAAAGGAATATATCCGATATTCACATTGCATTCCGGATTTCACTGTAAATCATCCAGCCCGATTATTCGAATCAGGCCGGAGCTCCTTTAATTTTCAAAACGGTGATCGATATGGCAAATACCCATCAGCCCACGGTTCATGAAGTGAAGAACGCCGAACCGGCCAAGAACGTGTTCGACGGCCACAAGGTGGATCTCTACATCAATACGGGCACGCTCGGCGGCAAGCACTACCTTGTCACCGTCAACAAGCCCGATGGCACGCCGACGCTGATCGCGATCCACCTGTAATCGCCGCGGCACCGATTCAGCCAGTTGCGGGGCGAGCCGCGCGCCCGCCCCGTGCGCCCACTTCGGGAGTCTCATCATGGAACAGATCGAATCGCCCGCATCCCGTCCGCGGCTGGTGACGCCGGTGACGCTGGGGCACGTCGACGCGCTGCCCGACGGCCCGCACGCCGCCGCCGCGCTGGCCCGCACGCTCGACCAGTTCGACGGCCGCCGCGATCTCGACGAGATCGCGCGCGACGAGCCCGCGTTGCCGCGCGCGCTGCTCGACGAGCTGGTCGGCACGCTGGACGAGGCCGGCCTGATCGACGACGACGCGCCGGTCGCGAGTCGCGCGGGCGCGGAAGTGATCCTCGAGATCGAGGATCTCGTCGAGCAGTACTGCGAGGAGACGCTCTACCGCAACCCGTTCTGGCGCGCATGCCTCGACACGCGCTCGCCGGGCGACCTGCCCGAGCGGCTCGCGATCGGCATGGTGATCGAGAACTGGCACTTCCTGTTCCGCGAAAGCTATTTCGATGCGCCCGTGCTGTCCTACGTGCCGAGCACGCCGGTGCGACTGACGCTCAACCGCTTCTTCTCCGAAGAGTACGGACACGACGAGATCCTGCTGCGCGCGCTGAACTTCGCGGGGCTGAGCCGCGCCGACATGCTCGACGCGATCCCGCTGCCCGAGACGATGGGGCTGTGCAATGCGCTCGCGTACTGGTCGCACAGCGATCCGCTGTTCTTCTTCACGACGCTCGGCTTGCTCGAAGGCCAGGGCATGCAGCACGACAGCTTCATCCAGGCGTGCGAGCGCGCGCAACTGCCCGACGGGCTCGTCGGCCCGCTCAAGACGCACGCAACCATCAACCTCAACGCGGCGCACGGCAGCCTGACACGCGCGATCTTTCACGACGTGCCGGTGCTCGATGCCGCCACCGTCGCACGCATGAAGGCCCAGTTGCGGCTGTTCGTCGAGCTCTACGACGACTTCTACACGGCCGTCTGGCACTACTACACATCCGACGCGCCGCTGCTGCGGCGCGTGTCCGACCTGTGAGGCAACCACCATGGACAGCTCGCTCGCAGCTCCCGCGATGCCGAAATTCCGCGGCATCGTGACCTCGCAGCTCACGGATAGCGGCGCCGTGCTGAGCGCCGGCGGCCGGCAATGCGCGTTCCGCTTCGCGCCCGACGAGGCGACCGACGTCGCGCGCCTGATCGGCGATTTGCACGCGGGCGGCATGACGCCCGAGGAACTGGCCGCGCGCTCGCCCCGCATCGCCGACAAGATCCCGCCGCTGCTCGCCGATTTCAACGTGCTGCGCCTGCTGATCGAATCCGATCCGCGCCGCGCCGCGGTGGCGACCAGCGGCGCGCAGCTCTACCGCGACATCCGCCGCATCGCGGAGCGCACCGCCGCGCGCAGCGCACGCTCGGCATTCCTGCGCGCGCTGGTCGAACAACGCGCGACGCGCCGCCAGCTGATCGGCTATACGCTCGAGTATTACTGGATCGTGCGCGCGGCGCCGGGGCTGATCGGGCCCGCGCTCGGCTGGGCCGCCAGTCCCGCGGAGCGCACGCTGCTGCAGGACTTCCTGAAATCGGAGCTCGGCCACGACCGGTTTCTCGAGGCGTCGCTGAAGGCCGTGGGGCTCGCCGAGGCGCAGATCGAGCAGCACCAGCCGCTGCCCGCGACGTTCTCGCTCGCGGCCGCGCTCGGCGTGCACGCGCGCCAGCATCCGCTGTCGTTCAAGGCGAGCCTGTTTCTGTTCGAGCGCGCGCAGCCTGCATTCATCGACGCGTTCGACGCGCGCTGCGTCGCGCTCGGCATGCCCGAGGCGTTCTACCGGCCGCTGCGCGCACACGCGGACCTGAACGACACGTACCGGCACGAGGACATCTCGCGGCAGTTGATGGCGCT
This sequence comes from Burkholderia ubonensis, assembly GCF_001718695.1. Classification (NCBI taxonomy): domain Bacteria; kingdom Pseudomonadati; phylum Pseudomonadota; class Betaproteobacteria; order Burkholderiales; family Burkholderiaceae; genus Burkholderia; species Burkholderia ubonensis. The sequence continues at coordinate 397,202 of NZ_CP013422.1, read as the reverse complement.
CGACACCGCGATCGATCCCGAAGCCTGCACGGTCACGAAACGCAACGTCTCGCTGATGGTCGAGACGCTGGTGCGCCAGGAGGACACCATCCTCGCCTACTACGCCGACGACAGCGCGCCGCTGCCGCGCATCTTCCACTGAGGGTCGCCATGGAACTCTGGACATTTCAGCGTTATCAGTCGCCGCGCCTCGTCGTCGACGCGATCCACCACGAGCCCGGCTCGGCGCTCGTCAGCATGCGCGCGGGCGCGCACGAATACCGGCTGGCGTTCGACGCCAGCGACGCCGCGGACCAGATCGCCGCGCAACTCCACAGCCTGACCGACACGGCGTCGCCGCTGTGGTGGACGCTGCGCGAAAGCGAACCCGACTCTGGCTGGCACGCGCTCGGCACGTTTCTCGACACGCATTCGCTGATCGGCGAGGCCGACGACACGGCCGCCGATGCGCTTGCCGCGCAGGCCGCGCGGATCGACTCGTGCATCGCGCAGACGGTCGCGGCCAGCCTCGCCACGCTCGACGCCGCGCGGCGCGACGCGGTCGCGCGCGATGCCGCGACGCTCCGGCTGCACCTCGATCGACCCGCCTCCGCGCGCACGCTGTTCGACGCGCACGACGATCCGTTCGACGCGCAGGTCGAACCCAACTTCCATCTCGCGCTGCTGCGCATCGAGTTCGAATACTTCCGCCGCGCCGCGCCGCTCACGCTGGCAGCCGTCGCGCTGATGCTCGATGCGTTCTCCGGCGCGCCGCGCGCCAGCGCCGCGGACGACGCCCGGTTCGACACGGCCGGGCTGTACGACGAGCACGACCTGATGTCGCATCTGTGGCTGGTCGCGTCGAGCCTCGTCGCCGCGAGCGGTGAAGACGCGCAGCGGCTGCCGTGCGCGGACGTGCCGGCCGTGTCGCTGTCGAACGGGCTCGAGTTCATGCGACAGACCGAGCTGATCACGCGCGAAACGCTGAACCTCTGGGGCGAGAATCCGTACGTGAGCGCGGTGGACGCGCTGAACGGCGGCTATTCGCCGCTCGTCGCCGGCCCGTTCATCGAGCAGTACCACGTGACGCGGCGCTTCGTGGAAATCATCGCGCCGCTGCTGAGCATGCGGCTCAGCATTCCGCTGCGCACGATGATGCTCCGCTACTACGGCGAGGAATACGGCCACGAGGCGCTCGAAAGCACGACCTGCGAAGCGCTCGGCGTCGCACCGCGCATGCTCGCGCAGATCGTGCCGCTGCCGCTGCACTTCGCGTTCGTCGACGCGCTCACGCTCCTCGCCGATGTCGACCCGGTGTCGTCGTTCGCCGCGATCATGGTCGTCGAGGGCATCTTCGGCGAGCCGCCGAAGATGTCGCTGCGCCTGATGGCGGCGGTCAAGGACAACGACGCGTTCCACAGCGTGTCCGGCGACCACGAGGAACTGAACGAATCGCTGAACCACAACAGCATCTCGCGCGACACGTTCGAGCAGATCGCCGCGATCGATCCCGTGCGCCAGACGATCGCGATGCGCCGCATCCTGTTCCTGCTCGAACTGAACCACCGCGCGTGGAGCGGCATCGCCGGCTTTTACGGCGCGCAGCCGACGCTCGCGCTGCACGGCCCGTACGGCCGGCTGCTCGACCCGCGCGGCTGACGGCGCCGCGCCAGCTCACACGCACGAGGAGAAGCCCGTGGACGAACGCTACGACTACATCGTCATCGGTTCCGGCTCGGCGGGCAGCATCGTCGCCGGGCGGCTCGCCGACAACCCGTCGATCAAGGTGCTCCTGCTCGAGGCCGGGCCGCTCGCGTCGCATTTCCCGCCGATCCGCGACCCGAACCAGATCAACTGCCTGTACCGCATCGGCGCGATTCACTGGGGTTACAAAAGCGTGCCGCAGACGCGCATGAACGATCGCGTGATGGACGTCTGGCGGGCGAAGGTGACGGGCGGCTGCACCGCGCACAACGACATGGTCTACGTGCGCGGCGCGCCTGCCGACTTCGATCAGTGGGCGAGCCGGTACGGCTGCGACGGCTGGCGCTACCAGGACGTCGCGCCGCACTTCGAGCAGGTCGAACGCATGCTGCAACCGACCACCACGACGCGCAACGCGTTCGGCGAGGCGTTCGTGAGCGCGAGCGAGCAGCTCGGCCACCGCTACAACCCGAACTACAACGACGGGCGGCCGATGGCCGGCGTGTCGCCGCTACGCTCGACCATCGACACGCGCTTCCAGCGCGTGACGAGCTACCAGCGCTACGTCGAGCCGCTGCTCGCGCGGCAGTCGAATCTGACGCTCGCCGCCGAATCGCTCGTCGAACGGATCGAGTTCAACGGCACGCGGCGCGCGGCCGCGGTGCACTACGTCCGCGGCGGCGCGCGCGTACGTGCGATCGCCGACCGGGAAATCCTGCTGTGCGCGGGCGCGATCAACTCGCCGCAGATCCTGATGCGCTCGGGCGTCGGCGACGCCGCGCAATTGCGGCAACTCGGCATCCCCGTGCAGATGGACCTGCCGGGCGTGGGCGCCAACCTGATGGACGCGTTGATCTTCCAGGGCATCTGGACGTCGCGGCAGCCGATCCTCGACCAGCCCGTCAACGAGGGCTACGCGATCGTCTGGGCGAACGCGAATGCCGACGGCCAGCCGGCCAATGCAGCCGAGATGATGCGCGGACGCTATACGTGCGGCCAGTCCGAGGAGGAACTGCGCAGTTTCTATTCGGTGACGGGCGACATGATGCGGCTACAAAGCCGGGGCCGCGTCGCGCTGCGCTCGGCCGATCCGACCGCCGCGCCGCTGATCGACATGAACTTCCTGTCGGCGCCGGGCGACTTCGAGCAATGCGTGCAGGGCTTCGAGCTGATGCGCTCGCTCGGCAACGCGCCCGGGCTGTCGGCCTGGCGCGGCGAGGAGCAGACGCCCGGCCCGTCGGTGCGCACGCCCGCCGAGATCCGCAACTGGATCCTGAGCAATGCGGGCTCGCTCAGCCATCCGGTCGGCACGTGCAGGATGGGCACCGGCAACGATGCTGTGGTCGATCCGCAGTTGCGCGTTCACGGGGTCGAGGCGCTGCGGGTCATCGATGTGTCGATCATGCCGCGCATCACGTCCGGGCATACGCAGGGGCCGGCGTTGATGATCGGGGAGAAAGGGGCTGCGTTGGTGTTGGGGGGTGGGTGATGGCGTGCGTGGATCGATACGCATGCGTTTGCGCGGGTTATGGTTCTTGGAATGTGCCGCGTCAAGAAAATATCCGCTTAGCTTGTTTTCGAGGCTGGACGTATCGAAGCCAACGCTGTTTGTGGCAACGACCGGAGCGCGTCAAGTGCGTCAATGAAGTCTGATCATCCTTGGTAATCCTCAAACTCCCACGCGGAAATGGATCATTCACGTATCGGCTTTAGCCACAGCCCTGTGAGTTGTTCATTTGTCAGTGACGCACCTGCGTTGGCTGCGAATTCCACGATGACATCTGCCGTATCACCGACGCCGGTATATAACCACCCAGACTCGCGGTGGAAATGTGTCTGCCATTCCGTGCCTCCAGGTAAGTCGACCGCAGCTCCGGGCACGAGAACGGAAATATCCGCGAGGAACAATCGGCCTGGACAAGTATTTGGAGGGACCATAACTCGATCTGTCCATCGCGTGTGTGGAAACAAGCCCCACGGAAATAGTATTTCGCCGGTTTCTACGGATACCTCCAATTGAAGCGTACCAATCGAAATAGATCCAGTTCGGGAGCCCGAACTCGGCTGTTTAATTCATTTTCCCTCGGAACGAAGTCGAACGAGTACTCAGCTTGGCAGTACACCAGCTGCCCGGCGAGTACGGGGCCAGATTTCCATGTAAATCTCATTTCGGGCCGCTTTTAAAAAGGAAATGGATAACCGTCTTGGCACTTGGATTCACAACAATTCATATGTGCCTGCCGTACCGTTCATAGTTCCTGGTGAATCCCAGAGGGGTGCCCCGGCACTCCGCCTGGGTCAGGGACTGGCGTAGTCGAGTCCATAATGCTCTGCATCAGAAGCCGCGCATCCCCGTAGAGACGAACCGATGTCCCGCCGCCGCTCACCTCACCAACGCGATTCTGCACCGTTTTCGACCACCGCAATCTGTTGGAGGGCAAGGTCCGAATAACTTGAGATCGACGTCGGCGCAAGCGAGCCGAACAAACCGACTACAATCCCCCCATCCCCGCCGCTGCGCCAACCCTGCCGGAGCCGCCATGTTCGACCTGACCACGCTGACCACCTTCACCGCCGTCGTCCTGGGTCTGTTCCTGATCCCCGGCCCCGCCGTACTGCTCGTCCTCAGCCGCACCGTACAGGGCGGCCGCAAGACCGGCATCCTGACCGGCCTCGGCGTCGCCAGCGGCGACTTCGTGCATACGCTGTTCGCGGCCGTCGGTTTGTCGGCGCTGCTGATGACGTCCGCGCTCGCGTTCAACGTCGTGAAGTGGGTCGGCGCCGCCTACCTGATCTACCTCGGCGTGCGTGCGCTGATCGAGAAGCCGTCCGACCCGTCGCTGCCGAAGCTGTCGCCCGTCACGCCGCTGAAGGCGTATCTGCAGGCCATCCCCGCCGAAGTGCTGAACCCGAAAACCGCACTGTTCTTCCTCGCGTTCATGCCGCAGTTCGTGCATCCGGAACGCGGCTCGACGTTCGTGCAATTCGCCGTGCTCGGCCTGATCTTCGTCGCGCTCAGTTCGCTGTACACGACGCTGATCGCCTGCTCGGTCCGTCCGCTCGGCCGGCTCGTGAAGCGGCTCGCGTGGCTGACGCGTTGGCAAGGCAAGATCATCGGCTCGATCTTCATCGCGCTCGGCCTGCGCGTCGCGGCTCAGCAGCGTTGACGCATGCGCTCCGCATGATGTCCGACACGGCACCCGCCCGCGAAATCCTCTACACCGACCCGCGCCTCGTCGCGGTCTACGACCTGTTCAACGCGGGCGATCACGACTTCGCGTTCTGCGCATCGCGCATCGGCACCGTTCAGCAGCGCATCCTCGATCTCGGCTGCGGCACCGGCCGGTTCGCACGCCGGCTCGCTGCGGCCGGGCACGACGTCGTCGCGATCGATCCGGCCGCCGCGATGATCGAGCATGCACGGCAGCAACCCGGTGCATCCGCGGTGCGCTGGGCCGTCAGCGATCTCGCCGGCCTGTCGCCCGACGCGCGCTTCGATACGGTCGTGATGACCGGCCACGCATTCCAGTGCCTGCTGACCGACGCCGCGATCGACGCCACGCTGCACGGCGTGCGGCGTCTGCTGAACGAGGGCGGACGCTTCATGTTCGAGACACGCAATCCACGTGTCGAACCGTGGCGCAGATGGGTACCGTCCGCGCCCGCATCGCACGTCGAATCGCCCGATTTCGGCCGCGTCGAACTGCATCGCGCGGTCACCGCAATCGACGGCCCGGTCGTGTCGTTCGACACATACTACCGTTTCTGCCGCGACGATATACAGCTGCAAAATACGAGCCGATTGCGCTTCATCGCCCAACCCGATCTGCAAGCACGCGTGACGGCAGCCGGCTTCTCGGCGACGCAATGGTGCGGCGACTGGCAAGGCGCGCCATTCGACGACGCGACGAGCGCCGAGATCATCGCGATCTGCCGCGCGTGAGCGCACGGATTCGCACCGCCCACCACGACATCCCGCTGCGCAGCATTCGCTGAAAACGCACGCGATGCGCCGGCGCACCATAAGCAACAAACGATTCGTTCTAAAGCCCGCAGCGCCCGTGCTCCTATAATCGCCGGACCATCACAACAACAGACGGAGCACACCATGACCGACAGGGCCTCTTCCAGCTGGCGTCTCGAAACCATCGCCGTCCACGGCGGCTATCGTCCCGACCCGACCACGCGCGCGGTCGCGGTGCCGATCTACCAGACCGTCGCATATGCATTCGACGACACGCAGCACGGCGCGGACCTGTTCGACCTGAAGGTGCAGGGCAACATCTACACGCGGATCATGAACCCGACGACGGACGTGCTCGAGCAGCGCATCGCGGCGCTCGAGGGCGGCGTCGGCGCGCTGGCGCTCGCGTCGGGGCAGGCGGCCGTCACCTATTCGATCCAGACGATCGCCGAAGCCGGCGACAACATCGTGTCCGCCAGCACGCTGTACGGCGGCACCTACAACCTGTTCGCGCACACGCTGCCGCAATACGGCATCGCCACGCGCTTCGCCGATCCGCGCGACCCCGCATCGTTCGACGCGCTGATCGACGCGCGCACGAAGGCGATCTTCGCGGAATCGGTCGGCAACCCGCTCGGCAACGTCACCGACATCGCCGCGCTCGCGGAGATCGCGCATCGTCACGGGATCCCGCTGATCGTCGACAACACGGTGCCGTCGCCGTACCTGCTGCGGCCGTTCGAGCACGGCGCGGACATCGTCGTGCATTCGCTGACGAAATATCTCGGCGGGCACGGCACGAGCCTCGGCGGCGCGATCGTCGATTCGGGCAAGTTCCCGTGGGCGGAGCATGCGGACCGCTTCAAGCGCCTGAACGAGCCCGACGTCAGCTATCACGGCGTCGTCTATACGGAAGCGTTCGGTCAGGCCGCGTATATCGGCCGCGCGCGCGTCGTACCGCTGCGCAACATGGGCGCGGCGATCTCGCCGTTCAACGCATTCCAGATCCTGCAGGGCATCGAAACGCTTGCACTGCGCATCGAGCGCATCAGCGACAACACGCTGAAGATCGCGCAGCATCTCGCGCGCCACGAGAACGTCGAATGGGTGAGCTACGCGGGACTGCCCGACCACCCCGACCATCCGCTCGTCGCGCGCTATCTGTCGGGGCGCGGGCCGGGGCTCCTGACGTTCGGGGTGAAAGGCGGCCGCGCGGGCGGCGCGAAGTTCCAGGACGCGCTGAAGCTGTTCACGCGGCTCGTCAACATCGGCGACACGAAGTCGCTCGCGACGCATCCGGCATCGACCACGCATCGGCAGCTCTCGCCGGCCGAACTCGCGAAGGCCGGCGTGAAGGAAGAAACGGTGCGGCTGTCGATCGGCATCGAGCATATCGACGACCTGATCGCCGATCTCGATCAGGCGCTCGCGCAGCTTTGACGCGAAGCGGGCGTGCCGACACGCCCGCTTCGAACGTCTGCCCTCGAGGCGGCTTCAAGACGTTCACCCCCCGGCCGATGTCGGGGCGACGCCCGGCACGAAACCGTCGTACGCCGCAGCGCCTGCTGCGACGTCGCGGCCGTCGGATACGTGTCGACAATGTGCGTGGCGTTGACTGGGGCCGCGCCCTGGTTGCGCAATGCACGCCGCCAGTTCGATCGCATCTTCGCGCGACTGGCGGCTGCCGTGGTCGGCCAGCACGTTCAGCGCGCTCACTTCGTCGCACGGGGTCAGTCGTAGTTGCTCGTTCAATTTGCGCGATTGATGCGATGCGGTACCGACCTCGCTGCTCTCCGACGAGCTCACCTCCCGCCCTGCACCTGGTATCGGCATGGCGGCGTTTCGCATCGCGCAGAAGCGCATCGCCGCGCATTCTCCGGCACGCGCCCGGCTTGCTCATCATCAACATTTCGTTGCTCGTCGCAAACGGCACATGGGGCAATCACCGCAACCGAACAAACAAGCTCCAATTGCCGCTGATCAGACAATTAGTCTGACGCCTTGACAGTCGATTTTCTTATCGACCCATTCAACTTTTTCCAGTCCGATGAAATTGTTGCCACGCCTGTTTCGATCGGCAATTTAGGGCTCGCAAACATTTGCGCCGACGCAGAATCGACATTCCACGCCGCGTCCCATGACGGCGACGCGTTGTTCATCGAAGTGTTCGTCAGCACGCGCCACGAGCGGCGGCCGAAGACCTGCCTAACAGCCTGAACGTGGAAGCCGATAATCCGGCGCAAACGTTTTTACCAACGAATCTGTTTCATGAAAATCGGCACCAGCGGTATATAACCCCATGTGCCGCACGGCCGCGCCATTCGATTTTCCTGCCATCCGCTCGAGCAGTTACGTCGCGAGCCGGCGGCCCTGCCGGAACCTTGAAAACACGCCGTTTGAATCAGGGGATAAACCCTGCCTTCAGAAACACAGGGCGGCGCCGTAAACACGACGAGCAAGACACTCAAGCCGTTCGACGCGGCCGTTGAATTCACAACCAACCCGACCGTCATGATCGGCGTGTCGCGCAGCAACATGCCCGTCAACGTCCGCAATCCGTACCTCGGTCTGTCATTCATTATCGCGCTGGAAGGCAGCTTCCCGTCGCGCGGCTGATCGCGACCGGGCTTCAATCATCAGGCGGGGCCGGTGCGGCCCCGCAGCCGGCCGCACGGCATCTGGCAGGTAGCAGCAGGGAGAGCATCGTCATGAAGATCATCAAGCAGTGGTTCGCGCGCCAGAAGCAAAACGCCAGCCAGCCCGGCCCGCGCATCGCGGCCTCGCCCCTGTTGCTCGCCCTCGAGCCGCGTGTCGTCTACGACGCATCGGTGGCCGCCGTGGCCGCCCAGCCGCATGCCCACGAGCACGCGCCAGCGGAAGTCATCCATCGCACCGAGGCGCATATCTACACGCCCGCGGTCGGCACATCGAATAATGCCGCTCCCAACGCACCGGCGGACAAGCCGCAGAGCAGCGACCCGATCTCGCCGTTCGCGCAGAACCGCCAGCAGGCACCATCGACGCAACGGGAAGCGCAACATGCCGCCACGACCGACGGCAGCGCCGCGATGTCGGCCGCGCAGACCGAGGTCGTGTTCATCGACCCGAGCGTCGCGAACTACCAGGTCCTGATCGCCGGTCTGCCCGCCGGTACGCAGTACGTGGTGCTCGACGCGAAAACCGACGGCCTCGCGCAGATCGCGCAATACCTGCAGGCCCATCGCGGCGTGGAGTCGATCAGCCTGCTCTCGCACGGCAGCGACGGCGCGATCCAGGTCGGCTCCACCTGGCTCACCAACGGCGATCTGTCCGGCTACAGCACGCAGCTCGCACAGATCGGCGCGGCGATGCACGCCGGCGGCGACTTCCTGATCTACGGCTGCGACGTGGCCCAACAGGCCGACGGTCAGGCACTGGTACAGAAGATCGCCGGCATCACCCACCTGAACGTGGCCGCCTCGATCGACGCGACCGGCTCGGCCGCGCTCGGCGGCAACTGGACGCTCGAATACCAGGTCGGCAACGTCCACACCGCGCTGAACGAATCGGCCAGCGCCCAGGCGCAGTTCAACGAACTGCTCGGCGTGACGACGGAAACCTACGACAGCGCGGCCGCCGACAACTTCGCGGCGATCGGCCTGTCCCAGTTCACGCTCGACGGCCTCGTCTACACGTTCGACCAGCCCGGCAACACCTACGCCTACAACGCGTCGAACTCGCCGTTCCCGAGCGACATCTCCGTGTCGCCCACCGACGGCGTCCTGGACATCAACGCCGACGGCGCCTCGACGATGAGCAACGTCACCATCTCGCTCGCCAACGGCCACCAGTTCAGCCTGCAGAGCTTCGACCTCAGCTCGTTCAACGGCGACCTGTACATCCAGGCCACCTACGCCAACGGCTCGAAGAGCGCGCTGGTCCAGCTCGCCACGGCCGCGGTGGGCGGCTTCACCGGCACCGTGTCGAGCCAGATACAGCTCGGCAGCGCCTTCAACAACATCGTCTCGTTCTCGCTGATCGACCAGAACGACTCGGGCAGCTTCGAGCCCACGCTCAACAACCTCGCCTATACCGACAACGGCCCGTCGGTGACCACCAGCAGCGGCAGCGCGTCGTGGAGTTCGAGCGACAACGGCGTGGGCGGCACCGCTGTGGCGGTGGACCCCGGCATCACGATCTCCGACCCCAGTTCGGCCTCGGCAAGCACCGCCACGGTCCGCATCACCAACGTGCAGAGCGGCGACCAGTTGTCGTTCGTCGCGCAAAACGGCATCACCGGCAGCTACAACAGCGCCACCGGCGTCCTGACGCTGACCGGCAGCGGGTCGCCCAGCCTCGCCAGCTGGCAGGCCGCGCTGCAGTCGATCACGTTCTTCAGCACGCAGGCCTCGCCCAACCTGTCCACCACCACCCGCACGGTGTCGTTCGCGTTCAACGACGGCACCGAGGCGAGCAACGTGGCCACGCGCACCATCACCGTCACCTCCGTCGACCAGACGCCGCTCGTGACCGAGGGCGGCGCCACCAGCACCAGCTACTTCGCCGGCTCGGCCGCGGTCGCGGTCGACGCCAACGTGCACGTCAGCGACGCCGACACGCCGACGCTGACCTCGGGCGCCGTCACGATCGCAAGCGGCTACGCGACCGGCGACACGCTCGCGTTCAACAACTCGAACGTGACGCTGTATGGCAACATCATCGGCAGCTACAATGCGACCACGCACGCGCTCACGCTGACGTCGGCCGGCGGCACCGCCACCGTCGCGCAATGGCAGAACGCTTTCGACGCCGTCACGTTCGCGAGCGCGACGGGCACGACGGGCGGCACGCGCGACATCACGTTCGCCGTCGGCGACGGCACCAAGACCAGCGCGCTGCTGCATCACAGCATGGTGGTCACGGCCGGCCCGACGGTCAGCACCGACAGCGGCTCGGCGCAGTTCGTGAGCGGCGACAACACCACCTCGACGCCGGTGGCGGTCGACCCGGGCATTCTGCTCACCGACGGCAGCAGCACGACGCTGGTCAGCGCGACCGTCGCGATCACAGGCAACTTCCAGGGCAATCACGACCAGCTGCTGTTCACCGCCAATCCGGCGACGATGGGCAACATCAGCGGCGCGTACGACGGCAGCACGGGCGTGCTGACGCTGACCGCGGCCGGCGGCGCGTCGCTGCTGCAGTGGCAGAACGCGCTTGCCTCGATCCAGTTCACGAACGACCTGGTGGTGCCTTCGTCCAGCACACGCACGGTCAGCTTCCAGATCAACGACGGCACGCTGACCAGCTCGACGGCCACGCGCAACGTGACCGTGACGGCCACCGACCAGACGCCGGTGATCGGCGCCGGCGGCAACACCGTCTCGTTCGTGGCCGGCGACAACACCGCCTCGACGGCGGTCGCCGTCAACGACGCCATCACCGTCGGCGATCTGGACGGCGGCCCGCTCCAGCAGGCCGTGGTCACCATCACCGGCCATTACGAGGCGACCGACGTGCTCGCCTTCAACAACAACAGCACCGCGCTGTACGGCAACATCTCGGCCGTGTACGCGAACGGCACGCTGACGCTGACCTCGTCGGGCAACCAGGCCACGCTCGCACAGTGGCAGAACGCGCTGCGGGCCGTCACCTACGACTCGACGGCCATTACGCCGGGCGCCCTCGCGCGCACCGTCAGCTTCGCGATCAGCGACGGCACCAAGACCAGCACCGCGGCCACCTCCACCGTGACCGTCGCCGATACCGACCAGACACCGGTGATCGGCGGCTCGTCTGGGAGCCTCACGTTCACGCAGGGCGACAACGTGCCCAGCACGCCGGTCGTGATCGATTCGGGCATCACGGTGTCCGATCGCGACAACGCCACGCTGACCCAGGCCAACGTCGTGATCGCGAGCGGTTACGACGCGAACGGCGATACGCTGCTGTTCACCAACGACGGCTCGACGATGGGCAACATCACGGGCGCGTACTCGAACGGCGTGCTGGCCCTCAGCTCGGCGGGCGGCACCGCCACGCTCGCGCAATGGCAGGCCGCGCTGCGCTCGGTCCGCTTTACCGATTCGGCCGCCACGCCGGACGGCACGCAGCGCGTCATCAACTTCGTGATCACGGACGGCTCGAAGGTCAGCACCAACTTCCAGCGCACGATCAACGTCGTTCCGACCGACCAGTCGCCGATCGTCACCGACAGCGGCGGCACCACCACCTTCGTTTCGGGCGACAACGCGCCCTCCGCCCCGGTCGTGGTGGACGCCGGCTTGACGCTGACCGACTCCGACTCGGCGACCATGGCGTCGGCCACCGTGGCGATCACCGGCAACTTCCACAGCGGCGAAGACGTGCTCGCGCTCGGCAACGGCGCGTTCGGCGACATCCAGGCGCATTTCGACGCCGGCACCGGCACGCTCACGCTGACCTCGGCAGGCGGCTCGACCGCCGCCCAGTGGCAGGCCGCGCTGCGCTCGGTCACCTACACCGACACGGCCGTGGTGCCGCAGACCGCGAGTCGCACCATCAGCTTCAGCGTCAACGACGGCACCAAGTCCAGCGTCGGCTCGAGCAAGGTGATCGTGGTACAGGCGACCCATCAGACGCCGCTGGTCGGCGCCTCGGGCAACAGCGTCGACTACCTGACCGGCCAGGCCGCCACCGCGATCGACAGCGGCATCACGCTGACCGACCGGAACGTGAGCGGCTCGACGCTGGTACCGATGTCGATCACGGTACAGATCACCGCGGGTCTGCAAAGCGGCGACACGCTCGGCATCAGCGTGCCGCCTTCGACGCTGACCAACGGCATGAACGTCAACTACGACGCGGCCAGCGGCACGCTGACGATCAGCTCGACCGGCGGCACCGTCGCGCAATGGCAGACGGTGCTCGACAGCCTGCAGTTCTCGACCGGCGCCAACGCCGCGCTCGGCACGCGCACCGTCAGCGTCGTCGTCAACGACGGCGTGAAGACCAGCTCGCCGCTCGACTACAGCGTCAACGTGATCAGCTCGGCGCCGGCGCTGGGCACCTCCAGCACCGGCAGCGCGAGCTTCGTGGCCGGCGACAACGCCAGCGCCGCGCCGGTGGCGATCGACCCGAACCTGACCGTCGCGGACCCGCTCGGCAACGTAGTCGACGGCGCGGTGATCGCGATCACGGGCAACCTGTATAGCGGCGAGGACCGGCTGTCGTTCAGCAACGACGGCCTGACGATGGGCAACATCACCGGCAGCTACGATACGTCGACCGGCATGCTGACGCTGACCTCGGCGAACGGCTCGGCCACGCTCGCCCAATGGCAGGCCGCGCTGCGCTCGGTGGCCTATAGCGACACGCAGGTCACGCCGAACGACGCGACGCGCACCGTCAGCTTTTCGCTGAGCGCCGGCTCGCAGTTCAGCAACGTGCTGACGCGCACCATCGTCGTCACGCCGACCGAGCAGACCCCGCTGCTGTCCACCAGCAGCACCGGCAGCGCCGCGTTCGTGGCCGCCGACAACGCGGCATCCACGCCGGTCGCGATCGACACCGGCATCGCGGTGACCGACCTCGACAATGCGACGCTGGCCGCGGCCACCGTGCAGATCGGCGCGGGCTTCCACGCCGGGCAGGACGTGCTCGCGTTCACCAACGACCGCGCCACGATGGGCAACATCACCGCCGCCTACGACGCCGCGCACGGCACGCTCACGCTCGTCTCGGCGGGCGGCACCGCCACGCTCGCGCAATGGCAGGCCGCGCTGCGCTCGGTCACCTACACCGACACGGCCGTCACGCCCGACACGGCCACCCGCACCATCGGCTTCGCGGTCAGCGACGGCACCAAGACCAGCGTCGCCATCACGCGCGACGTGACCGTCGCCACCACCGACCAGACGCCGACGCTCTCCACCACCAGCAGCGGCCCGGCCGCGTTCGTGGCGGGCGACAACACCGCATCCGTACCGGTGACGATCGACGGCGGCCTCACGCTGAGCGACCTCGACAATGCGACGCTGGCCTCGGCCACGGTGCAGATCGGCGCGGGCTTCCATGCGGGCGAGGACGTGCTCGCGTTCAGCAACGACGGCACGATGGGCAACATCACGGCGAGCTTCGACGCCGCGCACGGCACGCTCACCCTCGTCTCCGCGGGCGGCACCGCCACGCTCGCGCAATGGCAGGCCGCGCTGCGCTCGGTCACCTACACCGACACGGCCGTCACGCCCGACGCGACCACCCGCAGCATCGGCTTCAGCATCAACGACGGCGTGAGGACCAGCGCCGCCTACTCGCGCGACGTGAGCGTGGCCGCCACCGACCAGACGCCGCTCGTGGGCTCGACCGCCAGCGGCAGCACTGCGTTCGTGTCGGCAGACAACGCGCCGTCCCAGCCGGTCACGGTGGATTCGGGCATCACGCTGTCGGACCGCGACAACGCGACGCTGGCCTCGGCCACCGTGCAGATCGGCGCGGGCTTCCACGCCGGGCAGGACGTGCTCGCGTTCACCAACGACCGCGCCACGATGGGCAACATCACCGCCGCCTACGACGCCGCGCACGGCACGCTCACGCTCGTCTCGTCGGGCGGCACCGCCACGCTAGCGCAATGGCAGGCCGCGCTGCGCTCGGTCACCTACACCGACACGGCCGTCACGCCCGACACGGCCACGCGCACCATCGGCTTCGCGGTCAGCGACGGCGCCAAGACCAGCGTCGCCATCACGCGCGACGTGACCGTCGCCACCACCGACCAGACGCCGACGCTCTCCACCACCAGCAGCGGCCCGGCCGCGTTCGTGGCGGGCGACAACGCCGCATCCGTACCGGTGACGATCGACGGCAGCCTCACGCTGAGCGACCTCGACAACGCCACGCTGGCCTCGGCCACCGTGCAGATCGGCGCGGGCTTCCACGCCGGCGAGGACGTGCTCGCGTTCAGCAACGACGGCACGATGGGCAACATCACGGCGAGCTTCGACGCCGCGCACGGCACGCTCACCCTCGTCTCCGCGGGCGGCACCGCCACGCTCGCGCAATGGCAGGCCGCGCTGCGCTCGGTCACCTACACCGACACGGCCGTCACGCCCGACACGACCACCCGCAGCATCGGCTTCACCATCAACGACGGCGTCAAGACGAGCGCCGCGCTGGAGCGCAGCGTGTCGGTCACGGCGACGCACCAGACGCCACTGCTCGGCGTGGACGGCACGCAACTGAGCTATACGGCGGGCGGCCGCGTCACCGTCCCGGTGTCGGTCGGCGCCGGCATCACGCTGACCGATCTGAACGCCACGGCGCCCACCACCGCCACGATCGCCTTCAGCGGCGCCTTCGACGCCCAGCACGACGTGCTGAGCTTCGCGGCAGGCGCGGCCACCGGCGACATCGCCGCGAGCTTCGACGCCGCGCACGGCACGCTCACGCTGCACTCGGCCAGCGGCAACGCCACCTTGGCGCAATGGCAGGCCGCGCTCACCGCGGTCGGCTATCTCCATACGCAGGCCGAGCACACCGGCAGCACGCGCACGCTGGTGTTCACGGTCGGCGACGGCGTCAAGACCAGCGCGCCGCTCACGCGCACGCTGACCATCGTCGGCACGGCGCAGCCGGTCGGCACGCCGATCCTGCCGCAATGGGTGCTGCCGCACGACCAGAACGGTCAACCCGACCGCGAGCAAACCGGCGCCATGCCGATCGGCCTGCCGCACGCCGCGCCGCTGCTCGCCGACGACAGCCTCGGCCAGTCCGACGGGGTATCGAGTCCGCTGATCGTGCTCGATGCATTCGGCGCGACCAGCCAGCGGGACGTCGGTTCGATCGGCACGCGCGACACCTTCACCTTCGCGAGCCACGGTGCGCGCGAGCGTTCGCTCGGCGACACGCACGTGCGGCCGCTCGATTCGCTGGTACCGGCCGGGATCGAAGGCGCGACGCCGGCTGCTCATCCGCTGGCGCCGATCGACGTGCATCCGCTGCATCGTGCCGGCCAGGATTTCGCGGTGAACGTGCGGACGCTGGTGCAGACGCCCGCCACCCGCGACGCGCAGGCGCCGGGCGCCGACGACGCGGCCGTCACCGCCGTCACGCTCGCCAACGGCGCACCGCTGCCGGCGTGGCTGCACTACGACGCGCAATCGGGCGTACTCAGCGGCAAGCCGCCCGCCGGCGTGCACGACGTTCGGGTCACGCTCGTGCAGCGCGATGCCGCCGGCAACCTCGTGCGCCGCGAGGTGACGATGCGCTTCGACGCCCACGGCAACGCCGCCGGCAAGCCCGCCGAACACGGCAAGGGCAACGGCCACGCCGTCGCGCCGCACGCGCAGGCCGCGCCCCTCGCCAAGCCCTCGCTCGCCGCCCAGTTCGCCAATGCGCTGGCCACCCTGCACGTCACCGGGGAGCGCCGCTCATGACCTTCGCTTTCGCCCGTTCATTCGCCCATTTTTCCAAGAGACCCCTCGACTTGAAAAACAAGACGCTCCGGGGACGCGCACCGCGTCCCGCATTGCTCGCGGCCGCCGTGGCCGTCGTCTGGCTGTCCGGCTGCGCCATCAAGCCGGTACCGTTCACGGATGCCGAGCGCGCCGCCACCGCCCACACCGACCGCACGGCGATGTTCGCCGACCAGCAGCCGGTGACCGGTCCGATCACGCTCGACGAGGCCATGGCGCGCGCCGTGCGCTACAACCTCGACCATCGCCTGAAGATGATGGAAGAGGCGCTCGCCCAGCGCCAGCTCGACCTGTCGAACTTCGACCTGCTGCCCAAGCTGACGGCCGCAGCCGGTTACGCCAACCGCAACCACGAGCTCGCTTCGTCGTCGGAAGGTCTCTACACGCACGACCAGTCGCTGATTCCGTCGTACTCCACCGACAAGAACAGCCGCACCGCCGACCTGAACCTGTCCTGGAACATCCTCGACTTCGGCGTGAGCTACTTCGAGGCCAAGGAACAGTCCGACCGCGTGCTGGTGCTCGAGCAGCGCCGCCGCAAGGTCGTGCAGCTGATGATGCAGCAGGTGCGCGAGGCCTACTGGCAAGCGGTGGGCGCGCAGCGCCTGCGCGATCGCATCGAGCCGCTGCTGACCCAGGCGCGGTCGGCGCTCGACGATTCGCGCCGCACCCAGGCGCAGGGCCTGCGCTCGCCGCTCGACACGCTGAACTACCAGCGCTCGCTGCTCGATCTGATGCGCCAGCTCGAGGCCGTGCGCGACCAGCTCGAGGAAGCCAAGCCGCGCCTCGCCTCGCTGATGAATCTCGAGCCGGGCAAGGACTTCACGCTGGCCGCGAGCAGCGACTTCAAGGTGCCGGCCTTCGACATGGCCATGCCGAAGATGGAAGACATGGCGCTGCAACGCCGCCCCGAGCTGGTGGAAGCGAGCTACAACGAGCGCATCAGCGTGAACGAGACGCACAAGGCGATGGCCAAGCTGCTGCCCGGCATCGAGTTCAGCCTCGGCGCGCACTTCGACAGCAACAGCTTCCTCGTGTACAACGCCTGGCGCACGGCCGGCATCAGCGTGAGCTGGAACCTGCTGAACCTGCTGAACGCGCGCAACATCCGCGGCACGGCGCAGGCGCAGCTCGACGTGGCCAAGATGCAGCGCATGGCGCTGAGCATGGCGGTGCTCACGCAGGTGCACGTGGCGCGCAGCGAGCTCGCGGCGAAGACGCGCCAGTTCGACCTGTTCAAGCAGATGAACGACGTGGACGGCCAGATCCTGCGGCATACGCACAACGCCACGGAAGCGAACGCGCAGGGCAAGCTCGAGGAAATCCGCAACGCCACGCAGGCGATGATGTCGGAGCTGCGCCTGTACCAGAGCTACGGCGAACTCGAAAGCGCCTATGGCCAGATGCTCGCCACGCTGGGCCTCGACCCGATGAGCGACAAGCCCACCGGCTACGACCTCGCCGCGATTCGCAGCGCGATCACCGCCTCGCAGCAGCGCTGGGACGCGCTCGCCAAGGGCGGCGACCCGGCCGCCGTGGCCCCCGCCCAACCCGGCCCGACGCTGGCCGCGGCCGCCTCGCGCGATGCAGGAGCTGTGCAGAAATGAAGCCGTTCAAGCACTACCGGGCAGCCGGCGCGATCGCGCTGCTCGTCGCCTCGCGCCTGGTCCTGGCGGCGCCCCCGGCGCCGCCGCCGGGCGCGCCGGCCGTCGACAATCCCGATTCGAGGATCCGCATCCAGCTCGTGTCGCGCGATCAGGTGGACATCTCGAGCGAAGTGGCGGCCAAGATCGCCTCCCTGCCGTTCCGCGACGGCGATTCGTTCCGCGCCGGGCAGACGCTCGTCACGCTCGACTGCTCGCTGTACAACGCGCAGCTGCGCAAGGCGCAGGCCGACGCGGACGGCGCGCGCGACCTGCTCGACACCAACCGCAAGCTCCTCGCGCTGCATTCGATCGGCGCGCTCGAGGTGCAGCAGGCGCAGGCCAAGCAGAAGGCCAGCGCGGCCGAGGTGGCCTATATGTCGGCCACCGTCCGCAAGTGCGCGATCGCCGCGCCGTTCGACGGCCGCGTGTCCAAGCGCAGCGCCTCGCCGCAGCAGTTCGCCGAACCGGGCAAGCCGCTGCTCACCGTGGTGGACACCAGCCACCTCGAGCTGAAGATGATCGTGCCGTCGAAATGGCTCGCCTGGCTGCGTCCGGGCCACGCGCTGAGCGTGCAGGTGGACGAAGTCGGCAAGACCTACCCGGCCAAGGTGGCGCGGATCGGCGCGCGCGTCGACCCCGTCACGCAGACGGTGGACGTGACGGCGGCGTTGAATGCCGGCGCGCCCGACCTGCTGCCGGGTATGAGCGGGTGGGCGACTTTCGCGCGGTGATGCAATGACGGCAAACCGTACGGCGGACGAGGCGGCTCAACCCCGCATCGACGGCCAGCAGCTCGCGCTGCTCTGGCAACTGTCGGCGCGCGCTCGCGCGGCCGCGACCGAAACCACGCTCGGCTTCACGATCGTCAACGAGACGCTCGCGCTGGTGCCCTACCGGCAGGCCGCGTGGTGGCGCGGCGACACGCCGGGCCACGTGGCCGCGTTGTCGGGCCTGCCTCAGAGCGATCCGAACGCACCCTACGTGCAATGGCTCGGCCAGCTTTGCAAGGCGCTCGCGCGCGGCCTGCAGAGCGCCCCGCCCGAGGACGCCGCGGCGCGCGTGGAAGGCCAGGGCGCTCCGGTGCTGCCGGCGCGGCCGCGCGTGCACACCTTCACCGCCGCCGACCTGCGCGCCGACGCGCCGCACGTGGTGGAGGAATGGGCCGCGTGGTGGCCCGAGCACGGCGCGTGGCTGCCGCTGACCGATCGGGCCGGCCGCGCCGTGGGCGGCGTGGTGTTCGCGCGCGACGGGATCTGGAGCGCCACCGACACCGCGCTGCTGACCGAGCTCGGCCAGGTGTGGGCGCACGCGTTCGAGTCGTTCGCGCCCCGCGCCTCGTGGCGCGAGCGTGCCCGGGTCTTGCTGAAGCCCGGCCGCCAGCAGCGCCGCGTGCTGATCGGCCTGGCGGTGGCGTGCGTGATCCCGGTACGGCTCACGGTGCTCGCGCCGGCCGAGGTCACGCCGAAGGATCCGTTCGTGGTGCGCGCGCCGCTCGACGGCGTGATCGACCGCCTGTACGTGCGTCCGAATCAGGTCGTGCAGCAGGGCACGCCGCTGCTCGCGCTCGACGCCACCACGCTGCAGTCGCGCTACGCCGTGGCCCGCAAGGATTTCGACACGGCCCAGGAGGAACTCCGGCAGACGGCGCAGCTCGCGGTGACCGACGACAAGAACCGCCTCGACATGGCCGAGCGCCAGGGCAAGCTCGACCAGAGCCGCGTCGAGCTCGACTACACCGCGCGCCAGCTCGCGCGCGTGAACGTCACCGCGCAGCGCGCCGGCGTGGCGATCTTCAGCGATCCAAACGAATGGACCGGCAAGGCGGTGGCCGTCGGGGAGAAGATCCTGCTGCTGGCCAATCCCGCGCACGTGGAAGTGACCGCGTGGCTGCCGGTGGCCGACAACATCGACGTGAAGCCCGGCACCACGCTGACGCTGTATCCGAAGAGTTCGCCGCTGGCGAGCTACGACGCGCGCGTCGACACCGTGGCCTGGCGCGCCGAGCCGACGCCCGAGGGCGTGCTCGCCTACCGCGTGCGCGCCACGCTCGATGCGGGCGACGCGCATGCGCCGCTCGGCGCGATGGGCACCGCACGGATCCGCGGGCCGTGGGTACCCGCGATCTACTACCTGCTGCGCCGTCCGCTGACGCTGGCCCGCCAGTGGCTGGGCTGGTGAAACACGACGACCCGCACGACGCTTTCGCACCATGCACCGACTCCCGCAACTGCGCCAGGAACTGACGCTCTCGGCCGGCCCCGTGACGCCCGACGGCGCGCCGACCTGGATGCTGCACGATCCTGCCGCGAACCGCTTCTTCCTGATCGGCTGGCCCGCGTTCGAGCTGCTCTCGCGCTGGGCGCTCGACGACGCGAACGCGATCGTCGAGGCCGTGAACCGCGACACCACCCTCACCGTCACGCTCGACGACATGGAGGCGCTGCTGCGCACGCTGCGCCAGGAGAACCTGCTGGTTGCCATGAGCGCCGCGGACACCGCACGGCTCGATGCCCACGAGGCGGCGCAGCATACCTCGCGCGCCATGTGGCTGCTCAAGCACTACCTGATGATCCGGATTCCGATCTGGCATCCGATGTCGTTCCTGCGCGCCACGCACCGCTACGTCGCGTTCGCGTTCCGGCCGGCGTTCTGGTACGTGGTCACGGCGGTGGCTCTGCTCGGCCTGTTCCTCGCGTCGCGGCGCTGGGACGAATTCCTGCACACCTTCCACAACTACGCCGACTGGCGCGGCCTGGTGGGCGTGGGCATCGCGCTCGGCTTCGCCAAGGTGCTGCACGAGTTCGCGCATGCCTACACGGCGCAGCGCCACGGCTGCCGCGTGCCCACCATGGGCGTGGCGTTGCTGGTGATGGTGCCGGTGCTGTACACCGACACCACCGAGGCCTGGAAGGTGCCCGAGCGGCGCCGCCGGCTGTGGATCGGCGCGGCCGGCATGCTCAGCGAGGTGGCGCTCGCCGCGTTCTCCACGCTGGCGTGGACGCTGCTGCCCGACGGGCCGCTGCGCGCCGGCGCGTTCCTGCTCGCCACCACCACCTGGGTGGCCACGCTCGGCATCAACGCGAGCCCCTTCATGCGCTTCGACGGCTATTTCCTGCTGTCGGACTGGCTCGACATGCCGAACCTGCACGATCGCGCGTTCGCGCTCGGCCGCTGGTGGCTGCGCGAACGCCTGTTCGGCTTCGGCGACCCGCAGCCCGAACCGTGCAGCGCCGAGCGCCGCCGCTTCCTGATCGCGTTCTCGTTCGCCACCTGGCTGTACCGGCTGACCGTGTTCATGTCGATCGCGCTGGTGGTGTATCACGCGTTCTTCAAGCTGCTCGGCATGGTGCTGTTCTGCGTGGAATTCGGCTGGTTCATCATGCGCCCGGTGTGGCGCGAGGCGCAGCACTGCTGGGCGCGCCGCGACGCGCTGCACTGGCGCCGCGAAACCCGACGCAGCGCGTTGCTGGGCGCGGCGCTGCTGGCATTCTTCGTGCTGCCGTGGCATGCCGGCGTGAGCGCGCCGGCCGTGCTCACGCCGCTGCGCGCCCAGGGGCTCTATACGGTCGAGCCCGGCTACCTGGCCGCGAACCCGGAGCCGGTGCGCGACGGGCGCAAGGTACGCGCCGGCGACACGCTCGCAGTGCTGGTGTCGCCCGATCTCGACGCGAAGCTGGCCAGCGCCAGCGCCGAGGAGGCGCGGCTGCGCTGGGAAGTCGAGCAGCAATCGTTCGACGATCGCCTGCAGCAGCAGGGCACGGCGTTGCAACGCCGCTGGGAGTCGGCGCGGCAGACGGTGGCGGGGCTGCGTGCCGAGATCGCGCGACTGACGATCCGCGCGCCGTTCGACGGCACCGTGCAGGCCAACGACGACGCGCAAGCGCCGGGCACCTGGCTGCCGCGCGGCGAGCGGCTCTACGACATCGTGGCGCCCGGCGGCGTGAAGGGCGACGCCTACGTGGGCGAGCACGACGTGGAGCGCCTCGCGGCCGGACAGACGGCCGTGTTCGTGTCGGACGTGCCCGAACTCGCGGCGCGCCGTTGCCGCATCGCCGCGATCGACAAGGTCAACGTGGCCACGCTCGACGAGCCTACCGTGGCCAGCACGTACGGCGGCCCGATCCCCGCCGAGCAGGATCCGAAGACGCACCAGCTGGTGCCGCTGCAAGCCACCTGGCAGGTGCGCTTCGACGCGTGCAGCAGCGGCGACGGGCCGGGACGCGAGGTGCCCGGCACGGCGCAGCTCGGCGCCGGCCGCGAAAGCTACCTGGGCCGCGGCCTGCGGTTCGTCGCCGCGGTATTGCAACGCGAACTGGGCTTCTGACGCGTTGAGGAGCCTGCCGAGCGAGGCGCGACCGTTTGCGTATTGCCGGTGTCGTCAGGTTCGGCGCGGCGCGGCATGCGTCGTGCTCCGAGACGCCCTTCGCGAGGTTGGGTGCGGCCGCGTATCTGCGCGGGAAAGTGCGCGGATCGTCCTAGAGCGAAGCCGGTGAAGACACGCCGTTACCGGCGTGTTCTCTTCCAGGAACCGTACGTGCGAGTTTCCCCGCATATGGCTCAAGCCCCCGCGAAACCGCACGGGCGTGCAACCGGTCCGCTCGGCTTCAAACGAACCTGCGCTTCGGTCGAAATCGTTGTTCCGCGCAAAAGCACGGAGGGCGCAGACATCGTCTCGGTGCCCTCTCACGCTCTGCCTCGAAGAACTCGCCGCACGAAAGGAAGATGAAGCGCGGGGCAACCGCGTGCCGGCGCGACTTCCTCCGGCACGCGGCTTTACAGGCTGCGCCGCTTCGTAAGCCGCCGCTCCACCAGCCAGTCCAGCAACTTCCGCCCATCCCGCTCGCCGAACCATCGCGCATGCCCGATCAGATAGCCGTCGTACGCAACATCGACCGTCTCGGGCGAACCGACGATACCGTCGAAATACGCAACCTCGGACAGCGCGAACTCGGTATGCACGATCGGCAGCAGCGCCACCAGCGCCGCATACGCGTCGTCGTCGAGCGGCGCGAGCGACTCGTACCCGTCGAGCAGCGCATCGATCTGCGCGTATTCGACCTTGCGCGCGTCAGCCGGCGCCATCCAGTCGATCGCGTTGCGCTCGATCGCGAGCGCAACGTCATACACCGCGCAGGTGCGATCCGACAGCCCGAAATCGAGCACCGTGCGCACCTGCGCGCCGGGCTCGCCGTCGCTCCACAACAGGTTCGACGCGTGCCAGTCGCCGTGGGTCCACAGCGGCGGCAGCGCGCCCAGCAGCGGCACGAGGCGCGCGTGATACGGGCCGATCCACTTCGCGACATCGCCGCGCCAGTCGCGCGTGCCGAGCGCGCGCGTCAACAGCGGCTGCGCGGCGACCCAGCGCTCGAGCGCGCCGGTCAGATCCGCGCACGACAACACGCGAAAACTCGACAGCAGCGTGCGCACGGGCCGCGCCGGCGCATCGTAGCCGGCCGACGCGCGATGCAGTTCGGCCAGCGCGCGGCCGGCCGCGTACGCGTGCGACGGATGCATGAACGGCTTCCACGACATCACGCCGCGATACGCGTCCACGCCCGGCGCGAGCGCATGCACTTCGTAGGTCCATTCGCCCGACGCGAACGCGCTCGCGCCGTCGCGCGCCGCCAGCACGTCCGCGACCGGCACGCCGCGCGCCCGCAGATGCGCGATGAAACGATGTTCTTCCTCGAGCCCCGCGACGTCGCGGATGCTCACGTGATGACGCTTGACGAACAGCGCGCGGCCGCGCGCGGTATGAACCAGCACGGCCGCCGAGAACGGCCGCGGGCTGTGCCACGCGAGCTGCGCCGGCGGCCCCGCGCCGTCGATCCGCGCGAGGATCGCGGCCACCTCGTCGCGCGTGATCAGCGGCCAGTCGCGTTCGGCCTGCTCGCCGTCGACACCGAACTGCGGCGGCGCGACGTCATGCGTATCGGCTTCACCGCGCACTGCACGCGCGTCCGGCTCGAGAGGAAATGTCATGAACGACGTTGCTCCGTGAGGTGTCAGGCGGCCGGGCTCGTCGCCGCATGCAATGCGTCGGCCGAGCGACGCCAGTCGCGCCAGCCGATCACCGCGAGCCCGATGAACAGCGCATAGAGCCCCGCGGTCAGGTACAGCTCCTTGACGACGAACATCCCGACATACACCACGTTGACCACGATCCACAGGCCCCACGATGCGATGTAGCGCCGCGCGGTCCAGTATTGCGCGACGAGGCTGAACGCGGTCAGCGACGCGTCGACGAACGGCAGCGCGGCGTCGGTCCAGCGCGCCATGATCCCGCCGAGCAGCGCGCTGCCGACGACCGCCGCGATCAGGTCGGGCAACATCTGCCGCGGCCGCACGCCGGTCACGGGCGCGACGTCGCCGGCCGGCGCAGCGCCCGCGCTGCCGGCGTCCAGCTCACGCTGCGCGAGCCAGCGCCGCCAGCCGTACACCTGCAGCACCGCGAACGCGCCCTGCAGCAGCATGTCCGAATAAAGCTTCGCGTCGAAGAAGATCCAGCCGTACAGCGCGACCGACGCGAGCCCCACGGGCCAGCACAGCATGCGCCGCTTCGCGGTCAGCCAGATCGCGAGCGCACTGACGATCACGCCGGCGATTTCGAGGGTGGACATCGTTCGTACTCTCCAGTGTAGGTCGAACCGCGATCAGAAATCGTAAGTCAGCGACACGCGCGCGGTGCGCGGCGCGCCGGGAAACAGGTACGCGTCGCCCTGCTGCTCGCCCGCATCCCGCCAGTAGAACTTGTTGAACAGGTTGTCGACCGACACGCGCAGCACCGTCCGGTGTCCGCCGATCTTCGTCGCATAGCGCGCGCCGAGATTGAACACGAACCACGCCGGCACGCGCGCCGTGCCCTCTTCGTTCGCATTGCGGCTCGCGCTGTAATCGACGCCGCCGAGCAGCGCGAGACCGGCGACGCCGGGCACCGCATAGTCCGCATACAGCGACGCGCGCAGCGCCGGGACGTTGATGGCCTGGTGCCCTTCGTAGGCCGGCGACCCCGAATCGTAAGCGCGCGCGCGAATCGCCGCCACGGTCGCGGTCAGCGACAGCCGCTGCGTGACCTGCCCGGCCGCGCCGAGCTCGATCCCCTGGTGCCGCTGCGTGCCGCGCTGCACGAACGTGTAGCTGCCGTTCGACGCGTCGGGCTGCGCGAACTGGAACGGCTTGCTGATCGAGAATACCGCGGCCGTGAGGCTCAGGCGGTCGAGCCAGTCGTATTTCGCACCGACTTCGATCTGGCGGGATTCGACGGGCGGCAGGAACGCATATGCGTTGGTCGCGCGCACCGGCGCCTGGTCGCCGAGCGACAGCGCCTTGCTGTACGACGCGTAAAGCGACAGCGCGTTCACCGGCTTGTAGACCAGCGCGACCTGCGGCAGGAACACCGAGCGGTCGGTGCGGGCCTGCGGGCCGTCGAGGCTGCTCCAGCTCCGCTGCCGCAGCAGCACCTCCTTGCCGCCCGCGAGCACCTGCCAGTGGTCGCCGAAGCTGATCCGGTCGGCGCCGAACACCGCGTACTGCCACGCGTCGAGCCGCGGATACGACGGCCCGGGCACGTTCGGCGACGGCGCGAACGTGACGTCCGGGCCGTAGATGTTCTCGCTGCCCACATAGTCGTAGACGGCGTCCGCCATGTGCACGACGCGCCGCTGCACGCTCGTGCCGACCGTCAGCTCGTGGCGCACCGGCCCGGTCGCGAACTTGCCCGTAGTCACCGCGCGCACGTCGTCGTTGCGGCGATACTCGCCCGGGCTGCGGAAGTCGTACACGTCGAAATCCCCATTCCGGCCGAAGAAGAACGGCGACGTCGCGCCGGCCGCGCAGCTCGCCGCGTACGAACAGCCATACGCGAACGCGCTGTTGTCGTCGATCATCGTGCGGCTGCGGCCCGCGGCGACGTACGCCTTCCAGTCGTCGTTGAACTGGTAGTCGAAGCGCGCGTTGAGGTTCAGCGCGTCGGTCGTCACCGGTTTCGCCCACGGCTGCGTGCCGAGCGCCTTCGACGTCGACTTGACGGACGGCACCACCGTGCCGCCGAGCAGCTGATACCCCGGCGCGGAACGCTGGATCCACTGCTGGAATTCCGCATTGAACTGCAGGCTTGCGCGCGGGCTGATGTCCCAGTCGGCGGCGATCGATCCGAACGTGCGGCGCCCGTTCGTGCCGTCGATATACGAATGCATGTTCTCCTTCGCCGCATTGATCCGGATGCCGAACTGGTTGGCGGGGCCGAACCGCCGGCCGAGATCCATGGCGGCCGACGTCGATCCCCGGCTGTCGACGCCCGTCGTCACGCTCGCGACGTTCGCGGACCGCTTGGTCACGAAGTTGATCACGCCGCCCGGCGCGACGACGCCGCTGTCGATGCCCGCGAGCCCTTTCAGGATCTCGACGCGCTCCTTGTTCTCGAGCGGCACGTTCTGCTCGCCCGACACCGTCAGGCCGTCGATGCGGATCGCGCTCGCGAGATCGACCGGAAAGCCGCGAATCGAAAAGCCTTCGAAATAGCCGACCGGCGCGTACGCGTTGCTGACCGACGCGTCGTTGCGAACGACGTCGCTCAATCGCTTCGCCTGCTGGTCGTCCAGCAGCGCGCGGGTGACGACGCTGACCGACGCGGGCGTATCGCGCAGCGGCGCGTCGTCATGGCCGGCGACCGACGCGGTGCGCGCACGCAACGCATTGCCGCGCGCGCCGCTCACGCTGATGGCCGGCAGCGTGGCGCCGCCGGCCGCATCGGCATCCGAAGCCGGTCGCGCGTCGCCCGGCGCGGCCGCGGCCTGCGCGGCGAAAAGCGTGATGCCGAGACCCACGCCCAAGCCGACCTTCGTGCGCCGCCGCCGTGCGGTCAACGCGATTGTTCTATTCACCGTCATCGTTCTGGATGGAAAACTTGCCGCTCGTTCCTGTCGAAACGCGCTGAACCTGGGAAACACGAAGCGCACGCCGCCGCGACGGTGCCGGACAGACGCCGTGCGCGTGCTCGACCCGCCGTGCGTCGGACGCGCCGCGCGATCGGGCCGCGTGCGGGCCGATCGGTCGGGATAGCGCAGGTTGGGGCATCTGAGCCGCTGACGCGCCGGGCGCCGGCCTGGCCGCCGATCGGTGGATCGGCGGCGCAGCGGGCGGCCGGCGGCTTCGCGCGGGCGTGTCGTGCGGGGAACGCTTCGAACGCCGCGGCGGGCCTGTGTGCGCCGTTCGTCGGAACGGCGGGATGCCCGTCGCGCGCGGCATCGCGGCGCGGCGCGCATTTTACCGCGGGCACGGGAACGGGTCGGGGAATGGGGTGAAGCGCGCGCAGCGCGCCGGGCAGGTGAAGCGGGACGACGCGATTGAAGCGAGGAGAACGCCTAGAGCGAAGGACGCGCCGCAGCGGCGCTCGCCGGGCAACGTGCAACGCCCGGGCGAACCGCGAAACGCGCGCGACGACTCGCGCGCGTTTCGGCCATCGTTCAGAAGCCCTGCATCGTCGACGTCGGATCGGCCACCAGGTGCACGACGCCGTAAATGACCGCCCCGACGAGCGCGGCGAGAATGATCGCCACGAACGGCAGCAGCGTGAAGTTGACGTTCTCCAGATCCGCGGCGTGCGCCTTGCTGTTGCGCACGCCGAAGAAGCTCCACAGGACCAGACGGATCATGCTGAACAGTTTCATGATGTTGCTCCTTTGTTCGATCGGTTGACGCTATCGTCGGTCCGACAGGTCTCCGGAAAAAGAAGCAGTTGCGCGCGGTTTTAGCGCAGCACGCGTCGTGCGACGGCGTGTCGCAGCGTTGCCGCGTGTGCGTCAACGGTCGAGCACGAGCGGCTCGCCGGCCCGCGCGGCCGGCTGCGCGACGCACAGCAGCGCGCAGCCGGGTTCGACCGCTGCGTCGTATGCGTGCAGGTAGTCGACCGCGCCGGACAGCACACGCGTCGCGCAGGTCCCGCACGAGCCGGCGCGGCAATCCGACGGCACCGTCACGCCGCGGCTTTCGGCGAATTCGAGCAGCGTGCCGTCGGCGGGCGTCCATTCGGCGTCGCGCGCCGAGCGCCGAAACACCACGGGCACGCTCGCCGCCGGCGACGTGCGCTCGCCCCGGTGCGCCGTGCGCACGACGCTCGACGGCCCGAACGCCTCGAAACGGATCCGCTCGTCCGCGACGTTCAGCGCGCGCAGCCCGTCGTACAGCTCGCGCATGAAGGCGGCCGGCCCGCACAGGTAGAAGTCGTAGTCGTCGAACGGCAGGATGCGCTTGAGCTGCGCGACGTCGACGCGGCCCGCGCCGTCGCGCTGCGCGCGGCTGTCGAAGCAGTGCAGCGACACACGTGCGTCGGCGTGTGCGAGACGCGCGAGCTCGGCGGCGAACGGCCGGTCGGCCGCGTCGCGCGCACCGTGCACGAACACCACGCGGCGCGACGCGCTGTCGTCGGCCAGCGCGCGTCGCAGCATCGCCATCATCGGCGTGATGCCGATGCCGGCCGACACCAGCACGGCCGGTCGCGGGCTCGCGACGTCGAACGTGAAGCGGCCGCGCGGCATCTGCGCGTCGAGCGTCATGCCGGCGCGCGCGTGGTCGTGCAGCCACGCCGACACGCGCCCTTCCCGCTTCACGGTGATCCGGTAATGGGCGGCGCCGGGCGCATCCGACAGCGTGTAGCTGCGGATCGCCGGCGCATCGCCGCCCGGCAGCGCGACGCGCAGCGTCAGATGCTGACCGGCTTCGTATGCGGGCAGCGCGCCGCCGTCCGCCGCCTCGAAATGAAACGAGCGCATCGCGCGCGCTTCGTCGACGATCTTCGCGACGCGCAGCGCGCGCCAGCCGGACGCCGACGGCGCGGCGGATGCGGGCGTCGGCACATGCGACGCCGCCGTTTGCGAAGCCGTCGCGGCCGGCGCTCGCGTCGCCGCCGCGAACTGCGGCGCCCATTCGACCGGCGACCAGCGGAACGGCATCACCGCGACGCTGCGCCGCACTTCCTGCACGCGATACCGCACCACCCGCTGCGCGCCTTCGAACGACGCGACGAGCGGCCCGTCCCAGACGATCTCCGCGCGCGCGGCGACGTGCACCAGATCGCCGCGCTCGAAATCGACGAACAGCAAGCCCGCGCGCGGATCGAGCAGCAGGTTGCCGAGCGTGTTGAACAGCCGGTTGCCGCTGAAGTCGGGGGTCGTCAGCGTGGCGTCGTCGTCGACGCGCACGAAGCCCGGCATCCCGCCGCGATGCGAGACGTCCACGCCGCGCGCCGCGCCCGCTTCCGCCGACAGGTTCGCGCTCGCGACGAAGAACGTATCCGCCTGCGCCAGCAGCGCGCGATCGGCGTCGCTCAGCCGGTCCGACACCTCGGGCGCCGCATCAGCCGCGGACCGCTCGCCCTCACGCGGCACGCGCACCGGCTTGCGCGCCTGGATGTATTTCGCGCAATTACCGAAGCTCTGCTCGACGGCGACCGTCAGCACATTGCTGCCGTCGACGGCCTGCACGACGCCGTTGACGCGATTGCGCCGCCGCGTGTCGAACTGGATGCCGAGCCCGCCGAGCGGCGCGCCCGGCCGCCACGCACCGGCCAGCGGATCGCCCGGCAATGCGTCGCCCGCGATCCGCAGCGTGTGCGCGTCGGGCGACGTCGCGAAGCCCGGCGCGCCGACACGCAGCGTCGCCCACGGCTGCCCCTCCGGGTCGACGCCGCCGAGCACGAAGAACGGCAATTGCGCGAAGAACGCCCGATGCTGATCGGGCATGAAACGCCGGATGCCGCGCAGCCCGACGGCGCTCGCGGCGTCGGCCACGCCCGCGCGCTGCTGCACGGCGAGTTCGCCCGCATGAAACGGCGACACATCCAGCTCCCAGCCCGGTACGGCGGCGCTCGGCGCGATCATCTCGTTCTCCCGGTGGTTACGCGTGTCGATCCGCCGCGCGTCACGCGGCGAGCAGGCCCGCGCGGGTCGGCGGCATGCCGACGAACCCGGGCAACGCCTCGACGCGCGCGAGCCACGCGCGCAGATGCGGATACGGATCGAGCGACACGCCGCCTTCCGGCGCGTGCGCGATGTACGTGTAGGCGGCGATGTCGGCGATGGTCGGCTGCGCGCCGGCCGCGAACGGCTTGCCGGCCAGCTCGCCGTCGATCGCGGCGAGCACCTTCGCGGCGGTGCGCTTGGCCGCGTCGTGGTCGAGCGTCGCGTTGAACACGGTGACGAGCCGCGCCGCGGCCGGGCCCGCCGCGATCGGTCCCGCCGCGAGCGACAGCCAGCGCTGCACGGCCGCCGCGCCGGCCGGATCGTCGGGCAGCCAGTGCGCGTCGCCGTAGCGCTTCGCGAGATAGACGAGGATCGCGTTCGAGTCGGACAGCACGACGCCGCCGTCGTCGATCACGGGCACCTGCCCGAACGGGTTCAGCGCAAGGAAGGCCGGCCGGCGCTGCTCGCCCGCGGCGAGATCCACGTCGACGACCTCGAACGGCACGCCGAGCAGCGACAGGAACAGGCGCACGCGATGCGCGTGGCCGGACAGCGGAAACGAGTAGACGCGAACCGGACGGGCAGGCTGGTTGGCAGCAGACATGGCAAGGCTCCTGGATCTCGCGCCGCCGGAATTCGGCGACGAACGGCCCCAGCGTAACGTGCGCCCTCTGTGTTCAGAAGAGGGATAATCGCGGAAACATCATCCTCTTTGACAGGACAATCGGCGATGGCGGATCTACGCGACGTGAACCTGAACCGGCTCGCGGTTTTCGTGGCGGTGGTCGAAGCGGGCTCGCTGACGGCGGCGGCCGAGCGGCTCGGGCTCGCGAAGACGGTGGTCAGCACGCACATGCAGCGGCTCGAATCCGAAGTGGGCGCGAACCTGCTGGTGCGCACCACGCGGCGGCTCGCCGTGACCGACGCGGGGCGCGCGTTCTACGACGCGTGCCGCGACATCATGCGCGCGACCGAAAGCGCGCTCGACGCGGTGTCGTCGGAGACGGGGCCGCTGCGCGGCACGCTGCGCGTGAGCGCGCCGATCGACTATGGCGCGCAGGTCGTCGCGCCTGCGATCGTCGCGCTGCGCGACGCGCATCCGGCGCTCGACGTCGAACTGATCGCGAACGACCGCCTCGTCGACCTCGTCGCCGACAACATCGACGTCGCGATCCGCATCGGCCGTCTCGCGGATTCCAACTATCGCGCGGTGCAGCTCGGCGAATACGAGAAGTGGCCGGTCGCGAGCCCGGCGTTCGTCGCGCGCTGGGGGTTGCCGCGCGATCCGGCGGCGCTCGCGGCGCTGCCGTTCGTGATGCTGTCGACGTTGCCGCGCCCGCAGACGTTCGAGCTCGAGAACGCGCGCGGCGGCAAGGCGTCGGTGCGCTGCACCGCGCACGTCGTGTCGAACACTGCGACCGCCTGCCGCGCGATCGCGCTCGCGGGCGGCGGCTTCGGGCTGCTGACCGATTTCTCGACCGCCGACGACGTCGCCGCGGGCCGGCTCGTGCGCCTGCTGCCCGGCTGGCGCTCGCCGCCGGCCGGGATTCACGCGATCTTTCCGTCGACGCGGCTGCCGTCGCCGAAGGTGCGGGCGTTCATCGAGGCGATGCGGGAGGAAATGGGTGCGGCGCCGGTGCGGGCGACACGTGGGCGGGCGACGAAGTCGAAGCGTGCTTCCGGGTGAATCGTGCCGCGCGCGGGCGGCATTCAATCGGTACGCAGCAGCCTCCCCCCTACCCCGCCGCCCCCAACGTCCCGAGCAGCACCTTCCTGCAGCTCGCGATCATCTGCGCTTCCGGATCTCGGTACTCGGTCAGCAGCCACGCCGTGCCGACGTTCGTCATCGCGCCGACCAGCGCGAGCCCGATCAGCCACTGCTCGGTGCGCTCCGCCCCCGTGATCGCCTCGCCCCGCCCGCCGATCGCCATGATCAGCTTGCCGAACTCGACGAGCACGCGCTGATACGTCGCGTCGGTGTCCAGGCTCACGCCCATCACCTCGAGCAGCAGCACGCGCGCCGCGCACGGGTCGCGCAGGAACGCGAAGAACGCCGCGAGCCCCGCGTCGACGCGCGCGTCCAGATCGCCGCCGCGCGCGGCGACCGCCTGCGCGACCGCGTCGCGCAGCTGCTCCGCGTGATGCAGGTAGGTGCAGCGCAGCAAATCCTCGGTGCTGTCAAACGCCGCATAGAAATAGCGGTCGTTCAGCTTCGCTTCCCGACAGATCGACCGCACGGTCGCCTTCCGGAAACCGACCGTGCCGAACACGCGCGTCGCCGCGCGGATCAATGCGTCGCGCCGCTCCGCCGCGCGCACCTCGGGCGCCACGCCGCCGTACGCGCGGCCCCGTTTCTGCGTTTTGAGTGCTTTCTCCATTCCGCTATTTGACATCAGGACACCCGAAAACTAAATTGGTGACACGCAACACCACAATAAGCGCGCCGCCGGCACAGCGCAAGCGGACACGGGAGGAACGACGGATGAAGGGGTTTTCCGGGAAGGTCGCCGCGATCACCGGCGCCGGTTCGGGCATGGGCCGCAGTCTCGCGGTCGAGCTCGCGCGGCGCGGCTGCGAGGTCGCGCTCTCGGACGTCAACGACGTCGGGCTCGCGGGCACGGCGGCCGCCTGCTCGCGGCACGGCGTGCGCGTGACGACGCAGCGGCTCGACGTTGCCGACCGCGACGCGGTGTTTGCGTGGGCCGGCTTCGTGCGGGCCCAGTCGCACGGCAAGGTCAACCTGATCTTCAACAACGCGGGCGTGTCGCTCGCGGCCAGCGCCGAAACCGCGCGCTTCGACGATCTCGAATGGATCGTCGGCATCAACTTCTGGGGCGTCGTGCATGGCACGCAGGCGTTCCTGCCCCATCTGCGCGCGTCCGGCGACGGCCATGTCGTCAACACGTCGAGCCTGTTCGGGCTGATCGCGATGCCGACCCAAAGCGCGTACAACGCGACCAAGTTCGCGGTGCGCGGCTTCACCGAGGCGCTGCGGATGGAGCTGGAGCTCGACGGCGCGCCCGTCAGCGCGACCTGCGTGCATCCGGGCGGCGTCGCAACGAACATCGTCGACGCGTCGCGCGTCGACACCAGCATCCATGCGCTGACCGGCCAGGACGAGGCGACCCACCGCCGCCAGGCGAACCGCCTGATCGACGCGACGACGGCCGACGACGCCGCGCGGCAGATCCTCGCCGGCGTCGAGCGCAATGCGCGCCGCGTGCTCGTCGGCGCCGACGCCCGCCGCCTCGACAGGACCGTGCGCGTGCTGGGGGCCGCCTACCAGATGCTGATGATCCGCCACGTGCGCCGCGCCCGCGCACGCAACCTCCAGCGCGCGCATGTGCCCGGCGCGCGCCCGACCCCGCCGACCAAGGACCCCGCATGACTTCGACGACGACCGACCGGCGCGCCGCGCCGCCCGCCTTCGACCGCCACGCGAGCGCCGGCGGCACGCGCCGCGACGGCGCCGATCTCGACGTGCTGATCGTCGGCGCCGGCCTGTCCGGCATCGGCGCGGCCTATCACCTGCAGCGGCGCTGCCCGTTCGCGCGCGTCGCGATCCTCGAGGCGCGCGACGCGATCGGCGGCACCTGGGACCTGTTCCGCTATCCGGGCGTCCGTTCGGATTCCGACATGTTTACGCTCGGCTACAGCTTCCGGCCGTGGCACAGCGACAAGGCGATCTCGGACGGCCAGACGATCCTCGACTACATTCGCGACACCGCGCGCACCTACGGGATCGACAAGACGATCCGCTACCGCCACAAGGTCGTCGGCGCGGACTGGGATTCGAACCGCGCGCGCTGGACCGTGCGCGTCGAACGCGGCGGCGGCGGCAGCGGCGGCCCGGCCGAGGCGCTCGTGCTGACCTGCCGCTTCCTGTACATGTGCAGCGGCTATTACGACTACGACGCGGGCTACCTGCCCGACTGGCCCGGCAAGGACACGTTCGGCGGCCGGATCTCGTGCATCCGCAGCACTGGCCGAAGAACCTGTCGTACGCGGACCGCCGCGTGATCGTGATCGGCAGCGGCGCGACCGCGGTGACGCTCGTGCCGTCGATGGCAGCCGAGGCCCGGCACGTGACGATGCTGCAGCGCTCGCCGACCTACATCGTGTCGCTGCCCGCGCGCGACAGGATCGCCAATGCGCTGCGCCGCGTGCTGCCGGCGCGGCTCGCGCACCGGCTCGTGCGCGTCAAGAACGTGCTGCTGACGATGTATCTCTACAATCTCGCGCGCCGCAAGCCGGATGCGACGAAGAAGCTCATCATCCGCGCGGCCGGCAAGCAGCTCGGCCCGGACTTCGACGTCGCGACGCACCTGACGCCGCGCTACAAGCCGTGGGACCAGCGCGTGTGCCTCGTGCCGAACGGCGACCTGTTCAAGGCGATCCGCGCGGGCCGCGCGTCGATCGTCACCGACGAGATCGAGCGCTTCACGCCGACCGGCCTCAGGCTGAAGAGCGGCCAGCGGCTCGACGCGGACTTGATCGTCACCGCCACCGGGCTGAAGGTGAAGATGCTCGGCGGCGCGCAGGTCACGGTCGACGGCCGCGCGGTTGACCTGTCGCAGACGGTGTCGTACAAGGGGATGATGTACAGCGACGTGCCGAACCTCGCGTCGTCGTTCGGCTACACGAACGCGTCATGGACCCTGAAAGCCGAGCTGATCGCGCGCTACGTGTGCCGCCTGCTCAACCACATGCGCGCGCACGGCTACGACACCTGCGTGCCGCGCCTCGCGCCGGGCGATCTCGGCAACGTGCCGGCGGTGAACCTCAGTTCGGGCTACATCCAGCGCGCGGCCGGCATCCTGCCGAAGCAGGGAGAGAAGAAGCCGTGGAAATTCCACCAGAACTACGTGCTCGATCTCGCGTCGCTGAAGTTCAGCACGCTCGCCGATTCGGCGATGCGGTTCGAACGCCGTGCGAAGCCCGACGCGGGCGCCGCATCCGTCCCGCAACCCGCGCTCGACACCCGCGCTTGAATCCGCGGTCAAACCTGACGAGGCCGACATGAGCCATACGATCCATCTCATCCAGCAGGCGCTGATCGCCGTCGCGGCCGTGTGCGCGGCGCTCGCGGCGTTCACGTGGTACATCGCGCACCGCGTGACGCGCGCGTTCCGGCCCGAAGGCCGGTTCGTCGACATCGGCGGCGACCGCATCCATTACGTCGAGTACGGCAGCGGCCCGCCGATCGTGTTCGTCCACGGGCTTGCCGGGCAACTGCGCAATTTCGCGTACCTGCCGCTGCAACAGCTCGCGGAACGCCATCGCGTGATCCTGATCGACCGGCCGGGCGCCGGGCATTCGCTGCGCGGCGCGCGCTCGCAGGCAAACATCTTTGCGCAGGCGCGCACGATCGCCGCGTTCATCGACGCGCTGCAGCTCGACAAGCCGGTGCTCGTCGGGCATTCGCTCGGCGGCGCGATTTCGCTCGCGGTCGGCCTCAACCATCCGGAGCACGTGAGCCGCCTCGCGCTGATCGCGCCGCTCTCGCATCTGGAATCCGAGCCGCCGGGGCCGTTCCGCCCGCTGCTGATTCCGTCGAAGCTCGTGCGCCGCTTCGTGTCGTGGACCTTCGCGATTCCGCTGACGATCCTGACCGGCCGCAAGGCGGTCCGTGCGGTGTTCGCGCCGGAGGCGGTGCCGGACGATTTCCCGGTCAAGGGCGGCGGGCTGCTCGGGCTGCGGCCGCGCAGTTTCTATGCGACGGCGTCGGACCTGATCGCGGTGCCCGGCGACCTGCCCGCGATGGAGCGCCGCTACGCGGAGCTCGCGCTGCCGGTTGACGTGCTGTACGGCCGCGACGACCGCATCCTGAACTGGCGCAGCCACGGCGAGGCCCTCGCGCAGAAGTCGCCGCGCGTGCGGCTGCGGGTGGTCGAAGGCGGCCACATGCTGCCCGTCACGATTCCGGGCGCGACGGCGGACTGGTTGCTCGAAGTCGCCGCGGCGCCCGTCGATGCGGGTGCAGCGCGCGCGCACGTCGAGCACTGATCGCGTTGGGCGGCGCCGCGGCGGGCGTGAAGCCGCGGGCCGCTCGCGCGAGTCGGCACGGCTCGGCCGCGGTCATGAACCGCGCCGCGCGTCGCGCGCGGTGACGCCGCGGCGGCGCATGCGCGCCCGCGGCCCGCTTCGGCGACGCGGCTCAGGCTTCGTCGTCGGGCAATGACAATCCAAGCTCGGCGATGACCTCGCGCGCGTTGCGGAATGCCTCGACCGCCGCCGGCGCGCCCGCGTACAGCGCGCTGTGCAGCAGCACCTCGCGAATCTCGACGAGGCTCGCGCCGTTGTTGAGCGCGCCGCGCACGTGGCCCTTCAACTCGGTGCCGCGGCCGAGCGCAGCCAGCATCGCGCACGTGCAGAGGCTGCGTGTCTTGAGATCGATGCCGCCGCGCTGCCACGTGCTGCCCCACGCGTGCTCGTTCAGCCAGTCCTGCAGCGGCCGAGAAAATCCGTCGAGATCGCGCATCGCCCGCTCGACGAATGCCTCGCCCATCACGTCGATGCGGCGCGCCTTGCCCTGCTCCTTGTCCTGTTCGCTCATCTCTCTGTCCTGTTCGAAGTGGGCCGCTTCGGCGTCGCCTGCGGCCTGGTGGGTTTCCGGTGGGTTTCGCGTGATGTTCGCGGCGTACGGGCGTTTCGTCAAAGGCGTCGCGGATCGCGCCGGCCGGGCACGCGCGACGGCGGGCAGGGCGCTACGTAACATCCGGCCCGGCGTTACGGCGACTGGCGGGAACACCGCGGCGGGCGATGCGTGCAGCACGCGGCGCCGTCTCGCGGAAACCTGCCTTCCCCCGTTTAAATCACCGCAATCTTCCCGATTCCCGCAACAAAGCGCGCATGGATCGCGCACAACATGTCGTGGCGCGGAATTTGCAGTGTTGGCTCGGACACAACTTCCAATGTCGAGGCCAACATGCATCATTACTTCAAGAAAACGACGGTGGCGCTGGCCGCCTTGTCGGTCGTCACGCTGTATGGCTGCGGATCGGTCGACGGGCCGGTGACGCCGTCGATCAAGCCGAGCACGTCGGGAACATCAGGCACGTCCGGGACGTCGGGCGGCGGTTCGTCGGGTACGTCGGGCGGCGGTAGCTCGGGCACTTCGGGTACTTCCGGCACTTCGGGTACCTCGGGTACCTCGGGTACCTCGGGTACCTCGGGTACTTCGGGTACTTCGGGTACTTCGGGTACTTCGGGCACTTCGGGCACTTCCGGCACTTCGGGCACTTCGGGCACTTCGGGCACTTCGGGCACTTCGGGCACTTCGGGCACTTCCGGCACTTCCGGCACTTCGGGCACTTCCGGCACTTCGGGCACTTCGGGCACTTCGGGTACTTCGGGTACTTCGGGTACTTCGGGTACTTCGGGTACTTCGGGTACTTCGGGTACTTCGGGTACTTCGGGTACTTCGGGTACTTCGGGTACTTCGGGTACTTCGGGTACTTCGGGTACTTCGGGTACTTCGGGTACTTCGGGTACTTCGGGTACTTCGGGTACTTCGGGTACTTCGGGTACTTCGGGTACTTCGGGTACTTCGGGTACTTCGGGTACTTCGGGTACTTCGGGTACTTCCGGCACTTCGGGCACCGCCACCACCCCGCTCGGCAACGTCCTTCAGCAAACCGGCACGCTGGTCACCGCACTCGGCACGACCGTCGCGAACGGCGGCTCGCAGATCGGCGGCGTGCAAGTGCCCGGCACGAACCCGACGACGGCCGCCAGCGTCGGCAATGCGGTCACGAGCCTCGGCAACGGCGTCCAGTCGCTCGGCAACGGTGTCGCGGCCGGCCTCGGCTCGATCGGCGTGTCGCCGAATCCGCTCGGCCCGACGCTGACGTCGACGACCGGCCTGCTGAGCAGCGCCGGCGCAGCCGTCAACAATGTCGGCAATGCGGTGACGAGCCTCGGCGCCGGCCCGCTGTCGCCGCTCGCACCGGTCACGACGACCGTCGGCGGCCTCGTCAACACGGTCGGCACCGCGGTGAACTCCACCGCGTCGGCGTTGAACACGGCGCTGAGCAGCGCACCGGTCCAGCAGCTCGAAACGCAGGTCGGCAGCCTCATCAACCCGATCACGAACACGCTGGCCGGCGGCGTCCAGACGCCCGGCACCACGCAGACGCTCGGCGGCGCGACGCTGCTCGGCGCCCCGCTCAACGGGCTGCTCGGCACACTCGGCAGCGGCCTGGGCCTCGCGGGCTCGCAGATCGGCAGCACGACCGGCAACCCCGTCGGCGCGAGCACCGGCAATACCGTCGCGCAGCTCGGCAACACGGTGGCATCGGCCGGCGGCCTGCTGTACGGCGGCAGCGGCAGTTCCAGCAGCGGCACGAACCCGCTCGCGCCGATCACCGGCCTGCTCGGCACGTTGACGGGCGGGCTCGGCGGCGGCAGCAGTTCGAGCGGCTCGGGCGGCACCAGCGGAACGAGCGGGACGAGTGGAACGAGCGGCACCAACCCGCTCGCCCCGATCACCGCGCTGCTCGGCACCGTGACGGGCACGCTCGGCGGCATCGGTTCGAGCGGTACGGGTGGTACCAGCGGCACCGGCGGCAACGGTGGCGCGGGCGTCGGCGGCCTGCTGGCGCCCGTCACGAACCTCGTCAATTCGCTGACGCCGCTCGGCGCGAGCCTCACCGGCACGGTCACTGCGCCGGGCGGCGGTGTGACCGGCAACCTGACGGGCGCGCTGACGAGCGGCCCGGTCGGCACGCTCGCCGGTTCGCTGACGTCGCCGACCGGTGCGCTCGGCGCTGTCGGCACGGCGAGCCCGGGCGGCGCGGTCGGGACGGTGACGACGCCGTCCGGCAGCGGCACCGTGACGGCCGGCCTGTCCGGCAGTTCGGGCAGCACCGCGGGCGGCGCGACCAACCTGCTCGCGCCGGTGACGAACCTGGTCGGCGGCCTGCTCGGCGCCACCGCGCCGAAGAAGTAACGCTTCACCCATCAGAACGACAGGCCAGTGGCCGGGCCCATTCCGATACGGAGCCCGGCCGACGGCCGGCGTCATCCGCCAAGCGGGGACGCCGGCCCACCTCCCGACGAGGATCCGATCATGAATTCCACCATCGACGGCATTGCAGCAGTCCACGATCGTCCGCCCCGCTCCGCCACCCCGTTGCGCGCCGGCCTGCTCGGCATCACGGCCGGCCTCTTCGCGCTGTGGATCACGCGCGACCAGCCCGCCCTCGACGGCGCCACGCGCGCGGTCATCGCCAGCCTCGCGATCATCGGCACGATCGCGCTGCACGAGCTCTTCATCTCGCGCGTCTACCTGCGGCCGAGCGCCGGCCTGTCGCGGCAGGCCGTGCGGCCGCTCGGCGTCGCCCGCGTCGCGGTGCGGCTCGGCGCGCTCGCGTCGGTCTACGCGGGCATCGGCATGCTGTACTGGCTGCTGCCCGAGTATCACGGCGCGTTCTACCTGCCGTTCTGGTCGCTGCTGCGCGCGCTCGCGCCGTACGTGATCGTCGCCGCGCCGGTCTATTTCGCGTGGATGGACCGCCATCAGCGCGAGACCGATGACGCCTACCTGCTGTGGGGGCGCTTCCTGTTCCGCGGCGAGCAGCCCGCGAGCTGGCGGCCGGTGCGCGAGATGCTCGCCGGGTGGATGGTCAAGGCGTTCTTCCTGCCGCTGATGACCGTCTACCTGTCGAAGGACGCCGACCACCTGAGCGCGTCGCTCGCGAACGCGATGCATGCGCCGATGTCGCTCGCGCTGTTCGTGTTCATGTACGACCTGTCGTTCACGATGGACCTGATGTTCGGCACCGTCGGCTACCTGTGCACGTTCCGCGTCCTCGACAGCCACGTGCGCACCGTCGAGCCGACGACGCTCGGCTGGCTCGCCGCGCTGATCTGCTACCAGCCGTTCTGGTCGCTGATCTCGAACAACTACATCCGCTACGAGGGCTCGATGTTCTGGGACAACTGGCTGCTCTCCGCGCCGGCGATTCGCGTGGCCTGGGGCGCGACGATCATCGCGCTGCTGCTGTGCTACGCGCTGTCGACGATCTCGTTCGGCCTGCGCTTC
The DNA here is from genome assembly GCF_001718695.1 of Burkholderia ubonensis. Classification (NCBI taxonomy): domain Bacteria; kingdom Pseudomonadati; phylum Pseudomonadota; class Betaproteobacteria; order Burkholderiales; family Burkholderiaceae; genus Burkholderia; species Burkholderia ubonensis. The sequence goes on along the minus strand of NZ_CP013422.1, from coordinate 357,477 downwards.
TCGAACCTGACCAACCGCGGGATCATCACGTCCGGCCCGTACCGCTTCACGAAGCATCCGGCCTACATCACGAAGAACCTGTCGTACTGGATGATCTCGGTGCCGTTCGTCGAGCCGCTCGGCTGGCAGGTCGCGCTCGCGCATTGCGCGGCGCTCGTCGCGGTCAACCTGATCTACTTCCTGCGCGCGAAGACCGAGGAGCGTCACCTGATGCGCGATCCGGACTATCGCGCGTATGCGGCGTGGATCGCCGAGCACGGGTTGTTTGCGCGGATGCGGCACGCGTTGGGTATGCGCGCGGCGGTGTGAGGCCGTGTAACGCGGCGGCGATCGTCGGTTCGATGAGCGGCGCGCATCCGCGCTTCGCGCCGGCGCGCCCCGAACGCGCACCGGTGCGATAATCCGTCGAACCCACGCGACGACGCCGCGCCCCTACACCGCCAACCCACCCGCCGATGGCCGACGAACCCCGAACCGATCGCGCGCACCGCGTCGACATCATCGCGCTGTGCGGCAGCCTGCGCGCCCAATCGCACAACGCAGCGCTGCTCGATGCGGCGGCCCGCGTCGCACCGCACGGGATGCGCATCGTGCGCTTCGAACGGCTCGGCGAGTTTCCACTGTTCAATCCGGATATCAAATCTCCGACGCCGCCCGCGGTGCACGACTTGATCGAACGGCTGAACGCGGCCGACGGCGTGCTGATCGCAAGTCCGGAGTATGCGCACGGCGTGACCGGCGTGATGAAGAACGCGCTGGACTGGGTGGTCGGGTGCGAAGCATTCGTGCATAAGCCGGTGGCGGTGCTCAACGCGTCGCCGCGCGCGACGCACGCCGACGCGGCGCTGAAGGAAACGCTGTCGGTGATGTCCGCTCGCGTCGTGGACGAGGCCTCGATCGCGCTCCCGATCCTCGGCAGCCGGCTCGACGCGGCGGGCATCGCCGCGCATCCGCACTTCGCGCCGGCGCTGACCGATGCGCTGCTCGCACTGCGCGCGACGATCGACGCGCAGACGCCGAGCCGCTAGCGAAGCACCGCAACGGGCGTCATCGCGCCCTCACCCGCGCGACTTTCTTCGCGGGCTTGCCGGACTTCGCTGCCTTGGCGCGCGGCGCATCCTTGTCGGGCGGCGGGCCGCCGGCCAGATCCTCGAGCCACGCCAGCGCATCCACATACGACAGGAATTGCTGAAGGTATCCCGGCGACAGGTCGCGCATCAGCGACAGCGACCGGTGCACGAGGCTGCTCGAATTGAGCGGGCCGGCATTGCGCGGCACCCGGTCGAGCGCCTGACGATACTGCTTCTCGGTGCGGACCTTCGACCAGGTTTCCCTGAAGTACTCGATCAGCGCCGGGTCGATCCCGGCCCGGTCCGCCTGCGCATCGCGCGCGAGCCGCGCGACGAGCCCGGCGAGTGCGCCGCGCGCAGGCCCCTGCGCGCCGGCATGCGCGCTGTCGCACGCAGCTGCGGTTGCGGTTGCAGCTACGTTTATGCCTTCGCTCGCGCGCGCCACGATCGCGGCGAACGCGTCGAGCAGCGTCGCGAACCGCGCGTCGAGCAGCGCGCGCGCATCGCCGTCCAGCGCGGCCGCGCGTTTGGCGAGCGCATCGAGCCGATGGAAGCGCACCGGGTCCAGCCGGTCGGCGCGCTGCTCACGCCATGCGTCGAGCATCGCGCGCACCTGCGTCGCGTCCACCGTCACTTCGCCGTTCCTCCATTCGACGCGCTCTTGCGCGGCACCGGCGCGATCTCGACGCGGCGGTTCTTCGCGCGCCCGGCGTCGTCCGCGTTCGAGCTGACCGGCTGCTCGGAGCCGAATGCGGCCGCGAACACCGACGCTGCGGGCACGCCCGCGTCGATGAACGCGCGCGTCACGGTCAGCGCGCGCTTCGCCGACAGCTCCCAGTTGTCCGCGAACAGGCGGTTGCCGGCGTGCACCTGCTGATCGTCGGCGAAGCCGCTGACCATCAGGATCTCGTCGCGCGTCTTCAGATACGCGGACAGCGGGCCGGCCAGCGTCTTCAGCAGCTCCTTCCCTTCAGGCTGCAACTGGTCGGAGTTCAGCGCGAACAGCACGTTGCCGGCGATGCCGATGCGTCCGTTCACGAGCGTCACGCGGCCGGCCGCGAGCGGCCCCGCGAGCGCCTGTTCGAGCGTCTTGCGCTGCTGCGCTTCCTGCTGGCGCTGCTTGATCGCCTCCTCGAGCTTCGAGGTGAGCTGCAGCTGCATGCCGATCACGCCGACGAGGATCAGCACGAACGCGCCGAGCAGCACCGACATCAGGTCGGCGAAGGCGGGCCAGACCGGCGCCGATTGCGCGCCGCCGTCGATTTCGTCGTGCATGCGTTACGCTCCGACGGACGCGCGCCGGCCGGCGAGCTGCTGCAGGTCTTCGACGATCTGCTTCTGCGACATCATGCTCAGGTCGATCACTTCCCGCGCCTGCGCGACGTAGTATTCGAGCTGCTCGTCGCTGCGCGCGAGCGATTTCTCCAGCGCGGCCTCGATGCGCTGCAGATGGCTCAGCAGCTTGTCGTTCGATTCGCCGAACACCTGCACGGCCATCCCGAACGCGTCGCCGAGGCTCGCGACCTCGACGGCGCCCGCGGTGACCTGCGCGGCCACCGCATCGAGCTTGCGGGTTTCGGCTTCGACCGTGTCGTTGAAACGCACGCCGACGCGATCCAGCAGGTCGGCCGACGTGCGCACGAGCGCATCGACCGCGCCGCGCTGTTCGGTCGACGCGTGATTGACCGCGTCGAGCAGCGTCTCGAGCGTGGCCAGCAGGCGGCTGCGCTCGTCGAGCATCGCGGTGTCGCGCACCATGCTGTCGGACAGGCGCTGGCGCAGCTCGGCGACGACCTCGGCCGCGGCCTTCGGCGCCTCCGACGCGGCCTGCACGAGCCGGGAGATCTCGGCGATCGTGTCGCTCGCGTGCGCCTGCGCCTGCGCGGTGATGTCGTTCGCGGTGCGGGCGAGCGTGTCGCAGATGTCCTGCTGGCGGCTCGCGGCCTGTGCGCTCGTTTGCGCCCACTCGTCACGCAGCGCGGCGGCCAGGGCCGCCAGCGAGTCGCTCCATGCGGCCAGACGCTCCTCGTCGCGTGCGGCGAGCTGCGTTTGCAGGCCCGCGTGCGAATCGCGAATCGTCGACAGCAGATCGTTCGAGCGTCGTTCGAACGTCGCCGCTTGCGCGGTCAGATCGCGTGTGGTCTGTGCGAGCGCATCGCAGATCTCCTGCTGACGGCCCGCGCTGTGCACGCCCGCGCGCTGCCATTCGTCGCCGAGCTTCGCGGCCATCGCGGCGAGCGATGCGTTCCATGCGGCCAGACGCTCCTCGTCGCGTGCGGCCAGTTGCGTTTGCAAGCCTGTGTGCGAATCGCGAATCGTCGACAGTAGATCGTTCGAGCGTCGTTCGAACGTCGCGGCTTGCGCGGTCAGATCGCGTGTGGTCTGTGCGAGCGCATCGCAGATTTCCTGCTGACGGCCTGCGCTGTGCACGCCCGCACGCTGCCATTCGTCGCCGAGCTTCGCGGCCATCGCGGCGAGCGATGCGTTCCATGCAGCCAGACGCTCCTCGTCGCGTGCGGCGAGTTGCGTTTGCAGGCCCGCGTGCGAATCGCGAATCGTCGACAGCAGATCGTTCGAGCGTTGCTCGAACGTCGCCGCCTGCGCGGTCAGATCGCGCGTCGTCTGTGCGAGCGCATCGCAGATCTCCTGCTGACGGCCCGCGCTGTGCACGCCCGCCCGCTGCCATTCGTCGCCGAGCTTCGCGGCCATCGCGGCGAGCGATGCGTTCCATGCGGCCAGACGCTGCTCGTCGCGTGCAGCCAGTTGCGTCTGCAACCCCGCGTGCGCGTCGCGCATCGCGACGAGCGCGGCCGCCGAGTGTCGTTCGAACGTGGCCGCGGCTTCGCCGAGCGCGCGCGCATGCCGGTCGGCCAGCGCGTCGCCGACCTGCTGCTGCTGCGCGAGCGCATCGCGCCACGCGTCGGACAGACGGCCTTCGGTGGACTCGAGGCGCGTCGCGACGCCGTCGAGCAGATCGGTCGAACGCTGCGCGAACGTGTCGGTGAACCGGCCGAGCGTCGTCTGCAGCTGCTGCGCTACGGCGTCGCCGGCGCGGCGCTGCTCGTCGAGCGCGCGGCCCCACGCGGCCGTCACGTCGGCGGTGGTTTGCTCGAAGCCGCCGGCCAGCGCGTCGAGCTGGCGCTGCACCGCGCCCGTCACTGTGTCGCGCAGCGCGGCCATCTCCTGCGCGAGCCCCGTCATCGTCGCGGCGACGACCGGCTGCAGCGCCGCGCCGGCCACGCGCGCGCTCTCGGCAGCGCTCTCCTTCAACGCGTCGCCGACGTTCGCGGCAAGGCCCGCATACGCGCGCTCGGTGCGCTCGAAGAAGGCGTGCTGGCTTTCGATCTGGCGATCGTGCAGCGCCGCGCTGCGCGCGTCGATCGCGGTCATCATCGTCTGCAGCCGCTCGACCAGCGCCGGCATCACGTCGGCCTGCTTCTGCAGGAGCCGGAACGATTCCTCGCGCTGATGCGCGTGCGAATGCACCCGCAGCGTCGTCGCGACCATCGCGTCGAGCTGCTGCGATGCGTCGAGCCGATCGCGGCGCACCAGCGCGGACAGCAGCCCGAGCATCGCCGAGGTCGCGACGCCGGCGATCGACGTGCCGAACGCATACCCGAGGCCCTTGACCGGCGCGATCAGCGACGCGCGGATCGCGTCGAGATCGGCCGCGCTTTCCAGCGCGGCGCCGGTGCCCTTCAGCGTCACGACCATCCCGAGCAGCGTGCCGAGCATCCCCAGCAGCACGAGCAGGCCGACCAGGTACGGCGTCAGCGACGGCCCCGGCAGCGCCGCGCGGGCGCCCTCGATGCGCGCGCGCACCGCGCCGCGCAGGCTCGGGTGCAGCGTGTCGAGCCACGCGTCGAGCGCCGGCGGCGGCTCGGTCAAGCCGGCCACCGCGCGCGTCAGCGTGGCCGTGGCCTGCCGGTAACGCTGCAGCTCCCACGCACCGGCGACGTAGCACGCGGCGATCAGCAGCGTGACGACCGCCGCCGGCGGATTCGATGCGACATAACCGGCGCCGATCCAGCACACCGCGACGAGGCCGGCCATAAATACAACGAGATCAATGCGAATTCTGGACATAACTTTTAGCTGGCGCGAAGGGCCGCGAGCAGCCCATCCACCGTTTGAAACCGGATTTCGAGTTCGGCGAGCAGGATGCTTTGCATCTCGTCGCGGAACGTGTCGAGCCACGTACCCGGCACGACCGGCGTGACCGGCGCGGGGCTCGGCGCGTCGGGCGCGGCATCGGCATCGGCATCGGCCGCTGCTTGCGCGTCGGCAAGCGCCTGCTGCTCCGCCGCGCGCAGCCGCTCGAAGTGCGCGCCGAGCAGCGCCGGCACGGTGGCCAGCAGGCTGCGTTCGCGCGCGCCGAGCACCCGCTCCATGATCGCGTCGAGCGTCGCGAGCCGCGCCATGCCGGGCGCGCGCGCCGCCAGCGCGACGCGCAGGCGGCCGCGCAGGTTGCCGATCGCCGTTTCTATCTCCTGCTGCAGGGACAGACACTGCTGGCGGAAGTCCGCGAAATCGGCCGTGTCGGCGGGCGGCGGCGGCATCTCGCCGGCGCGCCGCCGCGTGCGCGGCCGAAGGGCGCCCGTGATCGCCTGCGCCAGCGCGTGGCGCACGCGCGCGCACTCGCGCTCCGCGTCGTAGCCGCGCACGCCGGCCGCGACAGCGGGCGGGTTCGCATTCAGCGCCGAGGACAGCGAAATCGCGTCCGTCCAGCCGAGCCATTGGCTCAGCCGGTCCGCGAGCGTCTGCCGGGATTCGGGCACGTCGGCGTCCGCCAGCCGCGCGAGCAGGCGAACGAGCGTCGGGCCGCTCAATGCCGTGCGCTGGGGGGCTTGCACCATGCTGCTACCGTCAAAAAAGGCAGCAGTTTACACGTCGTCGCGCGGTCGCCCGCCAGAATCGGGAAAGCGATGCGGCACCGCACCGCGTGCGGCCGGCGGGAACGCCCGCCGCACAAGGCTCGCGAGCCGATCGCGGGCGCGCCGGCCGGGACGGCACCGCACCGCGCGGCGGCTGCTGGCCGCCGGCGAGCAAGCCGGCCGGGCTCGCGACGACGGTCGAACGGGTTCCATGAGCCTTACTCGTGCCGAACGCGATCGCTCGCAGCCGGACCATCGGCCGGCCGTGGTGACGGGGAGTCAGTGCATGGCGGATTCGCCAACCGCGCGTCGCGTCAGATCCCGGCCTTCGGCGCGTTCAGGATCAGCCGCAGCCCGAGCAGCGCGATCGCACCGGCCGCGATGCGGTCGACCCATTTCCTCGCCCGGAGATACAGCTCGCGCGGCCGGCGGGTGGAGAAGCACAGCGCGACGATCGTGTACCAGCCGAACTCGACCGCGAACACAAGCGGCGGCAGCGCCAGGTAGCACCACAGCGGCGGATGTTGCGGCAGCAGCGCCGCGAAGATGCTGCCGTACCAGATCGCAGTCTTCGGGTTGCTCAGCTGGGTCGTGAGGCCGGCCAGGAACGACTTGCGCGCGCTGCCCGCCGCGCCGGCCCGCGGATCGTCCATCGCGATCGGCCGGTCCGCGCCGCGCCAGATCTTCGACGCCATGTAGATCAGATACGCGCCGCCCGCCAGCTTGAGGGCGACATACAACCACTCGACCGCCTGCAGCAGCGTATAGAGCCCGGCGAGCGCGACGCCGCCGAACGCGATGCCGCCCACGCCCATGCCGAGCGCGGTTGCGAGCCCGTCGCGGCGCGACAGCCCGATCGAATTGCGGGCGACCAGCACGAAGCTGGGGCCCGGAATCATCGCGCCGAGCCATAGCGCAGCCAGAATGGCGAGTACGGCAGCCGATGCAGTCATCGAAGTCTCCTTTGCCTTGCGACGCCGCGACGCCGGCGCCTGCGCGTCCGTCCCGGACCGGGAAGCCACCGATTCTGGCACGCTTCGCGGGCCGCCGAAAGCGCGGCCGCACGTGCGGGGCGGCGCCAACCGGTCTACCATGGGCGCTCGCCGCCGTTCGCGCGCGCCGGCCCGGCATGCGGCTTGCGCGCTCCGTTCCCACGTTGAACCAGCGCAGGAGGACGTCATGACGCAACACTTCGACGCGATCATCATCGGCACCGGGCAGGCCGGCCCGCCGCTCGCCGCCCAGCTGTCCGGCGCGGGCATGAGCGTCGCCATCGTCGAGCGGGGCCGGTTCGGCGGCACCTGCGTGAACACCGGCTGCATCCCCACCAAGACGCTGATCGCGAGCGCGTATGCCGCGCATCTCGCGCGGCGGGCCGGCGAATACGGCGTGACGGTCGGCGGACCGGTCACGGTCGACATGCCGCGCGTGAAGGCGCGCAAGGACGAGATTTCCGCGCGCTCCAGCCACGGCGTCGAGCAGTGGGTGCGCGGGCTCGACCATACGACCGTGTTGCAGGGTCATGCCCGCTTCGAGCAGGCCGACACGGTGCGCGTCGGCGACGCGCTGCTGGAAGCCGAGCGGATCTTCGTCAACGTCGGCGGGCGCGCGCTGGTGCCGCCGATGCCCGGCCTCGACCAGGTGCCCTATCTCACCAACTCGACGATGATGGACGTCGATTTCCTGCCGGAGCACCTGATCGTCGTCGGCGGCAGCTACGTCGGGCTCGAATTCGGCCAGATGTACCGGCGCTTCGGCTCGCGCGTGACGATCGTCGAGAAAGGCCCGCGCCTGATCCGCCGCGAGGACGAGGACGTGTCGCACGCGGTGCGGGAGATCCTCGAAGCCGAAGGCATCGACGTGCAGCTCGACGCGAACTGCCTGAGCGCGCGGCGCGACGGGCACCGCGTCGTCGTCGGGCTCGACTGCGCGTCCGGCGCGCGCGAGGTCGCGGGCTCGCATCTGCTGCTCGCCGTCGGACGCGTGCCGAACACCGACGATCTCGGGCTCGCGCACGCCGGCGTCGCGACCGACGCGCACGGCTACATCGAGGTCGACGAGCAGCTGCGCACGAACGTGCCCGGGATCTGGGCGCTGGGCGACTGCAACGGGCGCGGCGCGTTCACGCATACGTCCTACAACGACTACGAGATCGTCGCGGCCAACCTGCTCGACAACGATCCGCGCAAGGTGTCGGACCGCATCCCCGCATACGCGATGTTCATCGACCCGCCGCTCGGCCGCGTCGGGATGACGCAAGCCGACGCGATGCAGACGGGACGCCGGCTGCTGGTCGGCACGCGGCCGATGACGCGCGTCGGGCGCGCGGTCGAGAAAGGCGAGAGCCGGGGCTTCATGAAGGTGATCGTCGACGCGGACAGCCACGCGATCCTGGGCGCGTCGATTCTCGGCGTGACGGGCGACGAGGTCGTGCATGCGCTGCTCGACGTGATGGCCGCGAACGCGCCGTACACGACGATCAGTCGCGCGATGCACATTCATCCGACGGTGTCGGAGCTGATGCCGACGTTGCTGCAGGATCTGCATCCGGTGGAATGAGGGGCGCCGACGTCGGTGTCGCTTGAACGCGCGTTTTCGGCTCGACGGCTTGGCCACAGCCGGCCGGTGCAGGGAGTGCCTTACGGCGGGTGGTGGGGTCGGCGGCTCGGCGGTTCGGCACGGGCGTCTGACAGTCCGAACATCCGGGTGCCCGACTACCCGTGCGCCCGAATGTCCGGGGATCGAAGCGTCATCGCAGCGATGCGCCGCGACACGCGCGCCGCATGCGCTGCTCGCGCGTGCGTCAGCTCGCGAAGTACTGCGGCCGGTCGATGTCGGCCAACAGCCCCGGCTGCGTCGGCGCCCAGCCGAGCGCCGCGCGCGTGCGCTCGCTGGTTGCGGGCGCATCCATTCCGACGAACGTCGCGAACCAGCCGAAGTACTCGCGCGCCTGCTCGGCCGAGATCGACGCAACGGGCAGATCGAGCCGCCGGCCGATCACGGTCGCGATCTCGCGAAACGGCACGCCCGTGTCGTCGACCGCGTGGTAGCGTGCGCCGCGCGCACCGCGCTCGACCGCGAGCCGGTACACGCGCGCCGCGTCCAGCTGATGCACGGCCGGCCAGCGGTTCTCGCCCTCGCCGACGTAAGCGGATACCCGTCGCTCGCGTGCGAACGCGATCAGGCGCGGCACGAACGCGTGGTCGCCGTCGCCGTGCACCGACGGCGGCAGGCGCACGACGGACGCATGCACGCCGCGCGCTTCGAGCGCGTGCGCCGTCGCTTCCGACGCGCGCGGATAGGCCGCCGACACCGGCACGTGCGGATCGTCCTCGGTCGCCGCGCGGCCCGGTGCCACCAGCGCGAGCCCCGACGTGACGACGAGCGGCCGCGCCGACCCTTCCAGCACCGCGCCGATCGTCTCGATCGCGCGGCGGTCGAGTTCGCAGTTTTCAGCGAAGCGCGAGAAGTCGTGATTGAATCCCGTATGGATGACCGCGTCGGCGGACTCGGCGCCGCGCGTCAGGCTGTCGGCATCCTCGAGCGACCCGCGATGCACCTGCGCGCCGGCGGCCGCGATCGCTGCCGCGGCGGCGTCGGAACGCGCGAGGCCGAGCACCGCATGCCCGGCGGCCATGAGTTCGGCAACGACCGCGGAGCCGACGAAGCCCGACGCTCCTGTAACGAAGACACGCATGTTCAACACCTCCGGATGAAATGGAGGCTTACTATCTGCCGGCCGCCGCGCGCGGTGAAGACGTGACGGTTTACCGGTAAACGAACTAACAGGCTATGGCTGACGCCCCCGACAACCTGCTCGGCGCGTACCTTCGGGACCGCCGCGAGAAACTCGACCCCGCCGCGCTCGGGCTGCCGTCGACGCGGCGCCGCACGCCGGGCCTGCGGCGCGAGGAAGTCGCGCAGCGCGCGCATGTGAGCACCGCGTGGTACACGTGGCTCGAACAGGGGCGCGGCGGCGCGCCGTCGGCCGACGTGCTCGATCGGCTCGCCCGTGCCTTGCTGCTCGACGACGCCGAACGCGAGCATCTGTTCCTGCTCGGCGTCGGCCATCCGCCCGAAGTGCGTTATCACGCGAGCAGCGGCGTGACGCCGCGCCTGCAGCACGTGCTCGATGCGCTCGACGCGAGCCCCGCGATCGTGCGCACGGCGACCTGGGACGTGGTCGCATGGAACGCCGCGGCCGCCGCGACGCTGACCGACTATGCGACGCTGCCGCCGGCCGCGCGCAACATCCTGCGGCTGATCTTCGTCGATCCGCGCGTGCGCGACGCGCAACCGAACTGGGACCGCGTCGCGCGGTTCGCGGTGGGCGCGTTCCGCGCCGACATCGCGCGCGGCGGCGCAACCCAGGCCGTCCAGGCCTTCATCGACGAGATGCGCGCGACGAGCGCCGAATTCGACGCGCTGTGGCGCGACCACGATATCCGCTCGCACGACGAAGGAACGAAGGAGATCCGCCATCCGCACGCGGGGCGGATCACGCTCGAATACTCGGCGTTCGCCGTGATCGGCCGTGCGGACTTGAGCCTCGTGATCTTCACGCCGACGACGGCGGCCGATCGCGCAAGCATCCGTTCGCTCGTCGCTGCGCGCGAGCAGGCTCGTGCAGCGCAGGCGCCGGCCATGTAGCGGTGCGGCGTCGCCCATACGCGCTGTCGTGCGGCGTGGACGCGCCATCGGATTCCCCACTGACAGGCAGTCGAATATTTAATTTTCAAGCGGCGCAGCGCAGCTTTACCCTTTCGGCATCGCATCGTGGGGCCGCAGGCCCCGTCCTGGAGCAATTCGATGACCGACCGCTGCACCGCGCAAGCCGCCTGCCGTCCGCGCGCCGCTTCAATGTCGTATGGCGCGCTCGCGCTGCTGGTGCTGGCCGGCATCAACCTGCGTCCGTTCCTCACTGCATTCGGCCCCGTCCTCGACTTCGTGCGCAGCGACACCGGCCTCGGCTTTCGCGCGGCTGCGCTGCTGACCACCCTGCCGTTCGTGCTGATGGGCATCGTCGCCGGGGGCGGCGTGGGGCTCGCGCGGCGCGTCGGCGAACGACGCGCGCTGACGGTCGCGCTGGTGCTGATCGCCGCCGGCTGCACCGCGCGGTTGTGGGCGGGCAGCGGCAGCGGGCTGGTGGTCACCGCGATCGTCGCTGGCGCCGGAGTCGCGGTGATCCAGGCGCTCACGCCGGGCCTCGCGAAGCGCTGGTTCGTCGATCGGCTGCCGCTCGCGATGGGCGTCTATTCGGCCGCGCTCGTCGGCGGCGGGGCGTTCGGCGCGATGACGAGCCCGTGGCTCGCCGCGCACGGCGGCTGGCGTCTGTCGCTGGCCGTCTGGGCCGTACCCGCGCTCGTCACGCTCACGTTGTGGCGAACGCATGCGCCGCGTGACGCAGCGCACGGAGCGCATGCAGTGCATGCAGCGCACGCGGCCACGGTGCCGGCGTCGGTCGCCGCGTTCGCGCGGGTGCCGCGCGCATGGCAGCTGGCGCTGTTCTTCGGTCTCTGCAACAGCGGCTATGCGAGCGTCGTCGCGTGGCTGCCGGCGTTCTATCGCAGCGCTGGCATGAGCGCGCAGGCGAGCGGCAACCTGCTTGCATGGATGGCGCTGTTCCAGGCGGCCGGCGCGCTGGCGATGCCGCTGCTCGCGAAACGGGCGCACGATCGGCGTGCGGTGCTGTGGGCGACGCTGGCGTTGCAGGCGACCGGCTTCGCCGGGTTCGCGGCAATGCCCGCGCTTGCGCCATGGCTGTGGGTCGCCAGCGTCGGCATCGGGCTCGGCGGTTTCTTCTCGATGAGCCTGATCGTCACGCTCGACCATCTTCCCGACGCACGACTCGCCGGTGCGCTTGCCGCGTTCGTGCAGGGTGTCGGGTTCCTGATCGTGGCCGCGAGCCCGTGGCTGATCGGCTGGCTGCGCGACGCGGGCGGCGGCTTCGCGATCGCGTGGTGGGCGCATGCCGGCGTGGTCGCGGCGATGGCCGCGTTGAACGCCGCGTTCGCGCCCGCCGGTTATCGGCGCAGCATGGTGCGCATTACCGGCGCGGCGTGCTGAGCGGGCAAGTTTGACGATATGGCGCGTGAGCCGCTGCGGCGCGCATGGGTGGCGACGTGAACGTATCGACCACCATGCGATTGGCGGCCTTGCGTACCGTCACGCATCGACCGACATCACTTGCTGAGACGGGACGAGCTTCGGCGGCGGGGCGCACTTGCAGATACAAAGGTCATCGCTCAATGCCACAGGCCGCCCGTCCGGCCCCGTCATCGGCTGTCGCGGGCCGACACATTGAATCTTGCCGACGGTTTTGCACGCGGGACAGATCACGTCGTCGCCTTCATGAGCGATGTGTCTGCCGCCAAGCTCGAACGGCGTTGCCGTTGCGCGGACGGTTCCGGCCACGGTCGTGTGATCGCCGTCGAGGATCATGTATCGCGTCATTTGTCGTTGCCTCGTTCAGGTATTCAATGTCTTGCCGGTTTTCTCTTACAGCGGGAAACCGGTTTTCGGATCCAGATTGTAGGCCTTCGCCATCGCATCGACCGTCGCTTCCGACGGCTTCGGTGGCGAGGCGGCGGCGTCCTGCTCCTTCTGCCATTCGAATGTGCCGTCCCACCGGGGGAGCTTTGCGGGCGGAAGGGGCACGATTTTGTCGATGTCGGGGAGTTTGGGGTTGCGGCCGTCGTTCGAGCGCAGGAATTCCAGAATCGCGCGGTATCTCCGCGAGCGCTCTGAATCATTGGTCAGCGCGAGATAATATAAACCGTCGGTTTGCGGCGGGGCCTTGAAGCCGTTACCCAGAAAGGAAGCTGACTGAATACTGCCCGCCTCCACTCCTTTTTGAAAGGCCTTTACCGCGTCCGGATACAGCTTATCGCCGCTCAAATCGATACCCAACGCGCTTGCGGCCTCACCAGATCCCTGGTCCGTAGCACACTGGCGCATCTGTCTGGCAATCTCCGGAGCCTTATCAAGCGGCGCCAGTAATTGCGCCACATACGCCTGCGCCTCCGGGTTTCCAAGATCGGCCGCCTTTCGGAAATACCGCAGTGCCGTCTCGGCATCCTGCCCCAGTCCGTACCCCGTTTCGAGATAGTGGCCGATGTCGTAGTAGCCCGATGGGATGCCTTGTTGGATCAGTCGCACGGCAAGCTCCACCGTTTCCTTCGGTGCATCGGGTGAACCGGCCAAACCGTCGGAAATCAGCGACTGGAGATTCTGATTGGCCTTGTAGTGTCCATGTGCCGCCGCGATCCGGTAATAGCGCGCCACCTCGTTGAAATCTTTCGTGCCGTCCTGCTTCTCCAAAAAGCGCGCGTAGAGAAACAGGCCCTCTGCCTGCGGATCAAGCGGCGGCAGGTGATCCGCCTGATGCGTGCAGCTGAAAGCGAGATTCGTGCGCACGGCGCTCATGTCGGGCAAAGCGGTCCCCGGCGGTTCCTTTTTCGAGCAGGCGCAGGCAACCAAGGAAAGCCCAATGATGATGGCGTATCGATTCATGAATCAGTCGGAACGGGCGATCGTGTTCGAAGCTCGCATGAAGGCCACGAGCGACGCGTATGGCTGTTGGGCCACCATTTTGTCGCATCTATTTCACACCTACCACCGCCGCCGCGAATGCGGCATCGCCAACGCGCCGCCTGGCGCATCTCAATCAAATCCATCCATCGTCGTTCCACGCCCACGTGCTGAATTCACTCACTGCCACGAAGCGATTCACCTCCGTCCGATTCAGCGGAATCGCCTGCCGAGATTCGAACGACTTTCCAGCCCGCAGCACGATCGGCCATACCAACAACCCCGCCCCACCCTCAACCGAACGCAGGCGCCCCACCTGTCGCATCCATCCATATCCACGTCGCATACGGATAAAACCTCCGCGCCCCGCCCGCCGTTAACGCGTTCGTAACCCCGGCGCCCCGAGCTTCGACGCGGCGCCCGTCGTCGTTCGTGATCCGCCATCCACATCGCCCGTCGGCCGCCGTTCGGCCGCCGGCAAGGGAACGTCATGCGCAAACTCACCATCCGCGGCGGCCTCGTCGCGACCATCGCCGGCTACACCGTGCTGCTCCTGCTGGTGGTCGGCGCCTGCATCGCCGCGCTCTACGCGGGCAACCATTCGCTCGAGGCGATGTACCGTGACGACACCGCGTCGCTGCTGCATCTGAAAACCAGCTCCGAGCGGATGCTCGTGCTGCGCGAACGCGTGAGCGACGTCGCGCAGATCATCAGCGCCGGCCAGCCGGCCAACGCCGAAATCGCGCAGCTCCATACGCTGCTCCAGCAAAGCAACGACGAGCTCGACGCGTACACGCGACTGCACGCCCGCGACGCCGACGAGCAGGCGCTGTTCGACACGCTGCAATCACGTCGCCGCACGCTGCTCGATCAGGTGTTCCTCAAGGCGATGTCGCAGCTCGACCACGACAACGCCTTCGACTTCCTCGAAACGCACCGCACCGCGCCGCCCGGGCTGTTCACCGCCTATCAGCAGGCGATCGACGCGCTCGAATCGTTCCAGGTCACGCGCCAGAAGGCGCGCTACGACGCAGCCGGCGCGCGCTTTCACCGGATCGTATGGGCGATGGCGAGCGTCGCCGCGTTCGCGCTGCTGGTCGGCTTCGTCGCGCAGCGCGTGCTGGCGAAGGCGATCATCGAGCCGATCCATCTGGCCGTCGATCAGTTCGACCGGATCTCCAAAGGCGATCTGACCGGCGCGGTCGCGATCCGCGGCGAAAACGAAATGGCCTATCTGCTGAAGGCGTTGAAGCGCATGCAGGCCGGCCTCGTCGACACCGTGACCCAGGTACGCACGAGCACCGAGACGATCGTCGGCGACGTGCGCACGATCGCGAGCGGCAACGTCGATCTGTCCACGCGCACCGAACAGCAGGCCGTCTCGCTGCAACAAGCCGCCGCAAGCGTGGAGCAACTGACCGCGACGGTGCGCCAGAACGCGGACAACGCACGCGATGCCCGCACCTACGCGCAGGGCGCGGCCGGCATCGCGGCGCGGGGCGGCGATGCGATGCGGCGCGTCGTCGAAACGATGTCGGCGATCTCCACCAGCTCCGCGCGGATCTCCGGCATCGTGGGCGTGATCGAAAGCATCGCGTTCCAGACCAACATCCTCGCGCTGAACGCCGCCGTCGAAGCCGCGCGGGCAGGCGAACAGGGACGCGGCTTCGCGGTCGTCGCGACCGAGGTACGCGGGCTCGCGCAGCGCTGCGCGTCGGCAGCGAAGGAAATCCGCGAACTGATCGGCAACTCCGCGCAGCGTGTCGAGGACGGCAGCGCGCTCGTCGCGCTCGCCGGTTCGGCGATGTCCGAACTCGTCACCGCGGTCGAGCGCGTCAACGCGATCATGAGCGAAACCAGCACCGCGTTCGACGAGCAGACCGCCGGCATCGAGCAGGTGAACGCGGCCGTGATCCAGATGGAACAGACGATGCAGCGCAACGCCGCGCTCGTCGAAGAAGCGGCGGCGGCCGCGCTGTCGCTCGACGATCAGGGCGCGCGGCTGAGCGATGCCGTCGCGCAGTTTCGTCTGCACGGCGCGGCGACGGCCTGATGGCACGCTGATGGCACGCTGATGGCGCGCGAGCGGTGAGCCGTGACCGACAGGCGACGCCCAACCGCGGAACCGGCCGCGCCGCAGCGCCGCCGCGCACCGCCTCTAGCCGCCGTTCCCCGACAGCCCGTGCATCGGCCGCCGCAGCGCGGCATCGAACGGATTCGTGCGCGGGCCGATCGCGTCGGCCTGGCGCCTGAGCAGTTCGACGACCATCGGCATCCGGTCGTCGCCGAGCCGCGACGCCAGCGTGCCGACGCTCAGCGCGCCGACCGGATAGCCGGTGCGATCGAGGATGGGCACCGCGACGCCGGCCATGCCGTCGAGCACGCCGCTGTTGCGACCCGCGTAGCCGAGCTCGCGCACGCGCTCGATCTCGGTGCGCAGATACACCTCGTCGAGCACGCCGTAGCCGCGGATACGCGGCACGTTGAAGCGGATCACCTCCTCGCGCTCGGCTTCCGGCAGGAACGCGAGGATCGCGAGGCTGCCCTGCCCGACGCCGAGTGCGATGCGCCCGCCGATGTCGCCGGTAAACGACCGGATCGGAAATGGCCCTTCGCACAAGTCCAGACACACCGCGTCGAAGCCGCTCTTCACGAGCAGGAAGATCGTCTCGCCGAGGCTCGCGCACAGCCGCAGCAACGCGGGCCGGCACAGCGTGCGCATGCTGCTCGGATTGCCGGCCAGCGCGGCGAGCGCGAAGAAGTCGACGCTCAACCGATACAGCTTCGATTGTTCGTCCTGCTCGACCATGCGCTCGGCGATCAGCGACTGCAGGATGCGATGCGCGGTGCCTTGCGTGAGGCCGACGGCCTTCGCGAGGTGCGTGACGCGCACGCCGTCCTGCTGCATGCCCGCCAGCGCGCGCAGGATCGCGAACGCACGCTGCAGCATGCCGACGCCCGCTGCGCCGCTGGCGTCGTCCGGCTGCCGCACGGGCGCTTCCGCCGACGTTCCGCGCGAATCGGGTTCCTGCATACCGGCGCTCCTCGATGATTTCATTGAATGGAACAGGGTGAGCCGCCATTGTGGTCCCGCCGAAAAACCGCGGGCATCCGGGTGTGCACGGGATTGACGTGCGTTTTTCGCGGCACGGCCGCCCTTCATCCAACGGAACGAATCGCACCCGCTTCGTCGATTCATTCCGTTCACCGGAATTTTTCCGAAATTCCTCTCGTTGAGCAGAATTCGAAATTGACGCGCCGAAATATGGCTGGCTAGAGTCCGCGTCAATGACGCACCGGCGCTCCGGTGTGCGAACCGGAGCCTCCCATGTCGTTTCTCACGCTTACGGATCTGACGAAAACGTACGGCGAGCTCACCGCCGTCGCGGACGTCAACCTGTCGGTCGAGCAAGGCGAGTTCGTGTCGCTGCTCGGGCCGTCGGGCTGCGGCAAAACCACGACGCTGCAGATGATCGCCGGTTTCGTCGACGTGACGCGCGGGCGCATCGCGCTCGACGGGCAGGACATCACGCACATGAAGCCGAATCGCCGCGGCCTCGGCATCGTGTTCCAGAGCTATGCGCTGTTTCCGCACATGAGCGTCGAGCAGAACGTGGGCTTCGGCCTCGACATGCGCGGCGTCGACAAGGCCGAGCGCGCGGAGCGCATCCGCGCGGCGCTGTCGCTGGTGCGACTCGATGCGCTCGCGCAGCGTTTTCCGCGCGAGCTGTCCGGCGGGCAGCGGCAGCGCGTCGCGATCGCGCGCGCGGTGGTGATCGAGCCGCCGGTGCTGCTGCTCGACGAGCCGATGTCGAACCTCGACGCGAAGCTGCGCGAGGACATGCAGTTCGAACTGCGCGCGATCCAGCGCAAGATCGGCACGACGACGATCATGGTCACGCACGATCAGTCCGAGGCGCTGTCGATCAGCGACCGCGTGGTCGTGATGGAAGCCGGCCGCATCACGCAGACCGACACGCCGTACCGCGCGTACGAACGCCCGGAGAACCGCTTCGTGTCGCAGTTCATCGGCAAGGCGAACCTGTTGCCCGGCACGGTCGTCGCGCACGACGGCGATGCGATTCGCATCGACCTCGGCCACGATCTCGCCGAGACGGGCCGCACCGCGCATCTGCCGATGCACGAGCGCGACGTGCGCGTCGGCGACGCCGTGTCGGTATGCATCCGCCCCGAGAAGCTGCGGCTGTGCGCGCCGGGCGCGGGCCGCTTCGCCGCGACCGTCACGAGCCGCTTCTTCCTCGGCAGCCAGTGGCTGTACCGCGTGGACAGCGCACTCGGCGAAGTGCTCGTGTGCTGCCAGAACGAAGGCGCGGAGCCACTCGAGGAAGGCGCGCCGGTCGGCGTCGACTGGCACAGCGACGCGGTGCGCGTGATGCGCGGGGAGGCATGAATGGCACAGCCTGCCCGCCCGCTGCCTGCCGATCCCGCGCAACGCGGCACGAGCACGAGCACCAATACGAGCGCCGCTACGCCGCCGGCACGCGCGGCCGCCCCGCGTCCGCCGCGCGCGACGTGGCGCGCCCATGCGCCGCTGTGGCTGATGTGCGCGCCGGCGTTCGCGCTGTTCGCGGCGCTCGTGCTCGCGCCGCTCGCGATGACCTTCGCGCTCACGTTCTACCGCTTCGATCCGGCCACCGGCCCGAGCGCCGCGTTCCAGTTCGGTCACTACGCGGAGGTGCTCGGCTCGTCGTACTTCCATGCGATCTTCGCGCGCACCTTCGGCATCGCCGCGCTGACCACCGCGATCTGCGTCGCGATCGGCACGCCGGAAGCGTACGTGCTGTCGAAGATGCGCGACCCGTGGCGTTCGCTGTTCCTGCTCGTCATCCTCGCGCCGCTGCTCGTCTCGGTGGTCGTGCGCGCATTCGGCTGGAGCATGCTGCTCAACACGGGCGGCCTCGCGAACCAGGCGCTCGCGCTCGTCGGGCTCGGCCCGTACAAGCTCGAGTACACGACGTTCGCGATCGTGATCGCGCTCGTCCACGTGATGCTGCCGTTCATGGTGATTCCCGTGTGGACGGCCCTGCAACGGCTCGATCCGCAAACCGAGCACGCGGCGCTGTCGCTCGGCGCATCGCCGTTCACGACGCTGCGGCGCATCGTGGTGCCGCAGCTGATGCCCGGCGTGCTGTCGGGCAGCCTGATGGTGTTCGGGCTGTCGGCGAGCGCGTTCGCGATTCCCGGCCTGCTCGGCGGACGCCGGCTGAAGGTTGCTGCCACCGCCGTCTACGACGAATTCCTCGGCTCGCTGAACTGGCCGCTCGGCGCGACCATCGCCGTGCTGCTGCTGGTCGCGAATCTCGTCGTGATGCTCACCTACTACCGCGTGCTCGAACGCCGCTACGCGCGCAGCCTCGGAGGCGCTTCCCGATGAGAAACAACGGCCCTGTCGCGCTGGCGTTCCACACGCTCGTGATCCTGTTCGTGCTCGCGCCGCTCGCGATCGTCGTGCTGGTCGCGTTCACGCCCGACGAAACGCTGACGCTGCCGACGCACGGACTGTCGCTGCGCTGGTTCCGCGCGATCCTCGACTATCCGGACTTCATCACGGCGTTCGCCAACAGCGTGAAGCTCGCGTTCGCGTCGGCGACGCTGTCGCTCGCGCTCGGCCTGCCGGCCGGCCTCGCGATCGGGCGCGCGACGTTCCCCGGCCGCGCGTTCGTGAACGGCCTGCTGCTGTCGCCGCTGGTGATTCCCGGCCTCGTGCTCGGCATCGCGCTGCTGCGCCTGTTCGCGCTGATCGGCGCGACCGGCTCGTTCGCGTGGCTCGTGCTCGCGCACACGATCGTCATCACGCCGTTCGTGATGCGGCTCGTGCTCGCGTCCGTCGCGGGGCTCGACCGCAGCATCGAACAGGCCGCGTGCTCGCTCGGCGCCGACCCGTGGACGATCTTCCGCCGCATCACGCTGCCGATGATCGTGCCGGGCATCACCGGCGGCTGGCTGCTCGCTTTCATCAACAGCTTCGACGAGCTGACGATGTCGATCTTCGTCACGTCGCCGCAGACGGTCACGCTGCCGGTGCGCATGTACATGTACGCGACCGAATCGATCGACCCGATGATGGCGTCGGTGTCGGCGCTCGTCATTTTCATCACCGCCGGCGCGATGCTGCTGCTCGATCGCGTGTACGGCCTGAACCGCATCCTGATCGGCCAACATTGATGACGACTTCCGCTTCCCGCTCCACCGATATCGCCGACGACGGCGCGCAGTTCGTGCGCGTCGCCGAACACGGACGCACGGCGGTCGGGTTCACGCTCGACGGCCGCGCCGCGCAGGCGCTCGCCGGCGACACCGTGCTCACCGCCATCCTCGTCGCGCAGCGTCGCGTGCGCGTGAGCGAATTCAGCGGCCAGCCGCGCGCGGGCTTCTGCCTGATCGGCGCATGCCAGGACTGCTGGGTGCGCACCGAAGCCGGCGCACGGCTGCGCGCGTGCTCCACGCCGATCGCCGAAGGCATGCGCCTCGTGACGACAGCCGTGCAGCCGGCCGCGACCGGAGCCGCGTCGTGACGGCCGCGCTGCAGCCGGTGATCGTCGGCGCGGGGCCGGCGGGCGTGCGCGCGGCCGAGGCGCTGGTCGACGCGGGGCTGCGCCCCGTCGTGATCGACGAGAACGCACGTTGGGGCGGGCAGATCTATCGGCAGCCGCCGGCCGGGCACGCGTTCACGCGCGGCAAGCGCACGCTGTACGGCTTCGACGCCGCGAAGGCCGACGCCGTGCACCGCACCATGGCCGCGCTGCTGCCGCACGTCGACTACCGGCCGAACACGCTCGCGTGGGCGTGCGGCACGGGCCGTATCGACACGCTGCAGGACGGCCGCGAAGTGACGGTGCCGTTTTCGCGCCTGATCGTTGCGAGCGGCGCGACCGACCGCATGCTGCCGGTGCCCGGATGGACGCTCGCGGGCGTCTACACGCTCGGCGGCGCGCAGGTCGCGCTGAAGGCGCAGGGCTGCGCGATCGGCCGCCGCGTCGTGTTCGCCGGCACCGGGCCGTTGCTGTATCTGGTCGCCTATCAATATGCGAAAGCCGGCGCGCAGGTCGCGGCCGTGCTCGATACGAGCCCGCTGCGTCAGCAGACGGCCGCCGCCGCCGCGCTGTTGCGGATGCCGACGACCTTCGCGAAGGGGCTGTATTACATCGGCTGGCTGCGCGCGCACGGCGTTGCGGTGGAAACCGGCGTGACGCTCGAGCGCGTGCTCGGCGACCAGCACGTGCGCGGGCTCGCGTGGCGCGCGGCCGACGGCGACGCGCACATGCTCGACTGCGATGCGCTCGGCCTCGGCTTCGGGCTTCGCCCCGAAACGCAGCTCGCCGATCTCGCCGGATGCCGGTTCCGCTTCGATCCGCTGAGCGGCACGTGGCTGCCGGAGCGCGACGCGGCCGGCCGCACGTCGATGCGCGGCGTCTACGTCGCCGGCGACGGCGCGGGCATCGCGGGCGCCGACGCGGCCGAAGCATCGGGCCGGCGCGCGGCGCTCGCACTGCTCGACGATGCCGGCTTCGCGCCGGGCTCGCCCTCCGGCAAGCCCGGCGCGGCCGCGCTCGAGCGCACGCTGGCGCGGCTCGGTGCGTTCCGCGCGGGCCTCGAGGCGGCGTTCGCGCCGCCGCCCGAGCTCGCCGCACGCTGCCCCGACGACACGATCGTGTGCCGCTGCGAGGAGATCGATGCGGGCACGCTGCGCCGCTGTGTTCGCGACGGCGCAGCAACCGAACTGAACCGGCTGAAGGCGCTGACGCGTGCCGGGATGGGCCGCTGCCAGGGCCGCATGTGCGCGGACGCGGCCGCGCGCGTGCTCGCCGCCGAAACCGGCCGCCCGCTGGCGGAGGTCGGACGGTTGCGCGCGCAACCGCCGGTGAAGCCGTTTCCGATCGCGGCCGCGCTCGCAAGCGACGACGTCGCGACGATTCCCGACGAGGCGCGCGATGAATGAGCGCAGCCGTTACGATGTCGCGATCGTCGGCGGGGGGCTGGTGGGCGCGTCGGCGGCGCTCGCGCTGACGCGGCGCGGGCTGCGCGTCGCGCTGTTCGAGCGCCGCGATTGCGGCGCGCAGGCGAGCGGCGTCAACTACGGCGGCGTGCGCTGCCAGGGCCGCCCGGCCGAACAGCTGCCGCTCGCGCTGCGCGCGCGGCGCATCTGGGATCGGCTGCCCGAGCTGATCGGCAGCGACGGCGAGTTCGTCGTGTCCGGCCACTTGCGGCTCGCGCGCAGCGACGCCGATCTCGACGCGCTCGATGCATACGCGACGCTCGCCGGCGAGCACGGGCTGCCGCTGCAAGTGATGCGCGGCGCGGCGTTCCGCCGCCGCTACTCCTGGCTCGGCAGCGCGGCGCTCGGCGGCTCGCTGTGCGCGACCGACGGGCACGCGAACCCGCGCATCGTGTCGCCCGCGTTCGCGCGCGCGGCGCGCGCGGCCGGCGCCGACGTGTTCGAACACGCGCCCGTCGACGACGTGCGACACGACGGCACGCAGTTTCATATCCATGCGGGCGCGCGCACATGCGTCGCGACGTGGCTGATCAACTCGGCCGGCGCGTGGGCGAACACGATCGCCGAACGCTTCGGCGAGGCGGTGCCGATGGAGCCGATCTACCCGAACATGTGGGTGACCGAACCGCTGCCGCCGTTCATCACGCACAACCTCGGCGTGTACGGCGGCGGCGTATACGCGCGGCAGGTCGCGCGCGGCAACTGCGTGATCGGCGGCGGACGCGGCCGCGGCGACGGCGAGTTCGGCCAGCCGTCGGTCGACACGACGCGCGCGGTGATGCGCGACGCGTGCGCGCTGCTGCCCGCGCTGCGCGACGCGCTGCTGATCCGCACGTGGAGCGGCGTCGAAGGCTGCACGCCGGACCACAACCCCGTCATCGGCGCGAGCCGTACGACACCGAAGCTGCTGCATGCGTTCGGCTTTTCCGGCGGGGGCTTCCTGCTCGCGCCGGGCGTCGGCGAAGTGCTCGCCGACCTCGTCACGGCCGGCGAAACCGCCACGCCGCTCAGTGCATTCTCGATCGGCCGCTTCTTCCGCGAAGCCGCGCCGAGCGCCCCTATCCGTCAACAGGAGACCCAACGATGAAACTGCCCGCAACGATCGCGGCGGCGGCCGCCCTCTGCATCGCGTGCGCCGTCGCGCCCGCGTCCGCGCAAACCAGGACGATCTACGTCGGCATGAACGGCGGCCCGATGGAGAAGGCCTATACGAGCCAGGTGCTGCCCGAGTTCGAGAAGGCGAACAACGTGAAGGTCGTCGTCGTGCCCGGCACGTCGTCGGACGTGCTCGCGAAGCTGCTTGCGAATCGCAACAAGCCGCAGATCCACGTCGCGTTCCTCGACGACGGCGTGATGGCGCGCGCGGTGAGCCTCGGCGTGTGCCAGAAGCTCGACGATTCGCCGGTGCTCAAGGAGCTGTATCCGTTCGCGCGGATGAAGGACGACGTCGGCGCGGGCGTGCAGCTCGGCATGACGGGCATCGCGTACAACCGGAAACTGTTCGCGGAAAAGGGCTGGGCGCCGCCGACGTCGTGGCTCGATTTCGCCGATCCGAAATACAAGGGCAAGGTCGTGTTCCAGTCCGCATCGAGCAGCACCTTCGGGCTGCACGGCTTCCTCGCGATCAACCGGCTGCTCGGCGGCAGCGAGCAGAACGTCGAGCCGGGCTTCAGCAAGTGGGCGAGCACGGTCGGCCCGAACGTCGTCGAGTACATTCCGAACTCGGCGAAGATCTCCGAGATGGTGCAGACCGGCGAAGCCGGCCTGTTCCCGCTGACGCCGACCGGTGTCGGCGATCTCCAGGACAAGGGCATTCCGGTCGCCTACGCGAACCCGAAGGAAGGGCCGGTGCTGCTGCTGGTCGACCTGTGCGTGGTGGCGAACAACCCGGACCCGCAACTCGCGCAGAAGCTCGCGCAGTTCCTGCTGTCGGCCCCCGCGCAGACGAAGGCGGCCGAGGCCGGCAGGCAGATCCCGACCAACCGGCTCGCGAAGATGCCCGCCGCGATGCAGCAGAGCCTCGGCAACGTCGACGATCTGCTGCACAAGGTGACGGTGGTCGACTGGACCGCGATCAACGCGCATCGCACGCAGTGGGATACGCGCTGGAATCGGCAGATCGAGCGGTGAGTGTCGAGGGTTGGGGGTGCGCCATCGCCGGCGCCGCGGCCATCCTCCGCGGACGCGGTGCGCGCCGGCCGCGCGCCGGCGATCAGCGGCGCGGCAACGCCCGCTGCGCCGCCGCCAGCCCAGCCCCCGCGAACAGCGTCAGCGCCGAATAGACGAGCCCGCGCGCGAGCCCCGCGCTGTCCGACACCCAGCCGATCGCGACCGGCCCGGCGATCTGTCCGAACGCGAAGACCGTCGTGAACGCGCTGATGCCTTTCGCCCAGCCTTGCGGCGGCAGGTTGTGACGCACGAACGCGGTCGTCGACGCGACCGCCGACAGGAACGTCGCGCCGAACAACACGCCCGACGCGAACGCGGCTGCCGGATGAACGAACAGCGCGGGCATCAGCGTCGCCACGCCGAGCAACGCATTGAGCACCGCGAGCGCCTGGCCGCCGCGCATCCGGTCGAGCAGCGTCGACCATAGCCGTGCCGACACGACGGTCGCGACGCCGAGCATCACGTAGAACGCGGCCACCACCGTCCCGCTCATCCCGGCGCCGCGCAGCAGCGCGACGATGAACGTCATGTAGCCGATGTAGCCGACGCCGAACAGCCCGTAGCCCGCGAGCGCGAACGCGAAGCGCGCGGGGCCGGCGATCGCGGCCGGCGCGGCGGCGTCGCGCCGCACGGCGGCTGCCGCGTGCGCGTGCTCGATGCGGCGCGCGGCCGACACGGCCGCCGCCGAGAACAGCACGCACGCGACTGCGAGCGCGAACCAGGCCGGTTGCCAGCCGTGCGCGCGATGCACGAGCGTCGCGGGCACCAGCAGCGACGACGCGACGATCCCCCAGCCGGTGCCGCCGTAGTACAGGCCGAGCAGCAGCCCCGCGTCGCGTGGCGACGCGGACGCGAGCCGCGCGGCCAGCACGCCGCCGCTGATGAAGATCAGCGCGCTGCCGATGCCCGTCGCGACGCGCGCGGCGAGCAGCGCGTCGGCGCCCGACAGCAGCCCGCAAGCGGCCATCAGCGATACGGTGAGCACGCAGCCGGCGGTGAGCAGTGTGCCCGCGCGCCAGCGCCGCGACAGCAACGGGAAGACGAGCGCGCCGAGCAGATAGCCGGCCGCGTTGGCCGTATTGAGCGCGCCGGCCTCGGCGAACGACCAGCCGAGATCGGCCTTCATCGGCGGCAACAGCAGTGCATACGAAAAGCGCGCGAGCCCCAGCGCGATCGCGCTGCCGAGCGACAGCCGGACCGCGAGCCGCCATGCGGCCATCCGGTCGGCTTCGGCCGTGCCGGCGCCCGCCCGTGCGCGGGCGGCATGCTGCGGTGGCGGCGCTGCGCGCATCGCGGTGTCTCCATGATGGTTCGAATCGTCCAGCCTGACCGGCCGTGCGCGCGGCCGTGGCCGCGCGTGAGGAAGCCGTCAGATGGTGCCAGAAAACCGGCGGCGCCGCGCGTGCCCGGTGCGGCATCGGCAACCGCCGGCGCGCGAGCGCGGCCGGTCGTGCGTGCGCATGTTGCGCATGACCGAATGCAAAAAAAGAAGCCGCTATACGCCGATTGAAATTATAAAAAATACAATTCCCCGCTGAATTGCTCCCATCGCCGATATTCCAAAAAAAATCGCCGCGCGCGTTTGAATCGATTCGGCTTCATCCGGCCCCGGATCACGCCGACAGGCGCGAATTCCGCGTGTTTATCAGCGAACGACTAAAAACGCAGCAATGCATTGCATTCGATAAATCCTCAGACTAATATCGACGCCACTCGCCCGGCATTCAGGAAATACCGGGTGGGCGGCGGTAATACCCTTACCGTGCTTTCATGTTGAATCGCTGTTCACCACAGGAGAACTGACATGCAGGAAAATCAGCAAATCGACTTGCTCGAGTGGATGCAGGAAGACACGCATCCGGAAGCCGTCGACATGATGGTCGCGGATGCCGTGGTGCCGTTCGGCACCGCGCTCTGGCCGCTGTAAGCGCGCCATTCGACCAGGCGGAAGGGCGCCGTCCCTTCCGCCGCTTCCGGAGACACGCATGCTGAACCTGCACCGCGCGCTCGGCTTTCATCCCGCGCTGCGCGACAAGCTCGCGCGCGCAGACCAGGGCAAGCTGCTGGTCGCCTACGACGCGCGCAATCGCGACATCGCGTTGCGCGCGTTTTCCACGCTGCCCGCGTCGCTCGACGCGACGACCCTCTGCCTCGAAACCACCGCGCCCGCCGAGATCGTCGCGGCAATCAGCCGCGCCGACCTGTTCGTGCTGCTGTACGACTCGTCCACGCTGCCGACGCCGTCGCCGAGCGGCCCGCCGTTCCTCGCGGCGATCCGGCCGGCGATCGTCGAGCACTGGAGCAAGTCGGTGCTGTTCAAGGACTACGGCCCGCATCTCGACGAAGCGTTCGCGGAATCGCTCGACGACATCGCGGCGCGCAACGAACGGCTGATCGAGGCCGCCTCGCGCGCGTCGCAGATCCATTTCGTCGACGAGGCCGGCAACCGGCTGACGGGCTCGCTCGCGCCGGACCAGAAATGGACCAGCGTGGACGGGATGGGCAACCTCGACGTCGTGCCCGGCGAGATCGCGACGCACGTGACCGACCTGCGCGGCTCGATCGTGTTCAGCGGCACCTTCCTCGGCACCGTGCCGTTCGCGATCAAATACCGCGTGGCCGAGCGGCTCGCGACGCTGCACGTGCGCGACAGCCTGATCGACGGTTTCGACAGCGACGATGCGGGCTTCCGGCGCGATTTCGCGTCCTACCTGGACCGGCACGAGAATCACCGGCGGGTCGAGGAATTCGGCATCGGCACGAATCTCGGCATCAAGGGCCTGTACGGCCGCAACGCCGGTTTCGAGGAGCGGCATCCGGGCCTGCATCTCGGCCTCGGCGGCGGCGCGCAAGGCAGCCACCATCTCGACCTGATCTTCGCGAAGGGCAAGCTGGCGTTCGACGACCGGATCGTGTTCGACGGCGCCTTCGCCGTCTGAGCGCGCGTCAGGCTTCGGCGGCGGCAGCGTCGCCGAGCCACTTGTACATCACGAGGCTGTCGACCAGCCCGAGCCGCGCGTGGCGATACGCGTGCGGCAGGCGGCCGACGATCTCGAACCCGAGCTTCTGCCACAGCGCCACCGCGGCTGCATTGGTCGACACCACCGAATTGAACTGCATCGCGAGAAAGCCGCGTTCGCGCGCGACCTGCTGCGAGTGTTCGCACATCCGGCGCGCGACGCCGCGGCCGCGCGCCGCTTCGCTCACCATGTAGCCGCAGTTGCAGACGTGGCTGCCGGGCCCCGCCGCATTTGCCTTCAGATAGTACGAGCCGAGCAGCACGCCGTCCTCTTCCGCGACCCAGGCGCACAGCGGCGCGTCGAGCCACAGCGCGCGCGCGGCGTCCTCGGTCTGCGCGGGATCGAATGCGTAGGTTTCCTGCGCAGCGACCACTGCGCGGTAGGTCGGCCAGAACAGCGCAAAATCCTCTTCGGTCATCGGACGAATCGTGATCATTGGGGTCCTTGCGGTTGAAAGATGGGAGCGGAGTGGCGCGCGCATCAAGGCTGCACCATCCACACGAGCACCACCGTCGCCGGCGCCGCGTGCATGTCCGCCGGCGGGCGTTCGAGCCTCGGCTCGACGTCGAGTGCCTGCGCAATCGCGGCCGCATCGTCGACCGTCGTCGTGCGCACGATCGTCATCAGCCGCGCGGGCCGATGCAGCGTTTCGCGATACAGCGCGCCATACCACAGCGCCCGCGTGCCCTGCGCATCCTGCAGCACGTACGGATAGCGCCACAGCCGCAGCACGAGCCGGCGGTTCGGCTGTCCGGGCTCGACGCGCACGAACACGCGCCGCGTGTCCACGCCCTGCGAATAGCGCGGCAGCACCGGCAGCCCGTCGGCCGGCGTCTGCGGCAGCAGCCAGCGCAGCGCGGTCTGCCCGGACCACGGCGTCGCGCGCCGCCAGCCCGCCTGCGCGAGATGCCGGTCGAGCGTGTCGGACGACGCGCACCACTGCAGCGGCAGGAATTCCTCGCGATCGCCGCTGATTTCGGTGCGCCGCGCCGGCACGGACTGCCAGCCGCCGTCCATCCACTGGTCGACCGTCATTGCGACGACGTCGCCCACATGCGGACGCGCCGCGCGATCGAGCGCCCACTGCGCGGGCACGGTCCACACGCCGGCCGTCGCCGTGACGACCACCAGCGCGACCAGCGCGCCGCGCGGCTGCACGTGCTCGCGCACCCGCCAGTACGCATAGGTGGCGGCCAGCACCGCGAACCACGCGAGCCCGAGGCTCCAGCCGCCGAGCAGCCCGGACAGCCACGCATTGCCGAGATACAGCCGCGCGAAGCCGCCGAGCACGATCCACAGCACGACGGCCGTGACGACCGGCACGCGCCACAGCGCGGGCCGGTCGCGCGCGAGCAGCCAGCCGATGCCGCTGCTCGCGAGGATCGCGAACGCCGCGTCGGCGTCCGGCAGCGGCACGTGCAACGTGCCGGGCGGCAGGCTCGCGGGCGTCGTGCCGAGCGCGCCGGCGCCGAACGGCGGCACGAGCACGACCGCGACGCCGACCGCCGCGATCCACCACGCGGCCGTCAGCCAGCAGCGGTGGATCATCAGCCAGACCAGGAACGCCGCCGCGACGATCAGGCCGACGTCGCGGCCGTTCAGCACCGTGACCGCGCGCATCGCCGCGTCGACGGGCGGCGTGCGCAGGTTCTGCAGGAACGCGTACAGCGCGGTGTCGGCGCGCATCAGCGGATCGTTCGCGACGACGTCCTGCACGACGCCGGCGAACAGCCAGACGCTGCCGACGAACAGGAGCGCGAGCACCGGCACGGCGCCGGGCAGCCGCCGAAGCGCTTCGATCGCCGCGTGCAGCCGCGTGCCGAAGCGCGGCCAGCGCCGCGCGCACGCGTGCATGCCCGCGGCGGCTATGCGGCGCAACAACGGCACGCCGCGCCGCAGCGCGACCCGCACGCCGAACCACACGGCCGCGACCAGCGCGGCAACGACCAGCAGGATCGCGGCGACCCGCGTGCTGACCGCCTCGGCCAGCGCGGCCGACGCGCCGAACGCGATGCCCGGCGCCACATGCACGGGCGCCCACACGAGCGCCGACGCGACGTTCGTCGGATAGAACGACCGGCGAGGCAGGGACGCGCAGCCGACCACGACCGGCACGACCGCGCGCACCGGCGCGAGGAAGCGCGCGAGCACGATGCTTTTCATGCCGTGGCGCAGCACGAACTGCTCGCCGCGCGCATAGGCGTTCGCGTAGCCGAAGCGCACCCAGCCGTTGCGAATCGCGCCGCGATAGCGGCGGCCGACCTCGTAGCTGATCCCGTCGCCGACGGCCGCGCCGGCGACCGCGACGCCGATCGTGATCCAGCCGTCGAGCGCGCCCGCGCCGATCAGCGTACCCGCCGCGAACATCACCGCGCCGGCCGGCACCACCGTGCCGATCAGCGCGATCGATTCGGCACAGGCGACGACGAACACCACCGCCAGCACGAGCAGCGGATGCGCGCCGATCGCGGCCAGCCAGCCGTGGATCGCGTCGCTCATCGCGGGCCGCCGGGCATCACTGTGCGCCGCGCCGGCAGCGGGCGCATCGCGGCGGCGCGCGGCTTCGTCGATGCGCGTGCGCGCCCGTGGGCAGCGTCAGCCGATCTCGTGCCGCCGCGCATCCGCCTCGAGCGGCGCGGCGTCGTAGCCGACCGTCGCGATCTCGCGCAGATAGCGCGCGAGAAACGCGCCGATCGACCCGGCGGCTTCGTACTGGTGCACATGGCGGAATTCGTGGGTGAGGAGCCGGCGCGTATCGTGCCCCTGCAGCACGAACACCGCGTGGCCGAGCGTCAGGCCGATCGTCTCCGGCGCGAGCAGCCCGGAGTCGTGGGCGATCGCGCCCAGCGTCGGCGTATCGGGAAACGGCAGCCGATCCGCGATCACGACGCGGATCCGCTCCGGCTGCGCGACGCCGACCGAGTGCGCATCGGCGTGCTGCGCGCGCGTCAGAGGCGCGCCGTGCGCAAGCCCCTGCGCGGCCTGCGCACCGGCCCACGCGACGGCGTCGGGCAGCACGGACGGCAGGATGTGGACGAGATCGACCATCGTCGGGATTCCTTCGGCGGGACGCATTCCAATCGCTCACCAGTTTATCTCTTAAACAGGCCGGCCCGCGGTCCGCGGCATCGACCGGCGGCCGACGACCACGCGGAAACGCCCGCCCCGTCTGGCGCTGCCGCCTGCACCTGTACGCGGCGATCGTTTCGCTGCAATATGCATTCCCCGCTCAAGTGTCTCAAAAAGATACATCGGGCACACCGTTTGCCGCTGCGGCGGAATATATTGTTGGACGAACAGCCGCGGCCACGCGGCGCCATCCGGGAGAGAACCGCTCCATGATCAAGGTGATACTGGCCGACGACCACGCAGTCATGCGAGACGGGCTGCGTCACATACTCGAGACGGCCGGCGGTTTCGAAATCATCGGCGAAGCCTGCGACGGCCCGACCACGCTCGCGCTGGCCGAGCGCGGCGCGGCCGACGTGCTGCTGCTCGACCTGTCGATGCCCGCGCCGACCGGCATCGAGCTCCTCAAGCTGCTCAAGACCCACACGCCGACGCTGCGCACGCTCGTGCTCACGATGCACGCGGAGGAGCAGTACGCGGCGCGCGCGTTCAAGGCCGGCGCGACCGGCTACCTGACGAAGGACAGCGCAACCGCCGAGCTGGTCGCGGCGGTCGGCAAGGTGGCGTCCGGCGGCGTCTACGTGAGCCCGTCGGCGGCGGAGAGCCTTGCCCGGACCCTGCACGCGCCGGTCGAGACGCCGCCGCACGAACGGCTGTCGGCGCGCGAATTCGACGTGATGCGCCGCATCGTCGCGGGACAGACCGTCACGCAGATCGCGAGCGCGCTCGCCCTCAGCGCGAAGACGGTCAGCACCTACAAGATGCGCATTCTCGAGAAAATGGACCTGCCGCACGACGCGGCGCTGATCCGCTATGCGGTGCGCCACGAGCTCGATCTCGGCGTGGGCGACGCATGATGGCCGCGTTCCGCATGCGCGAGCCGGCCGCCGCCGCCGACGACGACGCGCCACAGCCGTCGCACATGTTCATGTCGTCGCTGCGGCCGGAGCGGCGCGAGCGCCGGCTCGCGCTCGCGACCGTGATCGTATCGGCGGCGATCTTCGTCGCGCTGGCGCCGTTCGCGAAGATGCCGCTCGCGCAGGAGTGGGGCTTCATCCCGGTCTACCAGACGGCGATCCTCGTCAACGACATGGTGACGGCCGGCCTGCTGCTCGGCCAATACGCGATCCTGCGCGAGCGGGCGCTGCTGGCGCTCGCGGCCGGCTACCTGTTCACGGGCCTCATGGCCGGCGTGCACATGCTGACCTTCCCAGGCCTGTTCGCGCCGACCGGCCTGCTGCACGCGGGCGAACAGACGACCGCGTGGCTGTACATCTTCTGGCACGGCGGCTTTCCGTTGGCGCTCGGCGTATACGCGCTGCTGCGCGCGGCCTCGCGTACGCGCAGCCCATCGCTGCAGCGGCGCCGCGCGGCGGTTCCCGTGCTGCTGTGCATCGCGCTGACCGCCGGCGCGACCGCCGCGCTCGCGTTGCTCGCGACCGCCGGCCACGATTTGCTGCCGCGCATCATGGACGGCAACCGGATGACCGCGACGATGACGAACGCGATCGCGGTCGTCTGGGGGTTGAACCTCGCGGCGCTCGTGCTGCTGTGGCGGCGCCGGCGCCGCCATTCGGTACTCGACCTGTGGGTGATGATCGTCACGGTCGCGTGGCTGTTCGATATCGCCATGTCGGCGATGCTGAATCACGGGCGCTTCGATCTCGGCTTCTATGCGGGGCGCACCTACGGGCTCGTCGCATCGAGCCTCGTGCTGTTCGCGCTGCTGTTCGAGAACGGCCGGCTGCATGCACGCACGGCGCGCGCGCTCGCCGGCGAACGGCACGAGCATCAGCTCGTGCTGCAGAAGACCGCGGAGCTGAACGACGCGAACGAACGCCTCGAGCAGCGCGTCGCCGCGCGCACCGCGCAGCTGAGCGCGTCGAACCGCGACCTGCGGCGCGAGGTCGAGGAACGCGTGCGCGCGGAGCGGGCCTTGCAGGCGTCGCGCGAGGAGCTGCGGGAGATCTCGGCGATCAGCGCGAGCGCGCGCGAAGCGGAGCAGCGCCGCATCGCGCGCGAGCTGCACGACGAACTCGCGCAGACGCTCGCGACGCTGAAGAACGATCTCGAATGGCTGATCGACCACGTGCCGCAGGACGACGCGCAGCTCGCGCGCAAGATCGCGGCGATGCACGGGCTCGCGCGCGGCGCGGTGGCCGCGACGCGGCGCATCGCGTCGGATCTCCGGCCGCTGATGCTCGACGATCTCGGCTTCGCCGCGGCGATGCAGTGGCTCGTCGAAGATTTCCAGCGCCGTCATGGGGTCGCTTGCACGCTGCGCGTCGAGCCCGGCGAATTGCAGCTCGACGAGCCGTATGCGACGGCCGTGTTCCGCATCGCGCAGGAAGCGCTGGCGAACGTCGCGCGCCATGCGGCGGCGTCGAGCGCGAGCGTGGCGCTCGCATATCGCGACGAAACGCTCGTGCTGACGATCCGCGACGACGGCGCCGGCTTCGATCCCGGCGATCCGCGCAAGCCCGGCTCGTTCGGGCTCGTCGGGTTGCGCGAGCGGGCGTACCTGGTCGGCGGAACGTTGCGGATCGACACGACGCTCGGCGAAGGAACGACGGTCGAGGTGGAGGTTCCGGTGGCGGCCGCGCATGTCGCGATCGCGTACGACGCACGCCACGCCGCGCGCACACAGGAATGACCGGCGAGGAGCACGCCGGCGCGCGCGGCGTGGCGCATCACGCCTGCGCGGCGACCATCGTGCGCTCCGAGCGCGTCCACGCGACGACCGCGCCGACGCCGAGCAACGCGAGACACACGATCGGCACGATCATCGGCCCGAACGCGGTGCCGGTGACCTTGCCGGCGAACGGCATCAGGTTCTGGCTGAAGAAGCCGCCGAGGTTGCCGATCGAGTTGATCGCCGCGACGCTCGCCGCCGCGCGCGCGCCGGTGAAGTAGCGCGGCGGCATCGACCAGAAGCACGGATACAGCAGCGGAATGCACGCGCCGCCGAGCACGAGCGCGACGAAGCGCAGCGGCGTCGACGGCAGCACGAGGCTCAGCAGGAAGCCGAGCGCGCCGAGCGCCGCGACGATCGCGATCGTGCGCAGGATGCTCTTCGCGCGGCGCAGCTTCGCGGGCAGCCAGAGCAGCAGCAGCACCGCGAGCGCCCACGGCAGCATGCTGAGGAAACCGTTCATGCCGCTCGATACGCCGAACGACTTCACGAGCGTCGGCAGCCAGTACGTGACGCCGTACAGCGACGTCGACATCAGCATGTAGGTCGCCGCGAACAGCATCACGCGCGGATCGAGCAGCGCCTTCCACGGCTGCGCGTGCTCGGCCTGCGCAGGCTGCTCGCGTTCGAGCGCGGCGGCGACGACCTGCTTCTCGCGCTCGTCGAGGAAGCGCGCGTCGCGATACGACGCGGGCAGCACGCGGAACACGACGATCGCGACCGCCACCGCCGGGATGCCCGTCGCGACGAACACCCACTGCCAGCCCGCGAGCCCCCACACGCCGTTCAGGCTCAGCAGCCAGCCGCCGACCAGCGAGCCGAGCATGTTCGCGAGCGCGCTGCCGAGCGTGAAGATGCCGAGCACCTTCGCGCGATAGCTTTGCGGGAACCACAGCGTCAGGTAGTAGATGACGCCCGGATAGAAGCCCGCCTCGGCGATGCCGAGCGCGAAGCGCAGCCCGCAGAACACCGGCATCGACGTCGTGAAGCCCATCGCCACCGTGATCAGCCCCCACGTCAGCATGATGCGCGCGAGCCACACCCGCGCGCCGTAGCGATGCAGCGCGAGCGTGCTCGGCACCTCGAACAGCAGGTAGCCGATGAAGAACAGCGACGACGCGAGGCCGAACGCGGCCTCCGTCATCCCGAGGCTGTGCACCATCTGCAGTTTCGCGAAGCCGACGTTCTGCCGGTCGATGAACGCGATCAGGAACATCACGACGAGGATGGGCAGCAGGCGCCGCGCCATCTTCGACATGACGTGCCGCTCATCGGCGGACGCGGGGTTCAGGGTTTCGGTAGCGGTCACTGCTTGCTCCTCCGGGGTGTCGGTTGTGAGTATGTGAGGTTGCGCCTACGACGGCCGGAAGCCGTCGAGCATCGGCACGAACATCTCCTGCCACGTGCGCGGCTTCGCCTTGATCGTGCCGGCCATGTAGAGAAAATCGACGTAGTCCATCAACTGGTTCGGCCGCACCGAGAAGCGCGTCTCGGGCGCGGCGAGCATCTGCATCACGTCGTCGTGCGACACGCCGACGCCCGACGCCGACGCATAGATCGCCGCCGCCGCGCGCGGGTCCTGCGCGATCAGCCGGTTCGCGTCGTCGAGCGCGCCGAGGAATGCGGCGGCGAGCGCAGGCTCCGCGTCGACGAGCCGCTTCGGCGCGAACACGACGTCGAGCGTCAGCGGGCCGAGCACGTCGATCGAGCCGACGACGCGGTGGATGCCCGGCTGCCGGAGTTCGAGCGTCGAGAACGGCGGCGACGTGAAGTGCGCGGTGACGCCGCTCTCGTGCCGGATCAGCGCCTGCATCGCCTGCGGGTGCGGCAGGTTCACGGTGATCGAATCGAGCTGCGCGAAATGCTGCCGGCCCAGCAGCTTGCCCGCGACCATCTGCAGCACGACCGCCGACAGCGATGTACGGATGCCCGGCACCGCGATCCGGTCGGACGGCGTGAAGTCGCGCAGCGACGCGAGCCCGGGCCGGTTCGCGTTCAGCGACAGCGACGTCGTCGACAGCCCGCCGACGCCGATCACCTCGACGTTCGGAATCCCGCGCGCCCGCGCCCACAGCTCGATGAAGCCCGGCGCGCCGGCGCCCGCGAAGTCGAGCGTGCCGGCCATCATCGCGTCGTTGACCGAGTTGCCGCCGTCGAGCAGCACCCAGTCGACGCTGACGTCGCGCACGCCGTGCCGCGCCGCGTGCCGCTCGAACAGCCGCTGCTTCTCCATCACGAGCAGCGGCAGGTACAGCACGCCGTAGCCTTTCGAGATCCGCACCGTGCGCGGCTTCGGCAGCACGAGCGACGGCGCGAGCGCCGCGCCGAGCCCGGCGGCGACGATCGCGCGGCGGCGCGGCGACGGCGTCATGCGCGCGCTCCCGCTTCGCTCGTTGCCTGCTGCATGGTGCCGTCTCCTCTGGTATTAATGCCGTCTCTGCAATTCCCGGCTGCGCACAGGTTATCGAGCGAGTCTGAGAAAATGCTGACATCCCCTCCCCGGGAAAACCCGTAACCCAGTGAATCGGCAGGACGGCAACATGCGCATTCTCGTCGCAGAAGACGACGCGGAAATCGGTGCGGCGATCCGCAGCCGCCTGACGCGGCTCGGCCACGCGGTGGATCTCGAGACCGACGGCGCGACGGCGAACAGCCTGCTGCGCATCGAGCGCTTCGATCTCGTCGTGCTCGACGTGATGCTGCCTTCGATGGACGGCTTCGCGATCCTGCGCCACCTGCGCGCATCGGGCAGCACGACGCCGGTGCTGCTCGTCACCGCGCGCTCCGCGATCGACGACCGCGTGAGCGGCCTCGGGCTCGGCGCGGACGACTATCTCGTGAAGCCGTTCGACTACCGCGAACTGGACGCGCGCGTGCAGGCGCTCCTGCGCCGCAACAGCGGCCACGCGAACGACGTGCTGACGCTCGGCGGCCTCACGATCGATCGCAGCAGCCGCCTCGCCGAACTCGACGGCCGGCCGCTGTCGCTGTCGCGCCAGGAGTTCGCGCTGCTCGAGATTCTCGCGAGCCGGCCGCAGCGGATCTTTTCGAAGGAAGAATTGCTGAACCAGCTGTTCAGCTTCGGCAACGAGCCGAGCGCGAACGCGGTCGAGCAATACGTGACGCGCGTGCGCCGGAAGCTGCACGGCAGCTCGGTCGAGATCCGCACCGCGCGCGGGATGGGGTATCAGATTGCCGCGCATTGACTGGTTTCCGAAGACGCTGTTCGGGCGCACGCTGCTGTTCGTCGCGCTCGTCGTCGCGTCGGGCGCGCTCGCGCTGGCCGCGATCGCGCGCTACTACGCGGGCGTCGCCGCCGAGCGCGCGTACGACCAGCTGCTCGCCGGCGCCGCGATCCAGGTCGCGGAGAACCTCTACGTGCAGGGCGGCGTGCTCGCGCTGAATCCGCCGGTCGCCGCGCTGTCGACGCTGTCGCGCTACGACCTCGTCTACTACAAGGTCGTCGATTCGCGCGGCGTCGTCGTGGCCGGCTACAACGATCTCGCGAGCCCCGCGACCCTCGCCGCCGCGCGGCAGGGCCCCGCGTTCGCGAACGGCGCCTACCAGCGCCAGCGCATCCGGATGGCGACCATCGCGCGCTACATGCCCGAGGAGCGCACGCCCGGCTGGGCGCTCGTCACCGTCGCGCAGACGACGAACGCGCGCCGGCAGCTGACGAACGACATGAGCTTCAAGGTGTGGACGCTGATCCTGCTGATGAGCGTGCTCGCGATCGGCGCGAGCGGCCTCGCGATCCGGCGCGGGCTGCGGCCGCTCGCGCAGATCGAGACGATCATCGCCGCGCGCGATCCCGCCGATCTTCGGCCGGTAGCCGTCGACACGCCGAGCGAGATCGACGCGATCATCGGCGCGATCAACGGGCTGATGCGCCGTCTCGCGGAGCGGATCGCGGTGATGCAGCGCTTCATCGCCGACGCCGCGCACCAGATGCGCACGCCGCTCGCGCGGCTCGATGCGCAGATCGAGCTGCTCGGCAGCGAAGCCGACCCGGCGCGCCACGCGGCGCGGCTCGACGCGCTGCGCGCGACCTGCGCGGACGTCGGCCGGCTCACCGGGCAACTGCTGAATCACGCGATGGTGATCCATCGCACCGAAGTCGTTCCACTGCAGCCGGTCGAACTGGTCGGGATTGCGAAGGAAGTGCTCGGGCGCACGATCCCGCTCGCCGACGAACGTGACGTGGCGGTCGCGTTCGACAGCGACGCGCCGCACACGTGGATCGACGGCGACGCGATCAGCCTGCAGGAGGCGCTGTCGAACGTGCTGCACAACGCGTTGCTGCACGGCCACGCGGACGACATCGCGGTGTCGGTCGCAACTGCCGGCGACGCGGTGACGCTGACCGTCGCCGACAACGGCCGCGGCATTCCCCGCGAGCAGTGGGACGCGGCATTGCAGCCGTTCGTGCGAATCGCGCCGGACGGCAGCGAGCGCCGCACCGGGTCGGGGCTCGGGCTCGCAATCGTGCAGGAAGTGATGAAAGCGCATGGCGGAAGCGTCGGCTTCGCGTTTCCGCCAGAGGGCGGGTTCGCGGTGGTGTTGACGTTTCCACGGGCGGTGGGGAGTGGGCGGGGAGCGTGAGCACGCAGCATACTGCCGCCGTCAGGCCGTCACGGCATCCCCGCCGAGATACGCATCGCGCACGCGTTCGTCGTCGAGCAGCGCCCTCGCCGGCCCTTCGAGCGCGACGCGCCCCGTCTGCAACACGTATCCGTAGTGCGCGATCTCCAGCGCGAGGCTCGCGTTCTGCTCGACCATGAACACCGTCACGCCCTGCCGGTTGATCGCATCGATGAGTTCGAGCACCTTGTCGACGTAGAGCGGCGACAAGCCCATCGTCGGCTCGTCCATGCAGATCAGTTTCGGCCGCGCCATCAGCGCACGCGCCATCGCGAGCATCTGCTGCTCGCCGCCCGACAGCGTGCCCGCACGCTGCGCGAGCCGCTCCTTCACGCGCGGAAACAGGTCGAGCACGCGCGCGTAATCGTCGGCGACCGCCGCGCGGTCGCCACGCGTGTACGCGCCCATCAACAGGTTCTCGCGCACGCTCATGTCGCCGAACAGCCGCCGCGCCTCGGGCACCGCCGCGATCCCGCGCCGGACGCGCTGCGGCGTCGCGAGCGACGTCACGTCGTCGCCGTCGAAGCGCACGACGCCGCGCCCCGGCCGCATCAGCCCGAGAATCAGCTTCATCGTCGTCGACTTGCCGCTCGCGTTGCCGCCGAGCAGGCTGACGATCTGCCCGCGGCCGACCTCGAAGCTCACGTCGAAATGCACCTGCACCGGTCCGTAGAACGTGTCGAGGTGCTCCAGTTTCAGCAGCGTGTCGGTCATCGCGAGGTCAGCTCCAGAAAATGGTGGGCTCATGCCGCCGCGCGCGCGGCGTCCGCATGGCGGCGCCCGAGATAGGCCTCGATCACGCGCGGATCGTGCCGCACGTCGCGCGGCGCGCCTTCGGCGATCTTCACGCCGTTGTCGAGCACCATCACGCGATCGGATACGCGCATCACGAGCTCGAGCTTGTGTTCGATCAGCAGGATCGTCAGGCCGCCCGCCTTCAGCGACTGGATCAGTTGCAGCATCTCGGCGGTCTCGGTCTCGTTCATCCCGGCGGTCGGCTCGTCGAGCAGCAGCAGGCGCGGGTGCAGCGCGAGCGCGCGGCCGATCTCGACGCGTCGGCGGTTCGCATACGACAGGCTATGCGCCGGGTGATCGATGCGCGGCGCGAGCCGCTCGCCGAATCGCGCGACGATGTCGCGCGCTTCGGCGCGCAACGCGGCTTCCTCGCGCCGCACCGACGCGGGCCGCACCAGCGCGCGCCATACCTCGGCCGCCGCGCCGAGCACCGGCCAGCCGCGTCGCGCCGCCCGCAGCCGCGCATGGGCGCCGATCAATACGTTGTCGAGCACGCTCAGGTTGCCGAACACGCGGCCGTGCTGAAACGTGCGCGCGATGCCGAGCGCCGCGAGCCGCTCCGGTGCGACGCCGGTGATGTCGCTCCCGTCGAACGTCACGCGGCCGGCGTCGGGACGGTCCGCGCCCGCGATCAGGTTGAACAGCGTCGACTTGCCCGCGCCGTTCGGGCCGATCACGCTCAGCAATTCGCCGTCGGCGAGCGTCAGGCTCGCGGCGTCGAGCGCGGTCACGCCGTCGAAGCGGCGTGTCAATCCGCGCACGTCGAGCAACGGTCGACGAGTGGTCATCGCATTTCTCCTTACACGGTGCCGAGCAGGCCCTGCGGCCGGAACCGGACGAGCAGCACCAGCACGACGCCGTAGATCAGCATCCGATAGTCGGCCGCCCAGCGGAACAGCTCGGGCAGCCCGATCAGCGCAACCGCGCCGACGATACCGCCAAGCACGTTGCCGAGCCCGCCGAGGATCACCATCGTCAACGCAAGGATCGAGACCTGCGAATCGAAGGTCTGGTGATTGATGTAGCTGTACAGATGCGCGGCGATTCCGCCGCTCACGCCGGCCGCCACGCCGCCGACCGCGAATGCGATCGCCTTGTAGCGATTCGGCGCGATGCCGTGCGCGCGTGCGGCGACGTCGTCCTCGCGCACCGCGCGCAGCGTACGGCCGAGATGCGAGCGCAGCAGCCGCACCTGCAGCAGCGCCAGCACGACGAGCACCGCGAGTGCGAACCAGTACGCGGCGCGCGCGGTGCTCGCCCACGGCAGCGGCGCGATGCCGGTGATGCCGAGCGGGCCGCGCGTGAGGCCGTCCCAGTTCAGGATCACGAGGCTCACCACTTCGCCGATGCCGAGCGTCGCGATCGACACGTAGTGGCCGCGCAAGCGGAATGCCGGATAGACGAGCAGCGTGCCGAGCGCCGCGGTGATCGCGCCCGCACACGGGATCGTCACGGCCGGCGACCAGCCGAGATCCGACGACAGCAGCGCCGATGCATACGCGCCGATCACGAGCAGCGCCGCATGGCCGAGCGAGATCTGCCCGACCGTGCCGGCCACCAGCGTGAGGCTCAGTGCGAGCAGCCCGTACAGCCACGCGTTGGTCAGTGTCTGCAGCACATACGGCGACGCGCCGAGCCACGGCAGCGCGGCAGCCAGCACGATCAGCGCCGCGACGGCCGGGCGCGACACGCGTACGTGCCTCGCAGCGGCGAGGAAGGTGCCGGTCATCGGCTCGGGCGGCAGCGCGCGCTTCGCGCTGAACAGCCCGTTCGGCCGCCATACCAGGAACACGATCAGCAGCCCGAACGCGAACAGGTCGCGATAGCTCGTCCCGAACAGCGCGACGCCGTAGCTTTCGACGAGACCGAGCAGCAGGCTGCCCGCAATCGCGCCCGGCACGTTGCCGAGCCCGCCGATCAGCAGCGCGACCACGCCCTTGAGCGTCGCCTGGAAGCCCATCGCAGGATCGATGCTGTTGTAGTACATGCCGACCAGCAGCCCGCTGACGCCGCCGAGCGCGCATGCGATTGCGAACACGGCCTGGTTCACGCGATCGACGTCGACGCCCATTTGCAGCGCCGCGTCGCGGTCCTGCGCAGTGGCGCGCACGGCCCAGCCGAGCCGCGTG
Source organism: Burkholderia ubonensis (assembly GCF_001718695.1). Classification (NCBI taxonomy): domain Bacteria; kingdom Pseudomonadati; phylum Pseudomonadota; class Betaproteobacteria; order Burkholderiales; family Burkholderiaceae; genus Burkholderia; species Burkholderia ubonensis. Next base: position 317,411 of record NZ_CP013422.1, on the reverse strand, counting down.
AAGCGCAGGAATCCGTACAGCAGTGCGGCCGCCGCGATGCCGATGCCCGCGATCAGCAGGTCGAGCGCGCCGAGCGTCGCGCCCGCGATCCGCACGTGCCAGTCGGGCAACGGCGTCGGCACGGCGCGCGGATCGGCGCCGAACACGAGCTGCACGAGCTGATCGAGGATGAAACTGATGCCGATCGTCGCGAGCAGCGGCGCGATCCGCGCCGCGTGGCGCAACGGCCGCAGCCCGATGCGCTCGATCGCGATGCCGAGCGCCGCGCAGCCCGCGACCACCGCCGCGAGCGCGACGGGCAGCGGCAGGCCGAAGCGCGTCAGGCACAGCCAGCCGACGAACGCGCCCACCATGTAGACCGAGCCGTGCGCGAAGTTGATCAGATGCGACACGCCGAAGATCAACGCGAGCCCGACCGCGAGCAACGCGTAGATGTTGCCGACGATGAGACCGTTGAGCGTGTAGTCGAGCCAGGAAGCCATCACGATACGTCCGTCGAAAGCATGCGGGTCAGGGCGCGCGCTGGATCAGCGCGCGGCGAGCTGCGGCTTCGCGCCGTCCCACAGCGCCCACTGCCCCTGCTTCACCACGAGATAGACGGTGCGGGCGCCCGCGACACGGCGCGTCTGCGGGTCGAAGCGCACCTTGCCGAAGATCACGCTCGGCACGTCGCTCACCTTCGCGAAGCCGTCGTGCGCGGCCGCACGCGTGGTCCCGTAGCGGCGCAGCACGTCGGCCGACAGGATCAGCGCGTCGTACGCGCGCGCCACGAACGAATCGGGATCCGCATGATATTTCGCGCGATAGCGCTGCACGAACGCCTGCACTTCCGGACGCGGTTCGGCCGGGAAAAAGTTCGACTCGGTATAGACGCCTTCCACGGCCGTGCCGCCCAGTTCGAGGAATTTCGGCGAATACACGGAGCCGACCGCCGCGATCGGCAACGCGAGGCCCGCGCTACGCGCCTGACGCACGATCTGCGCGCCGTCGGCGTAATACGAGATCAGCACGATCGAATCGGGCTTCGACGCACCGATGCGCACGAGCGTCGAGCGGAAGTCCTTCTCCGCCGGCTGGTAGCCTTCGGCCGCGACGACCTGCGCGCCGAGCCCCGCCGCCGCCTTCGCGAAGATGTCCTTGCTCGTGCGGCCCCAGTCGGTGTTCAGGTACAGCACCGCAATCCGCTTGAAGCCGAGCTCCTTCACCGCGTAACGCGCCAGCAGCGGCTGCTCCTCGGCCTGACTGAGCGCGGTGCTCCACAGGTAGTCGCCGCCCTTCGTGAAATCGGGATGCGAATTCGTGAAGCCGAACTGAATCAGCTGCCCGCGCTGGTAGATCGGCGACGCGGCCATCGACGTCGCGCTGGAGAAGTCGCCGAGCTCGATCACGATGCGCGGATCGGCGACGAATTTCTGCGCGATCGCGACCGCTTGGCGCGGGTCGCTGCGGCTGTCCTGGAAATCCACCGCGAGCGGGCGGCCATGGATGCCGCCGCTGCCGTTGATCTCGTCGAGCGCGAGATCGAAGCCGCGCTTCCATTGCTCGCCGTATTGCGCGTCCTGCCCGGTGAGCGGTCCGCTCACGCCGATCACCAGCGGCTCGCCCGATACGCCCGCGGCGAGCGCGCCGCCCGTCGACAAACCCCATGCGGCAGCCAGCGCCGCAACCGTGCCCAGTGCGCGCCGCCATGCGCCGCGTGTGTCGATGCCCGATACCTTCATACGCCCCCCAGCCGTCCGCCAATCGAAAAGAGTGACGGCATGTAACCATCTGCCTCAGGGCGTTCCAACGAAGTTTTGCGCATATCGATATCGCACGCGGCGCGAAGCCGAACGCGTGCGTCGATGCATCGGCGTGCGGCGCACATGCACGGCGCGTGCGTACGCGGCGCAGCGCTTTGATTCGATTGAGGTTCGACATGCGCGGCCGTGCGGGACCGGCACGCATGCACGTAATCGAACTCCGCGCGGTGCGCCCGCGCTTCGCACTTTTCGCGCTGTCGATAGCAAAAATCATTATATGAATCACGCATGCTGGCGCTCCTACAATGCGCACATTGCATCATCGGAACGCGCCATGGAGTTGCATCAACTCGAAGCATTTTCGGCGGTCATGTCGGCCGGCAGCGTCACCGGCGCGGGCGAACTGCTCGGCCGTTCGCAGCCGGCCGTCACGCGGCAGATCCAGGAGCTCGAAGCCGATCTCGGCTATGCGCTGTTCGACCGGCACGGCCCCCGCGTCACGCCGACGCGCCGCGCGTTCCTGCTCTACGACGAAGTCGAGCGTTCGCTCGTCGGCCTGCGCGCGATCGAAGCGCGGGCACGCGCACTCGGCGACGAAACGGCCGAGCCCGTGCGCATCGCGGCCACGCCTTCGCTCGCGGCCGCGCTCGTGCCGGCCGCGCTCGCCGCGCTGCCCGACGGCGCGCACGCGCCGCATTACCAGCTGCGCAGCGAATCGGCCGAACACGTCGTGCACGAAGTGCTGGCAGGCACCGCCGATATCGGCGTCGTCACGTTGCCGATCGCGCATGCCGGGCTCGACGTGCACTGGATCGCGCAAGCCCGTTGCGTCGCCGTGCTGGCCGCGGCCGATCCGCTCGCGACCAAGCCGCGTATCACACTGCGCGATCTCGCGCGGCGCCGCATCGTGACGGTCGCGAACCGGCACCGGCTGCGCCAGCGCATCGATGCGGCGTTGGCCGCAGCACGTGTCGACGTCCGTGTATTCGTCGAGACCAACGCATCGCTGAATGCCGTGATGGCCGCGCGCGCCGCGCTCGGGATCGCGATCGTCGATCCGGCAACGGGCGTCGCACTGCCGGTCGAAGGCGTCGTCGTACGCCCGCTCGATGCGGACATACCGTTTGCGTTCGGCGTCGCGACGCCGGCCGGCAAGCCGCGCACGGCCGCCGTCGACGCGCTGCTCGACGCGCTGCAGCGCACGACGCGCACACTCCTCGACGGCGTGATCTTTCACGATGCATCTGTGCACGACGCGTGGATGCGCGGCGACCGGCCGCGCACCGACGGCGACGCGCGCCCGGCTCGCGCGACGCGCCCTACCCGATCGACCCGAACCGCGCACGCGCGCGGCGCCCGCAAGGAGGCCGCATGACGGCGACGCCCGACACACTCGCGGCACTGGAAGCACGTGTCGCGCAGGACCTGCGCTGGCTCGACCTGCCCCCGCCGTCGTGGGTGCCGCCGCGCGAGGTCGACGGTGCGCGCGTACTCGACGTCGCGATCGTCGGCGGCGGCATGGCAGGGCTCGCGGCGTCGGCCGAGCTGCGTCTGCTCGGCATCGACAACCAATGCGTGATCGACCGCGCGCCGGCCGGCTATGAAGGCCCGTGGGTCACCTTCGCGCGGATGGAGACGTTGCGCTCGCCAAAGCAGCTCGCCGGCCCCGCGCTCGGGCTCCCCGCACTGACCTTTCGCGCGTGGTTCGAAGCCTGCCACGGCCGCGACGCATGGGATGCGCTCTACAAGATCCCGCGCACGCAGTGGATGGACTATCTGCGCTGGTACCGCCGCGTGCTCGACCTGTCGGTGCACAACGACACCACGCTCGTCGCACTGCGCCCGCGTGACGACGGCCTGCTTGCGCTCGACTTGCAAGCGAGCGGCGCAACGCGGACGGTGCTCGCGCGTCACGTCGTACTGGCGACCGGCCGCGACGGACTCGGCGGCCCGTACGTTCCGCCCGTCGCGCAACGCGTGCCGCGCACGCGCTGGGCGCATTCGTCCGAGCCGATCGATTTCGCGGCGCTCGCCGGCAAGCGCGTCGGCGTGGTGGGCGCGGGCGCGTCCGCGTTCGACAATGCCGGTACCGCACTCGAGGCAGGCGCCGCTCGCGTCGACCTGCTGTTCCGTCGCGCGGACATTCCGCGCATCAACAAGCTGACCGGCATCGGCAGCCCGGGCCTCGTGCATGGCTTCGCCGCGCTCGACGACGCGACGAAGTGGCGCTTCATGCACTATGCGCTGACGTCGCAGACACCGCCGCCGCGCGAGAGCGTGCTGCGCGTGTCGCGGCACCCGCACGCGTACTTCCATGCGGCCAGCCCGATCGAAACGCTGGTCGACGCTCATGACGGGCTGCAGGTCGTCACGCCGCGCGGTCGCTACACGGTCGATTTCCTGATCTTCGCGACGGGCTTCCATTCCGATTGGACCACGCGCACGGAATTCGCATCGTTCGGGCCGCATGTGCGGCGCTGGAAGGATCGCTACCAACCGCCGCCCGGCACCTGGCTCGACGAACTCGCCGAGTCGCCCGATCTCGGTCCCGCGTTCGCGTTCCAGGAACGCGAGCGCGGCGCATGCCCAGCCGTCACGCGCATCCACTGCTTCAACAATGCGGCGAGTCTGAGCCACGGCAAGCTGTCCGGCGACATCCCCGCGATCAGCGCGGGCGCGGGACGGCTCGCGCGCGGCATCGCGAGCCGGCTGTTCGACGACGATCGCGACCGCCACTACGACGCGCTCGTCGCGTTCGCCAACGCGGAGCTGCATGGCGACGAATGGCGCGACGCCGACGCGTGGACGGCGCCTTCCACGACACCCGTGACCACCGGAACCCACCACGATGATTGATACCCAACCGCCGGCCGCCGCGCCGGATACGATCGACGCGGTCGCCGGGCTGCGCGACGACAGTCCGGTCGCCGCACTGCGCCGCGCGCGCGAGAAGGTGCTGCGCCATACGCAGTTGAGCGAAGCCGCGCTGTTCGATGCCGCGCTGCCCGATCTTTCGCTCATCGAGCGTCTGCATGCGGCGCGCTACGTCGCGCAGCGATCGAGTGCGCACGCACTCGCCGCGACCTACCACGCGCGGCTGATCGAGGCGGGCGGCACGCCGGACGACATCGCGCGCGCCGACGCCGACGCATTCGATGCGCTGCCGCGCCGTCTGGGTGCGCTGCTCGCGCATGCGCGGCGCCTGACGCTGTCGCCCGTCGACGCACACGCGTCCGATCTCGCCGCACTGAAGTCGGCGGGATTCACGACGGCGGCAATCGTTGCGTTGTCGCAGCTCGTCGCGTTCGTCGCGTATCAGCTGCGCGTCGCGGCGGCGGCCAGCGCGTTGCACACGCGCGTCGCGCGGGAGGCCGCATGACCACGGTCACCTCCCACGGCTTCACGTCCGACACGCTCGGCTGGCGTGCGTGGCTCGATACGGTGCCGCTCGAACGCGCCACCGCGGAGCAGCTCGACGTGCTCGAGGCGAGCCATCCGCACGCAACGACGTCCGACTATTACCTGCTGCTCGTGCATCAGCCCGAGATCCTGCGGCAACGCTCGGCCGTGTTCAACGCGATCATGTACGGCCCCGGCGGACTGTCGCGCGCGGAGCGGGAACTGGCGAGCACGGTGGTGTCGCGTGTGAATGGCTGCGTGTACTGCGCATCGGTCCATGCGCAACGCTTCACGCAGCTCGCGAAACGCAGCGATTCGATCGAGCAGGTATTTGAAGACCCATCGACGGCGGGGACGAACGCGCGCGAACGCGCGATCGTCCGCTATGCGATCGCGCTAACCGAGCGGCCCGACACGGTGGACGACAGCGACATCGCCGCGCTCGAGGCCGCGGGACTCGCTCATGACGAAATACTCGACCTGTCGCATGCGATCGCGATCTTCGCGTGGGCGAACCGCTTGATGCTGACGCTCGGCGAACCGGTGTTTCCGCAGGCCACGACGAACACTTGACGGTGGCGCTGCTCGCCGGCCGGCGAGCCGTCGATGCGGCGCCCGGCCGTTCGCTCAACCCTCCAGCAGCTTCAACCCCGCCGGCAACGACTCGCCGAACACGCGCGCCGTGTCCGCTTCATCGAACGCGATCGCTTCGCGCACCATGTCGATCCAGGCGGCCGACGCGTTCGCCGCCGACAGCCGCTTGATCACCGCCGCACGCGTGTCGTCCGGCAGATCGCGTTCGCGATCGCCCGTCATCCGCGCGATCTGCGCGGCCGCGAACGCGGCCGGCTCGACCTGCTTCCAGTCGAGCGCGAACAGCGCGTCGAGCAGGCTGCCTGCAACGTCGGCCGGCACGACGCCATGCGCGCTGCCGTAGAACGGCTGGCGCGCGCCGACGCGGCCGAGCGCCCACGCGCCGAGCGCGCAGTCGGACGGCTTCTGCAGCAGCGCGGTCAGCCGCTCGGCAAGCTCGATCTTGCGCTCGACCGGCAACCGCTCGAGCGACGCGGACAAGCGCGTCATGTCGGCCGGCCCGACCTTGGCCGGATCGAACGGCAGCTTGCGCCGCTTGCCGTCGGCCGGTTCGAGAAACGCAATCGCGTCGCGGATCTGCGTCTGCGCATCCTCGTCGAGCCCGCCTGCCGCGCGCCGCCACAGCGTCCACCATTCGGACCACACCTGCCCGTCGTTCACGTACTGGATGCCGTCGTCGAACAGCGGCCACAGCTGCTCGATGCGCCACGCGTCGAGCGGATGGCCAAAGCCCGGGCGCACGCAATAGCCGGCGAGGTTCAGCCACGCGCGCTCGTGATCGGCCGAGCGCCGCCGACGGCGCGCCCGCGCGAGCAGCGCGTCGAACAGCTCGCGCGCGAGCGCGACGTCCCATTCGTCGCGCGGGCCGAGCAGCTGCTCGAGCTGCGCGCGCAGCCGGCGCGTGTCCTTCGGCGTGACGTCCGCCGAGCGGCCGCCGAACGAGCGGTCGATCAGTTCGATCGCCTGATCGAGTTGCGGATGCCGCAAGGGCATGTCCACGTCGCCTCGAGTCGCCGCGTCGCCGCGCAACTGGAATTCGAGGCGCCAGCGCTGCGCCGCGTCATCCGTCGCGATGCAGTGCATTTCGAGCGTGCCGACTTCGGTCAGCGACGCCGTGAGCTTCACCGGTGTTTCGCGTGCGCCGCCGCCCGCCTGCCGGTCGATGACCGTCGCGATCGGCGGCAGCCGGACGAAATCGCCGTCGCCGAGCGTCACCAGATCGCCGGGACGGTACGCCGTATCAGCAACCGTCGACACGAGGTGGAAACGCACCGGCGCCCCAAGCTGCAGCGCGAACGTGCGGTCTTCCAGCCGGATTTCGCGGCCCTCTTCGGTGCCGCGCGGCAGCAGGCATACGCCGCGCGCTTCGGCGGCGGCATCGCCGCCGTCGTCGAGCACGAGGAAATAGCTGCGCGGCGAGCCGCCGCCGATGCGCGGCGCGTGCCCCGCGCGCGCGAGGCCGTACGCGACCGCGCCGCGCGCAACCGCGATGTCCGGCTGCGTGTTCTGCAACACGTTGAGCGGCTGGCCGCGCCACGCGCCGAGCGTCTGCGCGAGACGGCCGGCGAGCGCGCCCGCGCGAAACACGCCGCCGTTGAGCAGCAGCGTGTCGGGCAGCGGGCCTTCCGCGTGCCGCGCGAGAAACGCGGCGACGTGCCGCGTGACGGCCGCATCGCTCGCGTACGGCAGCCCGAACTCGACGATCGCGCTGCGTGCGCGGCGCGGCAGCGCGTCGGCCGCCACCTGCGGGAAGAAGCCGTCGACGACGATCTGCTCGACCTCCTGCCGCGTCAGCTCCGCCGAGCGCGCGCCGCCGATCAGGCGGCTGCCCGCGCCGAGCAGCGTGACCGTGACCGCATCGGGCGCATCGTCGCCGAGCAGGCGCTCCTTGGCCGCGCGGCAGCGCTCGACGAGCTGCGACAGGCTCGCGGCCGACAGCCGCGCGCCGGGCTCGGTCAGGCGCGTCTCGACGAGCCGCGCGAGCGCGAGGTCCATGTTGTCGCCGCCGAGCATCAGGTGATTGCCGACGCCGATCCGCGTCAGCGCGGGCTCGCCGTCGCCGCCGAGCGCGACGTCGACCAGCGTCAGGTCGGTCGTGCCGCCGCCGACGTCGCAGATCAGCACGCGCCGGGCGCCTGCGAGCGTATCGCGCAGCGACGCGCGGTGGCGGTACAGCCAGTCGTAGAACGCAGCCTGCGGCTCTTCGAGCAGGCGCAGCGCGGGCAGCCTTGCGAGACGTGCGGCCTCGACCGTCAGCGCGCGCGCGCCGTCGTCGAACGACGCGGGCACCGTGAGGATCACGTCCTGCTCGGCGAGCGGCGCATCGGGGAAATGCGCGTCCCACGCGTCGCGCACGTGCGCGAGATAGCTGGCGCTCGCGTCGACCGGCGATATCTTGTCGACGCCGTCGGCCGCGCCCCACGGCAGGATCGGCGCGAGCCGGTCGACCGACGCGTGCGACAGCCAGCTTTTCGCGCTGGCGACGAGCCGGCCCGGCACCTGCGCGCCGAGCGCACGCGCATAGCGGCCGATCACGGCCGGCGGCGCGCCGGCGGCGTTCGTCGCATGTGCCCCGCCAGCGCCAGCCGCACCCGTCGCCCCCGCCGCACCCACTGCGCCGGCCGCCTCGACGGCCTGCCACGGCAAGCGCAGCGCGTCCGCCGGCAACTCGCCCGCCGCCGGGTGATAGCGCACCGACGGCAGCAACGGCTGCGCGCCGACCTCGCCGGGGCCGACGAGTTGCTCGACATCGAACACGCGGATCGCATCCGAGCCGTTCTCGACGTACGCGACGACCGTATTGCTCGTGCCGAGGTCGATGCCGACCGTATAGCGCTTCATCGCGCTCAGGCGGCGCCGCGCACGTCGAACTCGACCTTCCAGCGCTCGTCGGTGCCGCTCGGGATCGCCTCGAGCTCGAGCGTGCCGGCCTCGGTCACGCGCGCGTGCAGCTTCACGGGCACGATCTCGCCGACCGTGCGGCCGTCGGCCGGCAGCGTCGCCTGGATCTCCTCGAGTTCCTGCAGCTCCTCCGGCGACCAGTAGTCGAGCAGCGTGCCGACCTGGTCCTGGCGGCGCACCGACGACCCGAAGAAGCGGAAATGCACCGGCTCGCCGACGACGAGGCCGAACTCCTGCGGCGGCAGCGCCGCGTCGGTGCCTTCCTCCATGCCGAACGGCGCGACGCACAGCGCCTGCACCGGCGGCTCGAGCCCCGGCACCGCCGGCATCGCCGATTCGATCGCGACGTAGTACGCGCGCGCCGTGCCGCCGCGAATCCGCACGCCGCGGCCGCGCTTCACGTAGCCGTAGTACGCGGCGCCGCGCGCGACCGCGAGGTCGAGATCCGCGCCTTCGAGCAGGCGCGCGGGCGCCGCGCCTTCGGCGGCGAGCCAGCTGTTGAGCGTATCGAGCACGCGCTGCGTGAGGAGCGACGACTTGAACACGCCGCCGTTGAACAGCACCGCGGTCGGGTGCAGGAACGTCGCACCTGCCGGCAGTGCGCGCTCGACGCCTTCGAGCGTGTCGAGCGCCGCGACCTGGCGGCCGAGGAACGCCGCGAGATGGCGCGTGATGCCCGCGTCCTGCGCATACGGCAGGCCGAGCTGCGTGAGGCCGACGCGCGCGCGGCTGATCGGGCGCGCGGCCGCGTCGACCTGCGGGAAGAAGCCTTCGAGGATCGTCTGCGTGAGTTCCGCGCGGGTCAGCTCGGTGCGGATCGAGCCGCCGATCAGCTTCGAGCCGCGGCTCGGCACGACGAGCGGCACCGCGTCGGTGGACGGGTCGGACAGCAGCGTCTCCTTCGCGGCGCGGCACGCATACGTGAGCGCGCGCAGCTGCCACGGATCGGCCTGCGTGCCCTGCGTCGCGAGCTTGCGCGCGACGACGTGCGCGAGCGCGAGGTCCATGTTGTCGCCGCCGAGCAGGATGTGCTCGCCGACCGCGACGCGGTGCAGCTCGAGATTGCCGTCGCGCTCGACGACCGCGATCAGCGACAGGTCGGTCGTGCCGCCGCCGACGTCGACGCACAGGATCAGGTCGCCGACCCGCACCTGCTTGCGCCAGCCGCCCGCGCTCTTCTGGATCCAGCTGTAGAGCGCCGCCTGCGGCTCCTCGAGCAGCGTCATCCGCGCATAGCCGGCGGCCCGTGCGGCCTCGGCCGTCAGCTCGCGCGCGGCCGGGTCGAACGACGCGGGAATCGTGACCGTCACGTCCTGGTCCGCGAACGGCGCGTCCGGATGTGCGTGGTCCCACGCTTCGCGCAGGTGCGTCAGGTAGCGGATCGAGCTTTCGAGCGGCGACACGCGCGCCACCTCGGGCGGCGCGTCGCTCGGCAGGATCGCCGCGCGGCGGTCGACGCCCGGATGGCACAGCCAGCTCTTCGCGCTCGACACGAGGCGGATCGGCGTGCCGGCGCCGCGGCTGCGCGCCATCTCGCCGACCGCGAAGTTGCGCGACGCGGTCCACGGCAGCGTCAGGTCGCCCTGCGTCAGCTCGCTCTCATGCGGCAGGTAGAGGAACGACGGCAGCAGGTCGCGCGATTCGAGCGCGCCCGGCGCGGTCAGTTGCGCGATCGGCAGCACCTGCTGCGCGATCGTCTCGCCGTCGCACGCTGCCGTGTCGACGTACGACAGCGCGCAGTGCGTGGTGCCGAGGTCGATGCCGATCGAATAACGGGAATCGCTCACAGTTCCACCTCCGCCGGGGCGATCACGGATGCATCGTGGCTGCCGGTCAGCTTCGGCAGGCGCACGTCGGAAACGCGCCAGCCGCGATGGCTGACGGTGCCGCTGAACGGCGCCGCGCCGACGACGTTGCCGGTCACGCGCACCGCGGTGGCGTCGAAGCCGGCCGGCAGCGTCACGCGGCTGCCTTCGGCCTCGTCGCGCACCGGCACGATCGTGAAGTGCTCGCGCAGCGCGGCGCGGCAGCCGTCGTGCACGAGGCGCGCGGCCGCGCCGATGTCGGCGTCCGCGTAGCCGGCGATGTCTTCCTCGACGAAGTCGATGAAGCGCGCATCGCGCTGCAGCAGGCCGAGCAATTGCAGCGCGGCCTGCGGGCTCGCTTCGCGCAGCTCGGGCGCGGGCGCCTTGGCCGGTGCGGGAGGAGGTGCGGGTGCGGGCGCCGCGGCCGGTGCCGGCGCAACCGGTGCCGGTGCGATCGGTGCCGCGGCGCCGTCGCGCACGCGCAGCACGGCGGCGGCGAACTCGCGGTTGCCGAGCACGGAGAAGAACGTGCCGACGGCAAGCGACAGCCGGCCGAAGAAGGACAGGTTGGATTCGGGCATGTGGCTTGGACTCCTGTGGGCTCGCGCGCGGCGAGCAGCTTGCCTGAGCGCCCGGCAGCGGCATGCGCGGAACGCACGCCGCCCGGCCCGGCGCGTAGTTCGGGCGCGCCCTCTCGGGTGCGGAAAACCCGTATTTTGCCCTGTGGCGGGCGAATCGGGCAGAAGTCCGGGGGACGGGACACGGGCGCGACGGCTTTCGCGGCGTGCAGGAATGCGTCGGATGGCCTGCTGCAGGACGTCGGCCGCGATAGCGCGGGGGGCCGTGCCGGGCCGGAGTGGCGGTTCGCTGGCGGTTGGGATCGGCGTGCGAATGCGTTCGTGGCATGCACGCGCGAGTGCGTGTGATGGCGCAGACGCGGCATTGCGGCGACGGCGTCGGTCGTCGTCGAAACCGACGCCGTCGCGGCCGGTCATTCGCGTGAGATCGGCAGCAGAAGATACGCGGGCCGTCGTCGTGCGTATTGCCGACTGGCTACCCATCCGTCGATGCGACGCGCGGGCGCAACCGCGATCGTTGCAGGCCGGCCGCGATTGCGCATCGTTCGAACGCGCTTGCGCCGAGCGTTCGTCGGCTCGATGACTCTACGGCGATGGCGATGGCGATACCGAAGCCAAAGCCGACGCGAGCCGCAAGAGAAACGCGAACGACATGCCGCATCGCCTCGCGTCGGGCCCAGCCGACCATGAGCGCGAACCGGCAACCGCGACGGCTCGACAAAACCCGCGTGATTCAATGCGCCGAGCGCGACCATCGATCCCGGCCGCGCAGCGCACCCACGCCCGCCCAACCGATACAAAAACAGCCCGCGATTGCGCTGATCGCAATCGCGGGCCGTCCGGTTCGACGCGGGAGCGCTACGGCCTCCCGCTCGAACCTCGCGTCACTCGTGCTGCTTAGTGACCGCGGTACAGCGACTTCATCTCGTCATTCGCGCGCGGCGCGACGACCTTCGCCGGCTTGCCGGCCGCTGCGGCGCCTTGTGCGTTGTTGCCCACACCGCTGTTGTCGACACCTTGTGCGCGAGCCAGCGCATGTTGCTGATCGACGCGGGCTTGTGCGGCCTGGATGTCGTCCGGATAGTGCGGGTCTTCGCCGACCGCCGGGTTATAACCGGCCTTCTCCAGTTCGATCAGCTCGGCGCGCACTTGCGCACGGGTGAGCGGTGCGGTGTTCTGAGCGAAAACGGCGACCGGAGCGGCAAGGGCAGCAGCAACGACAACGGCTTGAATAAGGTTCTTCATGATACGTACCTCCGACTGTGTCTGGTTGTGTGGCTTCGAACACCTCGTTCGTTGCCAATGACTAAAGTTTAAGCACGTGCGCCCTCGAGAGTTATCGGGCTGCGTGGAAGTGATTGTTGCTGGCCGCGGATGGAATCCGGCGTCACAACCGCTGCGCAGCGATGGATTCCGCGCGCCAAGTGCGGTTTAATCGATGCCCGGCCACGCCAGCATCAACGGACATTTCATGCTCGACCTCGAAGATCTTCGGCTCGTTCGCGCGATCGGCGCGTCACGCTCGCTGGCGTCTGCCGCGCGCCTGCTCGACCTCACGCCGCCCGCGGTCACGCTGCGCCTGCAGCGGATGGAGGCGCGGCTCGAGGTCCGGCTCGCGGTGCGGCAGTCGAAAGGCATCGCGCTGACCGACGAAGGGCAGCGGCTGTACCAGGAAGCCGTCGCGATTCTCGAGCGCGTCGAAGCGTTGCCGCTCAGCCTCTCCGGCGATCACGGCGACGTGCAAGGCACGCTGCGCGTCGTCGCGCCGTTCGGCTTCGGGCGCAAGTACGTCGCGCGCATCGTGCGCGACGTGCAGCGTGCGCATCCGAAGCTCGAGATCTCGCTGCATCTGTCGGAGAGCCCGTTGACGAGCGCGTCGGGCGCCGATGTGGTGATCCACGTCGGCAGCCTGAAATCGTCGTCGTGGATCGGCTATCCGCTCGCGCCCAACGAACGCTTCCTGTGCGCAAGCCCCGGTTACGCACGCCGCATCGGCGCACTGAGCCATCCGTCCGACCTCGCCCGCTACGACTGCCTGTGCCTGCGCGAGAACGACGAAGACATCGTCCGCTGGCGCTTCTCGCAAGCCGGCGACGGCGAAGGCGACGCCAGGCGCTCGGCCGTGATCCGCGTGACGGGCGCGCTGTCGTCGAACGACGGCACCGTGATCACCGACTGGGCGCTCGCGGGGCTCGGCATCGTCGAACGCTCCGAATGGGACGTCGCGCCGCTGCTGGCGAGCGGCAAGCTGGTCAGGCTGCTGCCCGACTGGCATCTGCCGCCCGCGCCGGTGACCGCGCTGCTGCCGTCGCGCACGGGCCGTTCCGCGCGACAACGGGTGTTCCTCGAAGCGGCCACGCAATTTCTCGCGCCGCCGCCGTGGCGCGCGAAGGTGCCGCCGCCCGCCCCTCATTAAATTGGTGTTAATGACCGATTTCCGCCGCGTTAAACCCGCGGCGAGTCGAACGCCGTAGAGTGTGTGCGTCGCCAACCATCGAGGCAACGCATCATGGGCATCCCCACCGTCACCACCCCCGCCGCACTGATCGACGTCGATCGGATGCACGCCAACATCGCGCGCTTGCACGCGCATCTGGACGCATTCGGCGTCGCGTTCCGGCCGCACGTGAAGACGACCAAGTGCCAACAGGTCGTGGACGCGCAGATCGCGGCCGGCGCGCGCGGCATCACGGTGTCGACGCTGAAGGAGGCCGAGCAGTTCTTCGCGAGCGGCGTGCGCGACATCGTCTATGCGGTCGGGATGATTCCCGCCCGGCTCCCGCAGGCGCTCGCGCTGCGCCGGCGCGGCTGCGACCTGAAGATCGTCGCCGACAGCCTGCACACCGCGCAGGCGATCGCGGCGTTCGGCCGCGAGCATGGCGAGCGCTTCGAAGTCTGGATCGAGATCGACGTCGACGGTCACCGTTCGGGGATCCGCCCCGACGACGACTTGCTGATCGACGTGGGGCGCACGCTCGCCGCTGGCGGCATGACGCTCGGCGGCGTCCTGGCTCACGCCGGCTCGAGCTACGAATACGACACGCACGACGCGCTGGTCGCGATCGCCGAACAGGAGCGCGCGCGCACCGTGCACGCCGCGCAGCGCCTGCGGGCGGCGGGCTTGCCGTGCGACGTCGTCAGCATCGGCTCGACGCCGACCGCGCTGTCCGCGGCGAACCTCGACGGCGTGACGGAAGTCCGCGCGGGCGTGTACGTGATGTTCGACCTCGTGATGCACAACATCGGCGTGTGCGCGCTGTCCGACATCGCGCTGTCGGTGCTGACCACCGTCATCGGCCACCAGGAAGAGAAAGGCTGGGCGATCGTCGATGCGGGCTGGATGGCGATGAGCCGCGATCGCGGCACGCAGCGGCAGGCGCGGGACTTCGGCTACGGTCAGGTGTGCACTGAAGCCGGCGACGCGCTCGACGGCTATCTGATGAGCTCGGCGAATCAGGAGCATGGGATCGTGTCGCGCAGCGGCACGCCGGATCCGGATATCGCGAAGCGGTTTCCGATCGGCACCCGCTTGCGGATTCTGCCGAATCACGCGTGCGCGACCGGTGCGCAACATCCGGAATACCGTGCGCTGACGCGCGACGGCGCGACGCAGACTTGGCCGCGTTTCTACGGGTGGTAAAAGCGCCGGCCATCGCGGCCGTTGCGATTCAACGTCGAGGCAACCGTTTGTTCAACGACAGTCGCCTCATCGAATTCCACTTTGCATCATCTTTCCACAGGCTCGCCCGCCATGCCGTCAGACGCCCAGCTCCTGCTTCTCGATCGTGATGCCGTCGGGCCCGCGCTTCAGGCCGAACAGGTGACGGCGGCCGTGCGCGACGCTTTCCTGCTGCACAGTCGGCGCGCCGGGCGCGTCTTCCCGGTGGTCCGCGAGAAGCTGCACACGGGCGGCGTATTCGGCATCAAGTCCGGCGACGTCGCAAGCCAGGACCTTCTCGGATTCAAGGCGGCCGGATTCTGGCCAGGCAACCGGGGCCGGGGCGGCGAGCCTCACCAGGCAACCGTCGCGCTGTTCGACCCGCACACGGGCCGGCCGCTGTGCATCATGGACGGCAATGCGATCACCACCGCGCGGACCGGTGCGGCGGGCGGCCTCGGGCTGCAGCTGCTTGCGCGCCCCGAAAGCGCCCGAATCTGCGTGTTCGGCACGGGGGTGCAGGCGCGCGTCCAGCTCGACCGGACGCTCGCGCTGCTGCCGCAGCGTTGCACGGTGCAGTACGTGAACGTCAGCGGCGAACCGGAGCCGGGGTTCGAGTCGGCATTCAGCGCACGCTGCGACATCCGGGCCGCGCGCGACCGCAACGATGCGGTGGCCGGCAGCGACGTGGTGATCACGGCGACGCCCGGCCGCGGCCCGCTGTTCGACGCCGCCGCAGTGCAGCCGGGCACCCACCTGACTTGCGTGGGCGCCGACACGGCAGGCAAGCGCGAACTTCCCGAACACCTGTTGGCGCGCGCGCGAATCTTCGTCGACGATCACGAGCAGGCGCGCAGCATCGGCGAATGCCAATGGGCGCCCGAGCTGCCGCGCATCGAGATCGGCGACGTGCTCGCGGGCGTCGTCACGGTCGATCGTGCGGCGCACGACATCACCGTGTTCGACATGACGGGCCTCGCGCTACAGGATCTGACCGTCGCGCGCGTCGTCTATCGACAGGCCGTCGAGCACGGCGCAGGCCACCGCGTTCCGTGGCCATGGTGAGCGCCGCCGCGCGCGGCAGGTTGCGTCGCCATGCGGTCATCTCGCGTATGCGCAAGCACGTTTGACTTCGACGATGCGTTGCGGTGCGCGCATGCGGCTCGACACGCGCGCACGAGCCCAACGGATACGACCTTCAGCGCGCACGAGGCAAATTGCGTCGACGACGCACCGCCGATCGACATCGCCCGCTCCGCTCACAACCCGTCGATCCCGAGTCGCGCCTTCGGCAGCCCCAACGAAGCGGCGTGACGGCGCCCGCCCCGTCACGCCGCCTGACGCGCCTGCGCGATCCGTTGCGGCGCCTTCGGGCGCGCATACAGGCGTTCGAGATACGCCTGCAATTGCGGGAACGTATCGAGCAACTGGCATTCGCCGGCCCAGTCGATCAGATAGGCCGTCACGCAGTCGGCAACCGTCAGCGCGTCGCCGACGATGAACGCACGCCCGTCGAGATGCCTGTCGAGGATCGCCGCCATGTTCACGAAATCCTCCCGCGCCAGCGCGATATCGGCCGGCAGGCGCTTGTCCGGCGGATAGAGCATCGTGTGCCGGGTGATTCTCCACAGCGGCTGCTCGAGCTCGGTGACCGCGAACATGACCCAGCGATAGGCCTGCGCCCGCGCGGCGAGATCGACCGGCAGCAGCGCCTTCTGCGGGTACTTGTCCGCGAGATACAGCACGATTGCCGCCGATTCGGGAATCACGAGGTCGCCGTCCACCAGCACGGGGACCTTGCCCGCGGGATTGAGGCGCAGGAATTCGGGCCGCTTGTGCTCGCCCTCGAGCAGGTTGACCGAGATGAATTCGAAATCCGCATCGAGCTCCTTGAGCCCCCATAGCGCGCGCTGCGAACGGGTTCCGGCGAATCCGTAAAGCTTCATCGCAATGTCTCCGTCCAGATTGTGTGTCATGTCGCGCGGGCCGCGTCGTGTCCGACCACGGCCGGCGTCGGTCGCGCGCAGCGCGTGCCGCCGCTCACATGCCGGGCACCGGCAGAATCGGCATCACGTCGATCGTCTCGCCCGGAAAGATCGTGAAATGCGGATGGCTTTCGAACATCCTGGCCGCGTCTTCGTGCGAAGCGGCGCGCACGACCGTAAAGGCCGTCAGCGCGTTGGCCGTATCGGCGATGCCGTGCTCGCCGATCGTCTTGGTCTTGCCGAGCGGCCCGCCGAGCTCGACGATCGCATCGCGATGCCGGTCGACCCACGCATGCCACGCGGCCATTCCGTCCCGCTCGCGTGCGCGCCGCTCGTCCTCCGACAGCGCGAGCCACGCCTTCATGGGCGCACTGTCCTTGCTGCCGACGAAAACCGCGAGATACAACTGCTGTCGAGCATCCATGCTTCCTCCGTCCGGTGGCGGGCGCGGCAGGCTGCCGCACCTCGCCCTTGACACAATAGGTTGATATCAACACAATTGCAACATGTCCCGTACAGCCAGGCTCCCCTTCGAAACGACGCTGATGGTGCGCGACTGCTGCCTGTGCCTGCACATGCAGCGGGCGGCGCGCAACCTCGCGCGCATCTTCGACGACGCGCTGCGTCCGCTCGACCTCACGAACGGGCAGTTCTCGCTGCTGATGTCGCTGAACCGGCCGCAGCCGGCGACGATGAAATACGTGGCGTCGCTGCTGGCGATGGATCGCACGACGCTGACGGCCGCGCTCAAGCCGCTCGAGCGGCGCGGGCTGCTCACGATCGCTCAGGATCCGGACGACGGGCGCAGCCGTCTGCTCGAACTCACGCCGGCCGGCCGCCAGCTGCTCGCCGACGCGTTTCCGCTGTGGCAGCAAGCGCATGCCGACATCGAAAAGTCGTTCGCACCGGAGCAAGTCGACGTGCTGCGCGACCAGTTGCGCATGCTGTCGGAAGACCCGGCGACGCGCGGCTGAGGCGCGCGTCATAGCTGGTTGATGCAGCGGGTTGATGCTTGCCGCAGCCGGGCGGCAGCGGGCCGATCGGCCCGCGTGCACGTCACTCGGCGAGCGCCGCCGCGACGCCGGCGCGCTTCGGCACGCCCGTCACGATCGTCGCGACCGCGACGGCCAGCACGACCGCCGCGCCGACGAACACCCCCGCCGCGCCGTTCGCATCGAACACCACGCCGCCCGCCGCCGCACCGGTCGCGATCGCCAGCTGAACCGCCGCGACGATCAGCCCGCCCGCGCTCTCCGCCTCATCCGGCACCGTGCGCGTGACCCACGTCGACCACGCAACCGGCACGCCCCCGAACGCCATCCCCCACAGCGCGACCAGCACCGCGTCGACGAGCGGCGCGCGGCCGAGCGCGACCAGCGCGACGCCGAGCACGACCATCAGCGCGGGCATCGCGATCAGCATCGGCCGCAGCCGGTGCTCGAGCACGCGGCCGGCGAGCGACGTGCCGACGAAGTTCGCGACGCCGTAGCCGAGCAGGATCGCCGACAACCCGTTCACGCCGACGCCCGCGACCTGCTCGAGAAACGGCCGCAGATACGTGAAGAACGCGAAATGCCCGGTGAACACGAGCGTCGTCGCGAACATCCCGAGGCCGACCGTCGGCCGCCGCAGCACGTCGACCAGCGTGCGCAGCCGCGTCGTGCCGGACGGCGCCATGCCGGGCAGCGTCGCGACCTGCGCCGCGAGCGCGACGACGCCGAGCGCGGCCGCGATCAGGAACACGTTGCGCCAGCCGATCAGGTGACCGAAATAGCTGCCGAGCGGCGCGGCCGCGATCGTCGCGACGGCCACGCCGCTGAAGATGACCGACAGCGCGCGCGGCACCATCGCGGTCGGCACGAGCCGCATCGCGGTCGCGGTCGACATGGTCCAGAAGCCGCCGAGCGCTATGCCGAGCAGCACGCGGCCGATCAGGATCGTCGTCAGGTTGGTCGCGAACGCGACGGCGAGATTGGACACGACCAGCAGCGCCGAGAACGCGAGCAGCACGCGCCGCCGGTCGATGGTGCGGGTCGCGGCGGCGATCAGCAGGCTCGTCACGAGCGCGACCGTCGCGGTCGCCGTGACCGCCTGGCCGGCGATGCCTTCCGTCACGCCGAGGCTCTCAGCCATCGGCGTGAGCAGGCTCGCCGGCAGGAATTCCGCCGTGACGAGCCCGAACACGCCGAGCGTCATCGCGAAAACCGCGCCCCACGCAGGCTCGCCGGGCGCCGCCGTCGAGCCGGCGGGCTGATTGATCGGATTCATGCGTCGTTCCATTCCGTAAAAAGGTGCCAATGACCGCGTATCGTAAGGAACGACGACAGGACGGTCTATGACATACAATCCGCAAATATTGATCGATCGTCCGAAACCGATGGCAGACCCGCAGATCGCCGCCCCACCCGCCGCACCCGTGTCCGACGCGCACGACCTCGTCAGCGAACTGCTGCTCGGGATGCGCCTGAGCGGCGTCCAGTACCGCCGCATCCAGGTCGCGCGGCCGTTCGGCGTGCGCTTCGACAACGCGCGCGGCCGCGCGCAATTCCACTTCGTCGGGCGCGGGCCGGTGCTGCTGCGCACGTCGGGCGGCGCAACCTACCGGCTCGAAGCCGGCGACGCGATCCTGCTGCCGCACGGCGGCGAGCATGCGCTGGTGTCGGAGCCGGACGCGCCGTGCCGCGAAATCGACGGCTTCGCGGCCGCGAAAATCTGCGACACGGTCGCGTCGGTCGACGCCGCAACGCGCAGCGCCGCGGGCGCGGATGCCGGCGACGCGCTGATCTTCAGCGGCTGCATGGAGCTCGATCTCGGCGGCATGCAGCCGCTCGTCGCGACGATGCCCGAGGTGATGCTGGTCGGCACGCTGCTCGCCCGCTATCCCGAGCTCCGGACGATGCTCGACGCGATGGAGCGCGAGTCGTGCACCGAGCGCGCGGGATTCGCGGGCATCCTCGCGCGGCTCGCGGACGTGGTGGCCGCGTTCATCGTGCGCGGCTGGGTCGAATGCGGCTGCGGCGCCGCGACCGGCTGGGTGCAGGCGCTGCGCGATCCGAAGCTCGGCCGCGCGATCGTCGCGCTGCATCGCGAACCGGGCCGCACCTGGAGCGTCGCCGAACTCGCGGCCGAAGCCGGCGTGTCGCGCTCGGTGTTCGCCGAGCGGTTTCTCGCTGCGACCGGGATGACGCCCGTGCGCTACCTGACCGAGCTGCGGATGCGGCTCGCCGCGCAATGGATCGCGCGCGATCGCGAACCGATCGAGACGGTTGCGTATCGGCTCGGGTATGGGTCGCTCGCGGCGTTCAGCCGCGCGTTCAAGCGGGTGGTCGGCCGGCCGCCCGGTGCGGTGCGTGCGGAGGGCGATGCGCGGGCGGAGGTTTAGGGGGAGTGGCTCGGTCGATGCGGCGGGGCTGGGTTTGGTTGCCGCGGCGTTGGTTTCGACCGCGCCTCCCATCACACCGCACTCGACGCTCACCGTTGCCCGACCCGCACGACGATCTGTGCCTGCGTATCGCGTTCGATACGCTCCAGCGAACCGCGCAACGCCGCGAACACTTCAGGTGAACAAACCTGTGTGCCGAACGCCGCCGTCATCCGGCGCGTGACCTGCACGATGCGCGCGACCGGGTCGAACACGTAATGCGACGTGAAGTCGACGAAGCGCCCATGCACGATCGTGTCGGCCGGCAGGTCCGTCAGCGCCGCGCCGGCCGGCAGCGCGATCTGGCCGGTCTCGTCGAACGTGCCGCCGATGCAGGTCCATGGTTGCGTGCGCATCGGTTCGGCGAGCCACCCTTCGATCTGCGTCGCGATCCCGCCGGTCAGGCTCGACAGCGCCGGCACCGCGGTCGTGCCGTCCGGCCAGACGACGTGGTCGAGCGTGCCGGCAAACGTCACGTCGAACGGGCCGTCCGTCGCGCGGCGATCGCTCGTCTCGATCTGCGCGCGGCCGCGCAGCCCGGTTTGCCGCAGGCGTTCGTTCGCGAGCTGACCGATCCGCTCGGCCGGCGCACGGCGGAACACGTTGCGCTCGAGTTCGGCGGTCCAGCCGTCGTCTTCGACGAATGCGTGGAACGGCGCGGCGCCCGCCTGCGCCGCATCGATCGCGAGCCGCGCGGTGCGGCGCCGCGGCTGCGTGGCCGGCGTGCGCGCCAGCACGCCGGTGTCGACGAGCAGCGCCGGCCGGTCCATCACGATCGGCGGCAGGTAGCCGAACGCGATGCCGCCGGTGGTCGTGTCGGCGTACAGCCCGAGATCGGGCAGCCACGTGATCGCGTGATTGACCGCGCCGCCGCCGTAGCCCGGCACCGACGGCAGCGTATACACGGACCCGAGGTTGAGCAGCACCGGCTCGCTGCGGATGCCGACCGCCGCGAGCAGCGCGCCGAACAGCGCGACATGATCCTTGCAGTCGCCGTAGCGGTTGCGCAGGATGTCGGTCACGCGGTGCGGCGCGGCGGCGGTCTCGCCGAGAAACAGCGCGACGTAGCGCACGTTCGCCCGCACCCAGTCGTACAGGATGCGCGCCTTGTCGTGCGGGTCGGACGCGTTCGCGGTGAGCGCGCGCGCAAGCTGCACGACTGCGGGATCGTCCACGCCCGGGTCCACCGCCGCGTCGCGGTAGCGCGCGGCGAACGCGGCATAGTCGGGCAGCGTCGACACCATCAGCCGGTCGCCGTCGGTCGGATAGCCGACCGCGCCGAGCTCGATCCGGTCATACGGGCCGTGACGGTATTCGAACGCGTAGCGCGTGCGGCCGTTCGCGGTCACCGGCGGCAACGCGACGTAGCCGCGCGCGTCGGCATGGAGCGGCATGTCGGCCGGCACGTCGAAAACCAGCCGCTGGTAATCGACCGGATCGCGCGACGGCTCGACGAAGTAGCCGAAAAAACCGGGATTGAGCGGCCGGGTCCGCACCTTGCGGAACGCGACGCGCGTGCGCGAACCGGCTTCGACGCCGGGGAACACGACCGTGCGCAGCACGCCGTCCTGAAACGTCGGCGCGCCGGCGGAACGCGGCTCCTGCACGTCGCGGATCGCGTCCGGGCCGACCGGATGCGCGACGCCGTCGCGATCGAGCGTCTGCGCCGCGAGCAGGTCGACCTTCTCGAGATCCTTGTCGAACCACACGTAGCGCTGCGCGATCGCGTCGATGCCGTTCGCGTTGTTCGCGCGCAGCGTCGCATCGTCGTGCTCCTCGAGCGAGCCGTCGCGCTGGATCACGAATTCGTGGACATCGTCGACGAGCGTGACGGGCGCCGCGTCGCCCGTGTCGGCGGCGGGCACGGGGCGCGCGGCGGTCAGCGCGACGGCGGCGACCGCCGCCCATGCAAAGGCGCGACGCGGCCCGCTGCCGGACCGGCGGAAGGGAAATCGCACCACGTCGAAGCGCTCCAACGCGTGGGGGTTCGGGTCAGGAATTCGGCCGGCGTATCGGCGCCGGCTGCAACGAGCGCGAGCCGATGAGGTCGGCTCGCTCAGTTCGAGCAGCCAGTGTGTTCGCCGCACCGCCCAGCGTCAACCCGCCCGGCATTCGCTCGCCCCGCACGAAACCACCCTGCCCATCGCCGCCGCCGCGCGGCAAGCGCACGCGCGCGGCACCACCCCTCCCTCTCCACTCGCGCGATCACATCGCTCGCCGCGTGCGCGGCTCGCGTAAGCGCCCAACTCGTGCGTTGTTCCCCGCATTTCGGCATTTGTGCGCGCGCAACAATGGCGGTGCCTCGCGACCGGCGCCGTCCGGGGGCCTGTTTTTCCGCGACGCCGGCCGCGGCGCTTTCCGAAGAACCACATCTCACGAGGACATACCATGCAACTCCAATCCCATCCGGCGTGCCGTCCGTTCCATGAAGCAGGCGAACTCACGCAATTGACCGCGTTCTACGAAGAAGGCCGCAACGTCATGTGGATGATGCTTCGCTCCGAACCGCGGCCGTGCTTCAACCAGCAGCTCGTGACCGACATCATCCATCTCGCGCGCGTCGCACGGGAGACCGGGCTGCCATTCGACTTCTGGGTGACGGGCTCGCTCGTCCCCGAGCTGTTCAACGTCGGAGGCGACCTGAGCTTCTTCGTCGACGCGATCCGCAGCGGCAGGCGCGACCAGCTGGTCGCGTATGCGCGCTCCTGCATCGACGGTGTATTCGAGATCTACACGGGCTTCGGCGCCGGCGCGATCTCGATCGCGATGGTCGAGGGCAGCGCGCTCGGCGGCGGTTTCGAGGCCGCGCTCGCGCACCACTACGTGCTCGCGCAGAAGGGCGTGAAGCTCGGCTTCCCCGAGATCGCGTTCAACCTGTTCCCGGGGATGGGCGGCTATTCGCTCGTCGCGCGCAAGGCGCACCGGCGCCTCGCGGAGGGGAACTGATCGCGAACGGCGAGCCGCACGTCGCCGAGTGGTACGCGGATCACGGCCTCGTCGACCAGACGTTCGAAGCGGGCGACGCGTTTCTCGCGACGCGCACCTTCATCGACGTGCTGCGGCCGAAGCTGAACGGCGTTCGCGCGATGCTGCGCGCACGTCAGCGCGTGTTCCCGCTGTCGCGGGCCGAACTGATGGACATCACGGAGGACTGGGTGCGGGCGGCGTTCACGATCGAGCCGAAGGATCTCGCGTATATGGAACGCCTCGTGATGCTGCAGAACCGGCGCGTGTCGAAGCTGCGCACGGTGTGATGCCGGCCGTCGCCTGACGGCACGGCATGATGGGAAAGTTCAGGCGATGAGCCTGAACTTTCTCTTTTCGGTAAGCCACTGCTCGAACGCCTGCGCGGCCATCGGCCGCGCGAAGTAGTAGCCCTGCGCCTGATCGACGTCGATCTGCTTGAGAAAATCGGCTTCGGCGCGCGTCTCGACGCCTTCGGCCACCACCGAGAAATTCAGCGCGCGCGCCAGCGCCACCACCGAGTGCACCAGCGCCTGCGAACGCGGATTGCGGTCGATGCCGGTGATGAAGCTGCGGTCGAGCTTGATCGTGTCGAGCGGCAGGCGCGACAGCTGCGACAGCGACGAATAGCCGGTGCCGAAATCGTCGAGGTGGATCTCCGCGCCGAGCAGGCGGAACTGCTTCATCAACGCGAGCGCCGCGCCTTCGTCTTCGATGAAGCAGCTTTCGGTCAACTCGATGTCGAGCAGGCCCGGCTTCAGGCCCGCCTCGTCGAGAATCGTCGCGAACTGGCGCACGATGTTCAGGTCCTGCAACTGCCGCGCGGACACGTTGATCGCGATGCGCGTCTCGAGCCCCCTCTCCTTCCACGCGGCCGCCTGTTCCGCCGCGGTGTGCATCACCCAGCGGCCGAGCGGCGCGATCAGCCCGGACTCCTCCGCGAACTGGATGAACTCGACCGGCGCGACGAGCCCGCGTTCCGGCGACTGCCAGCGGATCAGCGCCTCGACGCCATGCACGTCGCCCGTCGCGAGGTCGACGATCGGCTGGTAATGCAGCACGAACTGCTCCTCTTCGAGCGCCTTGCGCAGGTTCGTGTCGAGCCACATGTACTTCGCGACCTTCTGGTTCATCTCCACCGAGAACACGCGATACGTGTGCTTGCCGGCTTCCTTCGCGACGTACATCGCGGTGTCGGCGCTGCGGATCAGCGTTTCGAGCGTGTCGCCGTGCTGCGGATACATCGCGATGCCGATCGAGCAGCTCGTATACACCTCCATCAGCCCGAGATGGATCGGCGTGCGCAGCCGCTCGAGGATCACCTGCGCGGTCGCCTCCAGCAGCGGGCGCGTGCCGCGCGAGAACAGCACCAGGAATTCGTCGCCGCCGAGGCGCGCCAGCGTCGCATTCTCCGGCAGGCAGCCGGCGATGATCGCCGACACGTCCTTCAGCAGCCGGTCGCCGGTGATGTGCCCGTAGTGATCGTTGACGCGCTTGAAGTTGTCGAGATCGAGGAACAGGATGCCGACCTGGAGCAGGTTATCGCCGGGGTCGCCGGCCAGCACGGTCTTGATCTGCTCGCTGATCGCATGGCGGTTCGGCAGGCCGGTGAGCACGTCGGTGTTCGCGAGCTCGATGAGCCGCTGCTGCGCCTTGCGCTCCTCGGTGATGTCGATGCCCGAGCAGATCAGGAACTGCTCGTCGACGCCGCTGCCGCTCTGCACGAACTTGTTGCGGAACTGGAACAGGCGCGGGCCGTTGATGGTGTTGATGTAGCGCTCGACCGAGAACGGCTTGTTGCTCGAGAAGAAACCGCTGATGTTGGTGCGCGACTGCGCGCCCTGGTCCTCGCTCATGAACAGCTCGAACGCGCTGCGGCCGACCACGTCGACTTCGCGCCGGCCGGTCACTTCCTCGCACAGGCGGTTGAAGCGCTGCACGATGCCGTTGCGGTCGAGGATCACGACGAGCGAATTGACTTCGGAGACGACCTGCTCCGCAAATGCGAGGCCATGCGCGAGATCGCGCGCGACCGACTCGGTGTCCGAATATGCGCACGCGGTGCCGGCCCAGTCGGCCGTCGTGAGCTTCTTGCCGACGAGGTGGAGGCTGACCGGATCGCCGAACAGCTTGATGTCGAGCACGAGGTGGGTGGTCACGCCGGTCAGCGCGCGGATCCGCGCGGCCTGCTCGCCGGTCAGCGCGACGGCGACATTGGTACAGCCGCGCTGCGCGGCCAGCTCGAGCGCATTGCTGTCGCTGCCCAGGCGCCAGCACGGGCTGCGCGTGCCGAAGTGCGCCTCGAGTACCGCGCAATCGTTTTCGTCATCCATCGACACGCCCCGATCCAGAAAAAACGCATAGTGTAGACGGAGGCGAGCCATCTGCCATCGGTCGCTGCAGGTGCACCGTGCATGCGCGGCGGCGCAGTCGTGACGACAGGGACAGCGGCCCTCGTTCCGTACGTGTTTTCAACCAATGCGACCCGGCATTCGCGCTCGACGCGCGCAGGATTATTCAAACGAATGATGTAACCCATCTTATCAAATGACGATGCGGATTGACACTCACATTTGACGGCGAGTGTCAAGGAATCACGCAATGATTGACAACGATTTTCCATGAATGCGCGCCGCATCGCGCCCGCGACTTGCGCGGGCGTCGAAGCACGTGGTGGGGGCCGTCGGGAAGCCGCGTCCGGCGGGCTTTGCGGCGCAGCGGACGAGCGCGGCAATCGAGCGGCGGTCACGTGCCCAGCCGGGGTCGGAACGCAATGCGGATTAGCGCTTAAAGCCGTATTTTTATTGCCGTACGCATGAGAATGCACGCGTAGTGGCGCATATTAATTCCCGTCCCGTTGCGGCGTTCCATCGGACGAATCGCATCCATATCGGCACGCGGGCGGCGACGCGACGCGCGGTGGAACCGGTACTAATCCAGCGAGGCGCCCCGCCCGCGCGGAAAATCGCACGCCGCGCATACGGCCGCGCGGCGCGCGTCATGCCTATTCGCCGTCGACGAAGCCGTAACCGCCGCCGCCCGGCGTTTCGACGACGAACACGTCGCCGGCCGCCATCTGCGCGCGGCCGATATGCGCGAGCGTCTCGACGGTGCCGTCGGCGCGCTCGATCGTGTTGCGCCCGAGCGCGCCCGCTTGGCCGCCCGCCGCGCCGAACGGCGCATGGATCCGGTTGTTCGACAGGATCGATGCGGTCATCGGCTCGAGGAAGCGGATCCGCCGCACCGCACCGTCGCCGCCGCGCCAGCGCCCGCGCCCGCCGGAATCGGCGCGCAGCCGGTGCGACTCGAGCCGCACCGGGTAGCGCCATTCGAGCACCTCCGGATCGGTCAGCCGCGAGTTCGTCATGTGGGTCTGCACCGCGCCCACGCCGGCGAAGCCGTCGCCGGCACCGCTGCCGCCCGCGATGGTCTCGTAGTACTGGTAGCGCGCGTTGCCGAACGTGAAGTTGTTCATCGTCCCCTGGCTCGACGCGACGCAGCCGAGCGCGCCGTACAGCGCATTGGTGATCGCCGACGACGTCTCGACGTTGCCCGACACGACGGCCGCCGGATACTCGGGGTTCAGCATCGAGCGCGCCGGCACGATCACGTCGAGCGGCTTCAGGCAGCCGGCGTTCAGCGGAATGTCGTCGCCGACCAGCGTGCGGAACACGTACAGCACCGCGGCCATGCAGACGGCCTTCGGCGCGTTGAAGTTGTTGTCGAGCTGCGCGGACGTGCCGCCGAAGTCGATCCGCGCACTGCGCGCCGCGCGGTCGACGCGGATCGCGACGCGAATCTCCGCGCCGTTGTCGAGCGGATAGCGATAGGCGCCGTCCTGCAGCGCGCCGATCACGCGTCGCACCGCTTCTTCCGCGTTGTCCTGCACGTGCGCCATGAACGCGACCACCACGTCGCGGCCGAACTGCGCGACCATCCGCCGCAGCTCGTCGACGCCCTTCTGGTTCGCCGCGATCTGCGCGCGCAGGTCGGCCATGTTCTGCTCGACGTTGCGCGCCGGATAGCGGCCCGACGCGAGCAGCGCGCGCGTCTCGGCGTCGCGCAGCACGCCCGCCGACACGAGCTGCCAGTTGTCGATCAGCACGCCTTCTTCGTCGATGTGGGTCGAATCGGGCGGCATCGAGCCGGGCGTGGTGCCGCCGATGTCCGCGTGGTGGCCGCGCGAGCCGACGTAGAACAGCGGCGTGTCGGCATCGTCCGCGAGCACCGGCGTGATCACCGTGACGTCGGGCAGATGCGTGCCGCCGTGATACGGATCGTTCAGCATGAACACGTCGCCGTCGCGCATGCGGCCGCGGTTGCGCTCGATCACCGTGCGGATGCTCTCGCCCATCGAGCCCAGATGCACGGGCATGTGCGGCGCGTTCGCGATCAGGTTGCCGGCGCCGTCGAAGATCGCGCACGAGAAGTCGAGCCGCTCCTTGATGTTCACCGAATACGCGGTGTTCTGCAGCCGCAGCCCCATCTGCTCGGCGATCGACATGAACAGGTTGTTGAAGATCTCGAGCCGCACCGGATCGGCCTCGGTGCCGAGCGAGCGGCGCACCGGCAGCGGCGTCGTGCGGGTCAGCACGAGGTTGCCCTGCGCGGTCATCTGCGCGCGCCAGCCCGGCTCCACGACCGTCGTGCCGTTGCGCTCGGCGACGATCGCCGGGCCGTCGATCGTGTCGCCAGCGAGCAGCGCGTCGCGCACGTAGAGCGCCGCATCGTGCCAGCGGCCGCCCGAATAAAACCGCACGGTGTCGTGCACGGGCACGCTCGCCGCCGCGTCGCGCGGCGCGAGCGGCGCGACGTCGACCGGCGCGTCGGAGCGGCCGATCGCCTCGACCGACGCCAGCTCGGCCACCAGCGGCGTGCCGGGCATCAGGAACGCATAGCGCTGCCGGTACGCGGCCTCGAACGCCTGCTGCATCGCGGCGACGCTGCCGGCCGGCACGTCGAGCGCCGAATCGGTGCCCTGGTAGCGCAGGTGCACGCGCCGCTCGGTGGCGATGCGCTCGGGCGCCACGCCCTGCTCGAGCAGCGCGCCGATCGCGTCGTCGGCGAGGCGGTCGAGCGCCGCGTTCAGCGCCGGCAGCGACGCGTCGGACAACACGGCTTCGATCGCGGCCTCGCGCATCGCGGTCTGGTCGGCGAGCCCCATCCCGTAGGCGGACAGCACGCCCGCGAGCGGGTGCGCGAACACCTGCGTCATCCCGAGCGCGTCGGCCACGCCGCACGCGTGCTGGCCGCCCGCGCCGCCGAAGGTCGTCAGCACGTAGCGCGACACGTCGTGGCCGCGCTGCACGGAAATCTTCTTGATCGCGTTCGCCATGCTGCCGATCGCGATCTCCAGGAAGCCTTCGGCGAGCGCCTCGGGCGTCTCGCGCCGGCCAGTCGCCGCGTGGATTTCGTCGGCGAGCGCGGCGAACTTCGCGACGACGCCGTCGCGATCGAGCGGCTGGTCCGCGTTCGGGCCGAACACGCGCGGGAAGTGCTCGGGCTGGATCTTGCCGAGCATCACGTTGCAGTCGGTCACCGTCAGCGGGCCGCCGCGCCGGTATGCGGCCGGCCCGGGGTTCGCGCCGGCCGACTCCGGCCCGACGCGCAGCCGCGCGCCGTCGAAGCCGAGCACCGAGCCGCCGCCGGCCGCGACCGTGTGGATGCTCATCATCGGCGCGCGCATCCGCACGCCGGCCACCTGCGTGTCGAACACGCGCTCGAACTCGCCGTGGTAGTGCGATACGTCGGTCGACGTGCCGCCCATGTCGAAGCCGATCACGCGCTCGAAGCCGGCCGCGCGCGCGGCGCGCGCCATCCCGACGATGCCCCCGGCCGGCCCCGACAGGATCGCGTCCTTGCCCTGGAACGCGTCGGCGCGCGTGAGGCCGCCGCTGCTCTGCATGAACTGCAGGTTCACGCCGGGCATCTCGTGCGCGACCTGCTCGACGTAGCGGCGCAGGATCGGCGACAGGTATGCGTCGACCACGGTCGTGTCGCCGCGCGGCACCATCTTCATCAGCGGCGACACCTCGTGCGACACCGACACCTGCGTGAAGCCGATCCGGCGCGCCAGCAGCGCGAGCGCACGCTCGTGCGCGGTGTGCCGGTAGCCGTGGATCAGCACGATCGCCAGCGCACGCACGCCGGTATCCAACACGCTGCGCAGCGCGGCTTCGGCGCCGTGCAGGTCGAGCGGCACGACGACGTCGCCGTGCGCGCCGATCCGCTCGTCGATCTCGACGACCGTCTCGTACAGCGCGTCGGGCAGCACGATGTCGAGATCGAACAGCCGCGGCCGGTTCTGATACGCGATGCGCAGCACGTCGCGAAAGCCGCGGGTCGTCGCGAGCGCGGTGCGCTCGCCGTTGCGCTCGAGCAGCGCGTTGGTCGCGACCGTGGTGCCCATCTTCACCATCTCGACGCGCTCGGGCGTGATCGGCTCGCCGTCGGCGAGGCCGAGCAGCTGGCGGATGCCGGCCACCGCTGCGTCGCGATACTGCTCGGGGTTTTCCGACAGCAGCTTGTGCGTGACGAGCGTGCCGTCCGGGCGGCGCGCGACGATGTCGGTGAACGTGCCGCCGCGGTCGATCCAGAATTGCCAGCGCGCGGCGTCGGAGGAAACGGGGGAAGTGTGTCGGTCGGTCATGGCGTTGAAGTCGATGCGTCGTTGAAGCGGAGGACGAGCGCCGCCGCACGGCGCGCGTCGCGCGCCGCGGGTGGGCTTCGATGAACGTGGGAAGGTGAAGCGGCGGGCGCGGTGCGCTTACGCGGCGTCGAGTTCGCGGCCGCGCGTTTCGGGCAGCGTCAGCGCGGCGACGATCAACACGCCGTACGCGGCGACCGCGAAGATGCCGATGCTCGCGCCGAGCCCGTAGTGCTTCGACAGCGCGCCGATCAGGAACGGAAACAGCGCGCCGACTGCGCGGCCGACGTTGTAGCAGAAGCCCTGCCCCGAGCCGCGCACGCGGGTCGGGAACAGCTCGGTGAGGAACGCGCCCATCCCGGAGAAGATGCCCGACGCGAAGAAGCCGAGCGGAAAGCCGAGCCACAGCATCGACGTGTTCGTCAGATGCAGCGCCGGCGACGTGTAGGCGAATGCGATCACCATCGAGCCGAGCGCGAACAGGATGAAGTTCGGCTTGCGGCCGAGACGGTCGGTCAGGTAGGCGCTCGTCAGATAGCCGATCCACGAGCCGACGATGATCGTCGCGAGATAGCCGCCCGTGCCCATCACGGTCAGGTGCCGCTCGGTCTTCAGGAACGTCGGCAGCCACGTCGTGATCGCGTAATAGCCACCCTGCGCGCCGGTGGTCAGCAGCGCCGCGCGCAGCGTGGTCGACAGCAGCTTCGGCGCGAAGATTTCGGTGAGGCGCGGCGCGTCGGTCGCGCGCTGCGCGGCCTTCTCCTTTTCGTAGACGTCCGGCTCCTTCACGTAGCGACGGATCACGACCACCAGCAGCGCGGGCGCGAGGCCGACGAGGAACAGCGCGCGCCATGCCTGCTCGGCCGGCAGCACCGAGAACAGCAGCGCATACAGCAGCGCCGCCAGGCCCCAGCCGATCGCCCAGCCCGACTGCACGAGCCCGACCGCCTTGCCGCGGTCGCGCGCGCGGATCACTTCGCCGATCAGCACCGCGCCGGCCGTCCATTCGCCGCCGAAGCCGAAGCCCATCAGCGCGCGCGCCGCGAGCAGCTGCGAGTAGTTCTGCGCGAGCCCGCACATTGCGGTGAACACCGCGAACCACAGCACGGTCAGCTGCAGCGTGCGCACGCGGCCGATCCGGTCCGACAGGATGCCCGCGAGCCAGCCGCCGAGCGCCGATGCGAGCAGCGTCATCGTGCCGATGAAGCCGGCGTCCGCGAGCGAAATGCCCCACGTCGCGACGAGCGTCGGGATCACGAACGACAGCATCTGCGTGTCCATCCCGTCGAGCATGTAGCCGACCTTGCAGCTCCAGAACGCGCGGCGCTCGCGCGGCTGCGCGTGCGCATACCATCCGAACAGGCCGTTGTCGTTGCGTGCGGGGCCCGTCGGATCGGCGGCGGGCGCCGCGAGCGTCTTGCTTTCCATGGTGAAGCTCCTGTCGAAGTGTGCGGTTCGGTCGATGCGCGTCGGGTAAGTCGCGCCGGCGGACGCCGGCTCAGAACACCGCGAGCGACGCGTTCGTCATGTCGGTGATCAGCATGTAGCCGGGCGTATGCGCGATCGCGAGCGGCAGCTTCGCTTCCATCAGCGCGGTTTGCGGCGTCACGCCGCACGCCCAGAACACCGGCAGCTCGTCGTCGCGCACCGTCACCGCGTCGCCGAAATCGGGCGCGCCGAGATCGGCGATGCCCAACGCCCGCGGATGGCCGATATGGATGGGCGCGCCGTGCACGCCGGGAAAGCGGCTCGTGATCTGCACCGCGCGAATCGCGTCGGCGCCGCGCAGCGGGCGCATCGACACGACCAGCTGGCCGCCGAAGATGCCCGCCCGGCGGTTCGGAATCGACGTGCGGTACATCGGCACGTTGCGGCCTTCTTCGATATGGCGCAGCGCGATCCCTTCGCGTGCGAGCATGTCCTCGAACGAGAACGAGCAGCCGATCGCGAACACGACGAAATCGTCGCGCCACAGCGCTTCGAGCGAATCGACGCGCTCGGTCAGCCGGCCGTCGCGGTACACGTTGTAGCTCGGCACGTCGGTGCGCACGTCGAGATCCGCGCCGAGCACGTCGACCCGGAACGCGCCCGGCTCGCCGACACCCAGCAGCGGACACGCCTTCGGATTCGCATGACAGAAGCGCAGGAAATCGTGCGCATGCGCGTTCGGCAGGATGGCGAGGTTCGCCTGCGCGAACGGCCCGCACTGGCCGGCCGTCGGGCCGCGGAACGCGCCGCTGCGTACGGACCGGCGGAATTCTGAAGGGGTCATGTAGGTGCTCTGAAGATCGGTCGGTGGTCGGGATGACGCGCTTGCGTCAGCGGATACGGCGAAGAATAGGAAAGAAAAAATTGGCCGGCCAACGAGTTTTTTTGCTGCCGGTGTATAGAATTCCTTAACGCGTATCGGGGTCTTCCCCGATCCCGTTCAGTTTTCTTCACCGGCAAGCTGCGCGTCCCACGTCCACCGATCGCCCATGAACACGCGCTTTCTCGAAACCTTCGTCACGCTCGCGAAGCTGCGCAGCTTCCGCACCACGGCGGCTGCGCTGCATGCGACGCCGGCCGCGATCTCGCAGCGCGTGAAGGCGCTCGAGGACGAGTTGCAGACGGTGCTCGTCGACCGCGACAGCCGCGAATTCCGCCTCACCGCGCACGGCGAATACCTGCTCGGCTACGCGAAGGCCGTCGTCGCCGCGACGCAGGAGCTGCAGGCGGCCGCGGCCGGCGACAGCGCGTTGCGCGGCAAGCTGCGGCTCGGCGTGATCGAGACGGTCGT
The DNA here is from genome assembly GCF_001718695.1 of Burkholderia ubonensis. Classification (NCBI taxonomy): domain Bacteria; kingdom Pseudomonadati; phylum Pseudomonadota; class Betaproteobacteria; order Burkholderiales; family Burkholderiaceae; genus Burkholderia; species Burkholderia ubonensis. The sequence goes on along the minus strand of NZ_CP013422.1, from coordinate 284,939 downwards.
GCACAGCTGGCTGCCGCACTACCTGCGCCGGCTCGCCGCCGACTATCCGCAACTGGAGGTCGACCTGACCGTCGACGTCAGCGTCGTGCTGCAGCGCCGGCTGATGGCCGGCGAGCTCGATCTGATCATTCGGGTGGAAGGCAGCGACGAGCCGTCGGTGGTGTGCGACGCGCTCGCGAACTATCCGGTGCGCTGGATCGCCCGCGCGGGGCTGCTGCCGAACACGCGCACGGGCCTCGCGCGGCAGGTGCTGCGTCAGCCGATCCTCACCTACGGGCGCGGGACCGCGCCGCATCGCGCGCTCGAGGACATCGTGCGCACGCTCGCGCACGCGCACGGCGTGCCGCTGTCGGAGACGCGCATCACCGGCTCGCCGTCGATCTCGGTCATCGTGCAGCTGGTGCGCGACGGGTTCGGCGTCGCGGCGATTCCGGTGCTGTTCGTCGATGCGCTGATCGAGCGCGGCGAGGTGGTCGAGCTGCCGCTGCAGCCGTTGCCCCCGTCGATCGTGGTGTCGATGTCACGGCGCGCGGATGCGCCGAAGTTCGTGCACGGCGCGTCGATCGCCGCGCGCGCCGCGTGTCATGAGTATTGCGGGAACAGCAACCGGTTGCTGGTGGAAGCGCTGTGACGCGGTGACGGGTCACTGCTCTTGCGCTCAACGAGGTCGGGCATCGCCGGATACGAGCCGGTTGCCGCAACCGCCATGCGCGGCCATCCGCGTACGCCCACGCGCTTTCGCCGATAGCCGAATGCTCGCGCCCGCGCATCGTGCTGGCGTACGTGCGCCGTGGCTACCGCGTGCGGCTCGCGCGTCGCGGCGCGCGTTCTCCGTCGGCGTCGTCGGACGCGAGCATCTGCGGAATCTCGTCGACGAGCGCATCGACGACGACACGCACCTTCGACGGTACGTGGCGCGACGCCGGCCGCACCGCGAACACTTCCGCGCTCCCCACGCTGTCGCTGTCCATCACGAGCGCGAGGCGGCCGTCGCGCAGATACGGCGCCATCAGCCAGCATGGCAGCCACGCGAGCCCCGCGCCGGCCGCGGCGGCGTCCGCGATCGCCTGCAGGTCGTCCAGCCGCAGGCGGCCGGCCGGGCGATGCTCCCGCACCGTGCCGTCGGCGCCGATGACGCGCCACGGCGACGGCTGCCCGCCGCGCGCGTACGCGATGCCGACGTGCGACGCGAGATCCTCGACCCCGGCTGGCCGGCCGTGTCGCGCCAGATAGGCAGGCGACGCGCAGATGCCCATCTGCTGCATGCCGAGCGGGCGGCAGACGAGCGCGGTCGTATCGACGAGCGGGCCGACGCGCACCGCGACGTCGAAGCCGTCGTTGACGAGATCCGCGATGCGATCGCTGAACGACATCTCGACCTCGAGCCGCGGATGACGCTCGACCAGCCGCCGCATGACCGGCGCGACGCACTGCCGGCCGAACAGCACCGGCGCGCTGATGCGCAGCCTCCCGGACGGCTCGCGGCGTCCCGCGTCGAGCGCGGCCTCCGTCTCGCCGAGCTCGGCCAGCACGCGGCGGCATTGCTCGTAGTACACGAGCCCTTCGTCGGTCAGGCTCAGGCGGCGCGTCGTGCGCTGCAAGAGCCGCACGCCGAGACGCCGCTCGAGCCGCGCGACGATCTTCGCGACGGCCGAGCGCGTCACGCCGATCCGCAGCGCCGCCGCCGCGAAGCTGCCCGATTCCACCACGTCGACAAATTCCGCGACGCCTCTCAGTCGTTCGTCCATGCGGCTCCGCTCCGATGCGATGACGGGTTGTGTCCTTGCAGGCGACAATCGTCGGCCGAATTCTCGCCAATGCGTCCCCGTGCGCGACACTATGATAGTCCCGACTATCTCGAAAAAGGAGTCGACATGCAGGCATGGCAACTGAAACCCGGCGCCGGCATCGCCGGGCTACGCCGCATCGACGCGACCGCGCGCGCCGTCGGGCCGACCGACGTCGTCGTGAAAATCCATTCGGCGTCGCTGAACTTTCGCGACCTGATGTTCGCGCGCGGCGACTATCTCGGCATCGGCGACGCACCGCTGATCCCCGTCGGCGACGGCGCGGGCGAAGTCGTCGAGACCGGCCGCGACGTCACGCGCTTCAAGCCCGGCGATCGCGTGATCAACACTTACTTCCCGACGTGGATCGACGGCCCGCCCACGCCGTCGAAGGTCGCGGGCTCGCCCGGCGCGCAGTTCGACGGCGTGCTCGCCGAGTATTTCGTCTCGGACGAAAACGCGCTGGTCGCGATCCCCGCGCATCTCGACTACGACGAAGCGTCGACGCTGTCGTGCGCGGGGATCACCGCGTGGAACGCGCTGTTCGCCGACGGCGGCGCGGCGCCCGGCTCGACCGTCGTGCTGCTCGGCACGGGCGGCGTGTCGATCATCGCGCTGCAGCTCGCGCATGCGGCGGGCCTGCGCACGATCATCACGTCGTCGAGCGACGCGAAGCTCGAACGCGCGCGCCGGCTCGGCGCCGACGCGACGATCAACTATCGCGCGACGCCCGAATGGCAGCACGAAGTGCTGCGGCTCACCGGCGGCACGGGCGCGGACATCGTCGTCGAGGTCGGCGGGCGGGACACGCTGCCGCGCTCGGTCGCCGCGACGAAAATGGGCGGCGTCGTGTCGGTGATCGGCGGGCTCAGCAGCTTCGCAGGGCCCGAGCTCGGCCTGCTGTCGCTGATCGGCGGCATCCGGCGGCTGCAGGGCATCATGGTCGGCAGCCGCGCGATGCTCGATGCGGTGGCCGGGCTCGTCGACGCGCGCAAGATCAAGCCGGTCGTCGATCGCGTGTTCGGCTTCGACGAGACGCCGGACGCGTATGCGTACCTGCAGTCCGGGCAGCACTTCGGGAAGGTCGTGATTCGCGTCGCGTCGTAAGGCGTGACGGTGCGGGCAGCCGTGGCAACCGTCGTCCGTCCGATCGTCGCGGTCGGCGCGATCGCGGCCGCGCCGGCCCTGCCCACGCCCAAAGCAAAACGCGGCGCCCTCGGGCGCCGCGTTTCGTTTCATGCGTCGTGCACGCCGTCGTCAGAACATCTGGCGCAGGCCGATCGCCGCGCCGGCGTTGTTGGTCCGGCCGATCTGGTCGACCCTGCCCGTGGCCGGGCTGGTTGCGCCCGGATAGTCGGCGGCGAATGCGCCGTTGCCGCGCGCGACATCCACCGTGCCGTACACCTCGGTGTGCTTCGACAGCGCATACTCGGCCAGCACGGTCGCGGAGTAGTTGATGCCGGCGCCGAGCGTGCCGTCGAGCCGCTCCGCGTTGCGCGCATGGCCGTAATAGCCGGCCACCGTGATCAGCAGCGGCGCGGAGGCTTGCCAGTTCGCGCCGACGTAGAAGGTATCGTCGATGCGGTTCGGGCTGCCCGCGCGCAGCGTCGGTGCGCCGGCTTGCTGCATGTTGAAGTCCGTCGTGCCGGTCCTGTCCTGGCCGTGCAGCCAGCCGGCCAGCAGCCGCACGGCCGGGGTGACCTGATACGCGCCGCTCACGTGCAGGAAGTTCACCTTCGCGCCGTTGACCGCACTGCCGTTCAACGACGATACCGAGGTCTGGTGGAAGCCCGCGTTGATCGACGCCGGCCCGTGCGCATAGGTCAGTTCCACGCCGTACGTGCTGTCGAGGCCCATTGCGCCGGCGTGATTGCCGAAGCCGTAGATCGCGTCGACGCTGAAGCCGTTGTACGAAAACTGGTACTTGACGGAGTTCGGCACCGTCAGGAAGCCGCCGATGCCGTTGTACATCCAGCTGTCCTGCCAGTAGTCGCCGACGGTCATCGGGTCGAAGGTGTCGCCCATCGTGTCGTACAGCGGCGCGTACTGGTTGCCGAAGGTCAGCGTGCCGTAGCGGCTGCTCGACAGCCCGACATAAGCCTGCCGGCTGAACAGCGTGTTCGCCGCGTGCAGTTTCCCGTCGCCGAGTTCGAAGCCGTTTTCGAGGCGGAAGATCGCCGACAGCCCGCCGCCGAGGTCTTCGCTGCCGCGCAGGCCCCACCGGCTGTGCGTTTCCGGGCCGACCGTCATCCCGATCAGGTCCCGGCCGTCCGGGCCGGCGTTCGTTTGATAACGAATGGCCGTGTCGACGAGGCCATACAACGTGACGGAACGCTGCGCGAACGCGGAAGGTGCTGCAATAGCGAAAATCGCGCCGATACCGGCGGGAACGACGATACGTCTCATGAAAGGCCTCCCTGAGCAAATTAATTTTGTAAGCACTCCGACAGCATTTGCGCGCGTGGCCGGAACTGCGACCCGGAGAATAATCGGTCATATACGCGACACCTATTGCTGTTTCTGGATTGGACCTTTCCAACTTCGTCAACAATCGCGCAGATCGTCGGGCGGCATTCTGTAAGATGAAAGCCCGCTCCGATTCGCCGCCCATCCCATGTCGACCGCCGCCACCGCCCTGCTGCCGCTCGCCGGCGTCCTGCTGCTGAGTGTCGCCAGCCCGGGCCCGAACTTCGTCGTCGTCACGTCGACCGCGCTCGCCCGGCGCCGCGCCGGCGTGATGACCGCGCTGGGCCTCGCCGCCGCATCCGGCAGCTGGGCCGCGATCGCGATCGGCGGCCTGAGCCTGCTCGTGACCCACGTTGCATGGGTGCACACGGCGCTGCGGCTCGCGGGCGCCCTCTATCTGATCTGGCTCGGTCTGAAAATGGTGCTAGCCGCCGGCCAGCCGGCAGCGCCCGCCGCGCCCGCAACGGCGGGCGGCTGGCAGGCCGCGAGAAAAGGCTATGTGGTCAGCATGACGAACCCGAAGGCCGTCGCGTTCTACGGCAGCATCTTCGCGTTGATGGTCCCGGCCCAGGCGTCGGCATGGTTCGACGGCGCGGTCGTCGCGCTGTCGATCGCGATCTCCGGCACCTGGTACGGCGCGATGGCGCTGCTCGCGTCGCACCCGGCGGTGCGCCGCCTGCTGGTCGCGCGCAAGGCCGCGCTCGATACGACGGCCGGGCTGCTGCTGATGGGGGTCGGCGGGAAGATGCTGGCCGGGCGCTGAGCGGCCGCACGATCGCGCGGCGGCACGCGCGGCGCCGCGTCATTCATCGTGCATCGTGCTGCGCGCGCTCCGCGGCCGCGATGATCGCGTCGGCCACGGCCTTCGGCTGGCTGAGCATCGCGACATGGCTGCCGTTCACGCGCGTCACCGTCGCGCCGATGCGCTTCGCCATCGTTTCCTGCAGCGTCGGGTCGATCATCCGGTCCTGCGTCGCGACGACGTAGGACGACGGCTTCGCGTGCCACGCGGCCTGCGCGACCTTCTCCGCGATGCAGCCGCCGAACCACGGCCCCTGCGTCGCCGCGACGATGCGCTGCTGCACGGGCGGCAGATCGGGCGCGAAATCCTGCGCAATGGCCTTGTCCGACAGCCTTGTGAAGCCTGCCGCGTCCTTGCGCAGCTCGCCCGCCCACGACGGCGGCGGCAGCCCCTGCGTGACGTCGGCGATCGACTGGCCGCTGTCGGGCGCGAACGCCGCGACGTAGACGAGCGACTTCACCTTGTCGTCGTTGCCCGCTTCGCTGATCACGACGCCGGCCCACGAATGGCCGACCAGCACGACCGGCCCCTGCTGCTGGTCGATCACGCGCCTGGCCGCGGCCGCATCGTCGGCGAGCGAGCTCAGCGGGTTCTGCACGGACACGACGTGCAGGCCGCGCGCCTCGAGCAGCGGAATCACCCGGTTCCAGCTCGAGCCGTCGGCGAACGCGCCGTGCACGAGGACGACATTGGTGCCTTTCAGGTCGGCCTGCGGCGCGGCATGCGCCGCCACTGTGCCGAACAGTCCGCCGAGCACCGCGGCGGAGACGAGAACCCGTTTCATCAATCGAACCATGGTCATGCTCCTTTCTGTTCTGATCAGGAATGCGCGTAGAGGTCATCGGACGGGATGGCGTCGGGATGCGTGGCGCGCGCCTGCGTCATGTCGCGATGCCGGACCGGCGACGGCGTTTCGGCGACGTTGTCGCCGTCGGACTTCGACGGGCCGTTTTGGTCGGACTGTGCGACCCGCAGCGTGGCGGCGGCAACGTCGTCCGGGTAGTGCGGTTCGCTGCGGGCCGGGTTGTAGCCGGCCTGCTCCAGCCGAACCAGTTCGGCGCGCACGTCGGCGCGCGTGAGGCCGTGTCCGGCATCGGCGAAGGACAGCGCAGGGGCGATGGCAAGTGCGGCAGCAGCGAGGATTCGGGCGGTTTTCATGAGCGTTCTCCTGAAGGGAAGTTGGCAGGTCGATCATTCGGCATCCGATGCAACGTCGCATGTCGAATGTTTTCTGCATGTCGACAGTAGAACCCGCCAACGTATCCGGCATGTTTCCGTCACCGGGGCCGAGTGCATGCCAGTTTTTCCAGGACGGCCGCAGATACAGTGCGATACACAATCACGCGCCGCATTCGCCGCGCAAAATAAAAAAGGCGTGCCGATTGCGGCACGCCTTGCTCGCGCGACATCACGTCACGGCGCGAGCCGTGTAAACACGTAATCGTGGTTCTTCACGCGCGCCTGATGACAAGCGAAGCAGGTCTGATGCTGGCCGATGTCCGCCGGCACGCCGTTGATGAAGCGCCCGAACCCCCAGCCACCGGTCGCCGCGTAGCGGCGCGAGTCCTTCACCATCACCTGAACGGTCGTCGCCTGCCCCGGCACCGTCGCCGGCGGGAATTCGTCCGACTGCTTGCGCTTGTACGCCAGCTTGACGAGGATCGTGCCGTCCGGAAACGGCTGCGTCGCCTGCTCGAGCGCGCGGATCGCGACCGGATTGCCGAGCACCACGCGCAATTCGTCGAGCGGCGCGGCCTCCTCGGCCGGCGCGACCAATTCCCATTTCCGGTAGCCGGGCGGAATCGTCACGCCGTAGATCGGCGACGCGGCCGGCTTCGTCGGCTCCGCGAACGCGGCCGGGCCGTCCGCCCCCAGCGCGGCCAGCAGCAGCACGCCCGCAAAGCATGCGCGAACCACGCCGCGACGCATGACACCCGTTCCCGCCCGCATCACAGATGCTCCACTTGCAGGATCGCATCGGCGAACGCCTGCGGCGCCTCCTGCGGCAGGTTGTGGCCGATGCCGCCGCTGATCGTGCGGTGCTGGTATCTGCCGGTGAACTTCTTCGCGTATGCGGCCGGTTCCGGATGCGGCGCGCCGTTCGCGTCGCCTTCCATCGTGATCGTCGGCACCGTGATCGCGGGCCCGGCCGCGAGACGCCGCTCGATGTCGTCGTATTGCGCATCGCCCTTCGCGAGCCCGAGACGCCAGCGGTAGTTGTGGATCACGACGGCCACGTGATCGGGATTCCGGAACGACGCTGCCGAACCGAACGCGCGTAGGTCGCGTCGTCGAACTGCCATTTCGGCGACGCGAGCTGCCAGATCAGCTTGTTGAACGCGTCGCGGTTCTGCGCGTAGCCGAGCGCGCCGCGCTCGGTCGAGAAATAGAACTGGTACCACCACTGGAATTCGGCCTGCGGCGGCAGCGGCTTCTGGTTCGCCTGCTGGCTGCCGATCAGGTAGCCGCTCACCGACACCAGCGCCTTCACGCGCTGCGGCCACAGCGCCGCGATGATGTCGGCCGTGCGCGCGCCCCAGTCGTAGCCGCCGAACACGGCCTGGTCGATCTTCAGCGCGTCCATCAGCGCGACGATGTCGACGGCCGTCACCGCCTGCTGGCCGTTGCGCGGCGTGTCGGCCGAGCGGAACGTCGTCGAGCCGTAGCCGCGCAGGTACGGGACGATCACGCGATAGCCGGCCGCCGCGAGCAGCGGCGCGACTTCGGCGTAGCTGTGGATGTCGTAGGGCCAGCCGTGCAGCAGGAACACGACGGGGCCGTGCTTCGGTCCCACGTCCGCATACCCGACGTTGAGCACGCCCGCGTCGATCTGGCGGATCGCGCCGAACGACGCGCCGCCGCCGGCCGCGCGCGGCGTCGGCGACGCATCGGGCGCCGATTGCGCGCGCGCGAGATTGCCGAGCCCCAGGTCGGCAAGGCTCGCGAGCGTCGTGCCCAGGATCAGGCGGCGGCGGGTGTTCACGGTTTCAGGCATGACTCGTTCTCCATGGTCGATAGCTGAGGAAAGGGCCCACGGCACTGGGCGGGCGCGCTGGAATCGCTTCACCGGATTTATATCCGAACCTGGCCGATGCTTTGTATCTCAACGTATCTGCGTTCGAATACGACATACAGCGATTCAAAATCCTGTGAAAAACGGCACCTGCGGACGAACGCGAGCCGTGTTTGCGCAGGCTCGCGTTCGTCCTTCAGACCACGCCCCTACGCGCGGCGCAGCGGCCGGAACCCGGCACGCACTTCCTGCGCAAACAGCTCGGGCTCCTCCCATGCCGCGAAATGCCCGCCCTTGCCGACCTCATTGAAATAGATCAGGTTGTGATAGCAGCGCTCGGCCCAGCTGCGCGGCGCCTGATAGATCTCGCCGGGAAACACGGTGATGGCTGCCGGCAGCGCGATGTCCACCGCGTTGAAGTTGTTCGAGTGATCCTCCCAGTAGATCTGCGCCGCGGACGTCGCCGTGTTGGTCAGCCAGTACAGCGAGATGTCGTCGAGAATCTCGTCGCGCGGAATCGAGCGCTCGGGAATGCCGCCGCTGTACGTCCACTGCGAGATCTTGTCGTACATCCATGCAGCCTGCCCGGCGGGCGAATCGGCCAGCGCGTAGCCGACCGTCTGCGGGCGCGTCACCATCATCGCCGAGTAGCCGCAGTTGTCGCGGTAGAACGTCGCGAGCTTTTCATAGGCGGCCTTTTCCTTCGCCGACAGCCCGGCCGGCGCGGGCGCGTCGGTCGCGAGCAGCGTCGCGATGTCGGGCGGCACCGTGGCCGGCATGTTCACGTGAATCCCGGCCAGCCCCTTCACGCGCTGCATCGCCATCCGGTGCGAAATCACCGACCCGCAATCGCCGCCCTGCGACACGAAGCGCGCATAGCCCAGACGCGCCATCAGTTCGCCCCACGCGCGCGCGATGTGGTCCGAGCCCCAGCCCGTCTTCGTCGGCCGGCCCGAGAAGCCGAAGCCCGGCAGCGACGGCACGACGACGTGAAACGCATCGTCGGCGCTCGCGCCGTGCGCGGTCGGATCGGTCAGCGGGCCGATCGCCTTCAGCAGCTCGAAGATCGAGCCGGGCCAGCCGTGCGTCATGATCATCGGCATCGCGTTCTCGTGCCGCGACCGGACGTGGATGAAGTGAATGTCGAGGCCGTCGATTTCCGTGATGAACATCGGAAAGCCGTTCAGGCGCGCTTCGCCCTTGCGCCAGTCGTAGTCGGCGCCCCAGTACTGGAGAAGCTGCTGCATGCGCGCGAGCCGCACGCCCTGCGATTCGTCGGCTACCGTCTCGCGGCCCGGCCAGCGCGTCGCGGCAATGCGGCGGCGCAGGTCGGTCAGCGCCCGCTCGGGAATGCGAGCGGTAAACGGCCGTATGCCGGTGTTGCCCGTGGCCGCGTGCAGCGCGGTGGGCAGCATCGCCGATACGCCGGCTGCCATGGAGGACGCCAGCAGATGGCGACGCAGCGGGGAAAAAGGTGTGGAAGACATCGTTCGGCATCTCCTTTCTTGAAGTGGAAAGTGAACATGCCGCGCGCGCCGGCGCGCCGTCTGTCGAGCGGGCGCACGCGGTCGTGCGGCGTCGCCCATTTGAAAGGTCCGATGTATCGCGAGTTTGTCCGGTACGTATGCGTTTGTAGCCGTGCGCCGCGCGGCGCGGTCAAGGTGCGGTCAAGGTGCGACCCAGCGGCCGTCGTAGCCGTCGTCGTGCAGCTCGAACAGCGCACGGCGATGGCCGCTGCGCGCGAGGTCGAGCCAGTCGATGCGCGTCACGGCGACGTCGAGCACGCAGAAGTTCGCGTAGCCGTCGGCGGCGGATGCCGTGCTGGGAGCCGGCGCGACATGCGCGTGCCCGGGCGCGTCGATCGGCGTGCCGGGCGGCAGCGGCGCGCGGTACAGCAGCAGCGTGTGCGGACGGCTCGCTTGCCAGACCGCGCGTCGCTGCGCTTCATCCGCGCAGATCGAGGCGACGCCTTCCACGCGAATCTGCACGAGCGCGTCGAGATCGACGCCGATCAGCGCGATGCGCGGATCGCGACGCAGCTCCGCGACCTTCTCCGAGCGCGCATCGGTGTGGAACGACAGCACGTGGCCCGCGCGGCGCACCTGACGCAGCACGAGCGTGCGCACTTTCGGCGCGCCGTCGAGGCCGAGCGTCGCGGCCTGCAGCATCGTGAACGGCGAGCGCTGCGGCCCGACGCCGGATTCGAGGCAGGACCACAGACGGTCGTAGACGTGCGCGAGCGAGTCGGCAGCTGGAACGGACATGATGGCGCGGCGCGGTTGAGGAATTCGATCGCGCCAGCTTAACCGATCCGCCGGCGCGCTTCCCGCGTGAGCCGCGGTGCGCCGGGCGGCTCAGTTGTAGCCGCGCACCACGGTCGCCGCGGTCGTGTCGCCCGGCTCCGCGGCGAAGCGGCCGAGCACGTCCGCGACGTACTGCGGCCCTGCGCCGATCTGCGACGACCGATGCGCGGCCGGCCCGATAGCGGCGACGACCGGCGCGGCGCCGGTCGATCCGACGCCGTCGGTGACGATGCTCATCGAGGCCGCCTCACGCGGCGAGCGCCGCGCCATACGCGCGCGCGAGCCGCGCGACGCCTTCCCGGATCGCGTCGACGTCCGGCGCGGCGTACGACAGGCGCAGCGACGCGTCGTCGACGTTGTCCGCGAAGAACGCGTTGCCGGGCACGAAAACGATCTTGTTCGCGATCGCGTGCTGCAGCAGCTGCGCCGACGACACCGCGCCGATCCGCGCCCACACGAACATCCCGCCTTCCGGACGATGGAATTCGATCGCATCGCCGAGGCCGTCGCGCAGCGCATCGCACATCGCCGCGCATTTGCGCTTGTAGGCATCCGTGATGCGCGGCAGATGACGTTCGAGCGCGCCGTCGGCGAGATACTCGGCGGCGATCGCCTGCGTCCACGGCGCGCTGCACAGATCGACCGTTTGTTTCGCGATCACGCAGCGTCGCGCGATCTCGGCGGGCGCGATCGTCCAGCCGACCCGCAGGCCCGGCGCGACGATCTTCGACAGGCTCGCGAAATGCACGATCCAGTCGCGCGCGCCGTCCACTTCGCCGGCGAGCGCCAGCATCGACGGCAGTGCTTCGCCCGCGAAGCGCAGGTCGGCGTACGGGTCGTCCTCGACGATCAGGAAGCCGTGCCGCACCGCGAGGCGCAGCAGCTTCAGGCGGCGCTCGCGCGCGAGCGTCGCGCCGGTCGGGTTCGCGAAGGTCGGCACCGTGTACAGCAGCTTCGGCTGCGCGATCGTGCCCGATGCCAGCAGCGCGTCGAGGCGGTCGACGTCGAGGCCGTCGCCGTCGACCGGGATCGTGACGACGCGCGCCTGCTGCAGGCGCAGCGCCTGCAGCGTTGCCGGGTAGGCCGGCTGCTCGGTCAGCACGACGTCGCCCGGCGCGACCATCACGCGCAGCAGCAGGTCGAGGCCCTGCTGTGAACCGGTCGTGACGACCAGTTCGGCGGGCGTGCAGGCAACGCCGCGGCGCGACATCAGCGCGAGGAGCTCGTGCTTCAGCTCGGCGAGGCCGTCGGTCGGGCCGTATTGCAGGCAGCGGGTCGGCTGCGCGTAGGCGCGCGCGGCGGCCGCGTTCAGGCCGTCGACGTCGAACAGGTCGCTGGCCGGGTAGCCGCCCGCGAAGGAAATCATCCCGGGCTCGCCGAGATACTTGAACAGCTCGCGGATCGGCGAGCCGGCGGGGTGCTGGAACGGGGTGGTGAACGCGTACATGTCGTCGTGAGCTGGATGGCGGCGACGGCCGGGATAGCCGCCGGGGCCGCGCGCCGCGGCGCGCGTGGCGCACGCCGCGGGGAATTCAAGCCACGATTGTCGGCAGCCGTTAAAGCCGCCGCAAACGATATCTATGCACTATGTCTTGCGGTTTGGTCATCAATTGGCGCGCGGGGAACGCGCGCCTTGCGGCGTTGCGAAGCAAGGCCCGGCCGCTCTGACGGACGTGTGCGGCCGGCCGTCGGGCAAGCTGCCACCGGCGACGCCACGGCCGGCCGGGCCACGGCGCGAGCTCGCCGCATCGTCAGCGGTACGCACCACGACGCAGCATCGGCAAGGCGCGCCGTGCCCCGGCCGCCGGCAAGCGTGCGCTATCCGTGCGGCGGCGCTATGCCGTCGCGGACATAGCAGGCAATCGCCTCGAGCATGCCGAGGTCGAGGTCCTGCACGCGGTCGGCCCCGAAATGGGCCAACCATTTGCGCGCAAGCTCGGCATGCGCCGTCGTATGCCCGGTCGCGGCAAGGGCACTCAGGTCTTCCAGTGCTGAACGCTCGTCCATGTCTTCTCCGTGATCCTGATGGTCCGGACGCTGCCGGCCGTCGTCGCGGCCGGGCTGCCGTCAGACGGCTTCGAGCGCGAGAGCGATGCCCTGGCCGCCGCCGATGCACAAGGTCACGATGCCGCGCTTGATGCCGTCGCGGCGCATCGAATGTGCAAGACGGGTGGTCAGGACGGCACCGGTCGCGCCGATCGCGTGACCGTGCGCGATCGCGCCGCCTTCGACGTTGATCCGCTCTTCGTCGATGCCGAGCTCGCGCGCGACCGCGATCGGCACGGCGGCAAAGGCCTCGTTGATCTCGAACCGCTCGACGTCGTTCATCGACCACCCGGCACGCGCGAGCGCCATCTTCACTGCCGGCACCGGCCCGAGTCCGAACAGGCCCGGCTCGACCGCCCCCACGCCGTACGAGACGAGCGTGGCGATCGGCTCGATGCCGCGCGTCTCGGCATAACGCCGCTCGGCCACGATCATCGCCGCCGCACCGCTGTTCAGGCCGGGCGCATTGCCGGCGGTGATGGTGCCGTCAGCGCGAAATGCGGGCTTCAGCCTCGCAAGCGACTCGAAGTTCGTGTCCGGGCGCGGCTGCTCGTCGCGCTCGAATCGGACGGTCTGCTTGCGCCCCGCGACCTCGACCGCCACCAGTTCGGCGTCGAATGCCCCACGCGCCTGCGCGTCGGCGAAGCGCCGTTGCGAACGTTCCGCCCAGCGGTCCTGCTGCTCGCGCGTGATCCCCTTCATCGCGACGAGGTCTTCCGTGTGCCATCCCGAATGCAGGTTGGAGAACGCATCGACGAGGCCATCCACGAGCATGCTGTCGGCGATCTCGGCATTGCCCATCCGATAGCCCCAACGGCCGCCGCCGAGCAGATACGGCGCGCCGTCCATGTTCTCCATTCCGCCTGCCGCCGCAACCTCGCCGAAGCCGAGCCAGATGTCCTGCGCCGCATTCGCGATGGCCTGCGCACCGGAGCCGCACACGCGATTGACCGTCAGCGCGGGCACGGTCACGGGAATGCCGCCCGCGACGGCCGCCTGACGCGCGGGATTCATCTTGTTGCCGGCCTGCACGACGTTGCCCATCACGACCGACGCCAGCTCCGCCGGATCGATCTCGCTGCGACGCACCGCTTCGCGCAACGCGGCCGCGCCGAGCGCCGTCGCCGCAACGTCCTTCAACGTGCCGCCGAACGCGCCGATTGGCGTCCGGACGGGACTGCAGATCACTACCTGTCGAGCAACCATTTCAACACTCCATTCAAAGCCCGCTTCATGCGGGACGGATGCCGCCGCAACTCGACGCGGCGCTTGCGGGAAAGGAACGCATGCATTCGCATGCCCGGCACGTTCGCAAAGCGTTCTCGTGTGCCGACGCACGCACCGGTGGCGGGGCGACGCGCGCCCCGCCATCGCGTCAGATCGAGACCATTTCGAAGTCCTCCTTGCCGACGCCGCACTCGGGACACTTCCATTTGGCCGGAATGTCTTCCCAGCGCGTGCCCGGTGCAATGCCGTCTTCCGGCGCACCGTGCCGTTCCGAATAAATCCAGCCGCACACCAGACACATCAGCGTGCGCATCTCTACCGCCGTCGTGCTCATCTCGCCATCTCTCCCAGGTTCGACGTCTGTCGCGTCACGAATTCGCGCACCTGCTCGCGTACCCTCGCATCCGACAGGATGCGGCCGTGCCCGGCGCCCGGCGCCGGCCACAGCGTCGCGTCCGGCAGCCCGGCCACGACGCGCTGCGCCTCGCAGTACGGCACCACCGAATCGGCCGGGTCGTGCACCACCAATACCGGGACGTCGAGCGACGCGCCGCGCGCGAGCAGATCCCAGTGACTGACCGGCACGCCGTTGCGCAGCTGCAGCTCCGCATAGATGCGCTCGACCACCGGGCGCGGAAATGCCATGTCGCGGCTGGCCCAGCGCTCCAGCACCTCGGTCAGGCCGCTGGTGGGGGCGATCAGCACGAGGCAGCGCAACGACGCGCGGCGCGAGCGCTCGGCCAGCGCCGAGACGGCCGCGATCGAGCCGAGCGAATGCGCAATCACCACCTGCGCGCCTTCGATCGCATCCAGCACCGCACCCGTCGCGCGGGTGAACTGCGTCATCGTCGTATGCTTGCCCGGCGAACGGCCATGCGCGGGCGCGTCGAACGCGGCCACCGAGAAGCCGAGCGACTGCATCGGCTTCACGAAGCTCAGCATGCTGCTGCTGTCGGTGCCCCAGCCATGCACGAGCAGCACGCGCGATGCGCCGCCCTCCCAGTGATAGGCGCGGTCGATGTCCGCGTTGCCGTCGATGGACGCCTCCTTCGCACCGAGCGGCACGCGGTCGCTGACGGGCAGCCCGTAGCCGCGCGTGAAGCCGAACGTGTCGGCCGCCCGGCGCCCCGCGGCGTGCGGCGCGAAGGTCGTCAGCACGCGCAGCGCACGACGGCCGAGCCGAACGCGCCACGACGGCTTCCGGGCCTTGCGCCGCGCGAGCGGCGAGACGTCGGTAGGGTTCGCTGCCGCCATCACCGGCCCTCCGCCGCCGCACGCGCGCCGACCGGCACGGCCTCCCGGGACAGGCTGCGGTAGTAACCCGACTCGGTGTCGTAGAAATGGCAGTGACCGATCACGTGCCACAGATCGCCGAAGGAGAAATCCTTTTCGCGGATCATTCCCGGAAACGCCTGCTTGAGCGCCGCCTGCGCCTTCGGCAGGTTGTAGAACGGCACGATCGGCGCGACGTGGTGCGCCGTATGCACCGAGATGTTGTGCGTCATGAAGTGCAGCCACTTCGGATACCGGTAGTCGGTCGTCACCAGCAAGCGGCTGGCGTTCGGCGTCCAGTGCTGCGACGGCAGGAACGGGATCTCGTCCGACGTGTGATGCATCAGCGTCGTGGCGCTGAACCACGCATGAATCATCAACCAGGGCACGACGAAGTACAGGAACAGGCCGGTGATGCCGGTGAAGTAGATGAGCGCCGGGAAATAGAGCGCGGACGCGAACAGGACGAACGCGATCGAGCGTTTCACGTCGCGCCGCATCTCGCGCTTCGGATAGAAGCCCGGACGGAAGCCCGATTCCTTCCAGTAGCTCACCGTGCCGGCCCAGAACAGCCACTTGCGGGTGCCGGCGTACTCGAGCCGCTTCAACAGCGGCATGCGATCGTAAAGCGGCGCGGGAATCGGCCGCCAGTCGGTATCGAGCTCGAGGTTGTTGGTATTCGCGTGGTGCAGGTTGTGCGTGTGGCGCCACGCGTGGAACGGATACAGCAGCGGCAGAAGCGACAGGTGCCCGATCGCCAGGTTGAACCATCGGACGCGCGAAAACGAGTTGTGCCCGCAATCGTGCGCGATGCAATGCAGCCCCCAGCCGCCCAGGCCGGCCAGCAGCCACAGCGGAACGTAGAACAACCAGTGCGGCGCGTAAGCGATGCCGACGAGCGCGCCGATATACGCCGCATAGCTCACCACGAAGCCGAGAATGCCGCGCCATACGCGCGGCTCGTAGAGGGATTTCGGAATCGCATCGGTCAGCCGCACGCCCTCGAGCGACTTCGACTTCTGCATGAATTCGTCGAAACGCGCCGGCGGCGCGCTGGGGACCGTATAGGTTTTCGCCATGTCGATCTCCCGCTTACGCCGCTTGCAGACCGAGCTCGGTCGACAGGTGGCGCGCCAGCTCGTCGATGCTGTTGTGTTCGAACAGCAGCGCCGGGGACAGCCGCTGCTCGACCACCTTCTCCAGATCGCCCGACACCTGCACGGCGACGATCGAATCGAGCCCGTACTCGTCGAAGCGCTTGGCGGGATCGATCGCGGCGCGCTCGAGCTTCAGCTGCTTGGCGAGCCGGTCGATCAACCAGTTGCGGATCGACGCTTCGGTCAGCGGCCCGACATCGGCGGCCACCGCCTTCTTGCGGCCGAACAGGCCGCCCAGGATTCCAGCTTGAGACATGATGATTAATCCTTCCGTACGAGGGAGATGAACTGAATGACGACGGCAACTAGCTTCAATACGGCTGCTTGGCGAGCTTGCGGATCGCCGCCGGCGTCGGCTGACGCAGATCGCGCACGACGCCGAGCTTGCCGAGCGTCCACAGCACCCAGGCGCTCAGATCCGGCTCGTACCACTTCACCGAATGGCGGTATGACGCGGGGAATGCGTGGTGGTTGTTCTGCAGGCCTTCGCCGAACGTGAATACGGCGACCGTCCAGTTGTTCGCGCTGTTGTCCCCGGTCTTGAACGGCCGGCCGCCGAACATGTGGCACACGGACCCCACGCACCACGCGGCCTGGTTGGCCACGAAGATGCGCGCCAATCCGCCGAACAGCAGGCCGTTCCATGCGCCGAGCCACGAGCCGGCGACGGCGCCGCCGATCGCGGCCGGCAGCACGAGGCCGAGCACGATCCACCAGGCGTAGGTGCGGTGATAGAAGAACAGGCGGCGATCGCGCAGCACGTCGGGCGCGAAGAAGGTCCAGCCCGAGACGTCGGGGGCCAGCATCCACGGCATGTGCGCATACCAGAGGCCGCGCAGCTTCGCGAACAGGCCCTTGCCGGCCAGATTCGGCGAATGCGGATCGCCTTGCTGATCGCTGTACAGGTGATGTCGGCGGTGCGTCGTCACCCAGAACATGATCGGTCCTTGCGCGGCCATCGACCCGCAGATCAGCAGCAGCCCTTCGAACCACTTCGACGTGCGGAACGTCTTGTGCGCGAGATACCGATGGAAGCCCATCGTGATCCCGCCCATGTGCAGAAAATAGAACACCGCGAACAGCACGAGATCGGTGGCGGCGAACTCGCCCAGCACGAGCTGGCGTACCGCCAGCGCGAAGCCGGCCAGCGGCACCAGCATCACGGCCAGGGCGGTCAGGCGTTTGACGCGCGCCCCGCTGCCCAGCAGCGGCGAAACACCGGGGATCTGCCCGTCGGCGGCCGACAGCCCGCCTGCGGCAGTCACGCCGGGTGCAACCTGAATCGACGAATTCATAGGAATCTCCAGACGCTAAACAGGATTACGGCGAAATTGAAGGAGCCGTCGCGCGGCGCTTGGGCGCATAGCGCACCTCCGTGACGAGCCCCAGCGCGTCGAGCAAGCGGATGACCCAGGCGGAAGGATCGAGCTGCCAGAACGCGTGATCGTTGTTGGCGAAGGCCGGCTGTGCGTGATGGTTGTTGTGCCACGCGCCGCCCACCGAGACGATCGCGAGCAGGCCCAGATTGCGGCTGTGGTCGCGCGTCGCGTGCGGGCGGGTGCCGATGGTGTGGCACAGCGAATTGACGGCCCAGGTCGACTGATCGAGCAGGAAGATCCGTGCGAGCCCGCCCCACAGGAAACCGCCGACGGCGCCGGTCAAGGCCTGCCCGGCCGGCGCGAGCAACGCGCCCGCCAGCGCGGGCAGCGCTAGGCCGAGCAGCACCCACCACCCATAGCGCAGATTGAGATTGACGATCAGGCGGTCGCGCAGCAGGTCCGCGGCATACGCGCTCCAGTTCTCGCGGCGCACGCTGAACAGCCAGCCCACGTGACCGTGCCAAAGGCCCGCGAGCCGGCTCGGTTGGCCGTGGCGGTTCGCGCGCGGCAGCGGCGAATGAGGATCGCCGTCCTGATCGGTGAACGCGTGGTGCATGCGGTGCGTCGCGGCCCAGAACAGGATCGGCCCCTGGGCGGCCATGCTGCCGAATACGCCGAGCATCACGGTGACGATCGGCCGTCCCTTGAACGCACGGTGTGAGAAGTAACGGTGCATGCCGGTTTCGACGCCGATCGCGGTCGAGAAATACATCACCGCGAGCAGGATGAAGTCGGTGGCGCGCACGCCGTATGTCCACGTGTAGGCAATCGCGAGCACGAAACCGAGCGCGGGAACGCCGACGGTCAGATAAGCGAGCCGGCGCGCGCGCGAGTCGGTGTCGGCGTCGGCCGCACGGGCGGTCGCGGGTGTTCGCGACGACGAGAGATCTGCTTCAGCCATGACTGGCTCCGAAGAAAGACAGCGACAATGGAAATCGGGAATGCGGAAGCGGCGAACGGCTCAGGCGCGGGCCTCGAGCGTGCTCAGGCTGCCTTGCTGGAACGCCTGCTTGCACGCTTGCCTGCGCACCTTGCCGCTGGTCGTGAGCGGAATCGCGCCCATCGGCCCCAGGTGCACGACCGCCGGCGCCACGCCGTGATCGCGCGTGACCGCCAGCGTGATCGCCGCTCGCACTTCGCCCATTTGCTCGGGGCTCAGACGGCGCGAGCGCTTGAGCTCCGCAACGATGACGAGCGACTCCCGCGGGCCGCCGTCGATCGAAAACGCCACCACGCCGTTGGTTCGGATCGCATCGTGCGCGGCCTGCACCGATCCTTCGATGTCGGTCGGATAGAGGTTGCGCCCGGCGACGATCACGACGTCCTTGATCCGGCCCGTGACGAACAGCTCGCCGTGGTTCAGAAAGCCGAGATCGCCGGTGCGGAGGTAGCGCGCCGAATCGGCGTCGCCGCGTTCGTCGCAGAGCGCCGCCGCGAACACGTCGTCGCTGTCCGCGCGGCCGAGATAGCCGGCAGCGACGTTCGGACCGCTGAACCAGATTTCGCCGATGCTGCGCTCCGGCAGCACGCGCTTCGTCGCAGGATCGACGATCAGCAGCCGATGGCCGGCCGCCACGGGCCCGCAGCCCACCAGCGTCGTGCACCCGAGCAGGTCGGATTGCGCGTCGTGCGGCACGCACTGGCCGCGGGCGAGCGCCTCCTTGTCGACGTCGATCAGCGTGATCGGCGAACGGCCGGGCTTGCCGGACACGTAGAGCGTCGCCTCCGCCATTCCGTAGCACGGCACCACGGCGCGGCGCTCGAAGCCATGCCGGCCGAAGCGCGCGGCGAAGCGCTCGAGCGTCGCGTGGCTCACCGGCTCCGCGCCGCAGAACACGTGCTGCAGCGAGCCGAGATCGAGCGTGGCGGCTTCTTCGTCGCTGATGTGGTCGACGCATAGGTCGAACGCGAAATTCGGCGCGACGCTGGTGGTCACGCGGTAGTCGCTGATCGCCTTGAGCCAGCGATACGGACGCTGAACGAAATGCTGCGGCGACAGGATCACGAGCGGAAAGCCGCTGAACACCGCGAGCAGCAGCGCGCCCATCAGGCCCATGTCGTGATACGGCGGCAGCCACGTGCAGCCGACGCGCTCCGGATCGGCGCCGAGCCGCTCGGCGATCACCGCGCAGTTGCTGACGAGATTCCGGTGCGTGACGACGACGCCCTTCGGCTCGCCCGTCGATCCCGACGTGTACTGCAGCAGCGCCGGCCGCTCCAGATCGAGGCCCTGCTCCAGCACGCGCCCGAAGTCGTGCGCCGATGCGTCGATGGCGTCGAAAGCATGCTCGTCGATCGTCAGCAACGCCGGCGCGACGCGCGCGCCGTCGTGCAGCCGGTCGAGCTCCTGTTGCAGCGAGCGATGCTGCTTGCCGGCGATCACCACGTCGGGACGGGCGTCGCGGCAGATCGACGCGAAACGCGCCACGGCGCGGGAGCCGGCCGGCGGAAACGAAGGCACCGCGGTGGCGCCCGCCAGCAGGATTCCGAACAGCGCCGCGACGTAACCGAGACCTGGTTCCAGCACCAGCAATACGCGGCGTTCGTGCAGCGCGTGCTGCACGAGCAGATCGCGCACGTGGGCCGCAGCGGCGGCGAACTGGCCGTAGGACCAGCTCGCGACGTCGTCCTCGCCGTCGCGCAGAAAATGGAACGCGACGCGCTCCGGCGTGTGCTCGGCACGCTCGCGAAGCACATGGAGCAGCGACGAGGTCGTGCGCTCCGCCAGCAGAGCGGAGGGAGGAATGCTACCGGCCATCATGAGACCCTCGGATAATCGGTTTCGTATTGTTTCGATCAAATCGTCATGCCCGGCGCCGGGCCGAACGCGGCGCCGCCCTCAACGCGCCGCCGCGGAGGCGAGCACGCGCGGTCGCGTATCCACCGGCGCGCACAGGATCGCCGTCGCCAGCGCGAGCGCGATCTGCAGGTAACAGAGCGTGTGGAATTCGGCGAGCCGCGTGATCGCATTGCCGGTGATGGCGACCGTCAGCGCCACGCCGAACACCGATCCCATCTGGCGTATCGCCTGATTCACGGCCGAGCCGACGCCGAACCGCGCGGGCGGCAGATGCGCAACCGCGGCAGCCGACAATGAAGGCATGACCATCCCGACGCCCAGCCCGGTCAGCAGCGCGCCCGGCAGCCAGGCATGCAGATAGTCGGGCGTGACGCCGGGCACCAGCGCGAACCACAGGCTTGCCGCCATGGAGATCAGGCTTCCCGTCACCAGCAGAAGCCGGTGCCCCGCGCGCGCCGCGAACCGGCCGCAGACGATCGCCGTCGGCACGACGAGCAGCGGCCCTGGGGTGCCGGCCAGCCCGGCGCGCGTCAGCGAGTACGACCAGACGCCCGTGGTGAACAGAAACGTCTGGAAGAACATCATCGCGAAGCCGATCGCGAAGCACAGCGACGCCAGATTGATGTAGCGGTAAGTGCGATCCTGGAACAGCGACAGATCGATCGCAGGCGCACGGGCCGTGCGCGCCCACGCGACGAACGCGGCCAGTATCGCGAGCCCGCCCGCGATCGCGAGCGCCACCTTCGGCGACGCCCAGCCAAGCGCTTCCGATTGCACCAGCCCGAACGCGATCGCGCCGACGCCGACGATCAGCAGGACGACGCCGACCAGATCGAGCGGCGCGCCCCGCTCGGGGTCACGCGACTCGTCGAGCACGCGCCATCCTTGCCAGAGCGCGAGCGCGCCGAGCGGCAGATTGAGAAAGAACGCCCACGGCCAGCCGAAGCGATCGACCAGGAACGAGCCGACGCTCGGCCCCAATGCGCCGGCCACGCCGCTGACCGCGCCCCACAGGCTCACGGCGATCGCCCGTTTGGTGACGGGGAACGCCGCCAGCAGGATCGACAGCGAGGCAGGCAGCAACAGCGCCGCGCCCGCGCCCTGCACCGCGCGCATCATCCACAGCATCTCGATGCGCGAGGCGATCCCGCAGCCGAACGATCCGCCGACGAACATCGCGAGCCCGAGCAGGAACATCCGCTTGCGCCCGCACAGGTCGGCCAGGCGGCCGGCCGGCACGAGCAACGCGGCGAACACCAGCGTGTAGGCGTTCAGCACCCACGACAGGCCGCCCGAATCAGCGCCGGGAAACGCCCGTCGCAACGCGGGAAACGCCGCGTAGAGCACGGTGACGTCGATCGAAACCAGAAACACCGCGACGCTCGCGATCCAGAAAACCGGCCACGGCGAAATCGAATTCGGCTGCGCCTGCGAAGCGGGCACGCTGGGTGCGCTCATGGCCTTATACCTCGCGAAGCTGGGCGCGCGTCACGCCGTCGCCCGATGCGGATTCGGGTTCGGCGTCCGCTTCGAAATACGACGGGTCGAGAAACGGCAGCGTCCGTGCCCGCATCCGCGCCTGGAACAGCGCGACGACCGGCCACGGGCGCATCGCCATTGCCATGCTCCTGACGTTGCGCTCGTCTTCCCAGCAGATGACGTTGGCTACTTCCAACGGCAGCCCGCCGACCTCGCCGGTCCACAGGCTCAGCGTCATCGCACCTGCCGACAGACGCGGCCCGCTCGCGCGCCCGCCATAGACCGCGATCGAATGGCCGCACACGCGCTCGACATCGGCGCGCCCGCGTATCGGCTTGCAGGCCACCGGGCTGGTCAGAAACATCTCGTCGGTGATGCCGAACGGCAGCTTGGCATCCAGCACTTCGTCGTCGGGAATCGGCGGCAACGCGGTGTTGACCTCGGCGGGCAATACCCACGCATCGACGTCGACCAGATCCCGGCTCGCGTCATACAGCGCGCGCCGGACCGGCGCCGGAAACGAGCCGAGGAAAATGTCGACCTCGATGCGCGTGCCGGATCTGCGCGCCACCGTCACGCCGCGAATCTGGCGGTCCTCGAAGCGGCCGTGCCATTCGCGCCCGCCGATGTCCGCGCCACGCCACGCGTGTTGCGGCTCGATCGCGGCAAAGACGCCCGCGGCGGCCGCCGCGAGTTGCTCGACCCGCTCGCGACCGAGGATTTCGCCGAACATCATCGGATGATGCAAGGCGACCTCGTCCGGCGCCGACATCCCGAGTTCCTGCAGCAACTCGCCCACATAGAGCGTCCGTTCCGGCTCGTTCATCGTCGCGCCCGCCTCTGCCGTCATCGTCGTTTGTTCGGGTGCGCCCGGCAGGCGCGCCGTTGCCGCGGCCGTCATACCGTCGCTCGAATGGATGCGCGCGCACCCATTCGCTCCAGGATCCGTCGTGCGGCGAATGCCGGCCGGTCGAGCTGGATGTCGATCATCGGCGCCGTGGGGCTCCAGTTCGCCTGCAGGCTCTCCGCGACGTCCTTGTCCTCCATCACGGTCGCGAACACCTCCTTCGCGGTGAATTCGGTAAACCGCTCGTTGTCGACGTCGAAGTCACGGTGCATGCCCACGAATACGTGGGTCGTGGTGTCCGTGGCGGGCGTGAAGATCGTCGTCGTATAGACGTGGAAGATCCGGCCGCTGGCATCGTCGCAGGCGTGCGCTCGCGTTTCGACCCGCGTGTTGCCGATGGGCCAGTAGAGCACTTCCTGGAAGCGATCGATGTAGTCGAGCTTCAGGATATGGGTATAGAGCGGCGGCGTCTTCTCGCGGCGCAAGTAGCGGCGCACGCGGACTTCGTCCTCGCCGATCACGATTTCCGGCGGCGTCTCGACGATGTCGAGCGAGCCGAGCGTCTTCGCGTGCACGAACGCGGCGTGCGAAATATCGAGGATGTTGTCGATCCCGAACAGGTAGCTGCACGCGATCGTGCAATAGCTCATCGTTCCGGCGAGCTCGGGCGCCGAGCAGACCCAATGGTTCGGAATCGCCGCCTCGTCGGCCTGGTCGGGGTCGCCGGTCCACAGCCAGATGAAGCCGTATTTCTCGACGGCGGGGAACGCGCGCACGCGCGCGCCCTTCGGGATCGTGCTCTGACTCGGAATGCCGACGCACGCGCCGGAACAGTCGTACCTGAGCCCGTGGTACCAGCACTGGAGTTCGTCGCCGACCACGCGCCCGCGGGACAACGGAACCTGTCGGTGCGGGCATCGATCCTCGAGCGCGACGACCTGGTCCGCCAGGGTTCGATACATGACGACCTTATGGTTCAGGATCGTCCGGGCAAAGGGCTCGCGCTGGACTTCCGCGGAGAGTGCTGCTGCATACCACGCATTCTCGATAAACATGATTCCTCTCTTTGCTACATGGGCGACGTGGCGGCACACCCGACCCGCGTGCGGGTCGGTGTGCGGCTTGCGGATCGTTGCTACTTGCGCATGACGGCGATCAACGCATCGGCGTCCGGCGCGTCCATCGATGCCGCCTCGCGGTCGAGATGCCCCTGCGCCATCCGCTCGAGGAATTCGTCGGTCGACGACTGCAGATTGACGCAGGGATACTGGAAACGGCCCGTCGTATACCGAAGCGCGCCGAAGAAGGACGGCTCGACCGGCGCGCGTGCCGCGGCGAGCAGCCCCTGCGACATCAGATACTTGTGGAGCGCCGGCAGCCGGTAGCACGGCACAGCCGGATACTGATGGTGTTCGAGATGGAAGTTGCTGCCGAAGAACAGCGCGGTGTAGATCGGCGACGTATAGCTGCGGCTGTCGCGATAACGCCCCGGCACGGTATCCGTGTGCTCGATGTACGCGCGGATGGTGCTGAACACGTAGACGCCGATATACGGAATCAGCATGACCGTGAAGCCCAGCCACAACGACCGATGCCAGATGAATCCGTAGGCCGTCACCGCACCCAGGTTCAGTGCAATGTTGATCCGCGAGATCCAGCGCATTTCGCGCTCGCTGAACGGCAGCCGCGTGTTCTCCGGCCACGGAAGGCCAGCGGCCATGCGTACGGCGTTCTTCGTATAGATCCGTACGCCCCGGGAGCGCGCGAGAAAGAAGCGCGACCAGAAGGTGCGGTACTGCGAATAGATCTGGACATCGGGGTCGATGTCCTGACCGGTGTAGCGATGGTGCTTCCAGTGAGTCATGCTGAAACCCACGATCAGGAAGCCCGGCACCAGCGACGAGCAGATGAGCGCCAGCGCGGCGCTCACGTACTTGTTGCGATGCAGGTTGGTGTGCATGCCCTCGTGGCCGACGAAGGTCAGCAGGTGCATGCCGTGGCCCGCGATCACGCCGAGGACGAGCGCCATCGCCACACGGGCCGGCGCCGACGCCGGGATATCGACGACGGCGAACGCCACCGCGGCCGGAATCAGGAAGAATGCGAGCGCGTGCGCCACATAGAGGATCGTCGCGACGGAGCTGATCTGGTGGAAGTGTCGCGGCAGCTTGAGCCGCGAAAATGCAGCATTGCCGTCCAACGTGGCTTCGATGGTCATGGAATGGCTCCTCGGCTTAGTCGACATGGGACCGGTGACAGGCAGAACTGCCCCGCCACGGCTTGCATACGCGTGATCGAAACGACCACGCGCCGTCGTTCCGTGCGCTCATATCGACGCTCTCGCGCAAACGTCGCGATCGCCACCGGCGGTCACCGGCGCGAGATCGTCCGACTCGCATGCCTGCGCCCACCTCGCGTGCGCCTCGTCGGCGAGACGCTGGCGCAACGCCATCTCGGCGCGGATCGTCTCGCCTCGCGTCGACATGTCGATCAGCGGCTGAATGACGCCGGTTTCGCCGCCGGCAATGGCCTCGTCCGCCCATTTCCTGATATCGCTGGGATCGAACACCGCAAACGGCGAACATCGGCGATTCTGCGAAGCCAGCAAGCGCGCCTGCAGCACCGGGTCGGCCGTCAGCTTGCCGAACAGGATCCGGCTGAGCGGATTGTTGTGGCCGAGTGCGCCGCGGCCGCGCGAGTATTCGAACAGGTCGATCGACGTCGCGTCGCGCTGGCGCCAGTAGCATTCCAGCGCGCGGTCGTCGTCCTCGACGATGGCCTGGCCGAGTGCGCGCGCATCGCGAAGTGCGTCGGTGATGCCGAATCCGGGGGACGGATCCATGAACAGGCCCGCGTCGCCCACCAATGCCCAGCCGGGTCCGGCAGCCTGACGGAAGAAGAAGCGCAGCTTCAATGCGCCGAGCACCTTGCTCACCGGCTCACCGGTAATCAGCGGCGCCGTATGGCGGTTGCCCTTCAGCGTTTCGGTCAGCTTCTCGAGCGCGCGGCCCTTCCACTGCGGCAACTGCGTTTTCGGGAACGCCACCCCGATCAGCAGAAGATCGCGGTTGGTCGGAAACACGAAGACGATGTCGTCGCCGAACGTGCAGTTCATCGCCCCGCCCAGATAGCGCGGATCCGTGTCGAACCAGTCGGGACGCGGCCAGTACGCCCAGTACATCGCGCGCGGGCAGTCATAGCCGTGGTACTCCTCCGCGCCGACCAGCTCGGCCGTCGTCGAGTGCGGGCCGTCCGCGCCCACCACGATCCGCGCGCGGATCTCCTCGCGCACGCCGTCATGTTCGACCACGGCGCCCGTCACGCGCTCGCCGTCGCGCAACAGGCCGACCAGCCGGGTCCGGGCCCGCACCTCGGCCCCCGACGCGCGGGCCTCCTCCAGCAACAGGGCATCGAGATCCATGCGGCGCGGGCACGAGCAGCGCCCGCCGACCGGGTACTCGACGCGGCCCGTCACGTCGTCGTTTCCGTACATCATGCTGGGCACCGGGGGCGCGAAGCGGCGCACCTTGTCGCCGAGCTCGAGCTCGTCCAGCAACGCCATGCCGTAGGGAGAAATCCAGTGGGTGGACAACGGTTGATCGCTCGGCAGATGGTTCGCATCGATCGCCAGCACGCGCTTGCCGGCGCGCGCCAGATGAATCGCGAGCGTGGCGCCCGCACAGCGGGCGCCTATGATGAGGGTGTCTAGCACGGAAAATTCCCTTTGGATAACGACCGGAGTCCGAATTGCACGGGACGCAACCTCGCCGTCGCCGGCGCCATCGGTCAGATGGAGAGCCGGCGAACGGCGGCGCAGCGCCGAATGATTACGGTTTGACGTACTGACGAAATCAGCGGTACTGCGGGACCCGCGTGCCCATCGCTCAATGCGCCTCGGCGGACCGATCCGACGGATATCGCCTGAACAGCACCGACGCGTTCACGCCTCCGAACCCGAACCCGTTGGACAGCGCGATCTCGACCGGCACGTGCCGCGCGGCAGGCCCGATCAGATCCAGCCCGTCGGCTGCCGGGTCGGGGTGCTCAAGATTCAGCGTGCCGGGCAGCACGCCATCGCGCAGCGCCAGAATGGAAAACGCCGCTTCGATGGCGCCCGCCGCTCCGAGCAGATGTCCGGTTGCCGACTTGGTCGACGAAATCGCCGGGCCGGCGCCCACACCGAACACCGTCTTCAGCGCCTCGATCTCGCCGGCGTCGCCGACCGGCGTCGACGTCGCATGGGCGTTGACGTAGTCGACCTGCTCCGGAGCGACGTCGCCCATCCGCAGGGCCAGCTTCATCGCCCGCATCGCGCCGGATCCGTCGTCGGGTCCGGCGGTCATGTGATAAGCGTCGGCCGTGGTGCCGTAGCCGATGATTTCCGCGATCGGCCGGGCGCCGCGCGCCAGGGCATGATCCAGCGACTCGACCACCACCATGGCGGCGCCCTCGCCCATGACGAATCCGTCACGATCGCGATCGAACGGACGCGACGCCCGCACCGGCTCCTCGCTGAAACCGGTCGACAGCGCGCGAGCCGCCGCGAAGCCCCCGAGGCTGACCTTGTCGAATGCCGCTTCTGCGCCGCCGGCGAGGACGACATCGGCCTCACCGGTCCTGATCATGCGCATCGCATCGCCGATCGCCTGCACACTCGCGGCACAGGCCGTCACGGGACAGCCGAGCGGCCCGCGGAACCGGTGCTTGATCGAAATCTGGCCGGCTGCCAGGTTGGACAGGAAGAACGGAATGGTGAACGGCGACAAGCGCCGCACGCCGCGCGTCTCGCCGATTCTCACCGCCTCCGCCAGGCCGGGAAATCCGCCGATGCCCGAGGCCACGACGGTAGCGGTCCGCTCGCGCTGCTGCTCCGCTTCCGGCGCCCATCCTGCTTCGGCGAGCGCCTCGTCCGCGGCGACCATCGCCATCTGGATGAAGCGGTCCATCTTCCGCAGTTCCTTGTGCGGCACCGAGCGCTCGGGATCGAAGCCGCCTTCCGGATCTTCGGCCACGTCCTGGACGGTCCCGCCGACCTTGGCGGACAGCTCACCGGCGATATCGTCGCCGAGGCGGCGAAGCCCGGAGCCCCCGCCGATCAGGCGCTGCCACACCAATTCCTTCCCACAACCCAGTGGAGACACAATGCCAATACCGGTTACCACCACTCGAAGCGTCATCTCACATTCCTCTCGCTGACCGGGACTAGCCGAGCCACATCGTTAAAGCCGTTCATCTTCAGGCACACCTGTTGAAATACCGTATTGCGCGCGCCGCGCCGGGCCGCGCCGCCGGGCGGCGGCGCACGCGAACCTTCACGGCGCGCATCGCCCGCTCATACCGATTGCTCGAGCGCGCGCGACGCATCCGGCCTGCGCAACGTCTTGGGCGGCACGCCGCCGACGCGCTCCAGCCCGTCGAGGTTCAGCGCCGCACGCGTCTGTTCGTCGATCTCGATCCAGAACGGCAAGGTCGGCTTGCCTTCGATCATCTGGGGCGGTGCGGCGCGGTGCACATTGACACCCATGCGCTTCAGGAGCCGTTCGTTGCCGAGCACGGAGAACGCAATGAGGCGATTGGCGCCATGGGCGTGCGCGACGCGAACGATTTCGGACATCATGGCTCGCGTGTTTTGCCACGACTCTTCGGCGGTCAACGACTCGCCGCGCGGCATGCTCATCGCGAAGCGGGACAGTTCCCACACGTCGGGGGCATGGGGAAGCGCGGCGTCGCCCATCAAGGTCGGGAACACGTCGCCGAGCAAATAAGGCTCGTCTGTCGGCAGCAAGCGGCCGCAACCGACGATTTCGCCGTTGCGATCGCGGGCGATGACGTAAAGGGTATCCGCGTGATCGAAATTGTCGAATTCGATGCCATTATCGGTAGGCAAAGTCCATCCGAGTTCTTGTATGAAGACCTTATGCCGATACTTTGCGAGTTGATACATCGTTTCGCGATTCAAATCAGCGCTTCTTCCCGACAATAACGTCAGCATCTGAATGCCCTCTCTCATCTCAGAATTGTTGACGCGATTGAACCCGAAATTGCAGCGTCAAAATAGCTGCCCGAATGGACAGGTCGTACGTCGCAGACGCGATGGATCGCGCGCCGATTACGACGAAACGCGGCGCCGGGATAGCGAATTCAGGATTAACGGACGATCGTTCGAAAATCAGCGAAACGGAGCGCCGAAGCAGAGCGTGGGATCGGAAATTGGGGGCCGGGTATCTCGGGCGCCGCATCACGGGATCGATGATTGCGGTCGCGATCGAATCGGCGCCGCGCCGCTCTGGAAACTCGGACCCGAGATTTCCGTTTCACGGCACGCGCGGTTCAACGGATAAACCCGTGGCTTTTTGATGAAATAATCATCGGGATCGAACAAAAAATCAGTGATCGGCGACGACGGCCGATTCAAGTGCGCGTTGCCGCGCCCCCGAGCATAGCCAGTTCTGGATTAATGCCCGGCTGTATTGCGCGCCATAATCGTCGCCGTCTGTATCGAGAAGCATTACGTTGCTGCTGACGTCGCCTCGCCCGACCTGCACGTCGGGCTGGCCCACCGCCACGTACCACGCGCAGCCGACGCTCGCGCTCGGCTGCGTGTCGGTGCAGACCAGCTCGTAGTAGCCGGCATTGACGGCGCTGATCCCCTCGCCCCAAAGATCATGCAGCAGTTCCGAATCGGGCTGACACATATGCTGCCGGAAACGCAACGCGTAAAATGCGGGCAAAGTCAATCGTATGTATCCATCGTTCCATTTTTTTTGCATATCGGTTATCTCGACGTGACACCTGTTAAAATCGCTTCCGAATAGGCCGGCAAGATTCACGGTGGTCGGCCAGACGAGGGCTATTGCAACGCTCGTAGCGCGCCCGCGTTGTGATTCTTGATAGCCGGTTCGATCGCGCGCATGTGATTCAGGATTATTGCAGATCGTCTGATGAATGACATCGCATTATCAGCCCGTGAAAAGGGGGCACGCCTGCGTGAAATTGAGCGTTTCGAGCGTCTCATCGTCAGTGCGGATGCTCCGCGAAATCCGTCGTCAAGCAAAAAATATCACCGGCGCCATGCTTTCTGCCTGATACCCGGAAAATTCAACCCCACCCTGGAATATCGTTTAATAAGAATCGACCGATGTGTCGACTACACGATATAGCTGCCTCATGGGTAAGATTGACCGAAAAGGTAATGATATGCAGGCTTGGAGAGAAAAGTATCTGAATGGATTCGCCACCGCAAAATCCGAGGCCGACGTGTTTCTGGAGTTTTCGGCGGATGTGCGGGCGCTCGGATTCGACCACTGTTCATTCGGTCTGCGCATACCGTTGCCGATCAGCAAGCCGCAGTTCATGCTGCAGTCCAACTATCCGCAGACGTGGGTCGAACGCTATGTGAGCCAGAACTATTTCGCCGTGGACCCGACGGTCCGGCACGGGTTGAGCCGGATGAGCCCGCTGATCTGGCGCGCCGACAGCCAGACGCAGTGCGTCCAGTTTTGGGAGGAGGCGGGCCAGCACGGCCTGCGGCACGGCTGGTGCATGCCGTCCGTCAGCCGCACCGGCGCGATCGGGCTCATCACGATGGTCCGGTCCGGCGAACCGATCGAGGAACGCGAGCTCGCGGAAAAGGGATACCAGATGTCATGGCTCGCCAACACGGCCAACTATGCGATGAGCATGCATCTGCTCCAGCGGCTCGTGCCCGAATACACCGTCGAGCTGACCGTACGCGAGCGCGAGGCGCTGCAATGGTCCGCTGCGGGGAAAACCTACGCGGAGATCGGCAAGATCATGCATGTCGACGACCGCACCGTCAAATTCCACCTCGTCAATGCGATGCGCAAGCTGAACGCGGCCAACAAGACCGAAGCCGCGGTCAAGGCCACCATGCTAGGGCTTTTGTTCTGACGATTCGATTCATCGAGCCTCGGCCGGCGTTCGGCACACCGGCCTAATGGCTCAAGGTCACGCAACCGTCCGGGCGGACATTCGCAGCCGCCCTCGATTACCTAGGTAATTGACACCTATCGACCTAGGTAATTGGCGTCCCTACCATGGTTTTCGGCGCGAACCCAAGCGCCACACCTAGAGAGGACACGACCATGACCACCCAGGACGTCGATACCCGCACGCTACGGCGTGTGATCGCCGCAGCGTCGATCGGCAATTTCGTCGAATGGTTCGATTTCGCCG
Organism: Burkholderia ubonensis; assembly: GCF_001718695.1. Taxonomy (NCBI): domain Bacteria; kingdom Pseudomonadati; phylum Pseudomonadota; class Betaproteobacteria; order Burkholderiales; family Burkholderiaceae; genus Burkholderia; species Burkholderia ubonensis. Next base: position 254,165 of record NZ_CP013422.1, on the reverse strand, counting down.
CCTACGGCTTCCTCGCGACGATCCTGACGCGCGAGTTTTTCCCGAGCGGCGATCCGACGATCGGGCTGCTGAAGACGTTCGCCGTGTTTGCGGTGGCGTTCGCGTTCCGTCCGCTCGGCGGCCTGGTGTTCGGCGTGATCGGCGACCGGATCGGCCGCAAGCGCACGCTCGCGCTGACGATCCTGATGATGGCCGGGTCGACGACGCTGATCGGCCTGCTGCCCACTTACGCGAGCATCGGCTACTGGGCGCCGCTGCTGCTCACGATCATTCGCTGCGTGCAGGGCTTTTCGGCCGGCGGCGAATATGCGGGTGCGTGCGCGTACGTGATGGAACACGCGCCGCGCCGCCGCCGCGCGTTCTTCGGCAGCTTCGTGCCGGTCTCGACGTTCTCGTCGTTCGCGTGCGCGGCCGTGGTCGCGTATCTGCTCGAATCGTCGCTGTCGTCGCAGGCGATGATCGACTGGGGCTGGCGCGTGCCGTTCCTCATCGCGGCGCCGGTCGGGCTGATCGGCGTCTATCTGCGCGTGAACCTGAACGAAACGCCTGCGTTCCAGGCGCTCGAGGGCAAGCACGACGTCGCGCATGCGCCGCTGATGGAAACGCTGCGCTCGCAATCGTGGAACATCCTGAAGCTCGGTGCGTTCGTGTCGGTCACCGCGCTGTCGTTCTATACGTTCACGACGTACTTCTCGACCTACCTCCAGGTCGCCGGCCACCTGTCGCGCGGCACGTCGCTGCTCGTGACGGTGCTTGCGCTGTTCTTCGCCGCGGCACTGTGTCCGGTCGCCGGCTTCTTCTCCGACCTCGTCGGCCGCCGCGCGACGATCGCGACCACCGGCCTGTTCATCATCGTGTCGGTGTATCCGGCGTTCTCGCTCGGCGGGTCGGGCGTGTTGTCGCAATCGCTGCTCGGCGTCGCTCTGCTGGCGATCGGCGCGGTGTTCTCCGGCGTGGTGACGGCACCGCTGATGTCCGAAGTGTTCGCGACGAAGACCCGCTATACGGCCTCCGCGATCACCTACAACCTCGCATACACGATCTTCGGCGGCACCGCGCCGCTCGTCGCGACGTGGCTGATCTCCGCGACCGGCACCAACCTGTCGCCCGCGTACTACCTGATCGCCGTGGCGATCTTCGCGATGATCGGCGGGCTGGCGCTGCCGGAAACGTCGAAGACGGCGCTCGAGGACGCCGGCCCGGCGACGGGCCGAGCGGCCCGCAACGCGGAGCGCAGCGTCGAAGGCGCCGTGTGAGCGGCGGGCGGATATCATGAACGGTCTTCACGATTCCGCCCTTGTCACCGCTCGCCCGGTTCGAACGTCGTTCGGGCCGAGCGACGGGATGCCGACCATGACCGACACGATGCCCAGCCTCGACTACGAAGATCTCTTCAGGCACCTGCCCGTCGCGGCGATCGTGGCGAAAGAGCGGATCATGGTCGAGTGCAACGAGAAGGCGCTGCAACTGTTCAGGGCGACCCGCGACGACATCATCGACCAGTCGTTCGCGAAGCTCTATCCGCAACAGAAGGACTTCGCGACGACCGGCCGCCGCCTTGCGCCGCTGCTCGCGAAGCATGCCGGCTTCAGCGACGATCGCATCATGCGGCGGGTCGACGGCAGTCATTTCTGGGTCACCGTCCGCGGCTTCGGATACAACCCGAAGCGGCCGTTCGAGCTGGCCGTGTGGACCTTCACCGATCTGTCGGAAAACTCCAAGCATCCCGATGTCACCGGCACGCTGACCGATCGCGAGCGCGACGTCGCCGCGCTGCTGGTGCATGGCCTGACGAGCAAGGAAATCGGCAAGGAGTTGAGCATCAGCCCGCGCACCGTCGATATTCATCGTGCGAGTTTGTTGAGGAAGTATGAGGTGCGCACGACGCATGACCTGATTGCGTGCTTGCTGGCTTGAGCGTCCCGCCCGGTCCCCACTGCGCGCTGCACGGCCGCCGCGGACGAAAAAAAGCCCGACAACGCCGGGCCAATCAGATCGAGATCCGAGGAGAACCCCGCCCGGACCACGCCAGGCGGGCGCGCCGCACTACACGACGTTCTTTTCGACGATCGGCCGGTTCTCGAGCACCCGCTCCCACCCGAGCGGCGACAGGTCGAGCGTCGCATAGCGCCCGCCGAGGATCAGCTCGCTGACGCCGCGCCCCGTCGCGGGCCCTTGCTGCAGCCCGTGCCCGCTGTACCCATTCGCGAACACGCAGTTATCGAGATCCGGGTGATAGCCGATGATCGCGTTGTGATCGAACACGTTGTACTCGTAATAGCCGGACCAGCAGTGCTCGACGCGCAGCGCCTCGAATTCCGGCACGCGATGCGCGAGCGTCGGCCAGATCACTTCGTCGAACAGGTCGTGATCGACTTCGTCGAGCGGCAGGTCGTCCGGGTCCTTGTCCGGGCTCGGCGACGTGCCGCAGATATAGGTCTTGCCCTCCGGCCGGAAATACACGCCGGTCGGATCGATCAGCAGCGGGCACGCCGCCAGCTTCGCCGGCGACGACACGTTGAAGATGCTGCGCCGCCGCGCGTAGACCGGAATGTCGATGCCCATCATCGCGGACAGCGGGCGCGACCACGCGCCGGCCGCGTTGACCAGCGTGTCGCACGCGTAACGTTCACCGTCACCCGTCACGACATGCGTGACCTTGCGACCATCCCGCACGACCGGCTCGACTTCAGCCGCCACATACCGCGCGCCGAGCGCCTGCGCCTTCTTGCGCAGCGCCTGCACGAGCCCGTAGCCGTCGAACCAGCCTTCGCCGCTGACGCCATACGCGCCCGACGCGAGATCGTCGACGTTCAGCCACGCAAACGTGGCCTTCAGCGCGTCGCGATCCATCAGGCGGATGTCCGCGCCGAGACGCGTCTGCAGCGCATGGTTCTCGCGCAGCGTCGCGTCGCCGGCCGGCGTCGCGAGAAACAGGTAGCCGCCCTCGTGCAGGTCGATCGACGGCCGGTGGCCGTCGACTTCGAGCCGCTCGCCGAGGGTGCGCAGGAATTCGATGCCGTACAGCGACATCTCGATCGACAGCGGCGTCGAGAACTGCTGGCGGATCGACGCGGCCGACAGCGCCGACGACGATCTCGCATAGGTCGGATCGCGCTCGATCACGGTCACGGCTACCGTCGGATCGGATGCGCGCAGGAAGTAGGCGATCGAGCTGCCGATGACGCCGCCGCCGACGATTACGACTTGAGAACTCACGACTGACTCCAGATTGCGGATGATTGGCACGGCGCGCGGTGCGCGCCGGACTGCTTGCGGTATTTCAGCATGGACGGAACCGGCGCGAAAGCGTCGCGCGCGCCCCCGGCCCGTCCGCTCAATTCGCCGACTTCGTCGTCACCGGCTGCCACGCGGCGTTCTTCACTTCGTACAGCGTCGAGCTCGGGTTCTTCAGGTCGCCGGTGTCCGTGAACGCGATCGTGCCAGTGATGCCGTCGTAGCTGGTGCGCTTCAGCGCGCCGTTGAAATCCGCGGGCTTCGTCGAATTCGCCTTCTCCATCGCCTTGATCGCGATCCACGTCGCGTCATACGCGAACGGCGCATACGCGAGCATGTCGACGCCGTACTTCTGCCGGAACTTCGTCTCGAAGGTCTTGCCCTTCTCGAGGCGCGCCAGCGGCTGGCCGTACTCCCACACCGATGCGCCTTCCGCCGCGCCGCCGGCGAGCCGGATGAAGTTGGCGTTCATCACGCCGCCGCCGGCAAGGAACTGCGCCTTGATGCCGAGCTGGCGCATCCGCTTGACGAGCATCGCCGCCTGCGCGTCGAGGCCGCCGAAGAACACGAGATCGGCGTTGACGCTCTTGATCTTCGTGAGCTGCGCGCTGAAGTCGACCGCCTTGTCGTTGGTGAACTCGCGGGTGACGATCGTGCCGCCGTTCGCCTTCACCGCCTTCTCGAACTCGTCTGCTTCGCCCTGGCCGAACGCGGTGCGATCGTCGAGGATCGCGATGCGCTTCGCCTTCGTGACGCTCGCCGCATACGCGCCCGCGTTGCCGGCGTTCTGCGTGTCGGTCGCGATCACGCGATACATGGTGCCGAGGCCCGCGCGCGTGATCTCCGGATTGGTCGCGGACGGCGTGATCATCGGAATGCCCGCCTTCGCGTAGATCTTCGACGCGGGCAGCGTCGTGCCCGAATTGAAGTGGCCGATCACGACCGCGACCTGCGCGTCGGTCAACTGCTGCGCGGCCTGCACGCCGGCGCGCGGATCGCTCTGGTCGTCCTGCGACGCGACGACGAACTTCACCGGCTTGCCGCCGATCGTCGGGCGCGCCGCGTTCGCCTCGTCGACCGCCATGCGCACGCCGTTCTCGATGTCCTTGCCGTACGCGGCGCCGCCGCCCGTCAGCGGACCGGCGACGCCGACCTTGACGACCGCTTCCTGCGCGTGAGCCGCGCCGGTCTGGAACGCGAGAAGCGCGGCGGCCAGCGCCATGCCGGAAAGCGAGCGAGTGCGGAACGTCATCGGCGAATCCTTTCTTTTATGGGTCGGGGCACGGTGCGCGGCTATCGCGCGCGCAACAGGTGAGCCGATTGTGGGTAGCCAATACCCGCGCAGCAAACGAATTATCGGAACTATGTTGTGAGGAATTGTCATCACCCGACGGTATGGCCGACGACGCGCCGGCCCGCGCATGGACGGGCCGGCAACGAAGTACGTCGGGTCGAACGCGCGCCGGTACGGTGGCAAGCCGCGGCGCGCGGTGATGCCGTGGAAGAATCATCACCGGCCGGGGGGCGATGAGGCGCGCCGCGACGCTGCCGCCGGCGCAGCGCTCATTGCCGGTCGATATGCGTATCGATGCCCGTATGCCTGCGCACCGCGTCGGCCGCCTCGCCGGCTTGCTCCTGGAGCTTCCCGGCCTGCTGTTCGGCGACGCCCTCCGCTTCCGTCTCGCGGTCGCCGGTCACCTTGCCGAGCGCTTCCTTGACCGAACCCTTCACCTGTTTGAGCTTGCCTTCGATGCGATTTCTATCCATGGTCGTCTCCTGCGATGAGTTGAGGGAGAGTCGGCCGCACGGCCAGCGCGCCGTGCCGCCGAGGGGACAGGATCGCAGCCGCGCGCAATGCGCGGCAGATGCGGATGCATCATCGTGGCTGGTGCATTCGCACCGATCGCATACGGGACGGCGTCAGTCGCCGCCCTTGTCGGTGCGCGCGACGTTCGGATCGGCCGCGCCGACGACGCCGCGCTCGCGCGCCCATACGATGGCCTCGCCGCGGCTGTGCACGTCGAGTTTCGCGTAGATCGTCGCGACGTGATTGCGGACCGTGTTCGGCGCGAGGCCGAGGCGGCCGGCGATCTCCTTGTCGGCGAGGCCCTGACACAGCAGATCGAACACGTCGCGCTCGCGCGCGGTGAGATCCGACAGCTGCGGCCCCGCGTCCGGCGCATTCGCGCGCCGCACGTTCGCGAGCTTCTCGATCAGTGTGCGGCTGAACCACGACGCATCCTGCATCGCCGTCTCGATCGCATAGACGAGCTCCATCTCGGTGCGCTTGCGGTCGCTGATGTCGAGCAGCGCGATCAGCACGCAGTCCTGGCCGTGAATCGCGACCGGGTCGGCCGACACCACGCAATCGCGCAGGTCGCCTTCGCGCGTGCGGATCTGCACGTCCGCGTTGCGCACGCCGCCGTCGCGCGCGAGCTGGCCGTCGAGCTGCTCGCGCGCGCCGCGCTCGGCCCACAGGCCAATTTCGTCGGCGGACTTGCCGAGCAGGTCGTCGCGCGGATGGCCGGTCATCGCGACGAAGGCGTCGTTCACGTCGAGCAGCACGAAGCCGTCGGCCGTGACGATCGCGGTAGCCACCGGCGCCATCCGGAACGCCTTCGCGAAGCGCTCCTCGCTCTGCCGCAGCGCAAGCTCGGCCTGCCGGCGCGGCTCGAGGTCCATGAAGGTGAACAGCATGCATGCTTCGCCGTTCATGTCGATCGGCTGCCCGGCAACGACGACCGCATTCGGGCTGCCGTCCGCGCGTTTGACCACGGCCTCCATCTGCGGAATGGTCGCGCGCTCGGCGAGCCGCTCGATCGCCAGTTCGCGCCGCTCGGCCTGTTCGAGCACGTCCACTTCATAGACGGAGCGGCCGAGCACTTCGTCGCGGGCGTAGCCCGTCATGTCGAGAAAGCCCTGATTGACCTTCACATAGCGCAGATCGTCGAGCCGGCAGATCGCGGCCGGCGCGGGGTTCGTGTTGAAGGTGCGCTCGAAGCGGTCCTCGGCGCTCGCCCATTCGGTTGCGTCGTGCAACACGAGCGCGAGGCAATCGGGCTCGCCGGCCGCATTCGTCAACACGAGGCTGCGGATCCGGTGGACCCAGCTCACGTTCGCGTCGGCGGCCGATTCGACTTCGACGGTCACGTCGCTGAACTGCTCGCCCGCGATCACGCGGTCCATCGGATAGTGGCCGTGACGCACCGGACGATTGTTCCGGTAGCGCAGCCGGAAGCGCGCGCGATACTCGGTGACGTCCGCGCCCAGCTCGGCGAGCTCGGTCACGCCGTGCATCGCGAGCGCGGCCTCGTTCGCCCACACGATGCGCTGGTCCGGTTCGATGAGGATCACGCCCTCGGTGAGCCCCGCGATGATCTGATGTAGTTGGCGCCGATCGGTATGCGACTTGAGCGCCTGTTCGTTCACTCGTTCGTCCATTGAATGATGGTCCACGTGGTCTGCATGGTTGCCGGCCGCGTCGCGCCCGCACGGGCATGCGCCGGGCCGGTGGATGCCGCGAGGAGCCGGCGCCGTCGCTACGCTCGACGTGCGCCGATGCACCCCGCGCAATAGTACATTCGCGCCGCGCCGCCGCTGCGTGCGCGTGCGCGTGCACGCCACGCGCGCAGCCGCGCTGCGCCGCGTGCAGCGGGCACTTGCGCAGGGTACGAAGCACGCGTCGTTCCTGCCCCGCCGTTCCGTCCCCATGCAAACGCACTAGCGCATCCGGTGAATTTGCGCGATGTGCGCGTGCGTTCTCGTCGGTACGCTGGTAACACATCGGCGCTCCCGCGCTGCCCAGCAATACCGCAGAGGAGGACATCCTGATGAAGCTGCATCAGACACCCGATCCGACGCGGCCCGAACCGGCCCCGGACAATCCGCCCGAACCGGCGCCGGGCACCGACCCGCCGGTGCCGTTGCCGCCCGACGTGCCGCGGCCGGACATGCCGCCGCGCGAGCCCGGCTACGACACGCCGATCGCACGTTGACGGCGAGCCGTCGCGCGATCCCGATCGGCCGTACGACCGTACGACCGTACGACCGTACGACCGCAGCATTTTTTCAACCATAAGATCGAAGGAGAACATCGATGAACAAGACCTCGCATCTCTCGACCGTCCTCGCGATCAGCGCGTCCTTCCTGCTCTGCGCTGCGCCGCTCACGCATGCCCAGACCCAGGCGTCGTCGACCGACAGCAGCATGACCAGCGAGTCGAATCAGCCGGTGACCGACACGTGGATCACCACCAAGGTGAAGAGCGAACTCGCCGCCACCGACGGTGTGAAGAGCACCGACATCAGCGTGAAGACTGTCGACGGCGTCGTCACGCTGACCGGCGTACTGCCGACCCGCACCGCAGTGAAGAAGGCCGTCGCCGTCACGCGTTCGATCAAGGGCGTGAAGCACGTCGACGCGGCGGGACTGAAACCGAAGGCGTGAACCGTTGCGCGCCCGAGCGCCGCACTTTTTTCCCCTAACTCGAGGAGCAAATGATGAACGAAGACAAGATCAAGGGCCAATGGAAGCAACTCACTGGCAAGGTCAAGGCGAAGTGGGGCAAGCTGACCGATGACGACCTGGCCGTCGCCGAAGGCAACCGCGACTATCTGGTCGGCAAGATCCAGGAGCGTTACGGGATCGCCCGCGACGAAGCCGAGCGACAACTGAAGGACTTCGATAGCGGGCTGTAACGAACCGGTCGTCATACCCCGCCGCGACGCGCTGCGCGTCGCGGCCACGTGGAGGACAACGACATGGGCAAGTACCTGATTGCATGGCTGCTCGGCGTGCCGCTGGGCGTGCTGGTGCTGTTCTACCTCGTCATGCACCTGTTCTGACCGATTGCGCAGTCCATTCAACGCCAACGGGCCGGCGGCTGTCCTCAGCCGCCGGCCCGTTCTTCGATGAGTAGCGCGCTTATGCCTGCTTCGCGGCGTTCGCGGTCATCTTGAAGATGCCCTGCGCGTTGCCGGCATCGAAGCGCAGGTCGGTCACCCAGCGGCGCTGCGCCTGGTCGAACGTGCGCTTGCGCGTGATGAATTCGTAGAACGAGCCGGGCACGCTGCGCTTGACCAGCCCGCCGTCGCGCGTCCTGAACTCGCGCTCGACGACGTCCGCGCGATACGCGGTCTGGAACACGCGGCCCGAACGCGAGCGCTCGACTTCCGGCTTCATCGGCCGGCCCTTCGCCTTCTCGTCGTCGGACAGCCGGAACACGTCGGCGACACGGTCGGTCGCATGGTTGAACGCATTGCCTTCGGTCGCGATCCACGCCATTTCCGCCGATTCGAGCAGCAGCGTGTCGTAGTCGAGCTCGCGCGGCACGTCGTGCTGGCGCGCAAACGCGCCGACGATCTCCGGCAGCAGCGCGTGCGCGGCGTCGAGCGGCAGCCAGCCTTCACGCTCGATCTCCCACAGCAGCGCGACGGCGGCCGGGCTCAGCGGATCGCGCGACGAGCTCACGACGTTCGTCACCGCCTGCTGGAATTCCTTCGAGAAGCGCTCCGGATGCAACTCGCTGACGAAGAACTGCGCGATCTCGTCGGGCGCATCCTCGTGCGCGTATGCGCGCCCCGTCATGCCGAGCTTGTCGAGCGGATAGCGGCCGTTCAGGCGGAAGCCGAGCGGACGCAGGATGCGCGTGAATGCGGCCTCGCCCGGCGGCAGCGCGCCGGTGTGCGGCCAGCGCACCGTGCGCAGCGCGCCGTGATCGAAATACACCGAGCCGCCGTTGCCGATCGCGTCGGCCGTGTATGCGCGGCCGTTCGGCGAGCGTTCGAGCAGCCCCTCGAACAGCGCCATGTTCATCGCCTGCGCGATTTCCGCGCGCGTCACGACGCCGTCTTCCCATTCCTCGAGGATGGCCGGCATGTTCAGGGTCGCGAACAGGGCGTCGGTTTTCGCCTGTCCCAGCAGCTTCGTCAGCAAGCTCTCGATATTCGGATTGCGCATCTGGTTTCTCTTCGGGGGGACCGGCCGGCAACGGTGCCGGCGACTCGTCGGCCAGCCGCCCGATGGACGCCCGGCCTTGCGTGGGATGCATTATTCAAATGGTTGCAGGCGGGCGTAAAGCGAGATTAAATTGACACGTAATGAGTTTTTGGAACAATCGGCGGCAATTGCCCGGCGTCCCGCCCGGTGCGATGCCGGCCCGTTCGTCAGACGAAACGACCCTCATGCGCAAATTCAAGATTCCGAACATGGGCGCGCTCGTGGCCTTCGAGGCCGCCGCGCGCCACGAGAGCTTCACGCACGCGGCGAAGGAGCTGTTCCTGACCGAAAGCGCGGTGTCGCGGCAGATCGCGACGCTCGAAGCGAGCCTCGGCGTGCGGCTGTTCGCGCGCGTGAAGCAGCGCGTGGTGCTGACCCGCGCGGGCAAGCTGTACGGCACCCAGGTGCGCCGCGCGCTCGAGACGCTCGACCGCGACACGCTGTCGATCATCGCGCACGGCAGCGGCGGCGGCTATCTGGAGCTTGCAGTGCTGCCGACGTTCGCGTCGCACTGGCTGATCCCGCGCATCAAGAGCTTCTACGACCGCACGCCCGACGTGCGCGTGAACATGGGCAGCCGCACCGACCTGTTCTCGTTCGAGGACACCCACTTCGAGGCGGCGATCCATTACGGCAAGCCGACCTGGCCCGGCACGTCGGCCGATTACCTGTTCGGCGAGGAAGTCGTGCCGATCTGCTCGCCGGCGCTGCTCGACGGGCCGGTGAAGCACGCGCAGGACCTGCTCGCGTACCCGCTGCTGCACTCGACGACGCGCCCGGGCGCGTGGGCGCAATGGTTCGAGACACTCGGCGTCGAGGACACCCGCACGATGCACGGCGTGCGCTACGAGCTGCATACGATGCTGATCAGCGCCGCGGCGGCCGGGCTCGGCATCGCGCTCGTGCCGAAGTTCTTCGTCGAAGGGCAGCTGCAGCAGCTCGGCCTCATCATGCCGATCGACGCGGCGACGGCCGAGGATTCCGCGTACTACCTCGTCTACCCGACAGAGTTCAGCCACAGCAAGCCGCTGGAGCTGTTCAGGGCATGGCTGCTGGAGCAGGCGAGCGCGTATGCGGCGCCGGGGCGCGACGCGCTCGGCGACGCGGAGGATGACGAAGACGTGGCGTGACGGCGCCGTGGCGCGGCAGGACCCGGTGCGCGCCGGGCGGGCAACCCCACCCCGGCGCTCCGGGCAGCCGATCTTGCTTCGGCAACGCGACGGACCTTGCTTCGCTCGTTGACTTCTTCTTGTGTTTTCTCTCAGGTTCCGGGCATTTTTGCTTCGTCGCGTCGGGCCATTATCCGCCCAAAGCGGTCGAAGTGAAACGTTTGCGCATGAGGCGAACGCGCAATTCCGCGGATTCCGAAACATTCCTACAAAGCGCTTACGCTCGAGACGCCTGCGTTCTGCACTGGTTGCAATCGGCGCGGCATTCGCTTTTAATGGAACTGGTTCCAATCCGCGTTTCGGTGGTCGATCTGCATGACGCCTCGTCGTGCGCGCGTCATGATGGCGGTTCAGGATCGCCTCCATTCGGCCCAGGATTGCGCATCGCTCCCGTCCTTCCGGACACCTGTCAAGCGAGACCGTCATGCCTGATTCCGCCGCCCTGCAGCAGCTGTTCCCCGCTCATCAGGACATTCCCGCCGAGTTCCGTCTCGCCGCGCCGATCCATCAGCGCGTATCGTTGGTCGACGGCGAACTGCGCGCGTGGGACGGCGCAACCAAAACGGTGCTGTCGCCCGTGTGCGTTCGGCAGCCGGACGGCAGCGTCGAGCAGCTCGACATCGGCAGCTACCCGGTGATGGGCGAGCCGGAAAGCGACGCGGCGCTCGACGCCGCGGTGCGCGCGTACGACGCCGGCCGCGGCGAATGGCCGACGATGAAGGTCGAGCAGCGCATCGCGTGCATGCAGGACTTCATCAAGCGGATGGTCGCGCAGCGCGAGCTGGTCGTGAACCTGATCATGTGGGAGATCGGCAAGAGCCTCGCCGATTCGCAGAAGGAGTTCGACCGCACCGTCACCTACATGCTGCAGACGATCGATGCGCTGAAAGAGCTCGACAACGCGAACTCGCGCTTCGTGATCGCCGAAGGCACGATCGGCCAGATCCGCCGCACGCCGCTCGGCGTCGTGCTGTGCATGGGGCCGTACAACTATCCGCTGAACGAAACGTTCGCGACGCTGATCCCCGCGCTGCTGATGGGCAACACCGTCGTGTTCAAGCCGCCCCAGTACGGCACGCTGCTGTTCGAACCGCTGCTCGAAGCGTTCCGCGACGCGTTCCCGAAGGGCGTGATCAACACGATCTACGCGCCGGGCGCGGTAGTCGTGCCGCACATGCTCGCGTCGGGCAAGATCAACGTGCTCGCGCTGATCGGGTCGAGCAAGGTCGCCGATCACCTGAAGAAGCAGCACCCGAAGTCGCACCGGCTGCGCGCGATTCTCGGGCTCGACGCGAAGAACGCGGCGATCGTGCTGCCCGATGCGGACCTCGACCTGACGGTCAAGGAATGCCTGCTCGGCGCGCTGTCGTTCAACGGGCAGCGTTGCACGGCGCTGAAGATGCTGCTCGTGCATCGCTCGATCGTCGACGAATTCCTGAAGCGCTTCACCGCGGCGCTCGAGCAGATGAAGATCGGCATGCCGTGGGAGAAAGGCGTCGGCATCACGCCGCTGCCGGGCATGCACCGCACCGCGTACATGACCGACGCGATCGACGACGCGAAGGCGAAAGGCGCGCAGGTCGTGAATGCATCGGGCGGCGTGTTCAGCAAGACGCTGTTCTATCCGGCCGTCGTGTATCCGGTGTCGGAAGGGATGAAGCTGTATCGCGAGGAGCAGTTCGGGCCGATCATTCCGGTTGCGCCGTTCGACGACGTCGAGACCGCGCTCGACTACGTGACGACGTCGGACCACGGGCAGCAGGTCAGCATCTTCGGCGCGGACCCGGCGCAGATCGGCGCGCTCGTCGATCCGCTCGTGAACCAGGTGTGCCGCGTGAACATCAACTGCCAGTGCCAGCGCGGCCCGGACGTGTTCCCGTTCGCCGGGCGCAAGGATTCGGCGGAAGGCACGCTGTCGGTGACCGATGCGCTGCGCGCGTTCTCGATCCGCTCGATGGTCGCCGCGAAGCAGACCGACGGCAGCAAGCGGCTGCTCGACGCGATCGTGTCGGATCACCATTCGAAGTTCGTGAACACCGGGTTCATTTTCTGAAGCGCGGTTGGAGTGGTGCGGCGGGCGCTCGCGCGTGGGACGTGCGCGGCGCGAGCGCTACCGCGAGATGCCCGTCGGGCGCTGGAGTACGCCTGCCAGGGTTGCCGGTCTACGAAGCCAGCACGACGCCCGTAGTCAGCGCGGCAAGCCCCGCGTACCAACATTGAATCAACACGCGCCCCGCACGCTCGCGCCGCGCGTACGCCCACAGATAGAACGGCACGAACATTCCCACGATTCCCTTGACAGGGTTGGTGAGAAAAACATGAATCCCGATTCCGATCTGCGAAAGAATGATCGACGCCAAGCCGACAATGATCAGAATCGATCCCAGTGAATGCGTCATCGCACGTCTTCTCCAGTGAAGAACGCCCGCTTGCGCGGGCGTGGTTGCAAGCACTAGCAGCAATACGCGGTCACTTGGCAGTATCAGGCTGATCGGACTTCAGAACCGTCAGCTTCGATTCTTTCACGCCGGTTTGTCCGGTGACGTCGTCGACGAGTTGGAGCTTGTTGCGGGCGTACATGACGCCCATCTTGACCTCCTGCCATACGTAATAAATCTTCCCTGCGACCGTATCCACGTCCAGCGTCGAGTCGTTTTCAGCCATCGACACCAATTGATGGTGACCGGGGTCGACCTCGCTATACAGGTAAGTCCTCGCGCCCGTCGTGCCGAGAATCTTCCCGTCGAGCGTCACCGGCATCTTGACGGCCCCGCCCATGCTCTCGTTTCGATACACGTAAATCGCGGCCTTATCGTGCGGAGCGTTGAAGGTCTTCAGCTCGGCATCGCGCTGCGGATCCCCCATCGGTACCGACGCACAACCGGCCAGAATCGACAGTGAAACGCCGATCGCGAACAATTTCTTCAATTTCATTTTTAATGGTCCTCGTTTTTTAACAGCTAACCCCGAATCATTTTTATGCGCTGGTCGATCCATGCGTATGCCGGCTACCGCTCAGTGCCTGTTGGCGTTTGCGACGCATTATGCACGACATCTTTTTAAAGCCGTCTTTACGTCCACCGCGCCTTATTGAAGGACGCGTTTGCCGTACACCCATTCGATACTGCCGTAAGGCGCAATCCCATCGAGGATACGCAGCCTGCTGCGCGCGGCGTCGGCATCGCCTTTGACGAACTTCGCATAAGCGCCGAGATAGAACTGCTCTTCGGCTTCCGCCTCCTGCCGCTCCTCGCCGGACAACCCGGCATTGACGATCGAAAGCGCCTTCAGCGCGTCCTCGCCCTGCCATATGCGCAACAAGACTCCGTATTGGTTCTTGTCGTTCGCGGCGTAGTAAGTCGCGTCCCGTTCGAGCCGCGGATTCGCCAACGCGGGATCGTGGGCACGAGCCATGATGTAGCGGTAGACCAGCGCACGGTACGCATAGAAGCTCGGCCCTTCCAGCGGAGCCTCGGCATCGGCCAATGTATCGATTGCCGCCTTCCATTGCTGCAACTGAATACGCGCGAAAGTGGCCGTGACGAATCCTTCGGTATAGGTACCCAGTACACCGACGCGTGCAAGTTGTGGGTTGCGCGCCGCGAACTCGCGCGTCTTTTCCATTTCCGGAGCCAGAATCGAGAGCGCCTGCTGCGGATCGTTCAGCGAGAACAATATGCCGGCTTTCGTGGCGATCAAATCCTTGCTTTTGGCGGGATCGGCCAATTGCAACGCCTCGTTGATTCGCGCAAGTGCTGCGTCGGATTCGCCGAGGGAATCGAGCGCGGCGGCCTCGTCCTGCAACGCCAACGCCTTGTCGAATGCCGAATTTGCAGCCGCCTCGTGTATCCGTGCAGCCGCAAGCGCCTGCTCGTGCTTCGCCCGGAGCGGATTACCGCCCATCGAAGCTCTGAGATCTCGCAGTGAGCAATGAAGCGGACGCCCCACGGAAACCGGATGGTCGCGGACCGTAATATCCGTCATGCTCTGCGAACAGCTCTGCGTGCCATCGAACGCAAAATTGACGTGATACACGTGCCCCTTTTCCGGCACCAAAGCGGTGACGAACGGTCCGCACGAATCCGAACGGCGGTCCATATCGTCGCCGTAGAGACCCTTGACCTGGATTTGTACGCCGGGCTTCACGTTTACTGCGCGCGACGTCTCGGTTCTGAGGACAGCCTTGTTGAGCTTCTCGGTCAAGCTCGCAATCGACGGCAGTAGTGCTCCCCGCCCGCTATCGAAGACGGCTCCGACCGATTGGAATCCGGTGCATGCCTGATCCGACGTGCTTGTCGAAAAGCCCACCGCCATGGGCATGCCGCTCGTCGTAAAGACGATTCTTGCACCATCCTTCGGAGCGTCAACGGCGAGGTTCGTCGGTATAGAAGTATTTCTGCCTTCCTGCACCGCGGTCCTGCGTGATGCTGCGTGCTTGGTCGCACACCCCGTGATCAAGAGAATTGACGCTAATGCCGCGCAAACGGATCGCGTCAAGGTTGTTTTGGTCGTTCGCATGAGTTTGGTTTGGTGATTTATGTCTGAATTTCGATTCACCCAATGTGCGAGTCGAATCGTATCAAAGTTCGCCAATATCCTCATCACGCGATTTGCGACGACAAGCGGCACCTCGGTTGATGTCCGAGTTGCGTTGGCGATTTTCAAACTTGCGTGATGGCGGAGCGCCACCACGCAAGCCAATACCTCGACCGTCAGGTCATCAGAAACGTGTTGTCACTTCGTCAGTCGAACGACGTACAAACCGGAATCCTGCGCATTCGCGCTCAGACTGTAGTTCGGTGCAGTCGCGTACGATGCGCCCTGGGTCAGCTGCTTATAGACTACGGTCGAGCCGGACACGTCGGCGAACTCGACAACCGGCGGATTCGGATTCGGAACGGTATTGGTCGTGAAATTCAGCGTCAGTGTCGACGATGCCATCGCGTGGAGATCGCCCGAAGATTTCACCTCGTAGATGTAGTTTGCGGTTACGCCGGCCGGCGCCGGATCAGGCTTGCCCAGACAGATGGTCAGGTCTCCGGTCTGGCCACTCGCAGGTGTCTTGACCGTCAGCGTCGCAATGCCGTCATCGGTCGTCAGGTTGAGGTTGGCGTTCGCGATGACGCTGTTGTTCGACAAACTGAGTTTCTTGTAGGTCGCCGGGCAGGAAAACGCCGCGGTCGTCGTTGTCGTAGTTTGCGACGTCGAGCCGGCCGAATTTCCCGACGCCGCGCTGCCGCCACCGTCGCCACCGCCACCACATGCAGCAAGCACGACCACGGTGCTCATAAGACCAATCAATTCTGACTTGTTATTCATCGCCTCTCCGCAATTGTTAAACAGTTCTAAATACAACACCTACACTTCACCTGTCCGATTTTCCCTAACTCGCACAGCGTGATTCACGCATAAAAAGCGCGTGGCGATGTTGATGCCACGCAAGGCGCCCAGGCTCAAAATGAGCGCGCAGACGCAACCAATCAGCGGCGAAACGTCAATCAAATACCGTGTGTCGCTCTTGCTTCACGGTAATTCTCGATTCGACGCAAAGTACGTGCATACGCTCGACTGTGACCTGCAAGGGCTGCCCGCTCAAAACTGCGAAGTCAGCTGGAATCCAAACGTGACGCGCGCAGTGGGAAAGCCCGAGGGTTTATAGATCGGCGTGCCGGCGAACAGGTCGTAGCCGTAGGCACCGAAGCGTGTCGCGACGCTGCCCTTCACGCCGATCACCGCGCCGGCGAGCTGCGTGCCGACGAGCGCGACCGGCTGCGGCCCCCATACGCGGCCGTAGTCAATGCCGGCGTAAACTGCTTGCCCCGTCTGCCCGATCGGCATCTGCAATTCGTTGCGCCAGTAGAAGCCGCGCGCCGCGGCCAGCATCGTTTCGCCGTCGAAGCCGCGCACGGTGTAGCGGCTTCCGATGGTCATGTCGTCGATGTAGTACAGCGTGTTGCCGGTGTACTGGCCGTGGAACGTTGTGACGTAGCGGAACGGCTGCTGCGCAATCGCGAACGGCACCGACAGGTTCGCGTCGAGCACGGCCATCTTGAACCGATACGTTGGGCCAGCTGCGAGCATGTCATCCTGCGCGCCGAAACCGCCGATGCCCTGCCGATAGGCGGTCGAGCCGTCGAACTGCGCGCCGCCGAAATAGTGCCGATCGGTCAGGCCGAGTTCGATCATCGTGTTGTTGCGGCGCTGCTGCGAAATCTCGGTGTCTTCGATAAAGCTTTGTCCGAAACGACGCGACAGGCGAGCGTACGCACCGAACACATCATTCTGGCTGCGCGCAAGCACTCGGGCCAGCTTGAAATCGACCGTCTTTGAATTGCCGCTTGCCACGAATGTTTGGTTCACGCCGGCGATCTGCTGGTAGTAGGTGTTCGTGTACGCGGACAGCGTCGCGGTCCAGTAGCCCCACGGGATCGAATAGAAACCGTTCCAACCGTGCGAGCCGAGGCGCTTGTCTCCGAATTCAAGGTCTTGGCTTACGCCGATGTTGAAAATGTCGTTCAGCCCGAGCGGATTGTCGATGCCGAGCGACAGGTTGCCTTGCACCTTGCCGGTCGCGCGGGTACCCGAGTTGTCGATCGATGCAACAACCGTCCAGGGCTTGCCGCGCTTCACATCGAGCACGACGTCGCTCTCGCCGGGCACGTCGGCCGGCACAATCTGCATCGACACGTCCTGGCTCGTCACGCGCTTCATCTGCTCGAGGCCCTGTTCCAGGTCGCGCAGGTTCAGCAGTTCGCCGTCACGCGTCGGGAAGGCGGTTTTCCAGGTACCGCGGAGCTTTTCGTCGGTGAAGCGCACATGGCGGATCACGCCGGGAATCAGCGAGAGTTTGAGCGTGCCGGTCGATAGGTCTTGCTCGGGGATGAGCACGCGTGTCGTCACGTAGCCGCGCGCCAGGATGGCTTGCGATAGACCTTTGACCAGCACATCGATACCTTGCTTGCCGACGCACTGGCCGGCATAGTGCTCCAACCATTCGCGGGCGAAGGAAAATCGATCCATCGGCAAGGCTGATGCCCCTTGGGCCTTCGCCGCATCAGGCAACGAGGCAGGAACGTCAAGTGTGAAGCGGTCGATGCGGAAACACGGTGTTTCGGTTGGAAGCGCCGGATATGCTTCGACCTTCGGCACTTCCGAACGCACGGAAGGCGCACGCACGGTTACGGCGCGCTGCTGTGCTTCCCATTGCTGCTGCGCCTGCCGATCCTGTTCGGCGTTCGCCTTCGCGGCAGCCGCTTGGTCAGCAGGCGTGGGGGCCTGCTGTGCATGTACCGCGAGCGACACCAAGGCCGTGATTGGGAGGGCCGTCAACCGTTTAGCTATCTTCATTTTAATTTAATCCCTGATTCTGCCAGTGGCCTGCTAGCCTCGCAATAACCGCCTTTCCGGTCAGCTCATACGCGAGATTCTCGTTACGCAATTCTGTATCCGTCGCCCGGTTCCAAACTGCTGCTGTCCCGCGTTGTACGCGTCTCGATTCGGCTTGATGTACTGGCTATTCTTATCGTGATTCGCATATTGAGGGTCGTTCTTGAAACCATCGCAGTTCAGATCCTGATAACCCACGATGCTGCTAATTTCATAATCGTGCTTTCCGTCCGATGATCCGACTTACGCAGGTCCCCTGCGACAATTCGGCCTTCGGCCCCCGTTTGCCAATACTCAGCTCCTTCAAAACCGTTTTCGCGTATCTCACCGCACAATCGTATCCGCTCTGGTGAGGCTGCCGACTGTATAGCAACGATCTGCTGCTTTCAGGACTTGTCCTGCTCATCGCCCTTCACTTCGTAGCTTCTGCGCGCCCTCTTGTAACTGTTGCCGAAGGGTTTGATGTGCAGAATCTTTGCGCGACTCGTCATACCCCCAACAAGCGCGATTGCGAATCCAACAAGCAGGAGAATGCGGGCCCACACAACGGGAAGGTCAAACCCAATTGCGATTGCAGCGAAACCGATTCCCGTAAGGATAAGGAGGAGACGCACCCACGAAGTAAGATTTCCATCTTCGATGAATCTGATCTTCATTGATTTTTCCCTACGGCGTTTCCGCCCGCGCGGCAGCACCAATGGCGATTGAATCCAGCACCAGCCGAACTGGCGTTGTTCCGGACCGTATACTGAATGTTCCCGTTTGGGTAGACGGTTACATCGTTCGCACCACCCTTTGGCGTCGCGGCCAATCCATTATCCACGAGATTCTGTTCGAATTGACTTCGCGTAAGATCAATGACGGCATTCGGAACAATCCGAACAAATCGGAGCCCGCGGTAATTTGCGTGTCACGATTTTCACGCCCTGCCCATTCGCAATGCCTTTAGATACACTCGCGGCCAATTCCAGCGAAATAGGCTCGATCTTTTACCATAGAATCAGCTTCGCACAATACAAAAATCAGATCGCGTCCAACACTTTTACCGCATTCTGATCCAACGATGTTACAGGCTGTTCCGCAACGTAGAATGCTGGGCCGAACCGACTGCTTGGATCCAGAAAAGCGGGGGCAATACCGTTATCGAGTGTCCCCTTTTGCAACCGCCGGCACTCCTGTCTAGCGCCCCGCCGGAACGCCCCGTTCAGCGGCGGTGTTAGAACGGCCCGATGTCGTCGAGTACTTCAGCTCGGGTTAGGCGACCGATGCGCAACAGAACCTCAACTTCATCACCTTCGCTTACTCTTTCGTATTTCCAATCTGGCGGCCCAATCACAAACAATTCACCCTCCACGTCCACCTCCAGCATATTTCTAGCAGGCACTTTGACCAACAACCGACCTTGCTGCTCGGTGTGTTCCGGCACGACGAATTTCCGTGTTATCCGGCCCTTCTTTGTTGTCGAACTCATGACACTGAAGTTAAGTAAGCCAAGTGATATTTTGAAAACGATGAAAATTAGCAATAATCCAATGGCGAAAAATAAGCACCCGACAACCGCGCTTAGCCCGCCTTGATTGATCAGTTCGAACGGGAAAACTAGCAAGCGATTCATGAGAGCGATCTCATTTTGAGGAACTCGGATTGTTCAGGCTGTTCTGGACCTTCGTTTGCGCTGGCCCCGAGAGAATTTGGACAGCGTGGTTTGCAATATTCCCCGCGTGTCCGGGAAGCCAAATTTGCGCTGCGGTGCCAACGCCATACGCGGTTGCCGAAGTCGCTGCGGAAGCGGATGGATCGCTCGATGGATTGACCATTCCTGCCCCTGCGAACGCTCCCGTCGCGCTTACAAGCCCGTTGTAGGTTCCGACAGCGATCTTCGCGCCGATACCGCTTCCAAGCGTATCCAGCGGAAGTCCAAGTGGTGTTAAGGCGGTGGCCGCAGTTCCAACTATCAGAGACTTCCCAGCGTTCGGGGCGTCGCTGCTCATATGGGTATCCCGCTGCTGCCGCTGAAGTATCACGGTTTGCTAGCACGTATTCGAACAGCAGATGAGGGACTTCCATTGCCAACTGCACAAACCTCCGGGCCGCCTTGACCGACTCAACCTCGAAATCGTCGCGGCCTAAAAGCACTGAGAAGTCCCCTATATAGTCCATCTCGGGGAACAAATCGTCATTCGACAACGTGAACCCCTCGATACCTAGCACCCCGATTCCCAAACGTTCGCATAGCTCCAACAGCCGCATACTATCTGGAGAATCGAACAATGAAACACCAGCGGAACGTGCGGTCGGCCGCAGTCCGCTTCGGCTCAACAGATCGTCTATGTTTACTACGCTCACTTTGCCCATGGCGCCTTCCAATTCGGATTGTTCCGGTTAGAGACCTGCACCACCGCGCCATTCTTTGTTCACAACGACGTACGAGCCGTCGCTCATCATGGTTGCCTCGTCACCAACCCAAATTTTCCCAAGTCGGTTAGCCTCAGCCGTCGTCCCGATACCAATAGAATCGTTGATGTTGTTTGTGCCGCTACCATTCACCGCAGCTGCGAGCCTAGGGTCCTGAGCAGCAATATTGGCTAAGTTCTCATTCAGGAGTTGCCCTCCAAATCTTGAAGGGTTGCAGCGTTGGCCGTACCTTCGGACGTCACTGTTGTCCATGTGGCAAAGAATTAGCCTACGTCGCTAGCCTCCACGGTCGCAAGCGCGTACGCATCGTCCGCTGCCAAGAACGCCTCTACTTCATATGCGACCGGCGCTGCTGGGTCACCGAATACCAACACCACTGTGACCAATGTTCCAGCTGGCAGCACTACGGTTCGATGCTCCCCGATCACGGTTGCTTCCAACGATTTCGACAATGCAAAGGTGTCGTTCTCTTTCATCGCGTTCATTTTTTTGCTGGGATACCTGTTACCAATCGAACTGTACCGGAGTTGTCCTTCATGAAGACAAACGACGTGTCAATAGTCTTTCCATTCGCCCCGGTGATTGGAATAACCTGTTCGTAGGTTTGTCCGTACTGCGTGGTCTTCGTCGGAACAGCAGTGGCGGGGTCAAAATATAGTTGACTTGCCAAATCCTGCCAGTTCCTCTGGTCGAAGCCCAATGCTTGACTAAACCAATTAGCCTTAGTTTGGTTCTGTGGATGCGCCGGGTCCAGCAAATAACCGCTCAACTTGCTTTCGAGGTTTGACGTATCGAAACCAACGTTGTTCGTGGCCTGAGGCCCTGACGACGAAGCCGAACCGCCGCCGCTCGAATCATCGCTCCCGCCCGCGGACATTGTAGGCGCCCCCGGCGTTACCACTGGCGTTACCGCCATGCCGCAAGCACCGGGGCCCGCCGGACATGGAATCGGCGTAACAACAGCCGTCGCAGTCGGGGGCGTCCCGTTACCCCCGCCGCTCGGCCCGTTCAGATCGTCCGGATTGACATATGGGCCCTGCGGACCATTTTGCGCGATCTTCTTCAGCAACGCATTACCGAGATTCGTGGCTCCGCGCCCTGCCGACTTCGCCTGCTGGAGGGCCCAGTCGCCCATCGCGTTAAGCGGATCGTTCAGCTCATCAGACAGGCTATACACGAACAATCCTGTCGCCTTCAGGTCCTGCTGTTCGCTTATATAGCCGGCACCACGCTGTTGCGACGCCAACGCTGCCGCATACGCCGGGTCGTTGCTCGACAACTGCGCCGCACACTGCACCAGATAGCACGCCGCATCGGCGAGTCGGTCCTGTTCGTCTTTCGGTTGTCCCTTTTGCAACTGCGCCAGCTTCTGCTTTTCATTCGGATGCAACTGCCGGTTATAGAGATCGGCGCTCAACGCACCATTCGCACCACTCAGTGCGCCAGCCGCCCCGCCGATCGCGCCACCTACCGCCGCACCAGCCAATCCCGATGCGACGTTCCCCAGCACCGTGCCACCAAGCGTATCACCCAGCGCGCCACTCGCAGCATTGCCCACCATGTCACCCGCCACCGTGCCGCCGATTGCGCCCGCCACATTGCCCCCGCCCATCGCTGCACCGATTCCAGCAACTCCTGCATGCGAAGCGATGCGCGCAGCCCCATCTGGCCCCCACATCGCCACCTGTGCATTCGCGGCAGTCAAATCTGCCTGAGCTTGCTGAGCCGCCGCGTCATCGTGAATCGCATTTGCTTGATCCAGTCGTTGCTGAGCATCGCGTGCGTTGGCCTTCGCGCGGTTTTGAAGCGCATCCGCCACGTCACCGACCACCTGCATGCCGACCTGTCCGACCGACTGCTGAACCGCAATGTCGTTCTGCACGTTCTGCGCATTGAACGTGTTCTGTACCGCACCATTCGCATTCGCCGTGTCGCGGCTCAAACCGACGGTGCTGTCGTGCCCGGTACCCGCGTCGCCCCGCACCGTGATCGCGCCCGGACTCACCGCCGCATACGTCGTCCCCGACGCGTCGCTGCTCGTGCCCGCCGCCGAGAATCCGCTCGGTCCCAAACCTTGCGAGTTCTGCGGCCCAGGCAACTTGTTCGCGATCGAGGTGACCGGTGTCTTCAACATGGCTCCGCCCGGCCCGCTCCAACCAAAACCGCCACTCGCACTGAAGCCGACCGTATCGCCCGAATAGCTCGCGTGATTTTCCAGATTCGTGAAGCCCAGCGTCTGGGTCGACAAACTGTTCTTGTCCGGCGTCGCCGTGCTCGCGATCACACCGCCGTCAAGCTGCGTATGGTTTCCGACATTCACGTCGTACCCGCCCGTGCCTGCATAGATCCCGCTTTGCTGGTTCACCGACTGGTAGTTCGCGTTGATGTTCTGCTGGCCCGATCACTTGTCCAGCATTAACCTCCCGGACGTAGTTGATGTCCCCACCGCTCTGAATGGTTCGGCTCACTGGTGTAGAAACCGTGGCCGGGCTTTGCAACAACGTTTTAAGGTCGCTTTCATTAATCGAAAACTGGCTCGCATTCACCGTAGGGTCGAGGTGTCGATCACCTATGTGATCCATGCCGTCGTTGGTCACGTTGATTCGCGACTGTACTCGGCTAGGTACGCCGCCCGCAATACTGTCGGTGGTACCCAGAGACGGAGTCGTAGCCTCGCCGCGCGCACCTCGCGCCGCGTGAACCGGAACGCCTCACGCGTCTCGTCGCGGGCCGCGCACTGCGCCATCACCCAGTCGGACAGCAACGTCAGCAGCCGCCGCGTCTGCGGCGGCAGTTCATCGAGCGTGCGCCCCAGTACGTCGTGCGCGATGCGGTTGGCCAGCGCAATATCGTCGCGCGTCACCTCAATGTAGTCGAGCGTCTGGCCGCGATGCTCAACCCGCTTCACTTCGCGCTGGTGCTGGTGCAGCAGTGCAATCGAGCGGATCAGCGTCAGGTATTTCACGTGGTCACGACGCGTTCTCGTCTTGTCGTCCAGGAACGTCAGCAGGTGGGCGAACGGATTGACCACGTGCACCGGTTTCAATAGCCGCTGCGCGTTGCGGTGCAGCGCCGTGACCGCCTCGCGATCCGTTGCGGCCAGCAGCCCTTCAAGCGTCTGCGCCGCCCGCTGGCGCACGTGAATCGCCCGCGTCTGCTCGCGCGTCTCGTTGATCGTCAGCACCAGACACCGGTTCAGCAGCTCTTCATCGACGTCGATCGCCGTCGTCGTCAGCATCAGCATCACCGGACCCTTCACCCGGTACTGCTTCGTCACCAGGTTGCCGGTCGCTTCGTCCTTGCCCGTCGAGGCAATCGTCAGTTCGCCATCGGACTGCAACAGCTTCAATGCATACGCCGCCTGCCGCACCCCTTCCTCTTCCGCGATCGCCAGAATCTTGTGCTGCAAATCCGTCTCGCCCAGATAGAACAGGCTTTGCCCCGTCATCGCGCTGTACTGGATGCGCTCCTCGTCGGGCATCAGGTTCAGCACCGCGTCCATCAGCGACGTCTTGCCCGCCGCGCTGGTCGACTGGATCAGGATCGCCAGCGGCGCATCGAGCTTGCGCGACACCGCCGCGAGATAGCCCGCCAGCAGGTTCGCCGACTCCCCGACGATCCCGCAGCGGTCCATGTCGGCCACGATGCGCTCAACCAGCTCCGGCGACTTCAGCAGCTCGAGCGCCGCGCGCTGCGCTTCATCATCGAGCACCGGCGCGGCGTCCTTCGGCGCGAGCGCCGCCTGAATCGCCGCATCCTGCAACGCCTCCAGCTTCAGCAACACCCGCCCAAGACCCCGCTTGACCGTCTCTTCCTGGCAACCCAGTTCGATTGACGCCACCTTGATATACGCCGCACGCTGCTTCGCGCTGTACACATCCAGCGTATCAATGTGATACCCGTTTTCGTTGCGCACCTGCGCATTCACCCGCATCTGCTCGGGGCCGAGATTCTTCTGCCAGCCCCGCAGCCGCCAGTGCCGTTCGCCAAACGTCAGCAGCAGTTCGCCCGCCGCGCCTTCGGCCTCGACCGGTTCAGGCTCCGTCGCCGGCGCAGTGGCCGGCACAGGTGGCAACGCGCGCGGCAATTCAGGCAACAGCGGTTTATCCGGTGCGGCCATCGCGGCTAAAGAGGAAGCAGGTTCGGGATGTTCGGGCGTGGGCGCAACGGCAGGCGTTGCCAGAACCGGCGAGGTCTGCGCACCAGAAGACGCTTCCTTTCTAGCCGACAGGTGCGGCGCCCCCATGACCGCCGTGCTCACGCCGGACCGCTTCCCCTTGCCCAGCCATTCGGACTGTTGCAGCAGCAGCCCCAGGCCCTTTTGCGCAGGCTGCACCTTGCGCGCATACTCGTTCGCATCCATCCCCTTCGGGAACAGCACCCGGAAACACTCGATGCCGGTTTCCAGCAGTTCCGTCGCAAGCGTGGCCGCTGCCGCATCGCCCGCATCGTCGCGGTCATATGCGATCAGCACCCGCCGCGTACCGTACCGCTTCAGTGCGGCCCAGTGGTCGTCCGTAAAGCCGTTCACGCCGTACGCCGCGATCACATTGCGATAGCCCGCGCACCAGAACGTCATCGCATCGATCAGCGATTCGCACACGATAATCTCGCGATCCGCCATCAGCGCCGACACGTTCCACACCCCACGCAGCGGTACGCCCAGGTACAGGTGTCGCACCCCATCGCGGCCCATCTTCGCGTCCGCCGTGCGCCACCCGTACATCTGCCACACCCGGCCGCGATCGTCGCCTTCTTCCTCCTCGCCCAGCACCGGCACCACCACGCACCCGCCCATCTGCTCGTAGCCCGTCGCCCGCATCACCCCCAGCCGCTGCAACTGCTCGCGCACCGCACGGCCCGCCACAGTGTGCTTTTAGGCAGCCGGTACGTCAGCGTCGAGTTCGCATACCCCATTGTACTGCTCGCTGTCCGGGCAATAACCGGCGTACGCCTATCCTGCCGTAGGGCAGGAATTTTGAACATTCAAAATCGCTTTGCCCTCAATAGGATCATCAGCGCGATCGCGAAGCCATAAAGCACGAACCCGGCGCGCGCCCAAGTTTGCCTTTGTGTTTACATAGATGCGTCTTCGTCAGCTATTGCCCTAGGCAAGAATTCACGACCACGCTTTGCGATCTCATCCCACTGTTCAACAGATAACGCAACGTTCTTATCATTCACATAAAAGGTGAATGCAAGCTGCTTTTCTTCGGTAACACCTACTTCCATAAAGGGATTGCTTTCACCCTGCATATAGACACAGATGTACGGATACAAGCTATTGATGTCGCCAACTTTTTCAAAGATCAAACCATAGCTCATTTCTGCAACCCTCTAAATCCGATGAACTCACCCGATGTTGTCCAGCTAGCCGCCCGACCGTCAGGAAGTGTGTATGTAACCCATCCATTCGGATACCTTCCACCTGCGCCGGTGGTCTTTGTGCCATTTTGCAGGATATCTTGTACCGCATTCGCAGCCAATTCATTCAATTGCGCGTCACTTCGGTAAACCTGTCTGAGATCTTGTGTAGAGTCGAAACCGAAGTATTCGGGATGTTTGGTAACGGAGCGACCAGCATTTGTTATTGCTTGCCCATCCTTGAATGGTTGGTTTGCTGCACTTGCAAGATCGCCGGTGCTGTCGTTCACGGACGGCTGTCCATCGCCCCCGCCCGCAGACATTGTAGGTGCCCCCGGCGTTACCACTGGCGTTATCGCCATGCCGCAAGCACCTGGGCCCGCCGGACATGGAATCGGCGTAACAACAGCCGTCGCAGTGGGGGGCGTCCCGTTACCCCCGCCGCTCGGCCCGTTCAGATCGTCCGGATTGACATATGGGCCCTGCGGACCATTTTGCGCGATCTTCTTCAGCAGCGCATTACCGAGATTCGCTGCTCCGCGCCCTGCCGACTTCGCCTGCTGGAGGGCCCAGTCGCCCATCGCGTTAAGCGGATCGTTCAGCACATCAGACAGACTATACACGAACAATCCTGTCGCCTTCAGGTCCTGCTGTTCGCTTATATAGCCGGCACCACGCTGTTGCGACGCCAACGCTGCCGCATACGCCGGGTCGTTGCTCGACAACTGCGCCGCACACTGCACCAGATAGCACGCCGCATCGGCGAGTCGGTCCTGTTCGTCTTTCGGTTGTCCCTTTTGCAACTGCGCCAGCTTCTGCTTTTCATTCGGATGCAACTGCCGGTTATAGAGATCGGCGCTCAACGCACCATTCGCACCACTCAGTGCGCCAGCCGCCCCGCCGATCGCGCCACCTACCGCCGCACCAGCCAATCCCGATGCGACGTTCCCCAGCACCGTGCCACCAAGCGTATCACCCAGCGCGCCACTCGCAGCATTGCCCACCATGTCACCCGCCACCGTGCCGCCGATTGCGCCCGCCACATTGCCCCCGCCCATCGCTGCACCGATTCCAGCAACTCCTGCATGCGAAGCGATGCGCGCAGCCCCATCTGGCCCCCACATCGCCACCTGTGCATTCGCGGCAGTCAAATCTGCCTGAGCTTGCTGAGCCGCCGCGTCATCGTGAATCGCATTTGCTTGATCCAGTCGTTGCTGAGCATCGCGTGCGTTGGCCTTCGCGCGGTTTTGAAGCGCATCCGCCACGTCACCGACCACCTGCATGCCGACCTGTCCGACCGACTGCTGAACCGCAATGTCGTTCTGCACGTTCTGCGCATTGAACGTGTTCTGTACCGCACCATTCGCATTCGCCGTGTCGCGGCTCAAACCGACGGTGCTGTCGTGCCCGGTACCCGCGTCGCCCCGCACCGTGATCGCGCCCGGACTCACCGCCGCATACGTCGTCCCCGACGCGTCGCTGCTCGTGCCCGCCGCCGAGAATCCGCTCGGTCCCAAACCTTGCGAGTTCTGCGGCCCAGGCAACTTGTTCGCGATCGAGGTGACCGGTGTCTTCAACATGGCTCCGCCCGGCCCGCTCCAACCAAAACCGCCACTCGCACTGAAGCCGACCGTATCGCCCGAATAGCTCGCGTGATTTTCCAGATTCGTGAAGCCCAGCGTCTGGGTCGACAAACTGTTCTTGTCCGGCGTCGCCGTGCTCGCGATCACACCGCCGTCAAGCTGCGTATGGTTCCGGACATTCACGTCATACCCGCCCGTGCCTGCATAGATGCCGCTTTGCTGGTTCACCGACTGGTAGTTCGCGTTGATGTTCTGCTGGCTCGCGCTCGCGCTACCGCTAACGGTCTGGCCGTAGCAGAACGGAGGCACGCAAATGCTTGCCTGGAATCCAGCGCTCGACTGCTTACTGTCGTACGTGGCGGTGTCCTGTTGGCTCGCGATATTGAGGTCGCGCCCAACACTCGTATTGACCGCATTGCCCGAGACCTCCGCGCCACGCAAATTCGTATCCCGCCCGCTCGTCATCGACAACGTATCGCCCGCGGTAATTTGCGTGTCACGATTGGTCACGCCTTGGCCATTCGCATGGCCTTTGGATGCATTCGCGGCCAATTCCAGCGTGAAGCCGTTCTGCTGTCCTCCGATACCCAGCCCGACACCGACGCTACCTCCGCTGCTACTGTTGTGGCTCGCAAGTTGGTTCGTGTCCTGGGCGCTTTGGAGATTGATGTCGCGCGCCGCATTCAACGTCACGTTCTGCCCGGAAATCTGCGTACCACGCGCGTTGATGTCGCCATCCGTCGCAAAGCCACTCGCGTCCTGCTTACCGCTGCCGGTCGCGATCAGGTTCACGTTGCCGCCCGCGTGCAGCGTGCTGCCGTCGTTCGACAGGGAACTGCTCTGCGAGTCACTATGGCTCGAGCCGCCTCCGATGCTCACCGTGGCCTTGATCAACGGTTGACTCGTCGGCCCCTTGCTCAACGCCGTACCAACTTGATACGCGTTGTACGCCGCAAGTCCGGCCTGTGCCTTGTCCAGCGCCGCCAACCGCGAATCGCCCCCGCGCGCGGGCTGCGCAAATGCTTGATTGGCTTGCGCGACGGCGTTCCCGATCGCACCGCCAAGCGCCACGCTCACGCCGAACTGACTGGAATCCTGACTCATCCGGCTCTGTGTCGCGTCCGTACCCGGATCGAGATTCAGGTTCTTGCCGATCAGCGTCAGATCCTTACCCGCGCTCAAATCGGAACCGGCGACCGTGATGTCCTGCTTCGCATCGAGCGTCACGTTGCCGTTGCCGCTGACGATCTGGCTGCGCATCGTGCTTTGGGTCTGCGAAGCCGTGTCCTGGACACTATGGTTCTTCGCCACACCGACGCTAAAACCGGTAGCCGTGCCGTTACTGCCCAGACTGCCGATCTGCTGACTGCTCGATTCCTGGTGGCTCGTACTCGTGTCAAGCCCGGCCAGCACGTTGATTGCGCCCTGTGTGGCGACGAGATCGACGCCCTGCGTTCCACTGATGCCCGAGCCGACGACGTTGATGTCGCCCGTCTTGCTCTTGATGACGACGCTATTACCCGTGACCGATGCCGCCGTTTGCTGCGTCATCGTCTGGCTGCCGTCCGAATTGCTCCGGCTCGCATTGTACGGCGACGGGCTGTTGCCACCCGTGTTCGCCGTGCCACCCACCCAGCGCCCCAAATCGCCCAGGCTCGGCGATGCCGCTTGAACGCCCCATGACGAACCGGACGATTGTGTCGACTGCTGCAAGTGATCAGTCGATGCCTGCAAGTTGACGTTACGGTTCGCATCCAGCGTCGCCGTGCCGCCCGCGCTGATTGCCGAGCCGATCACGGAAATATCGCCATCCACGATGTTGCCGTTCGCGTCCTTCTGCGCGCCGCCAGTCGCTTTCACGGTCACGTTTCCACCACCGCGAACCGTGCTTCCCAAGTTCGTCAAACTCGACATATCGGTCGTAGAGCTGCTACGGCTCTGTCCGTACGACACGGAGATCCCCGGCACGTCTGCCGCGCTTGCGCCGATCTCGTTGCCCACTGCTTGGCCGCGCTGGAAGGCGTTACCCGACGACGCATTCGCCTTCAGGTTGCGTACCGTATCGTACGGCGTACCGGTCACGGCAACGGTCAGGCCACTCGAATGCGCTTCGCGTTGATCGTGCGATTGCGCCACATCCTGCCCTGGATCAATCGTCACGTTCTGCCCGGTGATACTGATATTGCCCGTGTTTCCGTCGACGTCGCCCGCCGCCTTGCCTGCCACGAAATCGCTGCCGCTGATATGGACGTCCTTCCCGCCCGATACGGTCACGTTGCCTTCAACGCTGCCGACCGTACTGCGCGACTGGCTCTGCGTCGTCGAAGCCGCGTTATACCGGTCGCTCTGTTCGCTCGATCCGATCGTAATGCCAAGTCCACCCGAGCCAGACAAGCCCGAATGCTTCTCTTGGTGATACTCGTTGTCCTGATACGTGTCGGTCGCCGCCGTGATGTTGACGTTGTTTTTAGCGGACAGCGCCACGTCGTGCGTCCCGACAATGGCGCTACCGGTGACGTTGATGTCTTTCCCGCTGACGACCGTTACGCCGTCAGCCGAAATCGCGCTGCCATTGGCATACGTGGTGGTCTGGTCGACGCGGTTTGTCGCGCTCGCATGACTTGCAACGCCGCTGTGGTCGTGCGATTCGTTCATGTTCGACACGTGCGTTTCGGTCGCCGCGCCGACGTTCACGTTGCCGACCGCCATCAGGCCCACGTTGCCCTGGTCAAGCAAGATCGTGCTTCCGATGACGCTGATGTCCTTGCCCGAAGCAACGCTCAAGGTATTGCCGCTATGCACCGTCGTGCCAACGACGGTCTGGTCGGACGTGTGCAACGTTTCCGAATAGCTGCCGTGGTGATCGCTACCCGAACTGTTGCTGTCGACCGTCGACGTAGCGCTCGCAGCGCCGAGCGTGATATTGCCCTTGGCCGCGATCGTTCCGCCGTTGCCCAGGTTGATTTGCGCGCCGCTCGCGGTCAGATCCCCATTCACTCCGATCATCGACACGCCGCCGACATTCACAGCGCTACCAACCACGCCATTGATGTCGGTGTTCGACACGCCGTTTGCGCGCTGCACGATCTTTTGCTCGCCGACTTGCTGCGTACCGAGGTCGTAGTTTCCCCCAATCAGCATGCCGAGATTGCCGCCGACCGTCAGCGCGCCCGCATGCTGCTCGACATTGCCACCTGTCATGATTCCCGCATCGCCCTTGACGTCGAGCTGAGCAATCGGCCCGAGCGTCGTCGTCACACTCGTTGCGCCATCGCGACTCACCCGGGTGTCGCTTTTCACGGCGGAATCGAGAATCAGGTCGCCACCGGCATTCAGATACAGGCTTCCGGCCTTGACCTTCGCCGACGTCAAATCGACATTGCCAGTCGTCGTCAACGACATGAGCCCACCACTCTGCAACGCGCCGAACGCGTTGTCAATCTGCTTGCCCTGGATCGCCAGCGTGTTGTCCGCCTTCACGGTGCCGCTATTCGTGAAGTTCTGCGCGTCCTTCAAATCGATGTCGGTCGCGGTAATCAGCGGACCGTTGACATTCTGCTGGCTCGCCTTCGCGAGATACACGACCGGCACGAGTACCGATTGCCCGTCGACCACCCGCGTTTCCATCATGATCACGTTGCTGGTCAGCGTCGACACCTGCTCGGCCGACAGGCTCGCGCCCAGCGAGAGATTAAGCGTCTTCTCCAACGATGCACCCGCCGCCATCAACTGCTGATACATCGTCTGAAGATCCGTGTACGGACCCAATACCGCACGGCCGGTCAGCGAAGTGACCTGATTACGCACGAGCTGCTGCTCGTAGAAGCCGTCGCCGAGGCGCTTCGGAATATGCGTGAGGTCGACGCCGAGCTGACCGAAGAAGTAGTCGCTCGAAATGAAATTCTTCTGGTTCGTGAACGCCGGGTTCGTCTCGATCACGTAGTTCGCATTCGGCGCGGTGGTCGGCTTGAACAGTCCGCCCTGCGGAATCGTCAGGTTGTTCAGCACATTCAGCGCGGTCGCGCTGGCGATGACCGGCGAGACCGTGATCACCCCACCATGCACGGCCGAAGCGCCCGACTTCGTGCCGCTCGCGCTTCCGCTCAGCCCACCAATCATCAGACCGGGGACGGATTGACCGGGCAGCAGACCGAGCGACGGAATCGACGCGTTTGCGGCCGTGTTATTGATGCTCACGCCCGTGCCGGAGATCGTGCCGTTCGAACCCAACGTCGAATCGTAGCCTGGCAGCTTGTATTGCTTGACGTCTGCTGGCGCGACTTGGGTATAGCCGCCCGGATGGCCCGTCACGAACGTGGCATCGCCAAACGGCAACTGCCAGTTGTGCTCAGAGTTGTCGTAGTTGTTGTAGTGATACTGTCCCGAGTACGTCACCGTCACGGTCGGTGCCTGCTGGCCCGTCGCTGCCCAACCGTCACTGTCATAGTGCTGCGGCATGGTGAGATTGCCAACGGCCGTGATGCTGCTCCAGTAGTTTTGCAGGGTACCGGTCGATGATGCATCGATCTTGCCGCCCGACACAATCTGCGCGGCCGGACTCAATGCCGTGACCATGTTCGCAACGGCTGTGCCGGTATAGGTTGTGTACTGATAGCTGCTGTTCCATTGACCGCCGTGCGGCGGCTCGATATACATGCCGCCCGGCTGTTTGATCAACGCGGCCGTTTCGGCCGGTGTGATGTTGTCGGACCGGAGACCGGCGATCATCTGTCCCCCTCCCGCGCAATTCACCGCGAAGTACGATGCGCAACCTGACAGGCTAATGCCGTATTGCGCAAGTACCGCCGGATCGACGTTACTCGTGCTTCCCGTCGTGCTCATCACGCGACGCGTGCTCGTCACCTTGTCGGCGTGCAGTTCCATATCACTGCCGGACTGGATCAAAGCCGACGAGTTATTGACGAGTGCCGCATTCGTGTAATTGCCGCTCGCGTCCTTGCCGCCCGCGAGTACAACCTTACCCATCCCGAAAATCGCCGTCGTCGGCATCGAGTCGGTCGCCGTCGCGTCGTCACGGTTTTCGATGTCGTGCGCGAGAATTTCAAGCTTGCCGTTACTATCCGATGCGCCAATCAACGCCGTCGGCCCAACGTTCGACACCGTGCCGGTTGCGTTGAGCGAGACGCTCCCTCCCACCAGCGACCCGGTATTGGACAGATTGCTCGATTGCGTATGCAGCAAACCGCCGGCTGACAGTGCGCCGGAGTTGACGATGTTGCCGGCATTGACGCTCAGATCGTTGACCGACTGCACGTTGCCGCTGTTGTCGAACGTACCGGGCAACGCAAACGCAAGATCATGGCCGACGTTGAACTGATAGTCGGGCGTCACCGAGAAATCGCCCTGCAAATTGACGCTCGCATCGTGGGCCGCGCTATAGGTACCGCCACCTTGCAGCGTCGGCGCTGTCACCGTCAGGTCGTGCGTGGAGCTGATTTGCCCGTTCGTATTCGTGATTGCGGCGCTCGCCGTCACGTCTACGTTGCCGCTCGAATTCGCAACGCTGCCGATTTTCCCGCCGCTGTTGTCCAAGGTCGTCCCCTGAACATGCAGCGAGGCGCCGCTCAGCTGGCCACCTTGCGTGTTGGAAATCGACGCAGCGTTCACCATCACGTCACCGTTACCGGTGATCGCACCCATCCCCGACACACCACCGGCGTTGCTGTTGGTGATCTGGCTGCCGCCCTGCACGGTCATTTGGCCGGCGCCAAGGTCGGCGATCGACCCGTCGGCGTTGTCGATCGACGCGGACTGGATGCGCAGCGTGCTCGTGTCGCCTGCCACGGTCTGGCCGGCCTGAATATGCCCGCCCTGATTCACCAGCGCGCCGCCGTTCGTTAACGACAGAGACGCGCCCGCACGCACCAGCCCTTGTGCGTTGTTCACGTCGCCCGCGATCGTCGCGGCGATGTCGCCCTGTGCCGCGAAGATGCCGCTCGTATTGTCCCAGCCGCTCGCGCCGACGACTGCATTGCCCTTGGTGACAACGGTGCCGCCCGCGTTGTTCACTGCACCTGCACCGCTGCCTGGTTCAATCGTCAGCGTACCCGCGCCGGCATGCGTAATCGTTCCGCCAGCGTTGTTCAATTGCGCGGGAGCGAGCGTCAGGTCCGTGCTGTTGGTCTGGACCACGCCGGCGGCCGAGTTGTCGAGCGTGCCGCTGACGTTGAGGCCCATCGCCGACGCCCCGTACTGCGTGATCGTACCGCCGTGGTTCGTCAGATTCGGCGTGCTCAGTGCGAGCTGATTGGCTGTGAGCTGTCCACCGCTATTGTCGAGCGTCGCGTCGGCCGTAACCGACAGATTCGGCGCGACGATCGAGCCGCCCTGGTTCGTCATCGAGCCCGTATGGATCGTCGCGTTCGTACTCGCATCGATCTGGCCGCCATCGTTCGTCAACGTGCCGCTCGTCGAGCCGAGCTCCGTGTTGGACAGCAGCTTGCCGTTGGTATTGTTCAGCGTGCCGCCAACCACCGCGATCAGCCCGCTTTGCGCGTTGATGGAACCCGAGGTGTTGTTCAGCGAGCCGCTTTGCGCCGCGATATGTCCATTGCTGGCAATCGCGCCGCCGACGTTCGACACCGAACCCGCACCGTTGCCCAACGTCAGCGTACCCGTGCCGGCGTGGACGATCGTGCCACCATCGTTGACCAGCGCAGCAGGGGCCAGCGTGACGTCTGTGCCGTTCGTCTGCAGCGTGCCGCCACTCGAATTGTCGAGCGTGCCCGATACATTGACGGCCATCGTGCCGGTGCCGATCTGCGTGATCGTGCCGCCGCGATTGACGAGACTGGTACCGGTCAACGCGACCTGTTGGGCTTGCACGGTGCCTGAGCTGTTGTCGAGCGTAGTGCCGTTCAACGCGGCGGTTTGGCCCATGATCGTGCCGCCGCTGTTGGCCAGGTGCGCAGCGGCGTCGACCGCCACGTTCTGCGCGGCCTGCAAGGACCCGCTGCCGTTGTCGATCGACTGGCCGGCCACGTGCAAATTCGTATTGGACGTGATCGTCGCGTGGTTGGCGATCGCCCCGCCTTGCACCGTCACGTCGCCGTTGCCGCCGATCACGCCACCTTGCGCGCCGGCCGCCGTCGTACCTGCCGCATTCGTGAGTTGGCCCGTCGCGGTCAACACCATCCCGTCGCTATTGAGCGACGTAATGCGGCCGGCCGTATTGTCGATCGTGATTGCATCGACCGTGGCACGACCAGCGCTCTGGACCGTACCTTGGTTGTTCGCGACCGTGCTGCCGCGCAGCGCCATCGTGCTCTGCGAAACGAATACGCCGGACTGGTTCGCGATCTGGTCGGCGGCCGTCACCGACAGCGGCCCTTGCGACGACACCGCGCCGTTCCGGTTCGACACGTCGTTGCCCGTCAGGCTCGTTGCACCGCCGCTCGTCAGGTTGCCTCGATCATTGATGACCGTGCCTGCGGCATTCGCCGTGATGGCCCCTTGGGCGCTCGCCGTCGCGTTCGTGAAGTTGACGTCGCCGGCCGTGGCCGTGAGCGAAAGATCGCCGTTCGCGGCCGTCGTGCTGCCCGCGAGGTTCACGCCGTAGCCTTTCGCGCTCACGTTGCCGCCCGCAACGTTCTTGCCGGTCGCATTGAGCTGGCCCGTCGTCGCGAGTTGCAGGTCGCCGGTTTGCGTCACGGAACCGTCGCTGTTCACGCCTGCGCCGAGCAACCCGGTCGAATTCAGCGAGCCCGCGGTCACGCCGACGTGATGTTGCGCAGCCAGCGTACCGGTATTGACGACGTCCGCACCGGTATTCACCGACACCGACTGCTGGCCGTAGGTGGTGCCGCTGTTCTCGACTCCGCCTGCAGCAGAAATGGCGGCGTTCCCGGCCGACGAAACCTTGCCCGACTGAATCAGCCGCCCGTCGGTAGTCAACGTCAGCCCCATCGCGTCCGCCGCGATCGTCCCGGCGTTTCGGACTCCGACGCCGCCCTCGGTGCCGACCAACAGGATGCGATTGCTGTACATGCCGCCCAATTGCGCGACGTCGATCGCAACCGCAGGCGCCGCACCATCGCCCTGAATGCGGGTCGCCTCGAGGGTGTCGTGATTGACCTGATTCGCACCCGCGACGACGTTCAGGTTTTTCGCATACATTGCCGCGTTCGCCTGCACGGCACGGGAAATCAGGTCGACCTGATCCACGTTCGTGGCATTCAGGCCCGCGCCCTGTACCGCGATGAGGCCGCGCGTCACACTGAAACCCGCCAGTGATCCGTCCGGATTCAGGTTCGGCGTGCCGGTGGTCAGGATTGCACGCGAGGTATTGATGAAGCCGCCACCATCCACGACCAGTCCCGACGGATTGGAAATGATCATCTCCGCACGCTGGCCGGCGATCTCGACGAAACCCCTCAGTTGCGACGGGTTCGGGCTGTTGACCTGGTTGACGATGATCCTGGCCGAACCGTTCGGGCCGAGATTCGGGTTGCCGTTGATGTAGCCCGCCTGCTGCGTATTCGTCAGCGTAGGCGAGTTGTTGACGATCACGCCGGGTTTGGGCACATCGAACTGCGAATAGGTATTCAACGACACGCCCGCACCGGACGGCTTCGTGATGTTGACCTGTTGGAGACCGTTTTGCGTCTGGATGACCGACGGCGCGTTCGCGCCCGCGCCCACGACCTGCGCATTTGCCCACATCGGCGTGATCCCGGCCGCGACCAGCACCGCGAATGCAGCATGGCGCAAGGCAAAGCTCGCCGACGCGCTCGCCACGCGATCGCCAACGGCGCGCGACGCTTCACCCTTGGTGACTTTCCCCGTCGCGTGAGCCGTTTCCTCGACTGCAACGAGCATGCCGCGCACGCGGCTGAATACCAGACGATATTGGTTCTTGTTCATGGATACGGCAAACGCTTCTAGACATGGAGAAAATCGATCGGGAAGCCCCCACGAGTACAGAGACGCTCTCCGATTCCGAAAGCAACGCTGTCTGAGTTTGTCTGCACGTCGCAACGTGTGATCGCGATCGAATGGCGGCCACTCACGCCGAAATCTATCGAAAGGTCCGCATTCACAGTGTCAGAGATTGCAAGTCATCGACTAATAAATTGCACGCCGCCGCGCGCGTGATCGTCGACAGCGTGGAAGATGCCGTGCGGGACGCACCATATCGACCGCCTTCCGCTCGAAACGCGGATGCGGAATTGACATTCCGAAATATTTTTATAATCGACCAGCGATTGATATAAATCCGTATCGAGTGGCCGGCACTCACCATTCAGTCAACCCGAATCGTCACCCGATCCGACTCAACGGAATATTTTCAATGGCCGCTCACTCGTACAACGTTACTCGCGACTAGTCGCGTGACCATTGAGTCGTCACCATCTCAAAATAAGCCAATTGACATTTAAAACAACTAGCAAGTCCGATCGCGAATTGCGGTGGCCGCTTCAACTTGCTCTACGACTCGCGTCTCCAATTCGCAACAGCGCATCGATATGAAGAAACCAGGCACTCCTTAGACTCTAGCTTCAAGTGCAACACCTTTGATGAGATAGGGTGTTGCGATGACGAATTACAAGCATCTGAGCGCCGAAGAGCGCGCGGTGATCATGATCGAGAAGGCCCGGAACACGAGCGTCAGAGCGATTGCAAGGCTGCTTGGCCGCAGCGCGTCGACGATCACACGAGAACTGGCGCGCAATCGTACGGAAGCGCCTCGCTGCTATGACGCCACAAGCGCGGCCAGAGCCTATCGGACGCGCCGCGAGCGAAGTCGGCGTCAGGCGAAACTGGCAGCAGGAAGCACGCTGTACTGGCGGGTGCATCACGATCTGGTTTATCGGTGCTGGTCGCCGCAGCAAATTGCTGCGAGACTTCGCGAGATGCATCCAGACAACCCCGAGCAACGAGTCAGCCACGAAACGATCTACGCGGCGATTTATACCCATCCCCGCGGCGGCTTGAAGCAGGCCATGATTGAGGCCCTGCGTCAGGAGAAACCGGTGCGTGGCAACGCACGCAAGACGCTGGCCCGCAAGAGCTTTGTGCCGGAAGAACTTCGCATCGTCCATCGGCCCGAGGCAATCGAAACGCGCCAATGGCCCGGTCATTGGGAAGGCGATCTCATCAAGGGGGCCTTCAATCGTTCCTGCGTCGGCACACTGGTCGAGCGCAAGACGCGCTTCGTGGTGCTGTGCCGCATGGATGGCTGCACGGCCGAGGATGCACTGGAAGGCTTCACGCGCCAGATGAAGAAGCTGCCGGCCTTTCTGCGGGAAAGCCTGACCTACGATCGCGGATCGGAAATGACCTGTCATGTCGAGCTGGCTGAACGATTGAATCTGGATATCTGGTTCGCGGATCCCTACGCGCCTTGGCAACGAGGCAGCAACGAAAATACCAACGGCCTGCTGCGCCAGTTTCTACCCAAAGGAATGGACCTGTCAGGCGTGACCCAGATGCAGTTGAACGATATTGCCAAGCTGATGAACGGACGCCCTCGTCAAACCCTCAACTGGAAAACCCCCGAAGAGGCCATGGCGATGGAATTGGCTGCCACCGGGTTGGCTAAACGTTGCACTTGATTCTTGAGACCGCCCTGCATGGTGATCGCGTGTCGAATTGGGACGCGCGGCTGATATGCGTGTGCGCGCGGGCAAAGGATTTCCGGTTTCCGGCTGAGGCATACGGCGTCGAGGCATCGCCCGCCGCTGAACGCTACGCGCTCACGACCGTCGAGCGGTTGCAGATGCAGCGCCACAAGATCGGCGCCCGTACGGTCGCTTCCGATCGGAGGTCGCTGCGTTGACGCAGAGGGGAGCCGCCCCGCGCAACATAGTTGGGAAGCGCACCGCATCCCGGCACGGTTGGAGTGCGCGATGACGCAGCCCGCGCTGGTTTACCCCGAGCGCTCGAACGTCGGCCAGAGGTCTGAGGCCCGAAGTTCAACGCATGTCAGACACGAACTCCTGGCAACGGCAGGACGTCTCACCGATGAAACGTCCGGTGCGCACCGCACGCAATCGCGTGCTTGGACCGACGCCCGTATCGAGTACCCCACGCAACCGCCCCCACCGCGCACACCCCCGCCCGGCGCACCTCCCGCGCACACGCCTCGACACCACCGCGTCCGCGCCCGAAAATGCGACTGGCGTCACCATGGCGTTACGTTACATCGGTGAAGCATTTCATCGGTCCGGACGAGTTTTCCGTGCCGCACGCCACCATACACGACCGTCCGCCGGACGCCGCGACATCCCGCGCGAGCCAGTCCCGACGCGCCACAGCAGCCATCGCGGCGCGCCGCGCGCGACCGGCCGGGCAAGTGGATCGCGTTGCTGGTACGGAACCTGCATTCGTTGCAGCAACAGCCGCGCCGCCGAGCGGCGCATATACGAACCCGGTTCAGGCCAAGCCCGAACGATCCACGCCAGTTGCGAGGCATTTCATGGATACGCTGCCCAACTCGTCCGATACGTCGTTCCAGATCTTTCTCGCGAAGCTGCTCGAACAGCCGCAGCCTGAATGGACCGAAAAGCAGCAGATGGAACTCGAGATGGCCCGCTCGCTGTCGACCGAGATGGTGCGCTACGCCGAGGACATGCGCGGCCGCGCCGACCTCGCGCGCTGCCTCGTGCTGCTGCGCTACGCGAAAGTCCTCGACTTCATGCTGACGTCGCTCGCCGCGCACCGCGACATTCACCCGCAAACGCTGCGCACGCTGTTCCGCCTCGCCAACCTCAAAGTCGACGATGCGTATCCGGTGTGAGCGGTGTGAGCGCACCCGAGCGACGCACCGTCGGCGCCATTAGTGCGCCGCCCGCCATCCCCTTCCGGTAACGCCGCGCTCAACATCGCGCGGCGATCTGCTACACCGCCAGCGGCTGCACCACCCGCGCGGCCCGCGACCATCGTCGCCAGCGGCCCATTCCACACCCGATCCGGCGCCGCCACCGGTGCGCCAGCGCGCGTGAACGCATCGCATACAGCCGCGCAGATTTGCTTACGTCGCAGGTAATCGACGCGCGTCGCGCGCGTGCCGATCATGGCGTCATCGATCAACGCATCGCATCGACGCCAAGGAGCCCGACATGACCGCCTACGCCATCGCCCACCTGCACGACGTTCAAATCTGCGACGACATCGTCGAATACCTCGAACGCATCGACGGCACGCTTGCGCCGTTCGACGGCCACTTCGCGATCCATGGCGCACGGCCCGACGTGCGCGAAGGCGAGTGGCACGGCGATCTGATCGCGATCGCGTTTCCCGATCTCGCCGCCGCGCGCGCGTGGTACGACTCCGACGCTTACCGGCAGATCCAGCCGCTGCGCACGCGGCACGCGAGCGGCCCGCTGATCCTGATCGACGGCGTGGATGCGTCGCACAAGGCGACGGACATCCTGCGCTGAACCCGCCGCCGCCGCGGCGTCTAGTTCGCGCCGCGCTCCATCGGCTCCCCGACGACGAATCCGCCGCCCTGGAAACGCTGCGCCGGATCGTCGAGATCGGCGCTCGGCGCGGTGAGCGCGAAGCGCCCGGCGAACTGCTCGGAGCTGTCGCGCGGACGGAAGCCGAGGAAGCCCGCCTTGGTGTTGTCCCACCACTTGACGGGATTGTCCGACACGCCGTACACGACCACGTGCCCGACGCGGTTCGTCAGCAGCGAACAGCGCACGAGCTCGATGAAGTCGCGATAGCTGAGATAGGTGACGAGCATGCGCGGATTCTTCGGCGCTTCGAACGACGAGCCGATCCGCAGGCACACCGTCTCGATGCCGAAGCGGTCGAAGTAGTAGCGCGACAGCGCCTCGCCGAAGCACTTCGTCACGCCGTACAGGCTGTCCGGACGCTGCGGCGCATCGGCGTCGAGCACTTCCGTCACCGGATGAAACCCGATCGCGTGATTCGAGCTCGCGAACACGATCCGCTTCACCCCGTGCTTGCGCGCCGCTTCGTACAGGTTGTACGTGCCGCGGATGTTCGCTTCGAGCAGGTCGTCGAACGGCGCGTCGACCGAAATGCCGCCGAGATGCACGATCGCGTCGACGCCGTCGACGAGCGCCGCGACCGCCTGCCGGTCCGCGAGGTCGGCGACCCGGACCTCCTCGTGCGCGGCCGCGTCGCCCAGCGGCGCGACGTCGCTGACGCGCACGACGTCGGCCCAGTCGGCGAGCGCGCCGCGCAACTGGCAGCCGAGATTGCCGGCCGCGCCCGTCAGCAGCAGGCGCCGGAACGGCTTGCCCGCTTCGGTGGTTGAGGCGTTCATCGAATCTCCTTGGAACTGGCTTGATTGGAAAACGTTTTCCAACTATAGGTTTGATGCGGGCGCGGCGTCAATGACCGAAGCCGTCGCCCGGCTTGCGCTTTGCGCGCCGGCTTTTTCTGCCACAATCCCGTGCCCAGCGAAGAAAACGTTACCCTCCGCATGAAAAAAGTTTCCCCGACGATTCGCGACGTCGCCGCCGAAGCGGGCGTATCGGTCGCGACGGTGTCGAAGTACGTGAACGGCGCGCAGCGGTTCTCGCCGACGGTCGAGGCGCGGCTCAAGGCCGCGATCGACAAGCTCGGCTATCGCTCGAACCCGCTCGCCCGGTCGATGATCACGGGGCGCACGCGCACCATCGGCCTCGTCATCCTCGACATCAGCAATCCGCACTTCACGAACGTCGTGAAAGGCGCGAACCGGGTCGCGCTCCAGCACGACTACACGCTGCTGCTCGTCGATACCGACGAGAACCAGGCCCGCGAGCGCGCGCTGATCGAGGCGCTCGCGCCGCGCGTCGACGGGCTGATCGTCAGCTCGCGCGCGCCCGACGAGGGCCTGCGCTGGATGCTCGGCCTCCACAAGCCGCTCGTGCTGCTGCGGCGCAGCCCGGACCTGCCGATTCCCGGCGTCGGCATCGACAGCCGGCTGTCGACCTACATGCTCGCGCGCCATCTGCTGAATCTCGGCCACCGGCACATCGCGTACCTCGGCTTCGGGCAGGCGCGCATCAACGACGAGCGCATCCAGGGCGCGCGCGACTGCCTCGCGGAAGCCGGGCTCACGCTCGACGTGCACGACGCGCACGCGCCGACCGCCGAGGCCGGCGAACGCGCGTGCTCGCGCGTGATGCTCGGGCCGCGGCGCCCGCAGGCCGTGATCTGCTACAACGACCTGATCGCGCTCGGCTTCATGAAGGAAGCCGCGTCGCTCGGCTTCAGGCTGCCGCAGGACGTGTCGGTCGCGGGCATCGACAACGTGCCTTACGGCGAATACGCATCGCCCGCGCTGACCACCGTCGACATCCAGAGCGAGAAGATGGGCGAGCTCGCGATGCAGAAGCTGATCGACGCGCTCGCCGGCCACGCGGACGCCGGCTACTCGACGTTCGAGCCGCGGCTGATCGTCAGGGGCTCGACGGCCGCGTGCCGCTGAACACGGCTGCGCGCGGCCGCGAACGGCCCGGGTCGCGGCATCAGGCATCAATGCAGGCATCAATTCGCGCATCAATTCAGGCATCGAGCTTCGCGGGCGCCATGCGCGGCGTGAGCGCATGCATGACCGAGAGCGCCAGCAGATACGCGAGCGCGCCGATCGCGAACAGCACCCAGTAGTGGCCCGTGCGCTGCAGCACCTGGCCGATCACCTCGGAGAACAGCACGCCGCCGATCGAGCCGGCCATCCCGCCGATGCCGACCACCGACGCCACCGCGCGGCGCGGAAACATATCCGACGCCGTCGTGAACAGGTTCGCCGACCAGCCCTGGTGCGCGGCGGCGGCAAGCCCGACGATCAGCACCGCGGCCCACAGGTTCTGCACCTGCGAGACGAACGCGATCGGCAGCACGCAGCACGCGCAGATCAGCATCGCCGTCTTGCGCGCGGCGTTCACGCTCCAGCCGGAGCGCAGCATCGTCGACGAGATCCAGCCGCCGCCGATGCTGCCGACGGTCGTGAGCGCATAGATGCAGACGAGCGGCAGGCCGATGTGCTGCATGTCCATCCCGCGCGACTCGTTGAGCCACTTCGGCAGCCAGAACAGGTAGAACCACCAGACGGGATCGGTCAGGAACTTGCCGATCAGGAACGCCCGCGTTTCGCGCTTGCGCAGCAGCATGCCCCAGCCGGGCGCACCGGCGTTCGCGTTGGCGGCGTCGAGCGCTTCGGCCTCGTCGCGCGGCTCGTCGAACGCCCGGCTGAGCGCCTGCGGGTCGGCGGGCCGGTAGAACGCGAGCCATACGACCAGCCACAGCAGGCCGACCGCGCCGACGATCACGAACGCCGCGCGCCAGCCGTAGGCGAGCGCGATCGCCGGGATGATCGCCGGCGCGAACACCGCGCCGATGTTCGCCCCCGAGTTGAAGATGCCGGTCGCGAGCGCGCGCTCGCGGCGCGGGAACCATTCGGCCGTGGTCTTGATGGCCGCCGGGAAATTGCCGCCCTCGCCGATGCCGAGCAGCGCGCGCACGAACGCGAAGCCCGTCACCGAGCCGACGGCCGCATGCAGCATCGCGGCGATGCTCCAGAACAGCATCGCCAGCGCGTACGACACGCGCGTGCCGAGCCAGTCCACCACGCGGCCGAAGCCCAGCAGGCCGATCGCATAGAACGCGGAAAACGCCATCACGATGCGGCCGTACTGGACCTGGGTCCAGCCGATGTCGTGCTGGAGCATCGGCGCGAGCAGGCCGAGGATCTGGCGGTCCATGTAGTTGATGACGGTGGCCAGGAACAGCAGCCCGCACACGGCCCAGCGGTAGCGGCTCGCGACGCGCGCGACGCCGACGACG
This sequence comes from Burkholderia ubonensis, assembly GCF_001718695.1. Lineage (NCBI taxonomy): Bacteria > Pseudomonadati > Pseudomonadota > Betaproteobacteria > Burkholderiales > Burkholderiaceae > Burkholderia > Burkholderia ubonensis. The sequence continues at coordinate 211,248 of NZ_CP013422.1, read as the reverse complement.
GCAGATTGCATGAATGTCTCCGTTGCGCGGCCGCGCCCGTCGCGCCGACTGTCGATACGTAGTCCGTAACCGGCGACGGGCGCCGCGGCGAACCGCAACTGCGCAGGCATCGCGCAGCCGCTATTTCACCGATGGGTGGAAAACGTTTTTCCAAGCATAGGCCGCCGGTCGGGGCGATGTCAGTCCGGGATTTCGATGAGTCATCTCAAATTCGATCGCGCAAAAAGAGATGACCGTTTCGCAAAGTGCACATCAATCGTTTTCCGCGATGCGCGTGCGGTGAAACGGGGTCGTGACGGAGCCCGTGCGCGCGGATGCGCAAGTCAGCGTTCGGCCGGAAACTGCGCTGCGGATCGTTTAAAGTCATCGGATGTATGCCGATCCCGCTCCGCTGTCTGCTACGACACGATGCCTTCGCGCAATCGCTGCCTCAACGGCGGGTTCGGATGTGCGTATCGTCGCCCTAGGTGGAGCGCCACATGGTCCGCTGCGTAAACGCGCCGAATGCGTTCGCTGCCGGCGCCGCGGCGCGCAATAGCGTGCATATGCCGCGCTACGCGAGCCAACGCCCTCAAGGAGAAACTTCGCGATGACTCCCGCGCTTCTGATCCCGAGCCCGCTCGGCGACATCGCTGTCCGTATCGAGCACGATGCGCTGACCGGCCTGTTCTTCGTCGGCCAGAAATACTATCCGTCGCTCGCGATCGCCGCGGATGAGCACGCGCACGTCGCCGCTTCATCGCTCGCGCGGCACATCGCCGACGAGGTCGCCGAATATTTCGGCGGCACGCGCCACACCTTCTCCGTACCGCTTCAGCTGAACGGCACCGCGTTCCAGCGTGGCGTCTGGCAGCAACTGCTCGCGATCCCGTTCGGCGAACTCGTGTCGTACGGCGACGTCACCGAGCGCCTGGGGTTGCCGATGAGTGCGGCGCGCGCGGTCGGCGGCGCGGTCGGGCGCAATCCGGTGTCGATCATCGTCCCGTGCCACCGCATCATCGGTGCGACGGGCAGCCTCACCGGCTATGCGGGCGGCATCGACAGGAAGCGCGCGCTGCTGTCGCTCGAAGGCGCGCGCTTCGTGCGCGGTGACCGACACGCGGCGCAGCAGGCGTTCGCGTTCTGAAGGCGTCGGATCGCGTGCGACGCGCCGCCGTGGGTCAATCGTCGCGACGCTTGCGCATTGCGTGCGCGACGCGCGCGTTCGCCTCGAACTTCGCGCGATGCGTCGAGAAGAACGTCCGCACGTTGCGGACGTTCGACGCGCCGGTAAACAGCCGTCTCGCGAACGCGTCGTAGTCGGCGACGTCCGCAAGATCGGCGATCACGACGAAGTCCGGCCCCGGCGACACGCGGTAGCACTGCGTGACCGCCGGTTCCGCGCACACGTAGCGCTCGAACGCGTCGTAGTCCTCCGCCGTCTGCCGGTCGAGGCTGATCTCGATGATCGCGGTGACCGCCGAGCCGATCATCTGCTGATCGAGGATCGCGATCTGCCGCCTGATCACGCCGGCGTCCCGCAGCCGGCGCACCCGGCGCAGGCAGGTCGGCGGCGACGACAGCGCACGCTCGGCCAGCTCCAGGTTCGACACCGATGCATCGTCCTGCAGGATCGAGAGGATGCGGAGATCGAGATCGTCGAGCGTGATGCCGGCCATCGGCAGCTCCTTGCGAGATGGATGTGGAATTTAATTTCATCATCCTACCGCATTGCCGCATCGTTTCAGGATTACGCCAATTTTGAAATTTAATTCCATTTTGCTGCCTCTACTATCGCGGTCACGGACTCAGACAACGTATTCAGGGAGCGCGATATGTGTGGAATCGTCGGGGCGGTGGCCCAGCGGGACATCCTGCCGAATCTCGTCGACGGCCTGAAGCGGCTCGAATACCGCGGCTACGACTCGTGCGGCGTCGTCGTGTACCGCGACCGGGCGCTCGCGCGGGCGCGCAGCGTCGACCGCGTCGCCAACCTGCAGCGCGAGATCGCCGAGCGCGCGCTGTCGGGCTACACCGGCATTGCGCATACGCGCTGGGCGACCCACGGCGCGCCGGTCACGCTCAACGCGCATCCGCATTTCTCGCCGGGCGACGACGACGCGCGCATCGCGCTGTCGCACAACGGCATCATCGAGAACTGCGACGCGCTGCGCGCGGAACTCGAAGCGCACGGCTACGCGTTCGCGAGCCAGACCGACAGCGAGGCGATCGCGCACCTGATCGATCACCTGTACGACGGCGACCTGTTCGATGCAGTCCGGCGCGCGGTCACGCGCCTGCGCGGCAGCTACGCGATCGCGGTGATGTGCCGCGACGAGCCGCACCGCATCGTCGGCGCGCGCAACGGCATGCCGCTCGTGGTCGGCGCCGGCGACGGCGAGAACTTCCTCGCGTCCGACGCGATCGCGCTGGCCGGCATCACGGACCGGATCGCCTATCTGGAGAACGGCGACGTCGCCGACGTCCAGCTGCATCGCTACTGGATCGTCGATGCGAACGGCCTGCGCGTGGAGCGCGCCGTGCAGCGCGTGGCCGCGCACAGCGGCGCAGCCGATCTCGGGGCGTACCGCTACTACATGCAGAAGGAGATCTTCGAGCAGCCGCAGGCGGTGGCCGACACGCTGCTCGACGTCACGTCGATCATGCCGGAGCTGTTCGGCGACCACGCGTGGCGCGTGTTCAACGACGTCGATTCGGTGCTGCTGCTCGCATGCGGCGGCAGCTATCACGCGGCGCTGACCGCGAAGTACTGGATCGAGCGCCTCGCGAAGGTGCCGGCCAGCGTCGAGATCGCCAGCGAGTTCCGCTATCGCGACAGCGTGCCGAACCCGAAGACGCTCGTCGTCGCGGTGTCGCAAAGCGGCGAGACGGCCGACGTGCTGGGCGCCGTGCATGCGGCGAAGCAGGCGGGCATGCTGCATGCGCTCGCGATCTGCAACGTCGCCACCAGCGCGCTGATGCGCGAGTGTGCATTACAGTTCGTGACGCGCGCGGGCATCGAGATCGGCGTCGCGTCGACGAAGGCGTTCACCACGCAGCTGGTCGCGCTGTTCCTGCTTGCGCTGTCGCTCGCGCAGGTGCGCGGCCGGTTGAGCGACGACGACGAGAAGCAGCATCTGCGTGCGCTGCGTCACCTGCCGGATGCGATCGCGAAAGTGCTGGCGCTCGAGCCGCAGATCATCGGGTGGTCGGAGCTGCTCGCGCGCCGGGACAACATGCTGTTCCTCGGGCGCGGGATGCATTACCCGATCGCGCTCGAAGGCGCGCTGAAGATGAAGGAGATTTCGTACATTCATGCGGAGGCGTATCCGGCTGGCGAGCTTAAGCACGGGCCGCTCGCGTTGGTGAGTAACGAGATGCCGGTGATTGCCGTCGCGCCGAACGACATGCTGCTGGAGAAGCTGCGGTCGAACATGCATGAGGTCAGCGCGCGCAACGGCAGGCTGTTCGTGTTTGCCGATGTCGATTGCGGGCTGGCGCCGGGTGAAGGGATCGACGTGATTCGGCTCAATGAGTACTACGGGCCGCTGTCGCCGATTCTGCATACGGTGCCGATGCAGTTGCTCGCGTATCACGCGGCGATTGCGCGAGGGACGGATATTGATAAGCCGAGGAATCTGGCGAAATCGGTGACGGTGGAGTGAGGGGCGGTGGGGGTTTTGGCGGTCGCAATCAGTGAACGTATGATTCCTTGTCACCAAACAACCGCGAAAAAATCGCTGTGTGACTGCCGCATAGTCTCGCCACACTTGCCCGAATCGCGCGTCCGTGTCGCGTTCCTCCTGCCTGTCGCGGCGGACATCCATCCGAAGTCGACACGCAAGGCCGGGCTGCCCCCCCATTGACGCAAATCAAGCCCGTCATACGCGAGCCGCTTAGCATCGTTTCAGCAGACACAACCGGCCGTAAGGGGGCAGGACATGCAACGCTTTTCGACTTTTCGTGCCGCGTGTCTTGCGGTGTTGATGACGGCCTGCATCGTGATGCTGTCCGGATGCGGCTACAACGCCATACAGGCCCAAGACGAGCAGGTGAAGGCCAGTTGGTCCGAGGTCCTGAACCAGTATCAGCGCCGTGCCGACCTTGTCCCTAACCTCGTCAATACGGTGAAGGGATACGCGAATCAGGAAAGAGACGTTCTAACGCGGGTGACCGAAGCCAGGGCGCAAGTGGGCGCCATGCGCGCCACGCCGGAACTGCTGGCGGACCCCGCCGCGTTCGCAAAGTTCGAGGCGGCCCAGGGACAACTGACGTCGTCTCTTTCCCGGCTGCTCGTGGTTTCCGAAAACTATCCGCAGCTGAAGTCCGACGCAAATTTTCGTGACCTCCAGGCCCAGCTCGAGGGTACCGAAAACAGAATCGCCGTCGCCCGGAACCGCTACATCCGCTCGGTTCAGGACTACAACATCACGGTTCGCTCGTTCCCGAACAATCTGACCGCGATGGCGTTCGGCTACAAGGAAAAGCCGAACTTTGCCGTCACGAACGAAGCGGAAATCGCCAAGCCGCCGCGGGTGGACTTTGGTGCCGCGCCGGGGCCGGCGAGCGGAGCCGCAAATTGAAGATGGTTCGCGCGGCGCTGGTCGCCTTGGCCGTGCTGTTTTGGTGGAGCAACGCCGTCGGTCAGACGGCGCAGCCTGTACCGGCGCTCTCCGCGCGCGTGACCGACGCGACGGGCACGCTGTCCGATGAACAGCGCAGCACGCTGGAGCAATCGCTGAAGGATTACGAAGCACGCAAGGGAAGCCAGATTGCGGTGCTCATCGTACCGACGACGCAACCCGAGACCATCGAGCAGTACTCGATCCGCGTCGTCGAACAATGGAAGCTCGGGCGGACGCGCGTGGACGACGGCGTTCTGCTCATCATCGCCAAAAACGACCGGACGCTGCGTATCGAAGTCGGCTATGGCCTGGAGGGTGTGCTCACGGACGCCACGAGCAACCGCATCATCGAGGACATCATCGTCCCACGATTCCGGCAGGGCGATTTCTACGGCGGCGTATCGGCCGGCGTGGACGGCATCATGCGCGTGGTGGATGGGGAACCACTTCCGGCTCCCCGCCAATCTCCGGGGCCAGGCGCCGGCAGTCTATTGCCGGTGTTGTTCGTGCTGACGATTGTGGCGGGCGGTGTGCTGAGAACCCTCTTCGGCAGACTGGCCGGAGCCGTCATCACCGGAAGCGCAGTTGGATTCGTCGCGTGGCTATTGTCGGGCGCGGTTCTCGTCGCCATCGTCGCCGGCGCCATTTCCCTTGTATTCACGTTGATTGGCGCCGGGATGGGGATGCGCGTCGGCGGCCCCTACATCGGCGGACATTCAGGGGGGCAAGGTTCTGGAAGAGACATCTTTCGCGGCGGCGGCGGTGGCTTTGGTGGCGGTGGCGCGTCGGGGAGATGGTAATCATGGATTTCCGACGCGTTATCCGGCACCTGCTCATGACGAAATGGCGGGTCAACGCCGCCTTCCCGAAACCGACGCTGGCGAAGATCGAGGCAGCGGTAAAGGCGAGCCACGTCGCGCACGCGGGCCAGCTGCGCTTCGCGGTAGAGGGCGCATTGCATAGCGCCGCGTTGCTTCGAGGACAGACCGCCCGCGAGCGCGCGATTGACGTGTTCTCGGAGCTTCGGGTCTGGGACACCGAGCACAACAACGGCGTGCTCATCTACTTGCTGCTGGCCGACCGGGACGTCGAGATTGTCGCGGACCGAGGCATCCATTCGCGCGTCACAAGTGAAGAATGGGAAGTGGTCTGCCGCACCATGGAAACCGCATTCAAGGCTGGCAGCTTCGAGTCTGGCTCGATACACGGGATTGAGCTCGTCACCGAACTGCTCAAGAAACATTACCCGTCTCGCCGTCCTCCTCAGGACGAGTTATCCAGTAAGCCCGTCGTGATGTGACCTGCCGCCAATTCGATAACGCGGCGCGACCTGTGACCGGCTAAGGAAGCGCATGCCGCTCCCGCCGGCGACGACATGTCGGTTCGCGGATGCCGCTACGCGTCGTCACGATGACGACATCGCAACGCGCGTCACGTCATGCTAGACTTTTGCCCCATGTCGTACTGGCGCAAACTCTTCCTCGTTCTGTTCCTCGCACTGAGCCTTCCGGTTCAGTCGTTCGCTGCGATTGCAATGCAGTGCGCGGCGGCACATGCGGACGAAGACGTCGAGTTCGCCACTGGCGCCGGGCAACCGCTTGCCGAGCAGTACCATGAAGCGGCCGACGTACACGCGGCAGCTGACCACGGCACGCACCAGCACAGTCTGGCAGATACCCACCACGCGCACTCGTGCTCGACCTGCGTGTCGTGTTGCGTCGGCGCTGGATTGCCAACCGCGCCGTCGGTCGCGCGGTCGTTCGATTCCGCACTCACCGCTGTCTTCCCTTCCTCTTCTACCGCAGCCGCGTCATTTCTGACCGCTGGCATCGAGCGGCCTCCCCGAATCCTTCTCGTCTGAGCTTCGCGTCGCAGCGTGTGTGCTGCGGCGTTCATCTCGCTTTGGCGGCGCGTTCCGGCCGCCCGGCTGACATTCGACGAGAAAAAACATGCGAATCCTATCTGCAGCGCTGCTCGGCGCGGCGGCAGCATTGCCGACGCTCGTCCTCGCTACGACGTCCGTTCCCGACCCGTCAGACGCGGTAGCGTCGGTCCCGGCCGTTGCCGCCCCGTCGGCATTTGACGATTACCAGCCGTACGAAGACGGTGAGGCGCCCACCTGGCAACAGGCAAATCGGGCCGTCACGCCGGCACGCCCCAGCTCGAAGCGCGAGGCAACCTCCAGCAGCCCCTCGAACACGAGTCATCACTCGACACACGAGAGGGACGGCCAATGATCGAGCGACGCATTTCCATTCGGTTGATTGCCGGTGCCGTCGCGCTGGTCGTGCTCGCCGGCTGTACGACGTTTTCCAGGGATGGCGGTTTCAATACCGTCTCGACCACCGCATCGGAGCGGCTCGGGAAAGAGGCGCTGTTCGTCCGTACCGAGCAGGACCGTGACGCGGTCGCGCAACGCACGCGCGAACTGCTCGGAAAACCGCTGGCCATGGATGACGCCGTCCAGGTCGCCTTGCTCAATAACGCGGGACTGCAGGCGTCCTACGCCGAGTTGGGAATCTCGGAAGCGGACCTTGTCCAGGCCGGTCGCCTCCCCAATCCGGGCTTCAGTTTCAGCCGCACGCACTGGAGCGACAACTTCGGCATCACGCGCACGTTTTCCGCGAACGTGCTGGCCATCCTGACGCTGCCGCTGGCCACGCGCATCGAAAGCCGCCGCTTCGAGCAGACCAAACTCGAGACGGCCGATGCGATGCTCAAAGTGGCCGCTGACGCCCGCCGCGCATACGTGAGCGCCGTGGCAGCGGAGCAGTCCGCGAAGTATGCGGAACAGGTCAAGGACTCCGCCAGTGCCGGAGCAGAACTGGCGCACCGGATGCAGCAGGCCGGCAACGCCAGCCGGCTCGACTACGCGCGCGAGCAGGCGTTTTACGCCGACGCGGCGACTCAGGTTGCGAAGGCGCGGCAACAGGCCTTTGCAGCGCGAGAAAAGCTGACTCGCGTGATGGGCGTTTGGGGCGCGGCGACGCAATACAGCTTGCCGGAGCGGCTGCCGGACTTGCCCAAGGAGCGGCCGGAACTGAAGGACCTTGAGGTCTTCGCGATGCAGAACCGGCTCGACATCCAGGCCGCCAGGTTGCGCACGCAAGGTGTCGCGACGTCCCTCGGCCTGAGCAAGGCGACGCGCTTCATCAACGCGCTCGATGTCGGGTATCTGAACAACTACGAGACCGACAAGGGGCATGAGCACGGCTACGAGATCAGCATCGAGATTCCCGTCTTCGACTGGGGCAGTGCCAAGGTTGCGCGGGCGGAAGCGCTGTACATGCAATCGGCGAGCAAGCTGGCACAGACGGCCGTCGACGCACGCTCCGAGGTCCGCGAATCGTACGTCGCCTACGTAACGAACTACGACATCGCGAAGCACTATCGCGACGAGGTCGTGCCGCTGCGCAAGACCATCTCGGACGAGCTGCTGCTCCGCTACAACGGCATGCTCGCCAGCGTCTTCGAGCTGCTCGCGGATTCGCGCGAGCAGGTCGGCGCGGTCAACAGCTACATCGACTCGCTGAAGGACTACTGGCTCGCGGAGACCGACCTGCAACTTGCACTGGGTGGACGCCTCCCTCCGCCCGACCGTCCAGTAGACGCTTTTGCCCGTTCAACCCAGCAATCAGCGACGGCCGCAGCCACGCTCGCGGCGCCGCACACGCAGTCCGAAGGTAATTGAGATGGTGTCACGACGAACATTCCTGAGCGGCTCGGGTGCCGCATTGCTGGGTGCCGCGATGGTCAGCAAGGCGGGCGCCGCGTCGCTCCCCGAAGCACCGACGATGGCGAAGGCGGCGACGCAGCCGCCGCTCGTGCCGCCCAACGGACGCCCGTATACGCCGGTCTCGACGCTCAACGGCTGGAGCCTGCCGTGGCGCATGAAGAACGGCTGGAAGGAATTCCACCTGACGGCCGAGCCGGTCGTGCGCGAGATGGCGCCCGGCATGAAGGCGAACCTGTGGGGCTACAACGGGCAATCGCCCGGCCCGACCATCGAGGCGGTCGAGGGCGACAAGGTCCGCATCTTCGTGACGAACCGGCTGCCCGAGCATACGACCGTGCACTGGCACGGCATGCTGCTGCCCTCCGGGATGGACGGCGTCGGGGGGCTCACGCAGCCGCACATCCCGCCCGGCAAGACGTTCGTCTACGAGTTCGAGCTGGAGAAGCACGGGACCTTCATGTATCACCCGCACGCCGACGAGATGGTGCAGATGGCGATGGGGATGATGGGCATGTTCATCGTGCACCCGAAGGACCGCGGCGTGATGCCGGTCGACCGGGACTTCGTGTTCCTGCTGGCGGCCTACGACATCGACCCGGGCAGCTACACGCCGCGCGTCAACGAGATGACGGACTTCAACATGTGGACGTTCAATTCGCGCGTGTTCCCGGGCATCGACCCGCTGCCGGTGCGCGCGGGCGACCGCGTGCGCATCCGGTTCGGCAACCTGACGATGACGAATCACCCGATCCACCTGCACGGCTACAGCTTCGAGGTGGCCGGCACGGACGGCGGGTGGATTCCGCCGGCCGCGCGCTGGCCGGAGGTGACGGCCGACGTCGCGGTGGGCCAGATGCGCGCGATCGAGTTCACCGCGAACCGCCCCGGCGACTGGGCGTTCCACTGCCACAAGTCGCATCACACGATGAATGCGATGGGCCATCAGGTGCCGAACCTCATCGGCGTGCCGCAGAAGGATCTCGCGAAACGCATCAACAAGCTGGTGCCCGACTACATGGCGATGGGCAGCACCGGCGGCGCGATGGGCGAGATGGAGATGCCGCTGCCCGACAACACGCTGCCGATGATGACCGGCACCGGGCCTTTCGGTCCGCTGGAGATGGGCGGCATGTTCACCGTCGTCAAGGTCCGGCAAGGGCTGGGCCGGAACGACTACCGCGACCCGGGCTGGTTCAGGCATCCGAAGGGAACCGTGGCCTACGAATACACCGGCGAACTGCCGGACGGCTGAACGACACAACCAGGCCGGGCCTGACCCGGCCGTCCGTTTCACCCCCTCAACCCTGGAGAAAGCACGATGAAAAAAGCACTTGTTTCGATTGCGATGGGCTGTGCGCTGACCTTCGCTGCTGCAACGTACGCGGCCAGCGACATGGGCAACATGAGCATGGGCAGTGGAACCATGCAATCCGCCGACATGAAGGACAGCATGTCGCACGGTGAAATCAGGAAGGTCGACACGGCCGCCGGCAAGCTGACCATCAAGCATGGCCCGCTCGAGAATCTCGGCATGGACGCGATGACGATGGTTTTCAAGGTCAAGGACGCGGCGATGCTGTCGCAGGTGAAGGCCGGCGACAAGATCGATTTCGTCGCCGAGGAAGTGAACGGCGCGCTCACCGTCACGAAGCTGCAGAAGCAATAAGGACATCCAGCGGGGCGCCTGTATCGCGCCCCGCCCTCACCATTCGAGACGAGCAAGAACATGAAGACTCTCACATTCAGGCAGTTTGCCGGCCTTGCTGCGGCTGGCGCTATCGCAGTCGTGCCTGTCGCAGCATTGGCGCACGGAAAGCTGGAAAGTGCCGTTCCGGCGTCGGGCGCCATCGTCGACGCCGCGCCGGATGCGTTGCGCCTGACCTTCAACGAAGACCTCGAACCGACCTTCAGCACGATAAAGGTCACTGACGCGAGCGGCACCTCCATCGGAAAGGAAAGAGCGAAGGTCGATGCTGCCAATCCACGCGTCATGACCGTTGCCGTGCCGAAGCTCGCGTCGGGTGTCTACGCCGTGCAATGGGCGGTGATGACCTCCGACTCGCACAAGACCAAAGGCACCTACGTGTTCAGGGTGAAGTGATGAACGACGGGTTCCTCGGCATCTTGAGGCTGGTCGCGGTCGCCGTGCAGAACGTCGGCTTCGCCGTCGTCGTCGGCGCCCTGCTCAGCAGCCAATGGCTTGCGCGCGGTGAGTCGACCTGGCAACAGCGCGTCGGCCGGCGTCTGGTCGTCACGCTTCGAGCGGCGTCCATCGTCTCGCTGCTGGCGAGCACGCTGTCGTTCTGGGCGCACTGCGCGTTGATGAGCGAGTCGACGCTGTTCGACGCCGGTCCGGCCGTGTGGTCGATGCTCGCGGGAACCGGCTTTGGGCATGCGTGGCTGGTCGGCGCGTTTTTCACGCTTTGCATAGCCGTACTGGCATTCCTGCGGTCGGGAAACGAAACCCGCTTGCCGTTCGCCATATGGGGTGCGTTAGCGGGCGTCGCGCTGGCGCGCAGTAACGCCGGACATCCCGTCGACGCAGGGCTGTTCAGCGTGCCGGTCTGGGTGGACTGGCTGCATCTGTTGGCCATCAGCGCGTGGGTCGGCCTCGTGCTGGTGACGACTTACGTGGTTATGCCGCGCCTGCTCGATGCCCCGGGAAACGAACGGCAGACCAGCGCATCGTTCGTGCAGTCGCTTTCCGATGCATCGACTTGGGCGCTGATCGTCCTGTTCAGTACGGGCGCATACAACGGATGGCGAGGCGTCAACGTTCCCGCCAATCTGTTGCACTCGATTTACGGGCAAGTTCTCATGCTCAAGCTGGCGCTCGTACTGCTTGGCGCCGCACTCGGCGGACACAATCGCTTCTTCGAGATGCCCACGCTTCTGTCGACATTGAAAAAGCCGTCGGAAGCGATTCCTGGGAGGCCGCTCCGTCGATTCGGCAGGGTGCTCCATGTGGAATCTCTCGTACTGGTCGGCGTGCTGATGGTAGCGGCCGTGCTTGGTTCGAGCCCGTTGCCAGGAACGACTTGAGCGACACAGCATCATCGTCCGTTCACGCCGGTGGTTCGCCCGTGTAGATACGTCGTGCTCGAGTAACGACCTTGACCGCCGGAAATCCGTTTCTCTATCTGGTCAGGTTCCTTGACCTTCCCATAGTGGGAAGGTCAAGAATGTGCATCATTGGGGCTCGAAATGGGCCACCAAAGGAGGCGGTCATGAATATCGGTGAGGTGGCGAAGTCTTCCGGCGTTTCAGCCAAGATGATTCGTCACTATGAAGAGGCCGGGCTCATCCGGCCCGCGACGAGAACGGCATCGAACTATCGGGTCTACACGGCCAAGGATGTCGAGGTCCTCCGCTTCGTGCGACGGGCGCGACATCTCGGCTTCTCGACTACGCAGATTTCGGCGTTGCTGGCGCTCTGGGAAGACCGCGAACGTCCCAGCAGCGAGGTCAAGCAGCTCGTGACGCAGCACATCGACGACCTGAACGAGCGTATCCGCGAACTCGTCGAAATGCGCGACACACTCCAGTATCTGGCCCAGCACTGCAAGGGCGACTCGCGCCCGGATTGCCCGATATTGGCGGAGTTGGCCAGGCAAACGCATTGCGACTGACTCAGGACAGAGGCCGGGCCTCGCACCCGGGTTCGAATAACACCGAATCAGTGCCGATAGCGAAGGAGCGTCAAGATGAACAGTCAACGTGAAGACGATGGGGCACCTCAGCAGCCGGTTTCAGCGCACTCGTCAGACGGACATCATGCCCATGGCACGCGTGGGCACCAGCATGCCGTCGAACACGAAGATGACGCGCATGCGCATCTCCACGGGGGAGACCGCGACCACGGTGGTACGGGGGCGCAACTCCACGACCCCGTATGCGGGATGCCGGTCAGGCAGACATCACGCTTTCGCAGTGAATACGACGGGAAGCCATACTTCTTCTGCAGCCAGGCCTGCCTGACGAAGTTTCACGCCGCCCCCTCGAAATACGTCGAGCCATCGAGTGCTGCGGCATCGCCTGCTATGCCGGACGGCACAATCTACACGTGCCCGATGCATCCGGAAATCCGCCAGGACCATCCGGGGCAATGCCCGAAGTGCGGCATGACGCTCGAGCCGGTGCTGCCGACAATTGAAGAAGGTGAAAACCCCGAACTGGTCGATTTCCGCCGTCGATTCTGGTGGACGCTGCCGCTGACTGCCATCGTCTTCGTCCTGGCAATGTCCGGCCATCAGTTCCAGTTGATGCCGTCGTCGACCGAGAGTTGGGTCGAATTCATCCTTACCTCGCCAGTCGTCCTGTGGGCCGGCTTCCCGTTTTTTGCGCGGTGTGTGCGCTCGTTCGTCAATCGCAGCCCGAACATGTGGACGCTCATCGGGCTCGGGGCCGGAGCGGCGTACGTATATAGCGTCATCGCTACAGTCTTTCCTGGTGTGTTTCCTGAGACGTACCGCGCCCACGGTCGGGTCAGCGTGTATTTTGAAGCTGCAGCGGTCATCATCTCGCTCACGCTGCTTGGTCAATTGCTTGAGCTGAAGGCGCGCTCGCAGACGTCGGCGGCCATCAAGGCACTTCTTGGCCTTGCCCCGAAGACGGCGCGCCGCATTAACCCGGACGGCTCAGAGGAAGACATTCCGTTGTCCCGCGTGCATGTAGGCGACTCACTTCGGGTTCGGCCAGGCGAGAAAGTCCCCGTGGATGGTGTCGTGACCGACGGCACGAGTTCGTTGGACGAGTCCATGATTACCGGCGAGCCCATTCCCGTCACGAAGCGCGTCGGCGACCACGTCATTGGCGCGACGATGAACGCAACGGGCAGTCTGGTCATCCGGTCGGAGAAGGTCGGCTCCCAGACTGTGCTGTCGCAAATCGTGCAGATGGTCGCGCAGGCGCAGCGGTCTCGCGCGCCCATGCAGCGGATGGCAGACAAGGTTGCGGGCGTATTCGTCGTCGGGGTCGTGAGCGTCGCTCTTCTGACGTTCCTCCTGTGGGGCATATTCGGGCCCGAGCCCAGCTGGGTATTTGGCCTCATCAATGCGGTCGCCGTGCTCATCATCGCGTGCCCGTGCGCGCTTGGCCTCGCCACGCCGATGTCCATCATGGTCGCCAGCGGCAAGGGGGCATCGAGCGGGGTGCTCTTCCGCGACGCGGCCGCCATCGAGAACCTGCGCCAGGTCGACGTTCTCATCGTGGACAAGACGGGAACCCTGACCGAGGGCCGTCCCGCGTTCGAGCGCACCGCAGCGGCAAATGGATTCACCGACGAGGAGGTGCTTCGACTGGCCGCCAGTCTGGACCAGGGCAGCGAGCATCCGCTTGCTGCCGCCATCGTGAAAGCTGCACGCGAGCAAGGTCTTGCGCTGGACCGGGCGGAGGCCTTCGAATCCGCGACGGGAATCGGCGTGCGCGGGCTGGTCGCCGGCCGACAGCTGGCGCTCGGCAATACCGCGCTCATGCAGACTGACCAGGTATCCGTCGAGTCGCTAGCCAATGAAGCAGACAGTATGCGAGCACAAGGAGCAAGCGTCATGTACTTGGCGGTCGATGGACGCCTGGCCGGACTGCTGGCGGTAGCCGATCCCATCAAGGCGACGACGCCGGAAGCGCTCGCGACATTGAGGGAAAACGGCATTCGTGTCGTGATGGCGACCGGCGACGGCGTGGTGACGGCCAAGGCCGTTGCCGGGAAGCTCGGCGTCGACGAATTCCATGGCGAGGTCAAGCCGGCCGACAAGCTCGACCTGGTGACGAAGCTTCAGCAAGCCCGGCATGTTGTGGCAATGGCGGGAGACGGCATCAACGACGCGCCGGCGCTCGCGAAGGCGGATGTCGGCGTTGCCATGGGAACAGGCACGGACGTGGCGATGAGCAGTGCGCAAGTGACGCTCGTCAAGGGCGACTTGCGTGGCATCGCGCGCGCGCGGGAGCTGTCCGAAGCAACCGTCGCGAACATGAAGCAGAACCTCGGCTTCGCGTTCGTTTACAACGCGCTCGGGGTTCCGTTGGCGGCCGGGGTACTTTACCCGTTCACCGGATTGCTGCTCTCGCCGATGATTGCGGCGCTTGCGATGAGTTTGAGTTCCGCGTCCGTCATCTCAAACGCGCTACGGTTGCGCAATGCGAAGATTTAGTGTGCTCACGCGTTCGCCGGGATTGTGAAGCGTGTCAACCGTGACCGGAGCCGAATTCACCCGTTCTTGGCACCCGGAATCGATAGCACGTCTACTCGCGGCAAGTGGCGCGCTGCACCTTGCGCGCTCAAATCTTCAACGTCGTCGACAGGTATTTGAACACCGTCGAAACGCGCCGCAGATGCCGCGACTCCCGGTGAGTCAGCACCCATAGCTCGGTCTGGCAGTCGTGCAGGACATCGGTCAATTGCACGAGGTCGGAGCGGCCGCGGGTCAGGAACGTCGGCAGGATGCCGACGCCCATGCCGAGGGCGACCAGCTCCATCACGGTCAGGATGCTGTTGACCTTGTAGTGCGGCACCACTTTCCTGAAATGACGCTTGCGCCAGATGACCGACGGATGGCCCGGCAGCGCGTCGTCCGGCGCGATCCAGCGTACCTTGCCCGCCGTGACGTCGTCATAACTGCGCGCGGCCTCGTAGTGCTTCGACGCAAAAAGCGCTACGTCAATGGGACCGACATGCTTGCCGACGAGATATTCCGGTGGCTCCTTCGTCGCACGCACGGCGATATCGGCATCGCGGCGCCCGAGGTCGGCGATCTCGTTGCCCGTGTGCAATTCGTACGCAAGCCGCGGATGTATGGCCTCCAACTGCTTCAGTGCCGGCCCGACCAACCCGTGCAGGATCGTGTCGGTGGTCGTGATGCGCACCGTGCCGCCCACCTGCTCGGGCGCTTGTTGGGCGATCGAGCGGGCCGATTCGACCTGCACTTCCACTTGCTCGGCGTGTTCCGCGAGCGCCAGCCCGATTTCCTTCGCGCGATAGCCGGAACGGGTCCGTTCGAACAACTGCTGCTGCAGGCCGCGCTCGATTCGCCGCAGATTGCGAAACACCGTCGATGCGTCCACTTGCAGTCGCTCGCCCGCCTGAACGAGCGTGCCCGTGCGGAAAAGTGCCAGGATCGTTTCGAGATCTGCCGCGCTGAGCTTGTATGGCATCCAGTTGTCTCCCGTGCATTGCATTTTTGCATTCACTCTTTGTAATTATGCTTATTATTCAAGCATATCCGCAATGCTAAATTCGGTCCCGCTTTGCCAACTCTCGCAATGGGTACCGATATGAATCAATCGATTTCAACAAATGCCAATGCCGCCGCCTATGGCGCGTTGCTGCTCCGAGTGGCATTGGGCGTCATGTGGATCGCCCATTCACTGCTGAAATTGCTGGTCTTTACCCTGCCGGGCACCGCGCAGTATTTCCAGAGCGTCGGCTACCCCGGCTTCCTGGCCTATCCGGTCTTCACTGCCGAGTTCGCCGGCGGGATCGCGCTCGTGCTGGGCGTCTATGCGCGCCAGGTTGCATTGCTGCTGGTGCCGATCATGGTGTGCGCGACGCGTGTGCATTTGTCCAATGGCTGGGTGCATACGAGCCAGGGCGGCGGCTGGGAATACCCGGTGTTCCTCATCGTCGCGTCCGTCGCGCTGTGGCTGCTCGGCGATGGCGCGCTCGCGGTACGCCGCAGCGAGCGCTTCGCGCTTGGCGCGGCCTGACGGAGCGAGGCATCGACATGAGCACGCTCCAATACCACCTCGTCAGCCACGTGCTTTGCCCGTACGTCCAGCGCGCCGTCATCGTGCTGACCGAAAAGGGTGTGCCGTTCGAACACACGGATGTCGACCTGAGCAACAAGCCAGACTGGTTTCTCAGGATTTCTCCGCTCGGCAAGACGCCGGTGCTGGTCGTCGATGGCGCGCCCATCTTCGAATCGGCGGTGATCTGCGACTATCTCGACGAGACGCTCGCGCCGCCGCTGCATCCCGATGCGCCGCTCGAGCGGGCGCGACACCGTGCCTGGGTCGAGTTCGCATCGGTACTGCTCAGCGCCATAGCGGGCTTCTACACGGCTCCGGACGAAGCGACGCTCGCCGGGAAAACCCGCGACATCCGCGCGCGATTCCAGCAGCTCGAAGACACGCTCGGCGCTGGCCCGTATTTCAGCGGCACGCATTTCAGCATCGTGGACGCGGCATTCGGGCCGGTGTTCCGCTACTTCGACGTGTTCGAACAGATCGACGACTTCGGGTTCTTCGCGGCCCTGCCCAAGGTCACCGCCTGGCGGCAACGGCTTGCCGAACGGCCGTCCGTGCGTGCAGCGGTCCGGGCTGATTATCCGCAACTGCTGATGGAATTCCTGCTCAAGCGCGGCTCGATGCTGTCGACGCGTATCCGCGAGCACGTGCTGCGCGTTCAGGATTGAATTGAGATCAGTTATATGTGCGCCGGCGAGGAACTGAAGCCGGCACAAGAATGTGCAGCCGTAACTTGAAAGACATCTGTTTATCGTCGCCAGCCGGCTGCTGAACGTTCTTGCGTCCGGTCACGGGTACGTGCACGACAGCGGGCGCGATGGTTTTACTTCTGCGCGATCGCTTGGCACGAAATCGTGAGATCGCGCGTGCACGGTTGCACCGCACGTTGCTTCGTTACCCGACGCCGGAAGTGAAAACCAACGTCGCGGCTGGAAATCACGGACGAAATGGAGCGCCAGGACACCAACCCTGCGTTCAGTGCTGCAAGCACATTGCGTTCGCGTCACTCGCGTCGAACTTTCGAAAGCTGGTGCAAGACCAGGGGCGCTGACGAAAGGACAACGCATTCGCCGTGTGCAGGAATCTCACGCGAGCTTCCAAGCCTCCCAGCCTGGCCAGCCACAACCCATCTCCTCCCGCAAACGGGCCGGTCCCACGCCCCCCTTACCCCCATTTAAAACCGTTCGGTTTAAAATCCCCGCATATCCCACCTCGAGAGAGATGACCCCCCATGGGCAGACCGAAAAAATTCAGCCGCGAAGGCGTGTTGGAAAAGGCGCTCCCGGTCTTCTGGAAATACGGCTCCGCCGGCACATCGCTTCAGCAGCTGGAACAGGCGACCGGCGTCAACAAGTCCGGGCTCTATTCCGAGTTCGAGGACAAGGAAGACCTGTTTCTGCACAGCCTGCTCTATTACTACGAGCATCGTGGCGCGCTGCGGATCCTCACCGCGGAACCGAAGGGCTACGCCAACATCGAGCGCTTTCTGCGCCTCGGCGACCCGCAAGACAACGGCTGCGTCGGCTGTTTCTCGGTCAATTCGATCCGCGAATTCCCGTCGCTGTCCGAGCGCGTGCGCGACGTGCTCGCCGCGTACCACCACCGGCTGATGCCGCAGATCATCGAAAACATCGACGCCGAGCCTCACACACTCCCCGCCGCAACCATCGCCACGATCGTCTCGGTGTTCTTCGCCGGCTATTGCATCGAACGCAATCTGCCCGAGCTGGCGGAAAGCGACGCCGTCGGCGCGTTCATGCAGGCGCTGCGCCTCCTCTGAAGCGCCACGCCGCGCGCAGCACGGACCGATAGCCCACCCTTTCTGAACCGATTGGTTTTTTTAATTTGTCCGCCGCCCGCCACTCACCCATACTGAACCGGTCAGTTCAATAAGCATCGATCCAAGCGGAGAGCAGCCATGGCCCTGAAGATCCGCCCCATCAATTTCGGCAACATGTCCGGCGGCGTGTCGTTCCGGGACTCCGGTTCACCGGCCACGCGCCGTGTGCCCGTGCTTCTGACCCACGGTCGCACGCACCGTTGACCGGCTGCCCCGCGCATCCATCCAGTTTCCCGGCCCGCATGCTCCCAGGCCACCGGCCTTGAAAAGGACCCACACATGACTACGCCCCTCCCCGCGCGCACGGCACGCGCGCTTCGCATCCTCAGCCTCGCATACTTCGTCCAGGCGACCGGTGCGCTCTCCGTCGTCGGCAGCCTCGATTCGATCTCGCGTCAGTGGGGGCTCGCGGATTCGCAAAGCGTCTACCTCGTCACCGTGTTCGGCGTCACCTTCGCGTTCGCCGCGCCGCTGCTGCAGGTCGGCTTCGGCCATCTGCCGCGTCGTCGCCAGGTGCTGCTCGGCCTGACACTGTTCAGTGCGGCGGCGCTGCTGCTCGCGGCCGCGCCGAATTACCCGGTGCTGCTGCTGTCGCGCGTGCTGATGGGCCTCGGTGCAGGCTTCATCGGCCCCGTGCTCGGCGCATTGGGCTCGAGCCTCGTCGAACGCGAGCAACAGGGCAGCGCGATCGCCGTCGTGCTGCTCGGCCTGAGCGTCGCCGGCCTGGTGGGCATGCCGCTGTCCGCATGGATCGCGCACGCATGGGGCGCTCGCGTGCTCTTTCTCGTCATCGGGCTCGCCGGCGCAGTAACCGCCGCGCTGATCCTCCGCCTGATCCCGGACACGAGCCAGGGCGAGAACATCGATTTCGCGACGGTTTCGGCGCTCCTGACGCGCACCGATACGCTCAGCGCGTTCCTCGTCGTCTTCTTCATCGCGGCCGGCGTCTACTCGACCTACGCCTTCATCGCGCCCATCATTCGCGACGCGTTCCATGCAGGCGCCAATACGGTATCGACCGCGCTCGTCGTATTGGGCGCCGCGGGCATCGCCGGCAACCTGTTCGTGACGCGCGCCGCGCGTCGCTATAGCGCCGAAGCGATGCTGTTCGCCGGCCTCGCATTGCTCGCGCTCGACCTCGTGTTTCTCCGCTTCACGCCGCCGAGCCTGCGCCTGCTGTTCGTCGCGCTGGTCGTGTGGGCGTTCGCAACCGACCTGCTGTGGCCGTCGCAGCAGCGCCGCATCGTCGAACTCGTGCCGCAATGGCGCGGCATCGCACTGGCCTTGACGGCATCCTTCGTGTTTTGCGGAATCGGCGTCGGCTCCGCCGTTGCGGGCTGGGTCTATCCCGCGTTCGGCCTGACAGGCTCGATCGGCAGTTCGCTCGCGTTCCTCGCGCTGGCGACCGGCAGCCTGCTCGTGTCGCGCGCGTCGGTCAATGCGAAGCGCAGCGCCGACGTGTCGCCCGCGCCCCCATCGCTTCAATCATGAAGAAGCCGTCGAAGCCACGCAGACCTCCGCGTCGCGCGGCGCGCCGCGACGATGCGTGCAGGCATCGCGGCCGTCGCTGGCCCGGTTCATCGCACAGCCGGGCCAGCGTTTCGCAGCGGTCGGCAACTGCTTTTTCCTTCCATTGCAGAAACTCTTACTCGCCATCTGCGGCTACTCGACCGCCGGGCGACCGACGACAATCCGGATGACCGTTGCGACCGCGTAAGCGCGTTCGCTTCTTCCTCTCGAGGCATGGCGATCATGTTGAATGCGTTGTCGACCCTTCTCGTCGGCGAGCTGCTCCTGCCGGGCCTCCTGATCTGGAAAGGCGGACCATCGCCGGAGTTCGAAGGATTCGAGCAAAAGCCTGCTGTCGTGGCTCGCCATGTTGTTCGTGCCCGCGGCTACCGGGCGATGACGGCTTTCGATCAGTTGGCGACCGACTGGCTCATGCAGCGGCTCAGCAACGCTCGCGACAAAACGGAATCCAGACATGACCTCTGACCTCGCGCCCGCATAGGCGGTGTTGCAGCAGCAACCTCTCTAGGGGCTGCTCGCGACATTGATCGCATATCTGCTCAGGCTGTCCGTGAATCAGGCGCGCGCCGCGGTCCCGCTTCCATCGCCACAATGAATAACGGCGGCCGGAAATCCGGCCGCCGTCCGTTTCAGAACCGATCTCGACGAGCTCAAATCAGCTTCTCGAGCAACACGACTTGGAGCGTCGCCTTACCGTCGAGCGCACGCGCCAGCGTCTGGAATGCCGGCGCTTCGCCATGCACGTGCAGCGCATGCTCATCCCGCCAACGCTCGATCATCGTGAAGCGATGAAACGCGTCGCGGTGTCGATGCAGCTCGTACTGCTCGCACCCGTCTTCGTTTCGAACGGCCGGTACTGCCGCCAACAGCGCATCTTCCACCGCCGCGACGTGTCGCGGATCTGCGGTAATCGTGGCAACCACATACTGCTTCGACATCGATGGCCTCCATTCGCCACTGGATCGTTTCGTGCGCGAGCGCGCGCGTTGCATCGCTTCAGAACGCAGCGACGGCGAGCATTCCGCACGACACGCAGCTGCGTCGCGATATCGGAGCGCACCAGCTCGCGAGCACGGCGTCATGCCGTGCAAATCGAGCCGGATACGCACGCGCTCAATCGACCGCCGGAAAATCCAGCGTCGTGTCGTTCACACGGTTTACCAGATTCGTGAACGTGATCGATGTGACGACCAGGATCGTCTCGATCACCTGGCGCTCCGTGAACCCTGCTTCCAGCACTGCGTCGAGCACGGCAGCGGGCACCGTATCGCGGCTCGTCACGATCGAGCGCACGAACGCGAGCAACGCATCGCGGCGCGCATCGCCGGTTGCGTGGCCGGCGCGGATCTGCTTCATCGCGTCCGGCGCGAGGCCGGCCATCTTGCCGATCATCGTATGGGCGGCCAGGCAGTAATCGCAGCCGGACAGCGCGCTGACTGCGAGGCGCACCGCCTCGACATCGGCCTGCTCCAGCGAACTTGCGGCGATCGCGGCGTCGACGTTCAGCATCGCCGCGAGACCGGCCGGACTGTGCGTGCCGATGGTCGCGTAGGCGTTCGGGACCTTGCCGATCGCGGCCTTGATCTGGTTGAACACGACTGCGGTTTCGCCGGTTGCTTCCGACGGCTTCAAGGTGGTCAAGCGGGTCATATATATATCTCACTAGGCTGGATAATCGGGAGCCGCCCGATGAAGGTCGGCGCAATAGCGCGGAGCGCGGGCCAATGCCCGCATTCCGAGCCTTTACTGCGGATCAAACGTGACAAGGATCGAATACGCGCCATCGCGCAATACCGATTTTTCCTTGCACTCTTGTCGTCGAAGCTGATATCGACTTCGTCGTCACGTGCGCATGGCAGACATCGCTTTGAATCGATCTCGCGCACCAACATGTGAATCGACACCGACGTGTGCGAGCGAAATCACCGGCCCGGTTCGCCCGGCACCAGGTTGTTGACCACGGACGTCACGCCCGCGACGCGCGCCGCACTGTCGCCGGCGAGCTGCACCTGTTCGCTGTCGGGCACGTATCCGGTCAGCGTCACGACGCCATGGCGGACCAGCACCCGCGCATTCACCGCGTTCAGCCCTTTCGTTTTCGACAACGCCCAAACGATTTTCCGCGACAGCGCCCGATCGGCAGCGCGTTCGGTCTTTCGTTCGGCCTTCTTCACTTCTTTCTGACTGACGACCGCATCAGAAGACGGAGCGGCATCCTGTTCCGCTGCATGGGCGGACACGCCGAAAGCCAAATACGTTACGTACAGTACCGACGCGACAATCTTCTTCATCACAGGCTCCTCAAAAGACGTTGGTGGAAATTCGACAAGGGCTGAAACCCGAACGAATGGTAGACAAGCGCCTACCCGCGCTCAATGGCGTATTTCCGAAAACAGCATTCACGCATCGATGATGGTCTGCCGCGCCCGCCCAAACGGCCGCTCTATACCTGCGTATAGGTGCGTTGAATGGTTGGAGCCGGTGCGAATACACCATGACGACGCCACGCGGCTCATCGGAAAGGCGTCGCTGCACGCGATTGCGCCCGCCGCGCTGGCCGAACTGCGTGCGCCGATTCAGTATTCATGCTGGATGAATTGAGTTTATGGGCGGGGCGCGTTGATCGACCCGCCATACGACTCATACACTGCATCGCACTACCTCGACACGAACGAGGAAGCGCATGCAGCACCGAGCCACCGGCATCACGCAAGCGGCTCATGCGCTTCCCCGGCCCGTGTCGAGCACTTCGACACCCTCACCGGAGCAACAGCATGACGCAAGCACATCAAGGCACCGCACTCATCACCGGCGCATCGTCGGGCATCGGCGCGATCTATGCGCAACGGCTCGCACGCCGCGGCTTCGATCTCGTCCTCGTCGCCCGCAATCGCGACCGGCTCAACGACTTCGCCAAGCGCATCACCGACGACACGCACCGCAACGTCGAAGTGATCGCCGCCGACCTCGGCGATCCTCGCGCGCTCGCCGAGATCGAAGCGAAGCTGCGCACCGACGCGAGCATCACGATGCTGGTGAACAACGCCGGTGCCGGCACGCACAAGCCGCTGCTCGAAAGCGACGTCGACGCCATGACGCGCATGATCGACCTCAACGTCACCGCGCTGACGCGTCTGACCTATGCCGCCGCACCGGGCTTCGTCGCGCGCGGTCACGGCGCGATCATCAACATCTCGTCGATCGTCGCGATCGGCCCCGAGCTGCTGAACGGCGTGTACGGCGGCAGCAAGGCGTTCACGCTCGCCTTCACGCAGTCGCTGCATCACGAGCTCGCCGACAAAGGCGTGCAGGTGCAGGCCGTTCTGCCCGGCGCGACGGCCACCGAGTTCTGGGACAACGGCAGCCTGCCGCTCGACAACCTGCCGAAGGAGATCGTGATGTCGGCGTCCGACCTCGTCGACGCCGCGCTGACCGGCTTCGACCGTCACGAGCTGGTCACGATTCCGTCGCTGCACGCAGCGGAAGAATGGGATGCCTACGACGCCGCCCGTCGCGTCATGACGCCCCATCTGTCGAACAGCACCGTCGCCGCACGTTACGCCGTCACGCACTGACCTCGGTCATCCAACTTCGCAACCGCTCAAGTCAATCATTCAAAGGAACCACGATCATGAAACTCACCGGTAACACCATCTTCATCACCGGCGGTACCTCGGGCATCGGCCGCGCACTCGCTGAAAACCTTCATCGGCGCGGCAACAAGGTGATCGTCGCCGGGCGTCGCCGCGCCCTGCTCGACGAGATCGCCGCCGCGAATCCGGGCATCGACACGGTGGAGCTGGACGTCGGCGACGCGCAGCAGATCGAGCGCGTCGCACGCCAGCTGATCGCCGACTATCCGACCTTGAACGTCCTCGTCAACAACGCGGGCATCATGCCGTTCGACGATGCCGCCGGTGCGCTCGACGATGCCCAGGCCGTGCGGCTCGTGAACACCAACCTGCTCGGCCCGGTGCGCCTGAGCGCCGCGCTCGTCGAGCATCTGAAGGCGCAACCGGAGTCGTACATCATCAACAACAGCTCCGTTCTCGCCTACGTGCCGCTTGCGTCCACCGCGCTCTACTCGGCCACCAAGGCGGCGATTCACTCGTACACGCTGTCGCAGCGCTTCGCATTGCGCGACACGAGCGTGCGGGTGCTCGAAATCGCGCCGCCGTGGGTCGATACGGACCTCGTCCACAAGAGCGGCGATCCGCGCGCGATGCCGCTCGACGCGTTCATCGCGGAGACGATCCAGCGTCTCGAAACCGCGACGACCGAAGTCGTGGTCGAGATCGCACAGCCGCTGCGCAACAACGTCGGCCCGAACGAGCATGCATTCGTCGAGCAGTTCAATCAGGCGCTCGCGGAAAACCCCATTCCGGTCGCGTGAGTCCTCGCGGATTCGATCTTTTGGACAACCTGAGGAGTCGCGTCATGGAAAGCCCCAAACAATACGAGTATCTGTTCCTCGGCGGCGGCAAGGGCGGCAAGTCGCTGGCGATGGATCTCGCGCGTAGCGGCAAGCGCGTGGCCATCATCGAGCGCGGGATGATCGGCGGTTCGTGCATCAACGTCGCCTGCATTCCGAGCAAGACGCTGATCCAGAATGCCCGCAACATGCATGCGTGGCGCTCGGCCGACGCGACGGCGCATCCGGTGGCCGACATGGCGCGGGTCCACGCGAACGTCCGCGCCGTGGTCGACGGGATGGTCGACGTCAACCGCCGCGCGTTCGAGCAGTCCGGCCTCGATCTGGTGATCGGCTCCGGCCGCTTCGTCGCGCCGCGGCGCATCGCCGTGCGCGCCGCCGACGGCAGCGAGCAGCTGTTCGAAGGCGAGAACGTCTACATCAACACCGGCACCGTGGCGACGATCCCCGACGTGCCGGGGCTGCGCGACGCCGCTCCGCTGACCCACGTCGAGGCGCTCGGCCTCGACGTGCTGCCGGCACGGCTGATCGTCATCGGCGGCGGCTACATCGGCCTCGAGATGGCGCAGGCGTTCCGGCGTCTCGGCAGCGAAGTCGTAGTGATTCACGACGCGCCGCGCGTCGCGGTTCGCGAGGACGAGGACGTCAGCATCGAGATCCAGAACGCGTTCGAAGCCGACGGGATCGCGTTGCGGCTGTCTGCACGCATTGCCAGCGTGGAGGGCCTATCGGGCACCGGCGTCACGGTCGTGCTCGCCGACGGCACGACCGTCGAAGGCAGCCATCTGCTGGTGGCGACGGGCCGGCGCCCGGTCACCGACGACCTCGGCCTCGATCTGGCCGGCGTCGAGCGCGACGCGCGCGGCTTCATCGAGGTCGACGACACGCTGGCGACCACCGCGCAACGCACCTGGGCGATCGGCGAAGTGGCCGGCACGCCGATGTTCACGCATGCGTCGTTCGACGACTATCGCGTGCTGAAAGCCGGCATCGACGGACGCGGCGGCAGCACGGCGTCGCGGGTGATTCCGTACGCGTTGTTCACCGATCCGGAGCTGGCGCGCATCGGTCTGAACGAAACGGACGCCAAAGCGCGCAACACGCCGGTCATCGTCGCGAAACTGCCGATGGCAGCCGTGCCGCGCGCGCGCACCAATGGCACCACGCGCGGCTTCATGAAGGCGCTCGTCGCACCCGACAGCGGCCAGATCCTCGGCTTCACGATGGTCGGCTCGGGCGCGGGCGAAGTGATGTCGGCCGTGCAGATGGCGATGATCGGCAAGCTGCCTTATACGTCCGTGCGCGACGCGATCCTCGCTCACCCGCTTCTCGCCGAAGGGCTGAACCTGCTGTTCGCGACGATCAAGTAAGCCGACGGCCGGGTTTTCCCGGCTGATCGTGCCGGCCACGCCGGCCGCCGATGCCGTCGCGACGCGTCCTGCGTCGCGACGGCATCGGCGCGTCCGCGCGCCTTCCACGTCCCGGATCGAAGCAACTGCACTTAGCGCGCTCGCGCCGATACGATCCGGTAGAATCCGCGGGCGAGTTCGAATGGCGCGCCGGCGTTCCCATCGATTGGGACGTCGGCGCGTGCGCCATTTCGAACTCCGAGAAAAACATGCCTTCGCCGACACCGACGCTCCGCTGCGGGCGCGTTGCCGGATCGCGGGCGAGGTCGCCGTTCTTCCACTCGCATCCAGTACCCGGCTGTGCTTCGTTGCCCACGCGAACGACGCGCACGCGCGGCTGTGCGTCGTGGCGCGGACACCTGAATTGCTGTTGGCATTCGACATCGACGACCGGAGGCATTGCCATGGACAGATTGACGCAGCCGTTCTCGCCGAGCAACGGGGGAACCTCTTGGATCTGAACGCGACGCGCTCGTCCGATCATCCGGTCGACGGCGGCGACTCGAACGACGCGGCGCGGGAAACGCGCATTTCGCGGCATCTTGCGCTGCGCATCCTGCCGATCTTCATGTTCGCGTACGTGGCCGCCTACGTCGACCGCATCAACGTCAGCTTCGCGAAACTGCAGATGGTGGTCGATCTGGGTTTCAGCGACGCGGTGTTCGGCTTCGGCGCCGGTACGTTCGCGCTGGGCTACGTCGTGTTCGAGGTGCCGAGCAACATGATCCTGCAGCGGGTCGGCGCGAAGCGCTGGCTCACGCGCATCATCCTGTCGTGGGCGATCGTTTCGGCGTTGACCACGTTCATCGCGACGCCCAAGCAGTTCTACGTGATGCGCTATCTGCTCGGCGTCGCGGAAGCCGGGCTCGTACCGGGCATCGTCTACTACATCTCGCAGTCGTTCCCGCGATACCACCGTGCGCGGGTGCTGTCGACCTTCTACGCGGCGCTTCCGCTGTCCGGGCTGATCGGCTCGCCGTTGAGCGGCTTCATCATGGAATACTTCGACGGCATCGCCGGGCTGTCCGGATGGAAATGGATGCTGGTCGTCGAGGCGTTGCCGGCGTTCGTCGCGGCGCTGCTCTGCTGGAAGTATCTCGAGGACGACGTCACCCAGAGCCGCCACGAGAGCGAGGCCGACCGCGCGTACCTCAGCCGCACGCTCGCCCAGGATCGGGCGCTGGCCGCATCGGCGTCCAACGACCAGATGTTCGGCAGCTGGATTTTCTGGACCTTCGGCGTGATCTACTTCCTCGACGTGTTCGGCATTTACGGCTACACGCTATGGGCGCCGACGATGATCAAGTCGCTCGGCGTCGGAAGGGATTTCGTCATCGGGCTGATCGCAGCGCTACCGAATGCGGTCGCGATGATCGTGATGATCACGGTCGGACAAAGCGCGGATCGTCACCGCGAACGGCGCCTGCATACGGCCGCGCTGTTCCTGCTCGCCGCGGCGGGGCTCATGCTCGCGCTGGTCTGGCATGGCAACCTGTGGCTGACCGTGCTCGCGCTGTGCATCGCCAACGCCGGGTTGCTGTCCGTGCCGCCGGTGTTCTGGGGAATGCCGACGGCGGTGCTCGGCCCCAGCAATGCGGCCAGCGGCATCGCGTGGATCAGCGCGATCGGCAACATCGGCGGCTTTTTCGGTCCGTACGTGGTCGGCGTGCTGAAGCAGTCGTCGGGCAGCTTCGCGCTGCCCGTATCGTGCATGATCGTGTGCCTGCTGGCCGGCCTGGGTCTCACGCTGGTGCTGCCCAAACATATCGTGAACCGATAAGCCGCAGCGCTCACGCCGCCGCAGCGCCTCGTGCAGGCGCGGCGGCCGGCAGCGTTACTCCGCCGCGGGATCGAGCCCCAGCGCTTGCGCGCCGAGCACGAATTCGGGCAGCGTTCGCGCGCCCATCTTGCGCATCGCGTGGCCGCGATGGATCTTCACGGTGATTTCGCTGAGCCCCATCTCCGCGGCGATCTGCTTGTTGAGCAGGCCGCTCACCACGTACTTCATCACCTCGCGCTCGCGCGGCGTCAACGTGCCGTAGCGGCGGCGAACGTCGGCGAGGCGACCGTCCGACTTGCGGCGCTTCTCGTCCTTCAGCAACGCATTCTGGACGACGTCCAGCATGTCCTGATCGCGGAACGGCTTCGACATGAAGTCCAATGCGCCGTTCTTCATCGCCTTCACCGACATGGCGACGTCGCCGTGCGCCGTGATGAAGATGATCGGCAACTGAAGATCGCCGGCGACGATCTGCTCCTGCAACGCGAGGCCGCTTTGGCCTTTGAGCCGGACGTCGAGGATCAGGCAGCTCGGCACATCGCGCTTGTCGAAATCGAGAAACTCCTGGGCCGACCCGAACAGCTCCACGCCGAGGCCGACGGAGCGAAACAGCCGGCCAAGCGCGTTGCGCATCGAGTCGTCGTCGTCGACGACATACACGACGGAGTTCGTTGCGATGAGATCGGGACCGTTGCTCATGGCTGCGTGATTCCTTCGACTGGTAGAACGAACTGCATCGATGTCCCCTCGTTTTCTTGTGATTCGGCCCAGATGCGGCCACCATGCCCTTCGACGATCGAACGGCAGATCGACAGGCCCATTCCCATGCCTTCCTTCTTGGTCGTGAAGAACGGCGTAAACAGCGAATCGGCGTCCTGCGTCTTGATCCCGTGGCCGGAGTCTTGCACCGTGATCTGCGCGTTCGCGCCGTCGACGAGCCGCGTCGACACGGCCAGCGTGCGCCTGCGGCCGGCGACGCCGCTCATCGCCTGCACGGCGTTCATCAGCAGATTGATGATCACCTGCTGCAACTGCACGCGGTCGCCCCGCACCCACAGCGACGGCTGGCAGCTCTGCGCGACTTCGACGCCGTGGCTCTGCAGCTCGCGGCGCATCAGATCCATCGATTGCTCGACGAGCGACGTGACGTCGACGAGCGTATCGTCGCGGTCGTTGCGCTTCGCCATCGCGCGGATCTGACGAATGATATCGGTAGCGCGCCGCGCGTCGTCGGTCATTTGTTCGAGCGAGTCGCGCACTTCTTCGAGATCCGGCACGTCGTGATTCAGCCAGCGAAGCCCGGCCTCGCCCGACGTCACGATCGCGGCCAACGGCTGCGTGACCTCGTGCGCGATCGACGCCGCGAGTTCGCCGAGCATCGTGACGCGCGTGACATGCGCCAGTTCCGCGCGCGAGCGCTCGAGCGCCTGCTCGGCCTGCCGGCGCGCCTCGATGTCGGTGTTGACGCCGTACCAGCGGCGAATCCGGCCGTCCGCGTCGCGCAACGGCGCCGCGCCGATGATCATGCAGCGATACTCGCCGCTGCCGAGCTGGACGCGCGCCGTCACCTCGAACGGGCTGCCGGACGAAATCGCATCGTGCCAGGCCGCCTCGAGCGTCGCGATGTCGTCGGGATGGACGATGTCGCGCCACACGTCCGCGCCGTCGCGGGTTCTGACGTCGTAATCGGTCCAGCGGCGATTGAGGTACAGCAGGCGGCCGTCTTCCGCCGTGCTCCACACCATCGCAGGGATCGCATCGATCGTGGCCACCAGCTCTTCCTTCTGGCGGCGCAGCTCGGCTTCCAGCGACTTCGCCTGCGTGATGTCGCTGTCGGTCGACAGAATCGCGACCGGCTGGCCCGACTTGTCGCGCGACACGATCCAGCGGCTGGAGATCAGCACCGTCTCGCCGTTCTTGCGCGTGCGCGTCAGCTCCCCTTGCCAGCAACCTTCGCGGATCGTCGTGTCGATCAGCTCGGCGATCGGCGCGGCGGCGGCCGTCTGCGTCAGCTCGTAGAACGCCGCGCCGAACGCTTCCGGCGCGCGCCATCCGTACAGACGCTCCGCGCCCTTGCTCCAGAAGCGGACGCGCCCGTCGAGGCCGTACACGACGATCGCGTCGTGCGTGAGGTTGAGCAGATCGACCTGGTTCTGCAGCATGGCTCGGCTGCTCTGATTGCGCAACGCGAGCGCCGACACCGTCACGATCGCTATGACGCTGACGATGCAGCGCGCGAGCGAACTGACCGCGATCTGATCGCTTTGCGCGAGCAGGAAGCCGAGCACGGTCAGCGACACGCAGGCCCACGCCGTGCCGACGGTGACCGTCGTGGACGCCACCGACGCAACCAGCAGCACCACCACGACGTACAGCACGGCGACCGCGACGTCGACCGGCGCGAACGCGTCGACGAGGAACACCGCGAGACCCAGCGCGATCGCGACCGCGTACACCGCGCGCGGGCTGGTGCGCAGCTGCGCGTCGACATTGGGGCCGAGCGCGGACGCAGGCACCGCCGCAAGCTCGGGCGGCGCAATGATGTGGTCCACACGTACGCCGCGACCCTCGCTCATCTGGCGATTGCTATCCATATCTCGTGACTCGGTAAAAACGGATTTCGGATTACTGGGGGCCGCTGTTCGCGCCGACGTCCTCGAGGCGCTCCTGGATCTGCGCCGGGTCGACCGGTTTGCTGAACACGCAGATCGCGCCGAGCTTCATCGCCTGCTCGCGCGTTGCGTCGGATGGGAAAGCCGTGATGAAGATCACGGGAGGCGCCGGTCCGCGCTCGAGAAGGGCCGCATACATCTCCAAGCCGGTGATGCCCTTCATATGCACGTCGGAGATGATACACGCGACGTCGCCGATCGGATCGGCGTCGAGGAACGCCTCGGCGGACTCGTAGACGCGCACGTCCCAGCCCAGCGAGCGGACGAGACTGCGCGTCGCCCGACGGATGGACCGGTCATCATCGACGATGGAAACAATACCTCGGTTCGGCATACCAGCGGTCCTTGACCTTCAATTCAGAAAAATGGCGAGATCGCGCATTCGAGGTCCGCGGGCTCGACCGCATCCTATGCCGCCGGCATCGGCTCGAAAACTATACTTCGGTATAACGCCGCGCCCGAACCGCATGCCGTCGCCTCGTCAGCGCGGCTCACGCCGTGGCCGACAGCGGCTGGAAGCCCGCTGTAATGAACGGCCGCTCGCTGTTGTTGCGCTCGCTGTTCGGCGTCCAGTACGGCGCCGCGTCGCGCCCGCCGTTCGGCGCCGACGTGTGGTCGAAGCTGGCGATTTCCAGATCGCGAAGCTGCGTCTGCATCCAGTCGATGAACGCGCGGATCGACATCGGCACCTGGCGTCGATCCGGATACAGCACCGAAATCGGCAGCGGCGGCGGGCCGTACTCGCCGAGAATGCTGACGAGCGTGCCCTTCGCCAACTCCTCCGCGACCATCCGTTCGCTCACCTGCGCGATGCCGACGCCTTCGACCGCGTATCGAACGGCCGAACGCACGTCATTGACGGAAATGCGCTCCGCCAGCTTGAGCCGCGTCTCGGCGCCGTCCACCGTGTAACGGAACTCGCGGACCGGACCGAAGCGCCGCGGCGTGTAATGGATCACGTCGTGGCAATGGAGGCTGTCGGGGTCGACCGGCGTGCCGCGCGCCTTCAGATAGTCGGGGCTCGCCACCGTCACCGCACGGAAGTGCCCGACGCGCCGGCTGCGCAGCGACGAGTCGGCCAGCTGGCCGACCACGACCGCGCAGTCGACGCCGTTCGCGATCAGGCCGTCCGCGTCGCCGCCGACGTCGACCCGCAAGCCCACTTCCGGATGGTTCGCGCGGAACACCGGCAGGAACGGCAACACCGAATGCGCGACTTCCTGATCGAGATCCACCGCCAACCGGCCGCGCGCGACCTTCCCGGCGCCGCTCAGTTGCTGCTGCATCAGCTCGATCTCGCCGAGAATGCGCTGGCAGTGCTCCTGATACTGCTCGCCCTCCGTGGTGAGCCGGACGCAGCGTGTGGAGCGCTGCAGCAGCGTTGCGCCGAGATGCTCCTCGAGCCGGCGCACCAGCGTGCTGGCCGATGCCGCGCTGATGCCGAGCATCTCGGCCGCCGCGGTGAAGCTGCCCAGGCGCGCGACCTGGCTGAACACTGACATCGCATGCAGGGTACGGTCCATGCTGTTCTCCGGAATTCGTTGCGGTAGAAGGATTGATGTGAAGTCTAGAGAACAGTCGGGCCGCGCAATATCACCAGATGGGAGTTCGCGCCTTATACGATGGTGTTAGGGCGCGCACCGCGGATGGCGTGCGGCGGGGGTTCGGGGGGCGTGGCGAGGGGGGATGGGGTGCGATGGGTCGGGCGGGACGCGCCGGGCGTGCTGCGGCGCGCTAGAGAACATCGGCTCGCGCCGGCACGCGCGGCCAGCCGGCCGCGCACGAAAGACCACTACTTCGACAAACTCAGATTCTTCGACAGCACCGCGCCGCTTGCGGGGTTCACCAGCGAAATCGTGTCGATATCCAGGTACAGCCGCGACGTGTGGGTCGTGATGTCGGTCGGCTCGTCGTCGGTCGGCTCCGCGTGCTCGACGTGTTCGGTCAGATACGGTTGCACCAGCCGGCCCGACAGCGCGATCGCGAATTCGCCGTGCGTTTGCGCGTACGCGGCGGACGAAAGCCGCACGCGCCCGCGCACGGTGGTCTTCCCGCCTTTGCCGGGATCGAGCTCGATGATGTCGATCCGCTGGATATAGCCTTTCGCTTTAGCCTCGGCGGCGATCACCAGCCCGCGCCCGCGCGGCCCCGTGATGGCCTTCCTGAGCAGGATGCCGGTGCGGCCTTCGCCATCGGCGTTGACCATGTCGACGTCCACCGTCAGCAGACGCTGCTGCGTCTGATACCGCAGCCCATACGTGGCCGGCACGAGGAACGTCACCTTGCGATCCAGGCCGATCGCGGCCAGCTCGGGGTTCGCGCGATGCTTGTCGCCGCCCGGGATCAGGCGGCGGACGCGATCGCCGAGCGACGCCGGCGTGCTCGCGAGATGCCGCTGCGCGAGCGCGTCGCGGATCGCAACGGGATCGTCGCCGACGACACGCGCCGGGGCCGACGGCTCGCGCGCGCCGGCCGGCGAGGCGTGTGCCGCGCGTGCCGCGTGTGGCGGGCGCGCGGGCTCAACGACGCGCTCGGCCGCCGCATGTGTCGCGGTCGGGGCCAGCATCAGCGCCGCCATCGGCACGCACAGCACCCGCAGCAGATCCAGACGACCCAACATGGAATTCCGGTGAAACACGACAAGCTCCCGATTTTGTGGCGAAACGCCCGGCCGGGCGGCAGTGGCCGACCGGCAACGCGAACGTAGCGCGCAGACTACGCGAATCGACGACGCCCGAACAGCGCCCCGACGTGCATGATGCAACGGCTTCCCGTTGCGCGTCGCGAAGCCGCCGCTGCACCGTCACGCATGCCCGTCGTCGCGCCGATACTCGGCCGGCGCCTTGCCGACCAGCTTGCGAAAATCGCGCGTGAAATGCGCCTGGTCGAAATACCCGAGCGAATGGGCGAGTTCCGCGAGATCGACCGGCTCGCCGCCCGCGAGCCGGTCCGCCGCCTCGTGCAGGCGATAACGACAAATCACCCATTTCGGCGTCACGCCCACGTAGCTGGAAAAGAGCTGCTGCAGCGTGCGCTCGCTCAACCCCGCACGCTCGGCGAGATCGCGCACCTGCGTGAGCGCCGCGTCCTGCTGCAGCAACCGCAGAATCGCATCGATGCGCTCGACCTGCGGATCGGCCGGCGGCAGCGCGCGCAACAGCAGCGCCTCCGCGGCGGCAACCATCGCCGCATCGTCGCCGGCGCCGAGCACGGCGTTCTCGGCGTCGGCCTCGTCGAGGCCGAGCGTCGACACCGGCAACACCTTGTCCGTCATCAGGTGCACCGGCTTGCCGAAGAACGCGCGGAACGCGCCCGGCCGGAACCGCAGCCCGAGCACGCGTCCCGCGCCGACGAGCGTCGTCTCGAACGCGCCGGACACCACGCCGAAGATGCCCGTGCGCCGGCGATCGAACACGAGATTCACGCACGGATACGGCAGCGTGCGCTGCACGTGCGGCGGCTGATCGCGCAAGTCCCACTCGACGATCCAGTGGTGGTCCAGCACGCCGGCGAGTTCGGCGCGCGGATAGTAGCGATTCAGGCGGAAGCGCTGATTGAGGGCTTTCGGGCCGACGACGCCTTTCGGCGTGTCGGTCACGTGACGCAAGGCGGTCATGGCGACGAACCGTTGGGGTGACCGCGCGATGATGCACCGCCACGGCGGGTTTTTCCAATACGGCGCCGCGCGATCGGCCTACATTGAGCGCTTGTCCCATCCCCCACCGGAGCCCGCGATGCCGCACGACCGCCACCTGACCCTCTATCACTCGCCGCGCAGCCGGTCGGCCGGCGCACGCATGCTGCTCGAAGAGCTCGGCGCCGACTATGAGATCCACGCGTTCGACCTGTCCGCCGGCAAGCAGCACGAACCCGAGTTCCTTCGCCTCAACCCGCTGGGCAAGGTGCCCACGCTGCGCCACGGCGACGTGATCGTCACCGAACAGACGGCCGTCTATCTGTACGCGGCCGAGCTGTATCCGGAAGCCGGCCTGTCGCCGGCGCCCGGCGACGCGCTGCGCGGCCCGTATCTGCGCTGGATGGCGTTCTACGGTTCGTGCTTCGAGCCGGCCATCGTCGACCGCTCGATGAACCGCGCGCCGGCCGCGTATTCGACGTCGCCGTATGGCGACTTCGACACCGTCGTCACCGCGATCGGCGCGCAACTGGCCGGCGGCCCGTATCTGCTCGGCGAGCGGTTTACCGCAGCCGACGTGCTGTGGGGCTCGGCGCTGAGCTGGACCACGATGTTCAAGCTGATGCCGGAAACGCCGCCCGTGCGCGCGTATATCGACCGCGTGCTGGCCCGCCCGGCGATCCAGCGCGCGCAGGCCGCAGATGCGGCGCTCGCGGCCGAACAGGATCGGGCGAAGGCGGCAGCCGCGGACGGCCGGTAGCGCGGCGGCGGGCGCGATCGTCGCGGGATGCGCCGCATGCGACGGTCCGTCCGCCGAACCCGCAAGAAAATAAATTCGCCATATTCGATAACGATAAAACGTTATTCCACATCGTTCTGAATCCACGGCTGAATTTGGATCCTTTTTCCCCGCTCACCCTCGTATCATTTCCTCCGTCACGAAAAGAACGAGCCGATCAGCACATGAGCGATACCACCCCGCTGCACTACCTCGACTACGCGGCGACGACGCCTGCCGATCCGCGTGTGATCGAATCGATGGCCGCCTGTCTCGGCGTCGACGGCATATTCGGCAACCCGGCGTCGAGTTCGCACGCCGCCGGCCGGCTGGCGAAGCAGAAGGTCGAGCACGCACGCGCCCAGGTCGCGGCGCTGATCGGCGCGGACGCCGACGAGATCGTCTGGACCTCGGGCGCGACCGAATCGAACAACCTCGCGCTGAAGGGCTACG
This sequence comes from Burkholderia ubonensis, assembly GCF_001718695.1. Lineage (NCBI taxonomy): Bacteria > Pseudomonadati > Pseudomonadota > Betaproteobacteria > Burkholderiales > Burkholderiaceae > Burkholderia > Burkholderia ubonensis. Next base: position 176,640 of record NZ_CP013422.1, on the reverse strand, counting down.
CGGAAACCGCGACCGGCAAGCGCCACCTGATCACGAGCCGCATCGAGCACAAGGCCATTCTCGACACGACGGCGAACCTGTCGAAGCACGGAATGACGGTCACCTATCTGTCGCCGAACGCCGACGGCGAAATCACCGCCGACGCCGTAGCCGCGGCACTCAGCGCCGATACGGGGCTCGTGTCGCTCATGCTCGTGAACAACGAGATCGGCACGCTCACGAACATCGGCGAGATCGCGCGAGTCGTGCACGCCGCCGGCGCGCTGCTCCACGTCGATGCCGCGCAGGCGCTCGGCAAGACCCCGATCGATGTCCGCGCGCTCGGCATCGACCTGATGTCGATGTCGGCGCACAAGGTCTATGGGCCCAAAGGGATCGGCGCGCTGTTCGTCCGTCGAGACATTGCGGACAGAATCGCGCCTCAAATGCACGGTGGCGGACACGAGCGGGGCCTGCGCTCGGGTACGCTCGCCACCCATCAGATCGTCGGCATGGGCGTCGCGTGTGAATTGGCCGCCGACAAGCTCGAGCGCGAAGCCGCACGGATCGCGGCGCTCAGCGCACGCGTGAAGGACGCGCTGCTCGCGCTCGGCGACATCACGCACAACGCGGCAGCGGCGCGCCGCATTCCGCACACGATGAGCTTCACCGTCGACGTGCCGGGCTTCTTCCCGTTCATGCTGGGCGACGCGCTCGCCGTGTCATCCACCTCCGCGTGCAACTCGACGAGCGGTGCGCCGTCGCACGTGCTGACCGCGATCGGCCTCGATGCCGCCGCCGCGAGCCGCACGGTGCGCATCAGCTTCGGCCGCTTCACGACGGAACAGGACGCCGAGTTCGCGATCGCGTGTTTCGCTCGCGCGCTCGAACAATGCCGGGCCGCGGCCGCGACCGGCTTCACCGCGTCGCGGCAGATCACGCCGGCCGAGCTGACGGCGATTCGTCATGCGGGCTTCCGTGCGGTGATCTGCAACCGGCCGGACGGCGAAAGCGCCGACCAGCCGGCATTCGACGAGATCGCCGCCGCGGCGCGTGAACTCGGGCTCGACGCGCGCTATCTGCCGGTCGAGCGCGACGGGATCGGCGATGCGCAGGTCGACGCGTTCGGCGCGCTGGTCGATGCGCTGCCGAAGCCGGTGCTCGCGTATTGTCGAAGCGGCAGCCGCTCCGCGCTGCTGTGGAACCGGCTGACCGAGCGCCGCGCGGTCACGGTTTGAACGCGGCCGCGCGGGCCGTGTAATGCGGCCCGCGCATTCGCGCTCGCGGTGTCACCCCAACCGGCGTCCCCGACACACCGGAACGCGCATCACCCGTAGACCGGGAAACGCTTGGTCAGGTCGGCCACTTGCGCGCGCACGCGCTCGATCGTCGCAGCATCTTCCGGGTTGTCGAGCACGTCGGCGATCAGGTTGCCGACCAGCTCCGCCTCGGCCGTGCCGAAGCCGCGCGTCGTCATCGCCGGCGAGCCGAGACGGACGCCGCTCGTCACGAACGGCTTTTCCGGATCGTTCGGGATCGCGTTCTTGTTGACCGTGATGTGCGCGGCGCCGAGCGCGGCTTCCGCCGCCTTGCCGGTGATGTGCTTCGCACGCAGGTCGACCAGCATCACGTGGCTTTCGGTGCGGCCCGACACGATGCGCAGGCCGCGCTTGACCAGCGTCTCGGCCAGCACGCGCGCGTTCTCGACCACCTTCTGCTGGTACGCCTTGAACTCGGGCGACAGCGCTTCCTTGAACGCGACCGCCTTCGCGGCGATCACGTGCATCAGCGGGCCGCCCTGGATGCCGGGGAAGATCGCCGAGTTGATTTGCTTCTCGTACTCGGCCTTCATCAGGATCACGCCGCCGCGCGGGCCGCGCAGGCTCTTGTGGGTCGTGGTCGTGACGAAATCGGCGTGCGGCACCGGGTTCGGGTAGACGCCCGCGGCGATCAGGCCCGCGTAGTGCGCCATGTCGACCATCAGGTACGCGCCGACCGACTTCGCGATCTTCGCGAGACGCTCGAAGTCGATCTTCAGCGCGAACGCCGACGCGCCCGCGACGATCAGCTTCGGCTTGTGCTCCTGCGCAAGCTTCTCGGCCGCTTCGTAGTCGATGTCTTCGCTTTCGTTCAGGCCGTAGCTGACGACGTTGAACCACTTGCCCGACATGTTCACGGGCGAGCCGTGCGTCAGGTGGCCGCCGTGCGCGAGGCTCATGCCCATGATCGTGTCGCCCGGCTTGAGCATCGCGAAGAACACGCCCTGGTTCGCCTGCGAGCCCGAGTTCGGCTGGACGTTCGCGGCTTCGGCGCCGAACAGTGCCTTCACGCGGTCGATCGCGAGCTGCTCGACGACGTCGACGTATTCGCAGCCGCCGTAGTAGCGCTTGCCCGGGTAGCCTTCGGCGTACTTGTTCGTGAGCTGCGAGCCCTGCGCGGCCATCACGGCCGGGCTCGTGTAGTTTTCCGACGCGATCAGCTCGATGTGATCTTCCTGGCGGCGGTTCTCGTTCTGGATGGCGGCCCACAGTTCCGGATCGACGTTCGCGACGGTGCTGGTAGTGCGATTGAACATGATGATGGATCGAAAGAGAGTGATGGATGAACCGCGCAGGCGGCCGTGCCGAGGCGCTCGACGACGTCGACGGCCATGCCGCCGCGCGATGTCGGCTCGGCGGTCATGCGGCATCGCCATTCCAGCAGACGCCGATCGGTTCAGATAGAAGGATTGCGACAATCCGCTAGGACGCATCGCGCGGCGCGCGGGCCTTTCGCGGAACGAATCATCGCCGGCGACGCGACGTGCAGCGCTCGCGTGGCGGAAACGTCAGACATGAACTGCGGCCGGCGGCCGGCGTCGCCGACACGTGCAGGAGTGCAGCACGATGTCGGGCGAGCGGCCGCGGGCGCCCGCGCACGACGCGAGACTCGACCGGACACGCGCCTCGGGCCGCCGACGTGCGCGACGGCGCGTCGATGAGGAAAGCCGCGGCCGAAGCCGCGCCGCGGCATGCCGGCGGCCGATCGTCGCGGTCGTCGCGCTCGCCACGGCCGGCCGATGCCGTCCCGGCACCGACCGTCGCGCTGCGCCCGCGCAAGACCGCTACGCGGTCACTCGTCGTCCTGCTGCTCCTGCTGCGCCTGCACCTGCCGCTGCTGGATGAACTGCCGCACGTCGCTCATCGTCACGCGGCCGGTATGCTTGGCGTCGATCTCGTCGAAGTGCTTCGCGACGAAGCCGAGCCCGCTGCTCTGCGCCTGCGCCTTCGTCACCGCCGCGCCGTTGCTCAGCACCGTGTTGCCGCCGAGCCGCGCGTCGACGCGCTGCTGTGCCTGTTGCTGCAGCGTCGCGCCGGTCGAAGGCAACACCGGCGCCGCGCGCGTCGACGGAAAGAACGGGCCGTCGACGCCGTGCGCGCCGGGCGGCAGCTTCACCGGCGCGACCGCCTGCGGCGGCAGCGCATACGCACCGCTCGTCACGGCGCCGACGACGATCACCGCAGCCATACGTCGCATCAAATTGATTGGAGACATGATCACTCGCATTCGATGGATGAATAGAAGGTTCCTCGTTCGCAACGGGTCCGGCGCTTACGGCGCCGCGGCCACCGTGGTCGCGGCGCTCGCGCCCGGGGCGCTGCCGGTCGGCGTGCCGGCCGGGTTCTCGTCCGGCCACGGCGGCGGCAGCGTATGCAGCGTCAGCGCGGTCGGAATCCGCCGGCCCTGATAGAAGATCATCAGATCGCGCTTCATCTGCGGGCGCGCGACGTCGTCGAGATACGTCATGTGGCCGCCCTGGAAGAAATTCACCTGCAGCTTCGGATTCAAACCCTTCACCGTCTGCAGACGAGCGAGCTGCTTCTCGGTGTTGAAGAACGGCGTCGCCAGATCGTGCAGGCCGTTCTCCGCGAGCACCTGCAGCTTCGGGTTGAGCTGCAGCGCGCCGAGCAGATCGGGGATCGTGTCGGGCATCGGCTGGCCGTCGTGCGAGAAGTCCCACACCTGGATGATGTTGTCGTTCAGCGGCAGGTAGGTCGCGTTCGGCGCGGTATAGCCGAGGTAATCGGGCATCTGCGTCGCGAGCGCGTTCGTGAACGACTGCGAGATCAGGATGTCCGACGGATCGCCGTCGGTCTGCAAGCGCGGATCGGAATTCGGCAACGACACGCGTCCGTCGTAGCGGCCGATCGTCGTGCCGGGCAGCAGGCTCGTGCCGAACGGATTCGCGTTGAAGTAGCCGCGCAGCGCCTGCATCGTGAGGCTCGACGGGATCGACCACAGCTTGAGCGTCGCATCGCTCGGGAACACCGGTGTGCCGAGCGCATCCGGAATGCCGAGCTGGCTGAGCACCCACGACTGCGAATACCGCTGCAGCTGGTTGTAGATCAGCGTGGTGAACAGCTCCGTCTGCAACGCATACAGATACGGATTCACCGGCGCCGGCGACACCTGGTTGAAGTATTCGGCGACGGCCGCGTAGCCGGGCAGGTAACCGGCCACGGTATCGGTGTCGAGCAGCAGCCCTTCGGTCGACTGCGTGATCGCGACCGCTTCCACCGCATCGGCGAAGTAGTTGAGGATCGCCGACTGCAGCACGATGCCCGTCAGGTGCACGCCGGCCGATTCGAGCGCGAGCGCCAGCATGTCGGTGCGCGGCGTGCCGTACGACTCGCCGTACAGGTAGAGCGGCGACGCGCTGCGGCCGTTCACGTTCAGGTAGCGCTGGATGAAGTCGCGCATGATGTTGACGTCCGCGTCCGAGCTCCAGTACTTCTGGTTCGTGTTCGGCAACACGGCTTCGGACAGCCCGGTTCCGGGCGGATCGATGAACACCAGGTCGGTCGTGTCGATCAGGCTCTCCGCGTTGTCGACGAGCGGATAGTTCGGCCAGTTGCTGCCGAACAGCGGGTCGGGCGTCGCGACGCGCGTGGGCGCGAACGAGCCGAGCCGCAGCCAGATCGACGACGAGCCGGGCCCGCCGTTATAGACGAACGTGACGGGCCGCGGCTTGCCGTTCGTGCTGGGCGCGGTGTACGCGACGTACGACATCGACGCTTCCGCGTTGCCGTTCGCGTCCTGCGCGGTCAGGTGGCCGGTGGTCGTCGTGTAGTCGATCGTGGTGCCGCCGGACTTCCACTGGTAGTGCATCACGGCCGCCTTCTCCGCGACTTGCGCGGGCGCGAGGCCGTCGGTCGCGTTCATCGAATAGGCGACCGGGTCGACGTACGGCTGGTTCGCCGCCGGCGTCGCATCGCTGCTCGCCTGCTGCGCGGCGGCCTGCCGGCTCGCGGCCGCCTGCGCGAGGCTCGATGCGCCGACCGACGACGAATCGTCGCCGCCGCAGCCCGCCAGCACGAGCGTCGCGACGGTCAATGCGCCTAGCGCGGCCAGCCGGGCGCGGCGTATGGCGCGACTGCGGGTACTGCTGCTGTCTGGTTTCATCTCTGTCCTTTGTGTCGGGTTGGATACCGCTTCACACAGGCCGTCGTCGCCGGCAACGAACGCACAGGCGCACCCGCCACTCGCGTTGCACGGTCGGCAGACGGCGGTTGGGGATTGGACTTCTTCGAGAGACCGAATTCGCTACGGACACAGCACACTGCTGGCGGAGAATGATGCCGAGACGCCGCCCCCTTGCAGTTTTGAATACTTTTTTATTACGCGGTTTTACGACACCACAAAAATAGGCGGTGCTGCGCCGCGTTGTCAAAGATCATTCGGATATTAAAAAATCGCCGATGATGCAAACGGCCGTCAGTGTCCGGGATTTGAAAGACCGCGGCGCAGGCCCGCGTGGGCAGCGGCAGGAGAGCCGTTTCGTATTCGACGCGAGCGCCGTCACCCTTGTCGCACGGCGTTCTACGAAACGACGCATCGCGCGGCGAATGCTTTCAGATCGGCAAATCGTCTCTTTCGTTTTTATTATTTAAAACCGATTCGAATGGCGCGCTGATTTGAATCCGCGACCGCCCATAAAATACCGATTCAAATCGGTTTCAGGTTGGCGAGTGGAATTATTTACACGATGACGGAATCGCATCGCGAGCGACGCGGCATCGGCGACGCGGCTGAATGAACCGATATTCTCGTGAACCGTGGCGCATCGTATTGCGGATCGCCCGCGAATGACGCGGGCGACCCATGAAGCGGAGAAAATGGCGGCGATGTGCGGCGTCACCGCCGCCCACGCTCAGCGCGCGCGGCCCGGCAGCGCGATGTCGACCAGCACCGGATCGTGATCCGACGAGCGGTACGCGTCGGGCGCGTACCAGGTCCGTTGCTGCTCGGCGCTCTTGTACGCGAGCGTGTACTGCAGCGCGACCGGCTCGTCCGCGTTGATGTGCCACTCGTGCACGGCCTTCACGTGCGCCGCGAGCGGCAGCGACGCGAGCGCGTGATCGAGATAGCCCGCTTCGCCGTTGTAGACGTAGCTGTACGCATTCGCGCCGATCCAGCGCGACACGAGGTTCCGGTAGCCGCGCGACTCGAGCAGGCGGATCGGGTCTTCATGCGTGTAGCTGTTGAAATCGCCGATCAGCAGCACGCCCTGGCTCGACGCGCCGGTCGGCGTGCCGGCGAGCCAGTCGGCGAGCCTGGCCGCCGCGCGCGTGCGCGTCGCGTTCCAGCAGCCCTGGCCGTCGCCCTGGTCGAGATCGTCGCTCGTCGCGTCCGGGCAATTCTTCGATTTCAGATGATTGACCACGACCGTCAGCGCATGCTTGCCGCCGACGCGCCGGAACGTCTGCGCGAGCGGCTGGCGGTTCTTGTCGTCGATCGCGAGCGTCGCCGCGCGGCCGACCGGTTCGACCGTGCGGCTGTCGTAGATCAGCGCGACCGCGATCGCGTCGCCGCCGAGGCGCGCCGCGCCCGGATCGACCACGCGCCAGCGGCTGCCGAGCTTCGCCGCGAGCTGGCGCACCGCGCTCAGTTCGCCGTAGCCGTTGTTCTGGATCTCCATCAGGCCGATCACGTCGGCGTCGAGCGCCTTCAGCGCGCTGACGATCTTCGCGTCCTGGCGCACGAACTCCTGATAGGTTTTCGCGCCGCGGTTGGCCGGATCGTCGAAGCCGCCGCCGAGGCCGTTGCCGTTGAAATAATTGAGGACATTGAACGAAGCCACGCGCAGGTTCGCGTGCCGATCGCGCGCGGGCGCCGCGGTGCGCGGATTCGCGCGCGCGTCGAACGCCGGCGCGGCCGCGCCGGGCACCGGCTGCACGCGCCATGCGCCGTAGCGCATCTCGAGCACGCCTTCGACGCCGCGCACCGTGTAGCCGGCGCGCAGCGTGTTCGCGGCGGAAAGCCCGGGCGCCGGATACGGGACGCTCGCCGGGTTCTGCTTGTTCGAGCCGTCGTCGAGGACCAGCCGGTTGCGCGCGTTCGCGTCGATTTGCGACCGCGCCTGCGCGGGCGGCACGACGCTCGTCGGCGTGCGCAGGCGGCCGTTGCTGAGCAGCACGCTGCCGTAGCGGCCGAGCTCGTAGTTGTCGGTGACGGTCAGCGTCTGCGGCAGCCGCACGAGCATGCCTTCGTACGCGGCGAACGCGGTCGCGGCGTCGACCGGCAGCGTGAGCGTCGCCGGCGTGACCGTCTGGCCGTTCGCGCACACCGCGATGGCGCCCGACAGCGTGAGCTGCGTCTGCCCGTATTTCTCCTCGACCTTGCCGGTCACGTGGACGAGATCGCCGGCCGTCGCGCGCGCCTTCGGCGCATAGACGAACAGCCCCTCGGAGACGCCCGGCTGGTTGCGGCGCTGCGCATCGGCCTGCTGGACGAAGAAGCCGCCGAAGCCGTCGGCGCCGCCGAAATCGGCGGTGACGACCGCCTCGATCGAGACGTTCTGGCCGGCGAGCGGCGACGGCGCGCCCGGCCCCTGGATCTCGGCGATCGGCGTCGCGCTGCCGCCGCAAGTCGCGCTGACGGGCGCGGCGGTGGCGGCAACGACGGGCGCGGCGAGCGCGGGCAGCAGCAGGAGCGGCGCAAACAGGCGAAGTGTCGAGCGCATGACGGGAAACCCGGTTGTGAGGGTGCCGAAAGCTTAGCCGCGGTCGATGACAGTTGTTAGTAACCAAACGACAGATGGATGTAATGTGCGGCACGGCGCTTGCTCCGCGATACGGTACGCACGTTCGTCGGCAGCCGGCCCGCCGTGCAGGCCCGAATGCAGCCCCGAGCGCATGCCCGCACCAGCTTGCCGAAAGCATCGGGCTCGGCTAGACTGCCGTTCGTCTTTGGGGAGTAGCCTGCTTTCCGCTCTGGAAAGCGAACGCGTCAACATACTCGGCTTGCGGCCGTGGCGCGTTCGGCCGAATCGGCTTGGCGAGACCATCGACGCATCGCGCCGTTCCGGGTCGGACGTCGGCAGATGCGTCATGGTTCGTCAACGTCCGACCACGGAGCCCCCATGTCCTTCGTCCCTTTCCCGTCGCGCTTCGTCCGCTTCCGCCATCCCACTAACGCCAACCCGCGCGCGTGCGGAGGTGCCGCATGACGTTGATGCTCGTCGAACTGGCGTTCATGCTGATCGTCATCCTGATCGCCGCCGAACTCTTCACCAATGCGCTCGAACATCTCGGCGAACGCCTGAAGATCTCCGAAGGCGTGACGGGTTCGCTGTTCGCGGCCGTCGGCACCGCGCTGCCCGAGACGACGGTGCCGCTGCTCGCGCTGATCGGCGGCACGTCGAACGCCGCGGTGAACGAGGAAATCGGCGTCGGCGCGATTCTCGGCGCGCCGCTGATGCTCGCGACGCTCACCACCTTCCTGATGACGCTCGCCGTGATCCGCTCGCGCGGCGTGACCGGCACCATCGCACCCGAGCGCAGCGGCTTCGTGCGCGACCTGAACTACTTCATCGCCGCGTTCACGCTCGCGACGGTCGCGATGTTCGTCCCGCATCACGTCTGGGCGGTGCGCGCGATGCTCGGCGCGATGCTGGTCGGCATCTACGTGATGTACGTGGTGATGACGCTGCGCGCGTCGACGCAGCTCGTCGACGCCGGGCACGGCACCGAGGCGCCGCACACGATGTTCCTGTCGCGCACCGGGCTGCCGACCAATCTGGCGACCATCGCGCTGCAGCTCGCCGTCGGCGTCGCGCTGCTGGTCGGCGGCGCGAAGGGCTTCATTCACGGCGTCGACGGCGTGTCGCAACTGCTCGGCATCTCGCCGCTGCTGCTGTCGCTGATCATCGTGCCGATCGCGACCGAGCTGCCGGAGAAGGTCAACAGCGTGCTGTGGATTCGCCGCTCGAAGGACACGCTCGCGTTCGGCAACATCACCGGCGCGATGGTGTTCCAGGGCACGCTGCTGCCGGCGATCGGCATCATGCTGACGCCGTGGGAGCCGCGCGCCGAAGTGCTGACCGGCGTGGTCATCACGCTCGCGGCGGCAGTGTGGCTGCGCGTCAATGCGCGGGCGCGCGGGCTCGCGATCTGGGCGCTGCTCGCGAACGGCGCCGGCTACGCCGGCTATCTGTACGTGACGCTCACGCGTTGAATGCGCGCGGGCCTCGCCATTCACGCCGAGGCCCGCGCGTCGGTCAGGCGGCGTTCGCCAGCCCGTCGGCCTGCAGCACCTGCTGTACGGCCGCCCGCGCCCGCACACGCTCGTACCAGCTGCGCAGGTTCGCATGGCGGCTCAGGTCGATGTCCGCGTCGTACACCGAGCGCAGCCAGCCGGCCTTGCCCCAGCCGGTCAGCGCGAACAGATACGCATCGGCGATCGTGAAGGTGTCGCCCGTCAGATACGTGTGGCCGTCGAGCTGCCGGTCGATCCATGCAAAGCGGCTGTCGAGCTTCCGGCGCACCGGATCGACGTATTTGCCCGCCTGTACCGCGTACAGCAACGGAATGAACCCCTTGTGGATCTCCGTGCCGAGGAAGTTCAGCCATTCCATCAGCCGGTAGCGCGCGAGCGTTCCGTATGCCGGCGCGAGTCCGGCTTCGGGGCGCCGGTCGGCCAGATACTGCGCGATCACGGGGCCTTCGCGCAGCGTGGTGCCGTCGTCGAGCACGAGCAGCGGCACGTAGCCGAGTTCGTTCACGGCACGATAGTCGCGGCCATCGTCGAACCGATGCCGGCGCGCGTCCACCGTGACGATCTGCGCGTCGAATTGCGCTTCGCGCAGCACGATGCAGATCGCCTGCGAGCAGCTGCCGGGAGCGTGATAGAGCTTCATGCGTTTCCTTGTGTGAATGTTTCGTATCTCTCTCGATTCGCCGCGACGCGGGCGCTAATATCTCGCATCGGCGCGGCGCTGAGAAGAAGGCAGTCGTTTGTGCCGTAGTCACAAAAAAGTTACCGACGCAAAGTCATCAGCATGAAAACGAGTGCGACAGGATGTTCCGTGGAAGAATCGATGCGGCTGCTCGGCGGCCGCTGGCGGCTGCTGCTCGTGTCGTATCTGCTCGATGGGCCGAAGCGCTTCAGCGATCTGCGTCGCGACATGCCGGGCATCTCGCAGCGGATGCTGACGCTCGACCTGCGTGCGCTCGAAGACGCCGGCCTCGTGCGACGCACCGTGTATCCCGAAGTGCCGGTGCGGGTCGAGTACGATCTGAGCGCGGACGGCGACCGGCTGCGCCCCGTCGTCGAAACGATGCGCGAATTCGGGCTGTGGCTGAAGGCGCGACACGTGACGCCGGATTGACGCGCATGCGCCGCTGCAGCGGCTTCCCTACCTCGAGAGAAACATCATGGAACTACACGCCACGCTCGGCGCCGCGACGGCCGACGTCGACGACGACGAGAGCTTCGCGAACCTCTACTGCTTCGACGCGGAGCAGGACTACTGCTTCTCGCTGCTGCGATTCCCGGACGACACGACGATCGAGGTGATGGTGCGCGACCAGCTCACCGCGCGCGTGGACGATCTGTCCGTCCGCCTGACGGAACGCACGCTCGAAGTCGAGCTCGACGAACGCACCGCCGCGCGACTCGACGGCAATACGCATTACGTGATTCATCTGGCGCCCGGCGAACATGATCGCGCGGTGCTGCGCGCCGCGCTGGCGGAAATCTTCGACGGCAAGCGCGGATATCGCGACGACACCGCGAGCGCGTGACGCGCCGACATCGGCGCGGGATCGCCGAGATATGACGCGCGGCGCGTATGACGAACCGCGCGCGCAGGCATCTCCACACATTGCGCGCGCAACGTCCCATTAATGGGGATGACTGTCCAGATGTTGACGCGCGCGGTACGCGGGCCATAACGTTGTTCCGATGCCATTGAATACGGCCGTCCCGTCACGCGGGCACGCGCCGCACAAGCACAGGAGACGACCCGTGGCCCATTCCGCGTCACGCACCCATGCCGCGCCGTCGGAGCAAGCGCGCACGGGCGCCGATTCCGCAGCGCCCGACGCTCGCGCGTCCGCTGCATTTACCGCATCCACCGCATCCACCGCGCCGGCCAGCCGCAAGCGCATGGTCATCCTCGCGCTGCTGTTCGTCACGGTGGTGATCAACTACCTCGACCGCAGCAACCTGTCGATCGCCGCGCCCGCGCTGTTCAAGGAGCTGAACATCGACCCCGTGCGCGCGGGCCTGGTGTTTTCCGCATTCGGGTGGACCTACGCGCTGATGCAGATACCGGGCGGCTGGCTCGTCGACAAGGTGTCGCCGCGCGTGCTGTATGCGCTCGCGCTCGCCCTGTGGTCGGCCGCCACGCTGCTGCTCGGCTTCGCCGGCTCGTTCGTCGGGCTGATCGTGCTGCGGCTCGCCGTCGGCGCGCTGGAAGCGCCGGCCTATCCGATCAACAACCGCGTGGTCACGACGTGGTTCCCCACCCGCGAACGCGCGGGCGCGATCGGCGGCTACACGTCCGGGCAATTCGTCGGCCTTGCGTTCCTCACGCCGGTGCTGGCGTGGTTGCAGCTGCACCTCGGCTGGCACATGGTGTTCGTCGCGACCGGGCTCGCCGGCATCGCGTGGGCCGCGATCTGGTACGCGCTGTATCGCGAGCCGCGCGCGTTTCGCGGCATCAACGCGGCGGAACTCGCGCTGATCCGCGACGGCGGCGGCCTCGTCGATCTCGAAGACCGCATCGCCGCGCGCCCCGAACGCGTGCCGTCGACGTGGCGCGACCTCGGCGTCGTGCTCGGGCGGCGCAAGCTGTGGGGCATCTATCTCGGCCAGTTCGCGCTGAACTCGACGCTGTGGTTCTTCCTCACGTGGTTCCCGACCTACCTCGTCAAATATCGCGGCATGGACTTCATCAAGTCCGGCTTTCTCGCGTCGCTGCCGTTTCTCGCCGCGTTCGTCGGCGTGCTGTGCTCGGGCGTGCTGTCGGACTGGCTGATGCGGCGCGGCGCGTCGCAAGGCTTCGCGCGCAAGCTGCCGATCATCTCGGGGCTGCTGATCTCCACCTGCATCATCGGCGCGAACTACGTCACGTCGACCGGCTGGGTGATCGCGTTCATGACCATCGCGTTCTTCGGCAACGGCTTCGCGTCGATCACGTGGTCGCTCGTGTCGGGCCTCGCGCCCGCGCGGCTGCTCGGGCTCACCGGCGGCGTGTTCAACCTGATCGGCAATCTGTCCGCGATCGCGACGCCGATCGTGATCGGCCTGCTCGTCGACGGCGCGGACTTCTCGCGCGCGATCACCTACATCGCGGCGATGGCGCTTGCCGGCAGCCTGTCGTACGGGTTGCTGGTCGGCAAGGTCGAGCGGATCGAGGCGTAAGGAGCGGCCCCGAACCGATCTTGTGGTCGCGCCGACGATCGGGCTGGGCGCGGCACGCCGAGCGAAGCGGTAGCTGCTGGCCTTGCGTTCGGATGCGTGCCGGCCACACGCACGGCGGCTGTCGCGCAGGCTTCCGATGCAGGGCTGTGCGAACGCGCGGATGCGTCGGTCATCGGTCGGTACGGCAGCACGTCGTCATCGAGTAATTGGATCGACTAAGGCACGCCGAGCGAAGCGGTAGCTGCTGGCCTTGCATTCGGCCGCGTGCCGGCCACACGCACGGCCGCGGTGGCGCATTCCTCCGACGCAAGGCTGGGCGAACGCGCGGATGCGTCGGTTATCGGCCGGTACGGCAGCACGTCGTCATCGACTAACTGGATCGACTAAAGCCCACGCGCCGCGCTCGACAACGCGCGGACGCCGCCGCTCCTTTACACTGCCCGTTACGCCGGCCTTCACGGCCGCCGGAACGCGTCGTCCGACGCGCGGAGCCATCGCCCGCCGCCCCGTGGTTCCCCGTGATGACGCCCGACGCCGCAACCGCTACAATCGCGCCCGCTTCCTACCGAGAGACCCGCATGCCGCTCGACATGAACGCCTGCCACCGCGACGACGACCGCTTCGACGTGTCGTTCAAGGCGCTGGGCGAGCTGATCGAGACGGTCGGCACGCCGCATTTCGTGCCGCGCCTCACGCGGCTGCTGAACGACGTCGTGCCGCTCGACGTCGCGCACGTCGAACGCTCGCGCGTCGACGGCGCGATGCCGACCGGTTATCGCTGCGAATGGATCGGCAGCAGCGGCATCGGCACCGCGACCGCAGAAATCTCCGACGTGATGACGCTCTACTACGAGCGCTTTCTCGACAGCGACCCGCTGTTCGCCGGGTTGCGCGGCAAGACCGGCACGATGCTGGTCGTGCGCGACATCGCGGCGATCCCGCCCGGCGAATTCCGTCAGCGGCTGTTCGACGACGTGCGTATCGGCCACGAATGCGTGCTCGCGCGCGGCACGCGCTACGCGCAGCATTCGATCGCGCTCGAACGCGGTCGCGACCGCCCGCCGTTCACGCTCGCCGAGATGAACCGCTTTCGCAGCATCAGCGACGTGCTGTTTCCGCTGCTCGAACTGCATGCGTCGACCACCGCCGCGCGCCGTATCGCGCATCCGGCCGCCGACCTGCATCCGCTCGCGCAATTCGACGCGCGGCTCGCCGCCGACGGCGCGAAGCTGTCGAAGCGCGAATACGAAACCTGCAAGCATCTGCTCTCGGGCAAGACCGTGCCGGAGACGGCCGACATCCTCGGCGTGCGTGTGGCGACGGCCGAGTCGTACGTGAAGCGCGCGTTCGCGAAGCTGGGCGTGCGAACCAAGCGCGAGCTCGCCGCATGGGGAGCCGCCGCGCCGGCGTCCCGCCGCGCCGCGCGACAGGCGGACGACGTGCCGCCCGCGCGGGGCGAATGATCGGTGCGAGCGACGCGCGCGCCCTATCGCCGAAGCCGCTTCAGTTGTAGCCGAGGATCGCGGCCGTCGCGACGTCCGGCCGATCGGTCGTGCCGCCGACGAGCGACGCGGTCGGCTCCTGCAGCACCGCATGGTACGAGGTCGCGCGTACCTCTTGCGATGCGTCGGCGTCGTACTGCGGCGGCGCGTCGAATGCGTGACGACCTGCGACGTTGCCGGTTTGCGATTGCGAAAAAGTCATCTCCACTCCTTTTGATATGTCGTTGGTGTTCTAGCTCGCCCGTTTCAACACCGGCGCATGCGCGTTTTCGGCGCGCGCGAGCTGGGCGCGCGTGCGTCGCGTGACGTGAATCACCGCGAGCACGACCGGCGCGATCAGCAGCCCCTCCGCCAGCTCGGGATCGACCGGCAGGCTCAGCACGTGCAGCGCCTTGAACGCGGCGGCCGCGAGCGACAGCACGTAGTACGAGATCGCGGCGACGGACAGCCCTTCCACCGCATGCTGCAGATGCAGCTGGTTGCGCGCGGTGCGCTCCATGCCGGCGAGCAGCCGCGTGACGTCCTTTTCCTGTGCGAGATTGACGCGGGTGCGCAGCAGGTCGACCGCGCGCGCGATGCGGTCGGCGATCTGCTCGCGACGCGCCCATACGCTGCGGCACGTCTCCATCGCGGGCGCGAAGCGCCGCTCCATGAACTCCGCGATCGTCGGCATCCCCTCGATGCGCTCCTCGCGCAGCTCCTGGATGCGCGCGAGCACGAGCTTCTCGTACGCACGCGACGCGCTGAAGCGTCCGCCGGACCCCGACAGCGATTCGACGCGCACCGCCAGGTGCGTGAGCTCGACCAGCAGCGCCGCGTCGTCGCCCTGCGCGCCGTGCGCGTCCATCCGCTGCATCAGCGCCTGCAGCGACGCGTGGATCTCGTCGAGATCGCGGCTCATCCGGCGCGCGACCGGCAGCGCGAGCAGCGCCATCATCCGGTAGGTTTCGATTTCATACAGACGCTGCAGCAAGCGGCCGCCCTGCTCTTCGCGGAAGTCGTCGTCGACGACGAGAAAGCGCATGAAGCCGTCGTGCCGCACGTGCCAGTCGCAGAACACCTTGCCGCCGCCGAGCACGTTGCCGCCGACCATCATCGGCCCGTCGAACCAGCGCCGCACGTCGCTGCACGCGAGCCGCGCGGCGTCGCCCGACAGCAGCTCCATGCGCACCGCGACGAAGCGAATTCCGGCCAGCCGCGCGAACCACGCGGCCGGGATGCCTTCGATCGCGAGATCGTCGAAATAGCCGGTATCGCGGCGCGGCGCGACGAACGTGAAGGTCGAGAACTCGGTGTGGCGCTCCCACTTCAGATGCCAGCCGCTCGGCGACTGCACCGCGTAATGCGTCGCGCCTTCGTGCGGCGCGGCGATGCCGGTGTCGCTGCACAGCGCGTGCAGCAGCGTGTCGTGAATCGCCGGTTCGCCATCCGAATAGATCGCGTAGTGGGTCAGCGCCACGGATTCGGCCAGCCGCAGGAACGGCCGGGCGTGCAATTCCGCGGCCAGTGCGGCGCGCAACGGATGGTCCATCATCGATACACCACGTTTTCCTCGTTCAACTGCGCGGGTTCGGCATGCCGGCAACCGTGGCCCGGCATCGCCCGACGCACCTGCGGCCGCAGCGGAATCGCTTGCGTGATCGCACTATCGCACGCACGTTGCGACAATAAAAACGCATAATGTTGATCGTTACGTTCAATTTTCCTGATACCCATGAAGATGCTCGATCACGACGTGCTCGCCACCGTCGTCGCCGTTGCCGAGACCGGCAACATGACCCGGGCCGCCGAAGCCGTGAACCGCTCGCAATCCGCCGTCAGCATGCAGATCAAGAGCCTCGAGGACGCGCTGGGGCGGCCGCTGTTCATGCGCCGGCCGCGCAGCATCGTGCTGACGCGCGAGGGCGAGGTGCTGCTGGGCTTCGCGCGGCGCATGCTCGCGCTGCGCGACGAGGCGTGGGCCGCCGTGGTGCGGCCGGAGGTGACCGGCAAGGTGGTGATCGGCGTGCCGGACGACTATGCGTCGTCGCTTCTTCCTTCAGTGCTTAAGAAATTCTCGGCGTCGTACCCGAAGGTCGAGATCCAGGTGATCGGGCTGCCGAGCAGCGCGCTCGCGCCGCTGCTCAAGGACGGCACCGTCGATCTCGTGTGCGGCACGCGCGTGAAAGGGCTGTCCGGCGATTTCGTGCGCCACGAGCCGATGGCGTGGGCCGCGATGACCAACGGGCCGCGCGTATGGGAAGAGCGGCCGCTGCCGATCGCGGTGTTCATGCCCGGCAGCGTCGCGCGCGAGAACGCGATCCGCAGCCTCGAACGCGCGAAGGTGCCGTACCGGACCTCGTACGAAAGCCCGAGCCTGCTCGGGCTGATCAGCATGGTGGAAGCGGGGCTCGCGGTCGCGCCGCTCGCGCGCTGCGCGATTCCCGCGCAACTGACGGTGCTCGGGCGCTCGCACGGGCTGCCCGATTTGCCGCCGCTCGAGATGATCCTCGCGCGCAGCACGAAATCGAAGCGGCCGCCGTGCGACTTCCTCGCCGAGCAGATCATGGAGGATCTGCAGCGGCAGACGGGGCAGGCCGGCGACGCCTGAACGTCGGTCAGGCGCGCGCCGCGCCGGTCGTCACGACTCGCCCGGGCACGGCTGGCCGGCCACGGCGTGCGCCGCGTTGACGATGCCGGCCACCGCGTCGACGAGCGCTTCCAGCGTGTCGCCGTGCACGTGCCGCGCGGCCGGTGGAACGTATTCGTGGCGTCGGCCGCCCCACTGGGAGCCCGCCGTCACCGACAGCGTCGCGCCGAACCGGTTGCCGTGCCGCCGGCCGAAGATGCCGACGCGCTCGTCACCCAGATACGCCTGCTCCGGAAGAGACAGGCGGATTTCGGCCGCAACCTGCTCGGGATCGCCGGCGCGCGTCTGTGCATCGACCGTCGGCGCGAACACCTTCGCGATCCGGAAGGTCACGTGCGAATCCCACGCGGCCAGCGGGCCGCCGGCCGCGTCGACGCGCTCGAGGTCGACCGACCATTGATGACGATCCGGCAACCGGATCGCCTGACGCAGCAGCACGTCTGCCGCGCGCACCGTCATCAGCAACTGCCGGGCCAGCTGTGTGCCCGACGGCAGCGTCACCGCGCGCACGCGACGGCTTGCCGAGCGCGCGGTGTGCACTTCTTCTGTGAGGTACATGCATCCTCCGTGTCCAGGGCCAGCGCCGCGTACGACGCGACGCACAATCGTCCACCGCAGCCGGCCGTGCAAGGGCGCGGCGATCGGCAAAAAGGTGGCGGATCCAACCAGCAATCGGCGTTCCCGGGGCGGCGAGGCTTGTTCCGTGCGGTCCGGGCGGCCCACGCGGTCCACGGGTCGGACGAGCGGACCGATGATCGCGTCGGTCTGCTGCGCCATCAGCATGTGCAGCGTGAAGTCCAGATCTTCCGGCGCGATCTCGAGCTGCACGCGGATCGCGTCGCGCCCGGCGGTCGCGCCGACGACATACGCGCCGAGCGGCGAATGCAGCCGCGCCGCATCGGCGCTCAGCGTGATCGGCAACTGCGCAGGCGCGCGGCGACGTGAACGCCACGGCACTGCAGCAAGCAGTGGATGGCGAACGAAGCTAAACACCGGCGGAGGTGGGACGGGAAGAATGGGGGTCATGGCGCGGGTCGAAGGCATCTCCGTCGATTGAATACGTCTGGAGCTTATAGGCCCGCGCATAAACACCGTGCAAAAAAACGGCACTGCGGTGCAAAAAACGGTACGCCGATGTCGATGGGCGGCGGGCGTCGACGCGCAATCAGTGCGCCGGCCGGGGATTGCGCTTTGCCGGGCGTGCTGGGATGGCAGGACAGTCGGTCGCTTCAGCGATGCTCTAGCGCCTCATTACGCCGGTCCGATCGCGCCCCGTTCTCGACGGCCCGCGCGGCCCAATGGGCTGTATCCCGATTGAAAGAAAGTCGGCGCTACGTCGCTCATTCGACGACGAATCCCCGCAGCATCAAGCAAATGCCCCGCCACGTAGCGCTTCAACGGAACGCCGACTCACCGGCCGTCAAAATCGCGCCCGAACGCACAGACGAACCGACCGTGCCGGCGCGGCTTGCTCGGCTCGGCTCGGCTCGGCTCAGCTCGCTTAGCTGGCTTGGCTTGGCTTGGCTTGGCTTGGCTTGGCTTGGCTTGGCTGGGCTGGGCTGGGCTGGGCTGGGCTGGGCTGGGCTGGGCTGAGCTTGGCTGGGCTGGGCTGGGCTGGGCTGAGCCGGGCTGAGCCGGGCTGGGCCGGGCTGGGCCGGGCTGGGCCGGGCTGACCTGGGCGTGGCGCGCAGCGTCGGCCGCCCGCCGGGCGCGCATCCGTCGCATCTATCGCGCCCCGCCGCGCCCCCACCCCGCCCCTCAGCGCAGATTTGTCCGCGCGAGTTCCACGATCTCGTCGCCGCGACCGCTCAGGATCGCGCGCAGCATGAACAGGCTGAAGCCCTTTGCATGCGCGAGTTCGATCTTCGGCGGCATCGCGAGCTCGTACTTCGACGTGACGACGTCGACGAGCGCCGGCCCGTCGTGCTCGAACGCGCTGCGCAGCGCTTGAGCGACGTTCTCCGAATGCTCGACGCGCACGCTGAAGATCCCCGCGCCTTTCGCGATCGCCGCGAAATCGGTCGCGCTCAGATCGACGTTGGTGTCGAGATAGCCGGCGGCCTTCAACTCCATCGACACGAAGCCGAGCAGGCTGTTGTTGTACACGACGACCTTGATCGGCAGATTGAGCTGGCGCGCGGTCAGCAGATCGCCGAGCAGCATCGACAGCCCGCCGTCGCCGGACAGCGACACCACCTGCCGCCCCGGATGCGCGCCCTGTGCGCCGAGCGCCTGCGGCATCGCGTTGGCCATCGAGCCGTGATTGAACGACCCGTGCAGCTGCCGCTTGCCGTTCATCGTCAGGTAGCGCGCGGCCCATAGCGTCGGCGTGCCGACGTCGGCCGTGAAGATCGCGTCCTCCCCAGCGATTTCGTCGACGAGCTTCGTCAGATACTGCGGATGGATCGCGCGGCCCGGCGGCTCCGGCACGGCGAGATCGTCGAGGCTCTTGCGGGCGGCCGCGTAGTGCTTCAGCGCGTTCTCCAGGAAGTGCCGCTGCGTCTTGCGCGTGAGGCGCGGCAGCAACGCCGCGATCGTCTCCTTCACGGTGCCGACGAGCCCGAGCGCGAGCGGGGCGCGGTGGCCGAGCTGCGAGCCCTTCCAGTCGATCTGCGCAATCTTCGCGTGGGCCGGATAGAACGGCCGATACGGAAAGTCGGTGCCGAGCATCAGCAGCGTGTCGCACGACTCCATCGCGTGATAGCCGGAGCTGAAGCCGATCAGCCCCGTCATCCCGACGTCGAACGGGTTGTCCCATTCGACGAACTGCTTGCCGCGCAGCGCATGCACGACCGGCGCGCCGAGCATGTCGGCGAGCGCGACCACTTCGTCGTGCGCGCCCTGCGTGCCGCTGCCGCAGAGCAGCGTCACCGCGTCCGATTCGTTGAGCAGCGCCGCGAGCCGGTCGAGATCGGCGTCCGCGGGGAGGATCGACGGCGGCGCCGATACGCTCCACGATGGCGGCTCCTGCGGGCCGTCGCCGAGCGCAATGTCGCCCGGCAGCACGATCACCGCGACGCCGCGCTCCTCGATCGCGGTGCGCATCGCGCGCGCGAGCACGCGCGGAAACTGCGACGCGTTGGTTACGAGTTCCGCGAAATGGCTGCACTCGCGGAACAACTCCTGCGGGTGCGTCTCCTGGAAGTAGCCGAGGCCGATCTCGGTCGACGGAATGTGCGCCGCGATCGCGAGCACCGGCTGGTGGTTGCGATGGCAATCGTACAGGCCGTTGATCAGGTGCAGGTTGCCCGGCCCGCAGCTGCCGGCGCACACGGCGAGACGTCCGCTCGACGCGGCGTCCGCGCCGGCCGCGAATGCCGCGCTTTCCTCGTGCCGCGTATGCATCCAGCGGATCGAGCCCATCTGGGCGAGGCTGAACGACAGCCCGTTCAGGCTGTCGCCCGTCACGCCCCAGATGCGCTCGACGCCCGCTGCCGCCAGCGTCTTCGCCAGGTATTCCGCCATTGTTTGTCCAGCCATGGTGCCCTCGCTCGTTGATGGTCGTCGCACGAATGAATGATCCGGCTCGCGGCGGCACCGGCCGCCGCCGGGTCGAGCATACGCGAACGCCCAATTACGCGTCGTGACGGTGCGTGCGGGCCGCCGGCATGCGGCGGCGGCGTGATGACGGGCCATGCGGCGCTGTCGCGGCGGCCGGGCGCGGACGGCGTTAGCGTTGCGCGGCGGAAGCCACGCCGCGCTATATCGGCAACGCGTGCGTCGACAGGATCTCCTTCAGCACGATGGACGAGCGGTCCTGGCGCACGATGGTCGTTCCGTCGCTGTCGCTGTCGCGGCGGGCGGATGCGGGCGGCATTCGCACCGCGCGGCGAACGTCACGCGCCGCTATATCGGCAACGCGTGCGTCGACAGGATCTCCTTCAGCACCATGAAGCTGCGCACCTGCCGCACGCCCGGCAGATACAGCAACTGCTCCGCATGCAGCCGGTTGAAGCTCTCGCTGTCGCGCGTGCGCACCAGCATGAAGTAGTCGAACTCGCCGGTCACGACGTGGCATTCGACGCACCCCGACACCTTCTGCGCGGCCTTCTCGAACGCGGCAAACGCTTCCGGCGTCGAGCGGTCGAGCACGAAGCCGATCACGACCAGCATCCCCGCGCCGAGCGCCTTCGGCTCCAGCAGCGCGACGATCCCGCGGATCAGCCCCATCTCCTTGAGCCGCTCGACGCGCCGCAGGCACGCCGGCGCGCTCAGCTTCACCTTCGCGGCGAGGCTCACGTTCGAGATCGACGCATCCTGCTGAAGCTGCCGGAGGATCGCGCGGTCGATGCGATCGAGCGCGGGCGCGGCTTCCGGCGCCCGCGCCGGCCGTCTGCCTAATTTCATTGCGTAAATTTCCTGTTTGACGAACTCGGATTGTTCACAAGGTGATGACCACGTTTGAAACGTAGGACGACGTTATTTATTTCGCAAGCTCATTTCTCGCGCGTCCGACTATCATTTTTTCGTCGGGGGGCCATCTGCCGGCCGGTCCCGTCACCTATCCGCCGCGCCTTTCGGAGACATTCGATGAACCTGCAACGCTTCCCCCGCTATCCGCTGACCTTCGGTCCGACGCCGATCCAGCCCCTCAAGCGCCTGAGCGAACATCTCGGCGGCAAGGTCGAGCTGTACGCGAAGCGCGAGGACTGCAACAGCGGCCTCGCATTCGGCGGCAACAAGACCCGCAAGCTCGAGTACCTGGTCCCCGACGCGCTCGCGCAAGGCGCGGACACGCTCGTGTCGATCGGCGGCGTCCAGTCGAACCAGACGCGCCAGGTCGCGGCCGTCGCCGCGCATCTCGGGATGAAGTGCGTGCTCGTGCAGGAGCACTGGGTCAACTACGACGACCCGGTGTACGACCGCGTCGGCAACATCCAGCTGTCGCGCATGATGGGCGCCGACGTGCGGCTCGTCGCGGACGGCTTCGACATCGGCATCCGCCGCAGCTGGGAAGAGGCGATGGAGAGCGTGCGGCAGGCGGGCGGCAAGCCGTATCCGATTCCGGCCGGGTGTTCCGAGCATCCGCTCGGCGGCCTCGGCTTCGTCGGCTTCGCGGAAGAGGTGCGCGCGCAGGAAGCGCAGCTCGGCTTCAAGTTCGACTACATCGTCGTGTGCTCGGTGACGGGCAGCACGCAGGCGGGGATGGTCGTCGGCTTCGCGGCCGACGGGCGCGCGGACCGCGTGATCGGGATCGATGCGTCGGCGACGCCCGAGCGCACGCGTGAGCAGATCACGCGCATCGCGCGGCATACGGCCGAGCGCGTCGAACTCGGCCGCGCGATCACCGACGCGGACGTCGTTCTCGACACGCGCTACGCAGGGCCCGAGTACGGGCTGCCGAACGACGGCACGCTCGACGCGATCCGGCTATGCGCGCGAGTCGAAGGCATGCTGACCGATCCCGTCTATGAGGGCAAATCGATGCACGGGATGATCGACAAGGTTCGGCTCGGCGAATTCGAACCGGGCTCGAAGGTGCTGTATGCGCATCTCGGCGGAGTGCCTGCGCTGAGCGCCTACGCGGAGATCTTTCGCGACGGCTGAGCGGTGCGAGGCGCGTCGTGTCGCGAGCCGCCGACGCGTCGCGCCCCACTTGCTTCACGCGGGCTCGCTCCCTGTTCCCGAGCCGGCTGCACGCAGACGCTCGGCCGACCGCTCGATGGCCGCGCGACACGCCGGCCATGCCGCCCGCAGCGCGGCGGTTCGGCCCTGCGAGAAGATCCGCTCGGCATGCGCGCAAGCGGCGCCAGCGACGATATCGCCGGCCAGCGCGAACCCGCCGCGCATCGAATGCAGCTCCACGCGGATGCGCTCGACGTCTCCGCGCGGCAGCGCGTCGTCGATCAATGCCAGAGACAGCAGCGTCGCGGTCCGCAAATTCTCGCGGATCTCGTCGGTCATCGGCGGTATCGGCCGGTCGCCCGAATCGGCAGAATCGCCCGTAGACGACCGGGCCGCCGCAGCGCGCCTCGCGTGCCGCGTCAGCACCGCGTCAAGCGCGTCGATCGACAACGGCTTGAGCACGACTTCCGCCGCCCCCGCCTGTTCGCAGCGGCGGTAATCCTCGTCGGTAGCATGCGCGGTCATCGCGATCACCGGCACCTTCGCCCCCTGCTCGCGCAGGAACCTCGCCAACGCGAAGCCATCGAGCTCCGGCATGCCCAAGTCGGTCAATACGACGTCGAACGGATGCTCGAAGTACGCCCGCATCGCCTCGATGCCGTTCGTCACGATCGTCGCGTCGTAGCCCAGCGCGTCGAGCTGGTCGCGCAGCAGCGCGCGGCTCGCCGGATGATCCTCGGCCACCAGCACGCGAAGCGGCGTTTCGACGTCGGCGCTGCATGCCGGTGCCGGGGGCTGCACCGGTGAGAGCGCCGACGTGCGGGCATGGGTTTCTATCGGTTTGGGAGTCGCTGCGGGGCGGCTCGTTGCATTCGTAGGTGTGGCAGCGGCCCTCGTTGCGGCCGCCATTGCGTCGGCTCCGGTTCTCTTGGCTTCTGTTCCGCTGGCTCCAGTTGCCTCGGCTTCCGTTCCCTCCGCGCCAGTTCCGTCGGCTTCCGTTCCCGTGGCCCCAGTTCCATCGGCTCCAATTCCGTCGACCCGAGCCGCGTCGGCTCCCGTTACCTCAGCCTCAGTTGCCTCAGCGCCGGCCACCTCCGCGCGACGCGCCCCGGCCCCTTTCGCGCCGCTCGCCCTTGCATCAACCGCTGCGCGCCCCCGCAACGGCGCATCGGCCAGCGGCAGCGATGCCGTAAACACGGCGCCCGCCCCCGGCCGGCTTTCGACCGTCACGTCGCCGCCCATCAGCCGTGCGAGACGCCGGCACAGCGGCAGCCCGAGCCCGGTGCCGCCGAAACGCCGGTAAATGGACGGATCGGCCTGCATATAGACGTCGAACAACGTCGGCATGCTGTCCGGCTCGATGCCGATGCCCGTATCGCGCACCACGATTTCCACACCGCGCCCCGGCACGGCTGCCGGCAGCGCTTCGACCGTCACGCTGCCATGCTCGGTGAACTTGATCGCGTTGCCGACGAGGTTCGACACGAGTTGCCGCACGCGGGCCGGATCGCCGACGTACCCGTCGCCGAGCCCGGCCGCGATCACGCATTCGAGCCGCAGATGCTTCGCGTCCGCGAGCGCACGAAAAATCGCCGCAACTTCGTGCAGCACCGCGCGCAAATCGAACGGAACGGCTTCGAGCACCATTTGGTTCGATTCGGCCTTGGACAGGTCCAGCACGTCGTTGATGGTGTGCAGCAACGCATCCGACGACGACATCACCGTCTGCAACCGTCGCCGTTCCGCCAACGGCAATTGCGCGCGCGCCATCAACTCCAGATTGCCGATGATCGCATTCAGCGGCGTGCGGATCTCGTGGCTCATCGTCGCGAGGAACGTCGACTTGGCGCGGTTGGCGTCCTCAGCAGCCTCGCGCGCCTCGCGCAGCTTGAGTTCGGTCCGCTTGCGCGCGGTCACGTCGAGCAGCGTGCAGAGCAGCACGTCGACGCCGTGGAACATCGTCCGTACGACCTGCAATGCCAGATAAACCTTGCCGTGGTCCGCTTGCTCGACCGCCAGTTCGTGCTGCATCACGTCGAGCCGACCGTCGCCGGCCGCCGCGCGCTCGCGGTACGCGTCCCAGATGCGCTTGCCGAGCCGCTGGCCGCCCGCGCCGCCGTCGTACGCGCGCACCGCGTCGTTGTGCACCATCGTCTCGCCGTCCGCCGCCGACAGCAGCAACAAACCCGCGGGCGCATGACGGGCCAGCGTCCGGTTGAGCGCCTCGCTCTCGATCAGGCGCGTTGCGCGCCGGTTCGCGGGACGCAGCGCGCGGCGATCGAACAGCATGATCGCCAGCCACAGCAACGCGATCGCGACCAGCGCCGCGCCGAACGTGATGCCCAAGCCGACACGCATCTCCCGCACCATGCTGCGCCACGAGAAGCTCGTCATCATCACGAGGCCTGTGCCCGGCAGGCGATCGTAGACGACGAA
The DNA here is from genome assembly GCF_001718695.1 of Burkholderia ubonensis. NCBI lineage: Bacteria > Pseudomonadati > Pseudomonadota > Betaproteobacteria > Burkholderiales > Burkholderiaceae > Burkholderia > Burkholderia ubonensis. The sequence continues at coordinate 151,842 of NZ_CP013422.1, read as the reverse complement.
GCGGGCGCCGACGCGCCGCACCGCGACGTGATCGCCGAGCGGCGCGCGCGCGTCGTGCAACGCGCGCTCGATCATCGACCGGTCGCGCTCGCGTCCGAACACGATGTCATGGCGCGCGTCGACGATCGCAACGTCTTCGTCGTCGGAACGCGGCGCCATCACGTCGTCGACACGATGCAAGCCGTTGATCACCAGCCAGCCGAACGGCCGGCCGGCCGCATCGTCGAGCCGGCGCGCGAAGCGCATGACGACCCGGCCCGACAGCGGATCGAGGCGTCGATCGAACACGAACGGACGGCTCTGCATCAGCGTCTTCTGCCGTGCGATGCCGGTCGGCATCAGCCCGTCGATCAGCGTGTGCAGGTCGGTGCCGGGCTCGAGCGTGTGCGCGCGCGGCACGAGTTCGGTGCCGAGCACGGCCAGAAACGGCGCATCGAGCCCGATCAGATAGCCACCGAGCGGTTCGCCGCCGGACACGAGCGCCGGCGGCAGCACGTGCCCGGATCGATCGTCCTGCCGGACCAGACCGAACAGCGCGCCGAGATAGCGCGCATACGATGGTGCGGGACGATCCGGCGTGAGCCGCGCGAGCGCGAGCAGCGTCTCGCTGCCGTCGCCGTTGCTCGCACCCAGCACGCCGCCGGCAGCAGAGAATTGCGCGAGCGCATCGGCAGACGGCCGCGCGCCCTGATTCCACAGCTGCTCGATCCTGCCGCCATAGGTCGCGAGCACCATGTCGGCCATCTCCAGCGTGCGGGAGAATTGCGCCTTGCGATAAAGGAACGTCAAACGGGCCTGCGCGCGATAGTCCTGCACGTCGAGCCGCGTGACGAGCAGCGCGCACATCAGGATGAACAGCGTCACCGCGAAGCCGCCGCCGTACAGCAGCAACTGCTGGTAGCGACGCGCGCGGCCGGGCTCGAACGGCTTGCGCCCCGCATTCGCGACCTGACTCGCGATGCGCTTCAGCTCGGCTGGCATGGGCGCTCCTTTACGCTGAACCGGAAGCCGAAGCCGAAACCACCGGCCGGGATGCGCCGCCGAATCGGCATCGTCGCAGCACGCATGCGGCGACTACGCATCGCTTACGGGTGCATCCGCACCGCCCGCATCCGGAAGCTCGCGTTCGCTCGCATAGCGGATCAGGTCCGCGTCGCGCACGATGCCGAGCTTCTTCATCGCGCTCGATTTCTGCGAGCTGATGGTCTGCTTGCTGCGATGCAGCTGGACGGCAATCTCACCCACCGTCAGCCCGGCCCCGTACAACCGCACGACCTCGATCTCGCGCGCCGTCAGCGTCCGCGCGCCGGTCGGCGCTTCGGTGCAGGTCAGCAATTGCTTGACGACGGGAGACACATAGTTCGCGCCGACGTAAGCGGCATGCACGGCGCCGATCAGGTGCGAGATCGCGTCCGACTTGCTGAGGATGCAGCTCACGCCCTGCCGGTGAATCGCGCGCAGCACGCTCGGATTGTCGATCATCGTGATCGTCACGATACGCAGCGCGGGATAGCGGCGCTGCAGGAACGACAGCAGTGCGAGACCGTCGCCGTACTTGCCGGCCGGCATCACATAGTCGAGCACGAGCACGTCGGCCTGCTGCGCGTCGAGCATTTCCACCAGATCGGTCGAATTCGAGACAGTGCCGAGCAACCGGATCGTGCTGCTCCCAGCGAGCGCCTGCGACATCCCCAGCGCGGACGCCGGATGATCGTCCGCCACCATCACGCGTACAAAGAATTCATCCATCTGCGTTCTTCTCCCGATACAGGCGCTCGACCTGCGATGTCGCACAATGCGTCGCAATTCGAATCGATTCCGCAACACGGTTCGTGTTACGGCCTTCGGCGGACCGAGCGGCGCGCGGTCCAATTCTAAAATAACGGGTGCGCCGCGCTTTGCGCCAACCGCACCTCGCGGCCTGCCGCAGCGAGGATCGCCACACGAACCCGTCGCGAGGCGAGATGACCGCGCAGGGCGTTGCGCCACGATCCGCCGCCGCTCGACGCTCGCGCAAAACCGATCGGCGGCGCCGACGACGCCGTCGATCCAACGTGCTGCGCGACACGATCGCCAGCAGTCGCTAATGTCCGGACACCGGCTCGTCCGGCTGCCCCGCTCGTTCGCCCGCGGCGTGCTGCCACTCGGCAATGACGCGCCGCCGCTGCGCCGGCGACATCATCATGAATTCGTTCAGCCTGGTCAGGAAATCCCGACGGGACTTCTCCGGCAACGTCGCGAACGCAAGCAGCAGCCCGAACACCTTTCCCATATAGCGCACGGCCGTACCCTTCCTTCAGTCGAAATCACACCGCACCCGCACGACGCGGCGTGTCTGCCTTCGATGATCGACGCCGACGGTCTGTGCCGCCGTGACGCGTCGGTTTCTTATCTTCCCGACATATCCGCGGTTGCCCGCGCCTTACCAACCACACAACGCTCGTTCATTGCGCCCACCAGCACACCGATCCCGCGCCGGCGTGCGATCCGCGTCAGACTGCGGCGCAGATCGGCGAGCATCACCGGCTTCGTCAATACGCAGTCCACCTTCACCGCGGCATAAAGCCTGGCGTCGTCGGGGCCCAGATGGGACGCGACGACGATCACGTCGCACGGCAGCGCGCGCGCATGGACGGCTTCCACCAGCTCCCGAGCGAGCATGTCGGGAAGCTCCGCGGCGATCAGCAGCACGTCCCAGTCGCCGCGCGCGAGCATGTCGAGCGCGGCCGCGCCGGACGACACGCAGTCGAACGGACTGCCGAGCACAGCCAGCTGCTCGAGGAAAATCGAGCCGTTGATCGCGGCATCGTCGGCGACCAGCACGCGCGGCAACGACTCCGCTGGCGCCGTCGCAGCCGCGTGCGGATCGGCAATCGGCGCATGCGGCGACTCGCCGCCGGCCCTCAGCGTGCGCTCGAGCGCCATGCGCAGCCCGTTCACCGAGTAGCTCGATACGCGAATCGTGCGGCCAGCGACATCCGGTTGCAGCGGGCCATCGGGCGTTGCCAGCACGATCGGCGTGTCGTGCCCGGCCCGGTCCAGTTCGTCGCGCCGCCATCGGTCGGCATCGCCGACGAGCACCAGCGCACGAGCGCGCGCGACGAGCTCGGCCGCGATCCCGACCGGGCTCGCGTGTACCGCGACATCGAAACCCCATGCGCGCAGATGCGCGGACACGAACTTGCGCCAGGCCTCGTCCTGCGACACGACGAGTACCACGTGGCCGCGGCTCGCGTCGAGCGGGCGTGTCGGCGCGATGTCGGCCTGCAGCGGCAGATGAACGCTGAAGACGCTGCCCACCTGCGGCGTGCTGTCGACCGACAACGTGCCGCCCATCGCCGTGACGAGCCGGGCGCACAGCGCGAGCCCGAGGCCCGTGCCGCCGTAGCGTCGTGTGATCGACGCGTCGACCTGGGAAAACGCCTTGAACAAACGCGCGCGTTGCGTGGGCTCGATGCCGATGCCGGTGTCCTCGACGCTCAGTTCGACCTCGGGCACGCCGCGCGCATCGGGCCACACTGCGACGCGCGCGGCGATATGGCCTTCGCTCGTGAACTTGATCGCATTGCTCAGCAGGTTGCCGAACACCTGGGCGAACCGCATCGGATCGCCGCGCATGCGCTGCTCGACGCTCGCGTCGATCTCGACGAACAGCGGCAGCCCTTTCGCCTTCGCGATCGGCGCGAACGCGGCGAGCTGCTGCTCGATCACCGCGATCAATTCGAACTCGATCGACTCGACCGTCATCGCGCCGGCCTCGATCTTCGAGAAATCGAGAATGTCGTTGACGAGCGCCAGCAGGCTCCCGGCCGAGGTGCGCAACGTCTGCACGCGGCCGTGCTGCGACACGTCGAGCGCCGAACGTTCGAGCAGTTCGAGATTGCCCAGGATGACGTTGAGCGGCGTCCGGATCTCGTGACTCATCGCGGCCAGGAACGACGACTTGGCCGCATTCGCCGAATCGGCCGCGCGCACCGCTTCCTCGAGTTGCTGCACGAGCCGGCGCTGGGCGGTCGTGTCGGTGAATACGGCGATCAGCACGTCCTCGCCCTGATAGCGCGCCGCGTGCGCGATGATTTCCAGATGCAGCGGCGCATCGCCGTGAGCGTCGACCGCGAGCTCCGTCACCAGCGTGCGGCCGCGCCCGCCGTCGGCGACGAACGCGTCGTATCGCTCGAGCACGCGGGCCGACAGCGCGTGGTGATCGCCGCCGTGCGGCAGCAGCATCTGCACGAGTGCGTCGCTCGCGAGCATCACGCGCCGGTCGGACAACGACACGAGGCCGATGCCGATCGGCGCCATCTCGATCACGTTGCGGCACAGCTCCTCGCTGTCGAATACGCGCGCGGAGCGCGCGTAAACCGGCGCGAGCACGCGCCGGTGAAAGCGTACGAGCAGCAGCCACATCACGGCGATCGTCACGAGCGTCGCCGCGGCGAGCACCGCGGCCTGCACGCCGACGCCCAGGACGACGTCGCCCCACGACAGCACGTACGCGACGGTCCAGCCGGTCGTCGCGAGCCGGCTGCGAAATACGATCGAGCCGCTGCGAAACAGCGGCTCGCCGAGCGACTCGTCGCCGCGGGCGACGTCGAGCGCGAGCAGGCGCGCGTTCAGCGCGCCGGTGTGCTCGACGGCCGGGTCGATCGCGATGAGCCGGTTGTCCGCCGACGCCACGAAGAACCGGCCGGCCAGGCCGCGATCCGGCAGCCACGACAGCAGGTATTCCGGCGCATATTCGGTCACGAGGACCGCGAACGCGCCGCCGCCCGCGCGGGCCTGGGCGGCGATGCGGATGCGCGAGCGGCCCGTCACGGGGTCGACATAAGGCGGCAGCCAGCGCACGCTCGGCCGGCCATCGCTCTGCGCGGGCATCGGCCCGTCGAAATCGACGTGCAGCGCCGCGAGCAATTGCGCGCGCGTGCGCGCGGTCGCGAGCGCCGGGTGGTCGCGCGCCGGGCGCGGCACGATGCCGAATACGCCGGTACGCGTACTGTAGTGATAGCCCTCGACCGTGCATGCGCGATTGTCCGCACTCGTCGCGCACAGGTGCGGCAGCATGAACGACAGCGCCAGATAGCGCGCGACCTCGTCACGCTGCGCGGTCTGGCCGGGCACGCCGACCACGAGCGATTGATACGGTGTGACCGCGAGTTCCTGGCCGTGTGTGAAAAAAGTGTCGACGACATCGGCAGGCGCCGGCGCCGTCTCGCTCCAGATCAGCTGCGCATTCATCACGTCGTTGACGAATGCGGTTTCGGCGACCTGCAGCTCCTCGGCGGTCTCGTCGACGCCGTTCAGGAAATTGCGCCGCTCGGCGTCCAGATAGCCGTACACGATCGACGAGATGCCGAGCCCGCAGGCGATCAGGATCAGGATCGTGACGACGATGCCGCCGCCGAACATCGAAATGCTCTGATAGCGGCGAATGAACTGGAGCGTGCTGTTTTGCATGGCGCGACGTGACGACGCCCGGGCGGCGGACTCGCGGCGCAACGGCGGCCGCGCCCGGCATGTCGACGGATAGATTCGGATGACGAATGCCGATCATGCCAAATGACGACGCGGAAATCCGTCGCGGATTATCCTTTTAGTACACGTACGACTCGTTCGAACGTTCGTTTTGAACTTGAACGATATTTCGTCGTCAAGTCGCCGGTGGGGCGGATCGGACGGGACCGATCGCGTGGTCGAATCGCGCGCGCACGCGCGTCGCTGCGCGTCACCGTGAACGTCGGCGAAGAATGCGTACTGCGAAGCGCACGCCGGCGCACGCGGCATGCGGTGCGCGCGCAGCGGGTGTGCGCGCGGCGGGGCGAATACAATTCACCCACGCCGACACGCAGTCCCAGCTTTTCTCAGGCTCTCTCAGGCTCTCTTCGGATTGTTTTGTCACCTGCGCAACGCCGGCTTCGCCGTGTCGATTGGTCGACATTCGGACTCCAAACATGACGCAACAAACAATAGTGACGTGGTGAGCAATAATAATGCAGAAAAATGGCATGTCAAGGCGTATCTCGAATTAAAAGTTTGCATACCACGTCACTTTTGAATATGCTCTCGGTCGCTCAACCGCAGGAGACCCCTTCGAGATGCCCAACAGCGAGCAGGCCAACGCCGACCTCATCACCGCCACCAAGGTGCGCGACCTCCTGACCCGGAACGGCATTCCGCCGCGCAGCCACAACACGACGATCGCGAACGTGCTCGGCCTGAGCTTTTCCGTCGTCACCCGCAAGATGAAAGGCCTGATCCCGTGGAACCTGTCGCAGCTGCGGGACATCGCGACGCACTTCGGCGTGCCGCCCGCGATCCTGCTCGACGACCAGGGCGCACACGCGGGCGCGGCTCCCGAAATGCTCGACGCGACGCTCGTCATCGAATCGCGGCGCCTGCGCTGCCGGGCCGCGATCTCGACGAAGGCCAGCAGCCACGCCGAAACGGATTTCGTCGCGATCCAGTCGCAAGGCGAATGGATCGTCATGGAACGCCACCACGCGCATGAAGGCCGCACCCATCCCGTCGACGTGATCGAGCTGCGCTCCACCCGGCAGCAGGCATACGCGGCGCGGATCGCCGTGGTCGACGATTCGCCGGACGTGGCCGAGACGGTATGCGAATACTTCATCGAGAAAGGTGTTAACGCGATCCCGTACTACGATGTCGCCTCATTCCGGAAAGCGCTGGAAGTCGAGGATTTCGACGGCTACATCCTCGACTGGATGCTCGGCGACCAGACGGCCGCCGATCTCGTGCGCGGCATCCGTTCGAGCGAAAATGGCGATGCGCCGATCTTCCTGCTGACAGGCAAGATCTCCACCGGCGAGGCGAGCGAGGACGAGATCGCGCGCGTGGTGTCGCACTTCAATGCGCGCTGCGAGGAGAAGCCGGTCCGCCTGCCGATCCTGTTCGCCGAGGTGGCGCGCGAGCTGAAGATCGCCCAGCCGTTCAACGCGCCCGCGGATTGAACTCAAGACACATCGACAACACGCAAGAGGAAACCATGCGAAATCCGAAAACCTGGTTGCAGGGCCTGCTGCTGGCCTGCCTGCTGGGCGCCGCCGCCGCGTCCTGGGCCGCGCCGTTCAAGTTCACCGTCGACGGCAACATCGCGAAATCGAATCAGCCCGGGAAAACCGCGTACGTGTTCTCCGAACAGGCGCTGATGGCGCTGCCGCAGCACACGATCACGACGTCGACGAGCTGGACGCCGGTGGCGACCTTCAGCGGCCCGCGCCTCGCGGACGTGCTGAAGATCGTCGGCGCGAAAGGCACGCAGATCGAGCTTCACTGCATCGACGAATACACGTTCACGATCCCCGCGTCGGACGCCGACAAGTACGGCGTGATCCTCGCCCGCAAGATGAACGGCAAGGTGCTCGACAACGCGAGCTACGGCCCGCTGTGGGTCATGTATCCGCGCGACCAGTTCGCGGACGAGCTGAAGACGCCGCTCGGCGAAGCGAAGTTCGCGTGGCAGGTCATCGGCCTCACCGTGAAATGACCGCCAGGCGATGGAAAAAGCGCAAGATCATCGTCGTCCTCGGCTCCCTGTGGATCCTGGGCTTCGCCGCATGGGCGTTCCTGCTGCATGACCTGCTCGCGACGTCGGTCAACGAAGGCGTGCTCGAAGGACCGCGCGAAGGGGTGTTCTGGACGGCCGCGCAGTATCGCAACGCGTACAGCCGGTTCGACCGGCAGCTGATCCTCTACGCGACGCGCCAGGACGACGACTTCGATCGCGTCGAGACGCAGCTCGACGCGCTGTCGGCGTCGTTCGGCTTCCTGCGGCGGCCGTCCGAAGTGTCCGAGTACTGGCTGCGCATTCCACGCGCGCGCGACGAGATCGCCGAGCTCGGCGCCTTCATGGCGCGCCTCAAGCACGACGTGCCGCTGCTGCGCACGGCGCCGCACGACGACGCACGCCGCATGATCGACGACGTCAACGCGTACTGGCCCAAAGTGAACGCCCTCGCCAACTACTTCCGCGCGCTGGAGATGGCGCAGCGGGACTTCACGTTCCACCAGCTGAAGGAAAAGCAGCAGGCGATCCTGATCCTCGGCAGCATCCTCGGCGTCATCCTCGGCGCGCTGTTCCTGCTGCTGTTCTATACCGTGCGCACGCGCGACGACCTGCTCGAGCGGCAGCACGCGGCGCTCGTCGCGGAGAAGCAGGCATCGGACCGCGCGTTCGAGATGGTCGACGCGAAGAACGCGTTCCTCGGGATGGTCAGCCACGAGCTGCGCACGCCGCTGCAGGCGATCAGCGGGTCGATCGAGATCCTGCTCGCGCGGCCGCAGTCGGACGCGAACCTGAAGACGATCAGGCGGCTGCAGAACTCCGCGTCGTCGCTCGAAGCGCTGGTGAGGGAGCTCACCGACTACATCAAGCTGCGCTCCACCCGGCGCCTCGCCGAAGCCGAAACCGTCGGCATCGCGTCGTTGCTCGCCGAGGTGCTCGATCCGTTGCGCGCGAAGATCGCGGCGAAGCGGATCGCCGTCACGCAGCGCGTCGAGCCGCACGATCTGGCGATCCGCTCGGATCGGAAGCTGTTGCGGCAGGTGCTGTCCAACCTGATCGAGAACTCGGTCAAGTACACCGTCGGCGGATCGGTCGACGTGTCGGTCACGCTGGTCGACGCGCCGGCCGGGCGGCAATTGAAGCTGGTGGTGCGCGACACCGGCGCCGGCATCGCGAAGCCGCATCTGTCGAAGATCTTCGAGCCGTTCTACCGCGCGAACGACGCGGCGGGCCTGCACGTGGACGGCATCGGCATGGGCCTCGCCGTCGTGCGCCAGATCGTGACGACGCTGCGCGGGCACATCGACGTGCGCAGCGTCGTCGGCGAAGGCAGCGAATTCGTCGTGATGCTGCCGGTCGAGGTGCCCGACAGCGGCGAACCGGCGGGCGACGCGCCGGCATCGCCGCACGCGGCGCCGCATCGCGACCGGCGCGCGCTCGTCGTCGACGACAACGACAACGCGCGCGAGACGCTCGGCTCGATGCTGGCGGCGTTGGGCATCCACGCGGACCTGTGCGGCACCGGCAGCGAAGGCGTCGCGCGCTTCGGCGACGCGCATTACGACCTGGTCGTGCTCGACCTCGAGTTGCCGGACCTGAGCGGCTTCGAAGTCGCGCAGCGCATCCGCGCGGCCGCCCAGCCGGACGACGACGGCAGGCTCGTGTCGATCGTCGGCGTCAGCGCGTACGAGGCGGCGGCGCTGCGCGAGAACCCGCAGGCATTCGACGCGTTCCTGCCGAAGCCCGTTCACCTGGGCGAACTCGGCGCGCTCGTCGACACGCTGTCCGGCTGACGGCGGTACGCCCGCGCCTATTCGCCGATCAGATGCAGCACGATATCCCGCTGATGCGCGGCACGCCGATGCTCGAACAGGTAAATCCCTTGCCACGTCCCGAGCACCATCCGCCCAAGCTCCACAGGAATCGACAACTGCACCTGCGTGAGCGCCGTGCGCAAATGCGCGGGCATGTCGTCGGGGCCTTCGGTGTCGTGCTCGTAGCGCGAGCTGTCCTCGGGCGCGAGCGCCTCGAAGTAGCGTTCCAGATCGCGCTGCACCGACGGATCCGCGTTCTCCTGGATCAGCAGCGAAGCGGACGTGTGCCGGCAGTACACGGTGAGCAGGCCGGTGCGGATCGACTGCTGGTCGACGAACGCGCGCACCTGCGACGTGAACTCGATGAGGCCGCGTCCGCGCGCGTCGACGGCGATGTGCGTGATGGTCTGTTGCATGTCGACGGCCTCAGGCCAGCGCGGCGAAGCCGTCGGCTTCGATCTGCCGCGCATCGACGGGGCGAACGACGCGCGCGACCTCGACGCCGTTACGCAGGAAAACCAGCGTCGGCCAGAGCTTCACGCCGAACGAACGGCCGAGCGGGCGGCCGGGGCCGTCCTCGATCTTGAGATGCCGCACGGCAGGATGCGCGGCGAACGACGCGGCGATCGCGGGCTGCGCGGCCGCGCAGATGCCGCACCAGTTCGCGCCGAATTCGATGACGGTGGCACCGGTCAGTGCGTCGACTTCCGCGCGCGTCGGCGCGTTGGCGGTGTAGCGTTGCTCGGTTTCCATCGAGGCCCTCGTGTGCATTGGCGGAACGGGGCCGCCGCGTGCCGGCGTGCGCGGCACGAGCGGCCGGTGATTTCTTACTGTAGCGGAAAAGGGCGCGGGATGCCGGCGGCGGGCGGGCCGGCGCGCCGGTCGATCCGGATGAGGCGAGACGGGCGATCCGCTGACGCGCCCCGTTCTGCGGGATAGCGATCGGATAAGATACGGCCCGCGATGCCCTTTACCGAACCGACGGAGCGTTTCCAGTGATTCAACCGACCAGCGTATTCAAGGACAACCTCGCGCAACTGCCGTCCATCGACGGCATCGAGCGCATCGATCTCGTCAACGGCAACGGCGACGTGGTCGCGAACATCGAGAACAAGCCGGGCAAGCAGGGCTCGCTCGCGGTGTATCACTATCTGCGGCAAACGTTCGGCGCGCTGGACGCGAAGGCGGCCGAGCACGGCCTCGCGGTGTTCGCCGAACATACGGCCGATGCGCGCAACCGTCCGGGCGCGCATCCGAACGTCGACCACCTGCTCGCGATCGCGGCCGGCGGCGAACCGCTGCGCATCGACGTGATCGCGCAGCACTGAGCGCGCAACGACGTAACGGCGGGTGCGCGAAGCCGGCTTCGGGCACCCGCCGTTACGCAGCCGCACGCCGCCACGCGCGGCGGCATGCGGCAACGGGCGAACCCGCGCGCGATCCTCAGCGATTCGCGCCGAGCGCCACGCGCAGCCGCTCCATCAGCGCCGTGTAGTGACGCAGCACGTCGGCCTTGTCGGTCACGTTCGCGGTCGCGAAGCGCTCGACCCATGCCGGTTTCCATTCGTACGCGCCGTGCACGCTGCGGTCGCCATCGGGCGCGTGGATCAGCGAACGAATCCGCGCGTCGCGGCCGGGCCCCGTGTGCGTCTCGAACAGCGCATGGATGTACGTGTGGTACGCGTCGTACACGTCGTCGCCGAACAGGTAGCGGTAGATGTGGAACGTGCGGTCCAGCTCGCGCTTGGCGCGGATCACGTCGTCCGGCGAAATGTCCTTCCAGTGGCCGATCCACGTGTAGAAGCACAGCAGCTGGTTGAGCAGCGGCGCGACCGCGTCGTAGAGCGCGAGCCGTTTCTCGATCAGCTTCTGGTTGGTCCACTGCACGAGCTCCAGCCGCTTCAGCCGGCGCGCGACGAGCCAGCCGAGGCAGGCCACCGACAGCGGCGTCAGCACGCCGAGCACGAGCTTGACGATTTCCAGCGAATTCCACGGATTGTTGAATGGCGGCATGAAGGGCTCGACAAGAAGAACGCACCGCGCGGCGATCGTCGCGCGATGACGGTTAGTTGCCGGTGCAGCCGACGCGCGCATCGGCCGCGACGCGGCGAAACGAAACTGCATCGACAGTGTAGCGGGCGATCGTCACCGGCCGATGACGAAACGGCGATGCGGCGCGGCGCGTCCGCCGTGCGCTACGTCGGCAGCGCCGACGTGAGCTTGACCTTCTGCATCGGAATGTCGGTCTTCACGCTCAGCACGCCCGGAATGCGCGTCAGGTATTCCATCTGGAAACGCCGGTAGTCGTCGATGTCGGCCGCGACGACGCGCAGCAGGAAATCGCAGTCGCCCGCCATCAGATGGCACTCGACGACTTCCGGCATCTGCTGGACGGCCTCGGCGAAGCGGTTCACGGATTCCGCGTCCTGCCCCTTCAGCCACACGCGCGTGAAGATCGTCAGCCCCTTGCCGACCTTCGCGGGGTTCAGCACGGCCACGTATTTCTCGATCACGCCCGCTTCCTCGAGCAGCCGCACGCGCCGCAGGCACGGCGACGGCGACAGCCCGACTTCGTGCGCGAGCTCCACGTTCTGCATGCGGCCGTCGCGCTGGAGCGCGCTCAGGATTCGCCGGTCGATGGCATCAAGCTTCATTTTGGCATCCAATTCCAAGAAATCCGCGAATCGCGTATTCGATGCCAAATTCTCCGAAAGAACTGGCCACAACGCAACCCGATTCGAGTCAAAAAAGCAGACAATCCTCCTCCCGAAGGAGGTGTGATGAGCAGTAGTGTTTCAACGTCGACCGGGCTGCGCCAGCAGTCCGCGTTCTTGCTGGAGATGAGCCGCGGCCTGCGTGCGTCGCTGCCCATGATGCTGGGTTTCGTTCCGTTTGCGCTGGTGCTCGGCGCGCAGGCCGCCCAGAAGGGCTTGAGCCTGCTCGAAGTGCCGATGCTGACCGGCCTCAATTTCGGCGGCGGCTCCGAATTCGCGGCCATCCGGCTGTGGACCTCGCCGCCGCACATCGCGCTGATCGTCGCGATGTCGTTCCTGGTCAATTCGCGGCACATCCTGATGGGCGCCGCGTTTGCGCCGTACATCCGGCGCCTGCCGCGCAGGCGCGCATTCGCGGCGCTGTTCTTCATGTGCGACGAGAGCTGGGCGATGTCGCTCGCCGACGCGCGGCGGCGCTCGGCCGACCACATCAGCGTCCCGTATTACGCGGGCGTGGCCGCCGGCCTCTACATGACGTGGCTGTCGATGACGACGCTCGGCGCCGCGCTCGGGCCGACGATCGGCGACGTCGAGCAGTACGGCTTCGACATGGCGTTCACGGCGGTTTTCCTGGTGCTGCTCCGAGGCATGTGGAAGGGCATGCGCGCGAGCCGGCCGTGGTTCGTCAGTCTCGTCGTCGCAGCCGCGACGCACCTGGCCGTCCCGGGCGCGTGGTACGTCGCGGCCGGCGCGTGCGCGGGACTGATCGCCGCCGTGCTGTGGGAGCCGCGCGATGATGCCTGATTTCCATACCGTCGCGACCATCGTGCTGATGGCGTCGACGACGTACCTGTCGCGCATCCTCGGCTACGTGATGCTGCGCAACCGCACGCTCAGCCCGCGCATGACGGCGGTCATGGAGAACGTGCCCGGCTGCGTGCTGATCTCGGTGATCGCGCCGGCCTTCGTGTCGAGCCGGCCCGCGGACCTGCTCGCGCTGGCCGTCACGCTGCTGGCCGCGACCCGCCTGTCGATCCTGCCGACCGTCATCGCCGGGGTCGTGTCGGCGGGAGTGCTGCGGCAGTTGCTGGGGTAACGCGGTAACGCGGTGCGGGCTGCGGGCTCTGGTCGCTGCTACTCGGCTGCCCCGTTGCTTGTCGAAGCAAACCGAATGGTTGCGATCAGTACGCGCTCAAGGCGACGTCGCCGCGGCCACCGACACCGGTATCAAACGGCCTCGCCGCTCTCGCCCCCATCACGTCAGATTCAATCCCCCGTCGAGCATCACGATCTCGCCCGTCATGTAATCGGACGCGACGAGCATCGCGACCGTCTGCGCGACGTCGTCCGGCTGCGCCGCGCGGCGCATCGGTGCGTGCTCGCGCCAACGCTGCCGCGCATCCGTCCAGCCGGCGGTCAGCGGCGTGTCGACGAGCCCGGGCGCCACCGCGTTGACGCGGATCGCCGGCGCGAGCGTGCGCGCGAGCAATCGCGTCGTGTGATTGAGCGCGGCCTTCGCGGCCGCATACGGAATCGACGCGCCCTTCGGCCGTACCCCGGCATGCGAGCTGACGTTGACGACGCAACCGGCGCGCCCGCGCGACGCTGCATCGAGCAGCGCGGGCTGGGCGAGCGCCACGAGCCGGAACGGCGCGATCACGTTGATCTCGTGCATCTCGCGCCACACGTCGGGCGTCGCGGCCGCGAGATCGTCATGTGCGATCACGCGGCTCACGCCGGCGTTGTTCACCAGCACGTCGAGCCGGCCATGCACCGCGAGCGCATCGCGTATCAGCCGCACGCGCTCGGCATCGTCGGCGAGATCGGCCTGCACGTACGTGCCGCCGAGCTCCCGCGCCATCGCGCGCCCGGCGTCGACCGAACTGCGCGAATGCAGGATCACCGCATGGCCATCCGCCGCGAGGCGGCGCGCGATCGCCGCACCGATGCCCGACGTCGATCCGGTGACGAGCGCGACCGGCCGATGCACGCGCAGCGCGCGCGGCTCGACCGCGGTTTCGGTTTCGGTTTCGGTTTCGGTTTCGGAAAGCGGGTCGTTCAACGGCGGAAGCGGCGCGTCCATGGGATGCGATCCTGTCAGTGGCGTTCCCGCATCATAAGCGCGACGGCGGCCGCTGCGGGCAAGCGCGGCTTATAGCTGGCCGGGCAGTTCGACGAAATCCTCGAGCGCGCCCGCGACGTGAAGCCGCTTGCCGATTCTCGGATACTCGCACACGTCGTGTTCCAGGCGCTGCCCCATGATCAGCAGTTCGAGCGGCGCGGCGCCGGTGTTCTGCAACGTGTGCGCTTCGCCGCCGCGCGCAAAGCCGAGAAAATCGCCCGGCCCGATTTCGTACGCACGCTCGCCGATCGTGGCCGTGCCCGTGCCCGACAGCACGTACACGCATTCTTCCTCGTACAGATGACGGTGATATTCGGCCGATTCGCGACCGGGCGTCAGCGTCAGCAGGTGCGCGCCGATCTGCGTGAGGCCGGTCGGGTCGCCGAGCTGGCGTTTCAGGCGGACCGCATTGGGGTTCAGCGGATGCACTTCGCGCGCCGGTTCCATCTTCGCGATATCGGCGGCTTTCAACAGTGCCCTGGCAGGCGTCGGGGACATGGCAACCTCGTCGGCAGCAATGCAGCGGTTGAACGGGCTCGCCGAAGCGGCACGGCAAGCATGCGACGGTATTGTCGGACATTTTCGCGCACGCGCGCAGCGGTGCGCGCGGCCGCCCGCGCGGCGGTCGCTCAACGCACGTGCACGCCGCGCAACTGCGTCAGCAATGCGACGAGACGATCGACGTGTTCGTCCTGCGTGCGCCACGACGACACGCTGATGCGCAATGCGGGCCTGCCCTGCCACACGGTCTGTCCGAACCATACGGCGCCCGAATCCTGCGCGGCTCCGATGATGGCGATCGTTTCGTCGTCCGTGCCGGCTCGCACCAGCACCTGGTTGAGCACGACGCGGCTCAGCACGTCGTAGCCGGCCGCACGCAGGCCCGTCGCGACGCGCGACGCCAGCGCGCAATGCCGGTCGATCATCGCGGCGACGCCGTCGCGGCCGAGCGCGCGCAACGCGGCCCAGATCGGGATGCCGCGCGCCCGTCGCGAGAACTCGAGGTTGAGATTCATCTGCGCGTCGTGCGCGCCGCTCAGGTAAACGGCGTCGCTGTTCATTGCGGTTGCGAGCGCCGCCGCGTCCCGGCAGATCACCATCGCGCCGTCGTACGGCGTGTTGAGCCACTTGTGGCCGTCGGTCGTCCAGCTGTCCGCGCCGTCGATGCCGTCGGTCAGCGCCGCCTTCGACGACGCGCGCGCCCACAGGCCGAACGCGCCGTCGACGTGCACCCACGCGCCCGCCGCCTTCGCGCGTGGAATCAGCGCGGCGAACGGATCGAATTCGCCGGTGTTCACTTCGCCGGCCTGCATGCAGAAGATCGTCATGTCGTCGAGCGGCGGCAGGCGCTCGGGGTCGATGCGCCCGTGCGCGTCCACCGGCGCGACGACGATGCGCTTCATCCCGAAGCCGAGCACCCGCAGCGCCTTCTTGACCGTGATGTGCGCGAGCGCCGAAATCACCACCTTGACCTCCGGCGCGCCGATCAGGCCGTCGCCCTCGAAGTCCCACCCCTTGCGCGCGAGCAGCGCGCGCCGCGCGGCGGCGATCGCAACGAGCGTGCACGCGGTCGCGCTGGTGCCGAAGCCGACCGCGCTGTCGCGCGGCAGATCGAGCGCATCGACGACCCAGCGCGCCGCCTGCCGTTCGATCGTCGCGGCCACCGGCGAGTTGTCGAACGACGACGCGCACTGGTCCCACGCGAGCATCAGGCGCTCGGCCGCCGCGGCGGCCGGCAGCGCGGCGCCGATCACGAAGCCGAAGTAGTTCGGGCCGTTCGACGCGACGGTCGCGGGCGAACCGGCGCCGTCGAGCAGCCGGAGCACGTCGTCGGCCGGCTTCCCGTGTTCGGGCAGCGGCTCGTCGAAGGCGGCCAGATTCGCCAGCGCGGCGGCATCCGGAAACACGCGGCGCGTGTCCACCGACGTCAGATAGGCGCGCGCGCGTCGGTCCGCGTCCGCCAGCAGGGCAAGTTCATCCATGTGGGTTCTCTCAGAGTTGCGACAGATCGCGGCTCAGCCGCTTCAGCTCGGCGTCGATCCGCTTGTAATAGGTGAATTTTCCGAGCCGGGTCGCGCGCACCAGGCCGGCATCCGCGAGGATCTGCATGTGACGGGTGGTCGTCGCCGGCGCGATGCCGAGCTTCTCGGTGATGAACGTGCAGCACACGCCGACTTCGTCGATATCGGCATGCACCTGCGGCGGGAAATGCTTGCTCGGGTTCTTGAGCCAGCGCATGACGGCGAGCCGGCTTTCATTGGCAAGGGCACTGATGCGGGTTACGTCGTCCATGGGGTCGGCCTCGGTTAACGTTTCGCATATTAGCTAAATGACGAAACGTCTGCAACGGCCCGTCGCGTGATCGGGCTGCGGCAGGCGCAGATGCGCTGCACCACGTTGCGGGACGATGCGGCACGGTGCGCGAAACCAACGGCACGTCCGCGCCGCTTTCCGTTTCCCGCGCTGACGTTCTACAGTTACGGGAACCGACCTGCACCGTTGCGCATCGCCCACGTGCCGCGATACACACCCGATTCCGAGGGACATCCATGCCGAGCATCATCGCCGGTTCCGCCGCCCTGCCGCCGAGCACCGTCGCCGCCGAAACGCGCATGGTGCGCGACGTCGCCACGCTGCGGCCGTCCGACTACCGGTCGGCCGACGGCACGGCGTGGGTCATCGCGACCATCACGCCGGCCGCCGACAGCGGCGCGCCGGTGACCGGCCCCACCTACTTCGACACCGCGACCCGCCAAACCGTCGCGGTACCCGATGCGCGCAGGCGCTATGCGAACCGCGGCACCTGGCAGGTCGTCGCGACGTCGAGCCCCGCGGTGCCGGCCACCGGCCGTTACGACTGGCTCACGCTCGCGTGGCTGCCGATCAACCGGCGGCCGCTGCCGCAAACGCCCGAGCATCTGTATTCCCCGTTCATCCACGGCGGCACGATCGTCTATCGATGGAATCCGGCAGCGCAAGGCGGCGAGCAGTTCGGCAACGTGCGGATGATCTTTCCGGCGTGGCAGCAGCCGGTGGCGGACGTGCTGCGCAGCGCACCCGACGACGCCGCGCAGTTGGCAGCGAGCGCCGCTGCACCGGCGCTCGAGCGCGTGGTGCACGACGACAATCCGATGCTCGCCGTCGTCGACTTCGGTACCGCGCTGCAAGAAGAACCGGCCGAGCGGATCGCCGCGCGTCTGCCGGCATTGTTGCGGGCGCGCGATTTGCACGAAGTGTCGGCGCTCGTGTTCCTGTGCATCGCCGAAGCGCGCGAAGCCGAGCGGCCGCGCCTCGTCGAAGCGATCAACGGGGCGATTTTCTCGATCGACGACGGCCCACGTCTGCTCGCGATCGCCTACGGCGCGTTCGCGGCCGGTCGCGCGAAGCAGCGTCCGTTCAGCGATGCCGCGCAGACCGCGCGCATCGGCGACGTGTTCGCCGCGTTGAAGCAGCGCACCACGGCACTCGGCGTGCCCGTCGGTCACGGCACGCCATGGGATGAGTTCTTCACGGCGTACCGGCTCGGCGGCACGTCGGCCGGCGTGGGCCGCGACATCCGGTAGTCAGGGCTGCGGCGCGAGCGCCGCGCGTATCGTCGGGCGCGCCGCCGCACAGCGGCGAACGCGACGTCGTCCTGAACGATCGCATCCGCCATTCGAGCGGCCGCCGCAACGCGGCGCAGGCCGCTCGATCACGACGGGAACCGCAAGCGCCGCGCCGGGTCGAAACGCCGCATCACGCGTCGACCGCGTCGCATTCACCGGTCGATCCCTCGTTCCCCGAAACTTTTCCTTCATGTTGAGCCTTGGTCCCTTCTCGATACGCGTCGTCGCGGTAGCCGCCGCGGCATTGCTGGCGTGGCTCGTTGCCCGCCTGATCCAGCGCCGCCCGCCTGACGGCCAGCACAAGAGCGCGTCGAGCCTGATCCTCGACGCGCTGCTGCTGGGGCTCGTCGCCGCCCGTATCGGCTATGTCGCGCAATGGTGGCGCGAATACGCGGCGACGCCGCGCTCGATCGTCGCGCTGGGCGACGGTGGCTTCGACTGGCGGATCGGCCTCGCAACCGCGCTGGTGTTCGCGGTGTGGCGGCTGCGCCGCCTTCCGGCTCTGCGCCGGCCCGTCGCCGCCGGCATCGTCGCCGGGCTGGCCGCATGGGGCATTGCGCTGGGCACGCTCGCGACGCTGCAGCGCAATGCGCCGCCGTTCGCCGCAATGCAGTTGCAGGCGCTCGATGGAGCGCCCGTGTTGCCGCAACGCTTTGCCGGCAAGCCGCTCGTCGTGAATCTATGGGCGACGTGGTGCGCGCCCTGCCGGCGCGAAATGCCGATTCTCGAACAGGTGCAGCGCGATCGGCCGGACATCACGGTGTTGATGCTCAATCAGGGAGAAAGCGCATCGGCGGTACGCGCGTTCCTCGCGCAGCAGGGGCTGCGCTTCGACACCGTGCTGCTCGATCCGACGCTGCGCGCGATGCATGCGTACGGATCGCGCGGCCTGCCCACGACGCTGTTCTTCAACGCGAAGGGCGAACTCGTCGAATCGCACATGGGTGAAATCACGGCCGCACGGCTGAAGGACGCCGCGGCGCAGCACTTCGGCCAGTGATGCGCGCGGCGCCCGGCGGCGACCGTCACGGCCGCGACATCACCATCACGCGCCCCGACACGCGCTGAAGCTTGAGCCAGCCGGTGTCGGCGGTAAAGCGGAGCTGCTGCAACGGGAAGTCGAACGACGCCTTCTGCGCCGCGCTGACCACCGCATCGGCGATCCACCGAATCAGTTCCTTGCCTTCGTCGGTGGTCTGGTGGCCGTTCTGCACGCCGTAGAAATAGCGATTGCCCGCGTTGACTTCGTTCTGCAGCTGCATCCAGTGGCCGGCCAGGCCGGGCAGCGTTCTGAACAGA
This sequence comes from Burkholderia ubonensis, assembly GCF_001718695.1. NCBI lineage: Bacteria > Pseudomonadati > Pseudomonadota > Betaproteobacteria > Burkholderiales > Burkholderiaceae > Burkholderia > Burkholderia ubonensis. The sequence continues at coordinate 132,766 of NZ_CP013422.1, read as the reverse complement.
TCGGCGACGCGTTGCGTCGTCAGGCCGCGCGCCCACAACGCACCGTTCGTCGCCGGGCGCGCCAGGTTGTGTCGGTCTGCTTCCTGGGCCTGCTCCTTGATGTCGCCTCGCAGTGAGTCGGGTTTCGTCATCGCATTTTCCTCGTGAAGGCCCGTCGCGGGCCGGTTGATTGAAAAGCCGCTGAAACGCGCGCGCGCGCTGCCCGCACGATATCGCCAATCCGGAAAATGTTCGCCTGTCAGGTGTATCAGGCCGCGCACGCGCGCGCACGATCGGCGCGACACTGCATGCGTCCCGCCCGGTTGCGTTCGCGCCGCGCACGGGAAGGTTGTACAGTCGAGGGCTGCCGACGTGCGAGCGCAGCGCCGTCCGACGACGAGCCGTGCATCACGTCGCGCCTTTTGTCATCGAACCGGAATCCCGTCATGTTTCTCGATCATCTTCATCCGGAACGCTGGACGTTCCTGTGGAACGCGTTGTCGACGCTTTCGATCAGGCTTTGCGCCGGCCTCGCGTTGCTCGTCGTCGGCTGGTGGCTGTCGAAGCGCATCGGCAACTGGCTGAACCGTCTGCTCGCGAACAAGGAGCGCGTGGACGTCACGCTGCGCCCGATCCTCTGCGACGTCGCCGTGTGGGGCATCCGCATCGTCGCGATCGTCGGCGCGCTGTCGCAGCTCGGCATCGAAACCGCGAGCATCGTCGCGGTGCTCGGCGCGGCCGGCCTCGCGATCGGCCTCGCGCTGCAAGGCACGATGCAGAACATCGCGGCCGGCATCATGCTGTTGCTGCTGCGGCCGTTCAAGGTCGGCGACTACATCGACGGCGGCACCGGCGTCGCGGGCACCGTGGACGAGGTCGGCCTGTTCATGACACGGCTGACCAAACCCGACGGCATCTGCGAATACGTGCCGAACAGCGCGCTGTGGGGCAGCTCGATCCGCAACTACACGCGCAATCCGACGCGCCGTCTCGATCTCGAAGTGGAGGTGTCGGTGCACGACGACATCGATCGTGCACTCGGCGCGCTGCGCGCGCTGGCCGAAGCCGACCCCGACGTGCTGAGCGATCCTGCGCCCGACGTGATGGTGATGCGCTTCGACGACAGCACCGCGATCGCGAACGTGCGCGTGTGGACCCACACCGACAAGTTCTGGGCGACCCGCTGGCGTCTCGCGCGCCAGGTGCGCAAGACGCTCGACGATGCGGACTGCGCACTGCCGATCCGCACCCGCGAGCTGCATATCGTGCACGACGCCGAGCAGCAACGACGCGCCGATCCGCATCGCGCGCAGGTGTCGTGAGGCGGCGCGGTGCATGACCGCGCGTATCGCGCGAGGACACGCCGCGCGATACGCTCCGGCATGCGCGGCGTCGCGTACGTCACGTAATTCGTACCTCGATCGGTTGCCCGCATGGTCGCGCGGCTGCGCGGCGCAGCGGGCGCTCGATCGGCATCGCCGCTGCTCGCCGAAGCGGCGGTTCAGCGGTTCAGCGGTTCAACAACGCAGCGAAACGCCTACGCCCGCCCTTCGAAACCAAGCAACACGTTCACCGCATTCACGCCGATTTCGTCGACCATATACCCGCCTTCCATCACGAACAGCGTCGGCACGCGCAGCCGCGCGAGCGCCTCGCCGATGCGCAGGTAGTCGGGCGAGCGCAGCTTGAAGTGGCTGATCGGGTCGTGCTCGAACGTGTCGACGCCGAGCGATACGACCAGCAGATCGGGCGCATGCGCGGCGACCGCTGCCGCCGCGTGCTCGAGCGCACGCGCATACGCGTCCCACTGCGTGCCCTTCGGCAACGGCAGATTCAGGTTGAAGCCGTCGCCCGCGCCGCTGCCGCGCTCGTGCGCGTAGCCGGAGAAGTACGGATAGCACACGGCCGGCTCGCCGTGGATCGACGCGAACAGCACGTCCGCGCGATCGTAGAAGATGTCCTGCGTGCCGTTGCCGTGGTGGAAATCGACGTCGACTATCGCAACGCGCGCAGCGCCGCTCGCGATGCCGCGCTGCGCGGCGATCGCCGCGTTGTTCAGATAGCAGTAACCGCCCATGTATTCGCGACCCGCATGATGACCGGGCGGCCGGCACAGCGCGAACGCCGCACGCGCGCCGCCGTTCGACAGCAGGTCCGCCGCGGTAAGCGCGGAATTCGCGCTCGCGCGCACGGCGTCCCACGTGCCGGCATTGATCGGCGCACCGGCGTCCATCGCGAAGAAGCCGAGCTTGCCGTCGATGAAATCGGGCAGCGCCGCCGCCGACGGCATCGCGCGCACCGGCCACACCAGCGGCAGCGCCTGGCAGCTGCGGCCGCTCGCGGCCCACTCGTCCCACGCACCGGCAAGAAACTCGACGTAACGCGCGCTGTGCGCGCCGGCGTAGCAGGCGGGGTCGAACGCGCGCGGCACGAGCACGTCGCCGAGGCCCGCCGCGCGCACCTGCGCGAGCACCGTCTCGGCGCGCAGCGGGTTTTCGAACGAATCGGTGATCGCGCCGTCTTTCAGTTCGACGCCGCGATGCAGATGGTGATCGCTGCTATAGATCGTGAGCATGGTTGGCCGTTCCAGTGAAACGCGTGACTGAGGCGACAGTCTATCGACGCCCGATGGCGATTGTTTTGCTTTCGACTTCGCCGTTTCCTACAATTTCGAAAAAACCGCCTACGGAGATCACTCAATGAGCAAAAATCGCGCTCCGCTCGAACTGGACGGCGTCGACCGCGCGATGCTGCGCATGCTGCAGGACGACGGCGCGCTATCGAATGCGACGCTCGGCGAGCGCCTGTCGTTGAGCGTCACGCCATGCTGGCGGCGGCGCAAGCGGCTCGAGGACGAACGGGTGATCACCGGCTATCAGGCCAATCTCGACCGCCGCGCGCTCGGAATGAACGTGTTCGCGTTCGTGCACGTCACGTTCAACATGCATTCGGACCAGGACGCCGATCATTTCGAGGACGTGATGCGCAGTCACGACGAAGTGACGTCGTGCCACAAGATCACCGGCGCGGCCGACTACATTCTTCAGGTGGTCGCGTCCGATCTCGACGCGTATGCCACGTTCGTCGAACGCGTGCTGAGGAAGCAGGCCGGCGTGTCGTCGATTCAGTCGAGCCTCGCGCTGCGCGAGGTGAAGTTCTCGTCGCGCGTGCCGGTGCCCGATGCGTAAGCGTCCGTTCCCGCCCGCGCCGGCATCCGCGTCGATCGTCATCCCATGGAGCACCCCGTCATGAAACCCGTCATGCCTTCCGTCTCGCTCGCCGCCGCATTCGCGCTCGCGCTCGCATTGACCGCCTGCACCACCGAACCGCCGTCGCCGCTTCCACCGGACGTCGCCGGACGGTCCGCGCCGAGCACGCAGACCGCCCAGGTCACGCCGCCCGCACTCGGCGGCGATCGCGACGCGCACGGCTGCATCGGCTCGGCCGGCTACGCGTGGTGCGCGCACACGCAGCAATGCGAGCGTCCATGGGAGCTCGCGCACGCGCGCGGCTTCGCGAACAGCGCGCAGGCGTACGAGCAGTTCTGCGGGAACGGCGTCGCGAATTGACCTGAGGCAGGCGCGAACGCCGGCCCGCGATGCCGCGCCGCGGCTCGACGATCGGCGGGCGCGCTTCGCGCCGTGCCGCGAGCGCACAGGTCGGGCCGCACGCGTTCGCTTTCCGTCGTTGCGGCCGCGTCCGGGCCGCCGCAACCGGCCGGCCGCGGCATTCGCGCCGTTGCGCGCTGCCGCCGTATCGGCCCGCTCGCCGCGCGCCCGCCCGAATGCCCGACTGCCGGTGCGCCGCATCCGCTAGAATTGCGGGCACGCGCGACGCCGTCGCCGCCCGCTCCACCCATCCGCATCGCCGCGGTCCCCGCGACCGCCGGTGCGGCCCGCGCCCGAGCCGCGCGAGCGCCGCACGCCGTTGCCGCGCCCGCCGGGCGCGCCACCAACCGAATTCAGCTGGAGAATGACCGTGTTTACCTGCCGAAACCAGAGCTGCGGCACGCAGTGGGAAGAATCCGACGTCGTCATCAAGGACGAAGGCCAGGGTCTGCTGTTCCGCTGCCCGCTGTGCGGCGCGCGCAACTATCTCGAGCGCTTCGAAGCCGAAGACGGCACCGTCGTCTACGAACAGATGGAAGGCCGCCCTTACCTCGGAGACCTGTCCTGACATGAGCCAACCGACCGCCACGCCGTTCAGCACGCTGCCGCTGACGCCCGCCACGCTCGCCAATCTCGCGCAGCTCGGCTATGCCGACATGACGCCGATCCAGGCCGCGAGCCTGCCGATCGCGCTGGCCGGCCACGACCTGATCGCACAGGCGAAGACCGGCAGCGGCAAGACCGCCGCGTTCTCGCTCGCGCTGCTGGCGCGCCTCGACGCGCGCCGCTTCGACGTGCAGGCGATGGTGCTGTGCCCGACGCGCGAGCTCGCCGACCAGGTCGCGCAGGAAGTGCGCCGCCTCGCGCGCGCCGAGGAAAACGTGAAGGTGCTGACGCTGTGCGGCGGCACGCCGATGCGCCCGCAGACGCAGAGCCTCGAACACGGCGCGCACATCATCGTCGGCACGCCGGGCCGCATCATGGACCACCTCGACCGCGGCACCCTCGCGCTCGACGCGCTGAACACGCTCGTGCTCGACGAGGCGGACCGGATGCTCGACATGGGCTTCTTCGACGACATCGCGAAGGTCGCGCGGCAATGCCCGCCGACGCGCCAGACGCTGCTGTTCTCAGCCACGTACCCGGACGGCATCGCGAAGCTGAGCCAGCAGTTCCTGCGCAATCCGAAGGAAGTGAAGCTCGCGGAGCGGCACGACGACAGCAAGATCCGCCAGCGCTTCTACGAAGTGACCGAAGACGAGCGGCTGCATGCGGTCGGCCTGCTGCTGAACCACTATCGCCCGGTCAGCACGATCGCGTTCTGCAACACGAAGCAGCAATGCCGCGACCTGCTCGACGTGCTGCACGCGCAGGGCTTCCACGCGCTCGCATTGCACGGCGAGCTCGAGCAGCGCGAACGCGACCAGGTGCTGATCCAGTTCGCGAACCGCAGCTGCTCGGTGCTGGTCGCGACCGACGTCGCCGCGCGCGGCCTCGACATCGCGCAGCTCGAGGCGGTGATCAACGTCGACGTGACGCCCGATCCCGAAGTGCACGTGCACCGCATCGGCCGCACGGGCCGCGCGGACCAGGACGGCTGGGCGCTGAGCCTCGCGAGCATGGACGAGATGGGGCGCGTCGGCGGCATCGAGCAGGCGCTGAAGCGCGAAGTCGAATGGCACCCGCTCGCCGAGCTGAAGGCCGACGCCAGCAGCGAACCGCTGCTGCCGCCGATGGAAACGCTGCAGATCCTCGGCGGCCGCAAGGACAAGATCCGTCCCGGCGACGTGCTGGGCGCGCTGACGGGCGACGCTGGCTTCAGCGGCGCGCAGATCGGCAAGATCAACGTGACCGAGTTCTCGACGTACGTCGCGGTCGAGCGCGGCATCGCGCGCGACGCGCTGCGCAAGCTCAACGCGGGCAAGATCAAGGGCAAGCGGGTGAAGGTCCGGCTGATGGACGAGTGACGCCGGGCGGGCTGCTTCAGCCCAGCGCCGGGTAGCCGAGCGCCGCGGCCTCGGTCGCGAACCGCTCGATCGCCGCGTAGTCGTCCGGCGCGAGGCGCTCGAACCCGCGCAACCGGAGCACACGCGCGCGCTCGGCATCAACCGCGACGGCATAATCGAGCGCGTCGCGCAGCAGCACCGCCTGCGCATCGCCGAGCGCGCGCGACGCGATCAGCGGCAGACCCGGCGCCGGCGCGGTCATGCCGATCGCGCGCACGCCGCGCAGCAGGCCGGGCAGCGCGTCGCGCACGTAGGCGAACGTCACGCAATCGATCGCCGCGCAGTCCGCTTCGTTCCCACCCAGCGCGCGCAGCACGTTCAGATGCGAACCGAACGGCGCCGCCGACGCGAAGAAGCGCCCGTCGCGCGCATGCGGCGCGACCGCATGCCGGAACGCGTTCATCCCGCTGTGCGAATCGTCGCCGTTGTATGCGGCACGCAGGCCGCGACACGCGGCGAGCGTCGTCGCGCCGCCCGCGTGCGCGCGCGCCCACACGACGAGCACGCTGCGATAATGCGCGCCTTCACAACCTTTCACGTCGAAAGCGGGCGTCGCGATCAGGCGCACGGCATCGCCGAGCCCGAGCATCCGGTACGGATATCCGCAGGTCTGCGACAGCAGCAGATCGTCGCGGCGCCAGAAGGACAGCAGCTCGCCGAACGGTTCGTCGCGCAGCGCGATGCCGGCCGGCCCGCCCGCGTGCGCGAAGGCGTCGAGCGCGTCGCGCAGCAGCGCGCGCCACAGCGCGGTGTGGCGCGGCGTCACGTTGTACATCGGCAGTCCGGCAATCCAGCGGCTCATCCGCGCATTCTACGCAGCGGCGCTGCACCGCGGGAAGCACGCTCGATCGAACTTCCGCAGGCACCGAAACACGAGCGCGCGAACGATGCTTATGCGCCGCGCGGCGATAAGCAAATGCGAAACGCTTGGTTGGCGCGCCGACGCCGCGCCGTTAGCGTTCAAATGGCGCGGCGCCGTCGGATTCCGCCCTGGTGACGGCCGCCACCGGCGAAACACCTGCGGGCACATCGAGCGTGCGCTGCATCGACGCATTCGTCCGCTTGCCGCCTTTCGCGCCGACGGCGCACTTCATCCCGTTTCACACCATGGCTGAATACTTCGACGTCGATCACGCACGCGCGATCGCGGCGCTCGACGCCCGCTTCACGGCGCGCACCGAATGGCCGACCTGGCTTCTGATCGCCGTCATCTACGGCGGCTGGCTCGCCGTACTGCTGCTCGTGCGCGCGGGCGCGTTGCCGCTCGCCGCCGCAACGCCGCCGCTGATCCTGCTGTGCGCGTGGCACCTGTCGCTGCAGCATGAGCTGCTGCACGGCCATCCGACGCGCTCGGCGCGCGTGAACCAACTGCTCGGCTATCCGCCGCTGTCGGTCTGGTATCCGTACACGCTGTATCGCGATACGCATCTCGACCATCATCGCGACGAAGACCTCACCGTGCCCGGCGTCGATCCGGAAACGAACTACCTGTCGCCCCGGCAATGGGCAGCGCTGCCGCGCTGGCGCCGCGCGCTGTGGGTCGCACGCAAGACCTTCATCGGGCGGCTCGTGGTCGGCCCGCCGGCGAGCGTCGCCGCGATGTTCGCCGCGTCGTTCGCGGCGTTCCGGCGCGGCGACCTGCGCTATCTGCCGATGTGGACCGCGCACGTCGCGTGCGTCGTCGCGCTGCTCGCGTGGCTGCAGCTCGCGATCGGCGTGCCCTGGTGGTACTACCTGCTCGCGGTCACGTGGCCCGCGCACTCGCTCGCGATGATCCGCTCGCTGTACGAGCATCGCGCCGCCCGCGATCCGAAGGCGCGCATCGCGATCAACGAGGCCGGCTTCGCGATGCGGCTCCTGTACCTGAACAACAACTACCACCTCGTGCATCACGACCTCCCGAAGCTGCCTTGGTACGACCTGCCGCGCGCGTACCGGATGCGGCGCGACGCGTATGCGGACAAGTGCGGCGGCTTCGTGATCCGCGGCGGCTACCGGGCATTGCTCGCGCGCTACGCGTGGCGGCCGACCGATGCGCCGGTGCATCCGTTCGAGCGCGGCACCGCATCGCTGTCCACAGGCTGCGGCGCGACGGTCGCCGTGGTCGACGGGTATCTCCGGATCAGTACCTGACGCACGTCATGCGCGCGAGCGCGTAGCGCGTCGGTCGCGTCGCGAAGCCGCCCGTTGCGGCGGCCGTTGCGCGCAACGGCGCGCCGTCCACGCCCCCTGCGCATTCCTTACGAAACGCCGACGCCAGCGCAATGCGGCGCTCTACCGCCGAATTGCCAATTGCGTCGGCAATGGCCAGAATGACGGCTCGTCCGGAGCCGCCCACGATCATTCGCTCCGCCTCCGCCCGCGGCCGCGCGCCGCCCTCTCCGAACGACGATGCAACCCAACTCCTCACCCGGCGCGGTCCGCTCGATCGGCAACGACTGGTCGGTGTCCGCGATCACCGCGGGCTTTCTGGCGGTGCTGATTTCCTATGCGGGTCCGCTCGCGATCCTGTTCCAGGCATCGCAGGCCGCGCACGTATCGAACGAGATGGTCGCGTCGTGGGTCTGGGCGATTTCGATCGGCGCGGGCGTGTCGGGCCTGTTCGCTAGCTGGAAGCTGAAGGTGCCGGTGATCACCGCGTGGTCGGCGCCCGGCACCGCGCTGCTCGTCGGCCTGTTTCCGCAACTGTCGCTGAACCAGGCCGTCGGCGCCTACCTGACGGCCGCGGCGATCATGCTGGCGATCGGCGTGAGCGGCGGTTTCGACCGTCTGGTCCGCCATATTCCGCGCGGCATCGCGTGCGGGATGATGGCCGGCATCCTGCTGCCGTTCGGCATGCATGCGTTCTCGGCCGCGACCGCGCAGCCGGTGCTCGGCTTCGGGATGATCGGCGCGTACGTGATTTTCAGGCGCCTGCTGCCGCGCTACAGCATCGTGCTGGTGCTGCTGACGGGCGCCGCGCTCGCGACGCTGCTGGGGATCGCGCACATCGGCAACGTATCGCCGAGCATCACGCGGCCCGTGTTCATCGCGCCGGAATGGACGCTCGGCACCACGCTCAGCCTCGCGTTGCCGCTGGTCGTCGTCAGTCTCACCGGCCAGTTCCTGCCGGGGATGACGATCCTGCGCGTCTCGGGCTACCACACCAGCGCCCGGCCGATCATCGCCGCGACCGGCGTGATGTCGCTCGTCGTCGCCTGCTTCGGCGGGATCACGATCGTCGTCGCGGCGATCACCGCGGCGCTGTGCACCGGCAAGGATGCGCACGAGGATCCGGACCGCCGCTATGTCGCGGGCATCGCGAACGGGGTGATCTATCTGATCGGCGGGATCTTCGCGGGGACGATCGTCACGCTGTTCTTCGCGCTGCCGAAGGCGTTCGTCGCGATCCTCGCGGGGCTCGCGCTGATCGGTGCGATCGGCGCGAACGTGCACGGGATCTTCGAGGACGACGCGCACCGCGACGCGTCGGTGATCACGTTCCTCGCGACCGCATCGGGGATGACGTGGCTGGGGCTCGGGTCCGCGTTCTGGGGCATCGTGATCGGGTCGGCCGCGTATGCGGCGTCAAGCCGGGTGCGCCGCCACGCGTGACGCGACGCGCGCGCATCGGCGCAGACGTCGGCTCAGCGCGTGTGCTCGCGCAGCAGCGCCGCGATCGCCTGCTCCGGTGACGTTGCGCCGTAGACGCGCTCCGACACGCCGGCCTCGACGTCGATCTGTCCTGCGTTGTGCGCGTCGTAGAGATCGACGATCAGCTTTGCATGAAGTTCGCTGAGACCGGCGCGCAACAGCGTAGCGGTCCATGCGTCGCGCGGCAGCTCCTGCGCGACGATCGCGCGGCCGACACGTTCGGCGAGCGCATGGGCGATGTCGCGCACGTTCACGCGCCGCGGCCCCTCGATGCTGACGATGCGCAACGCCGTACGCGCCGCGGCCGGCTCGGTCAGCAGCCGCGCGGCCGCGATGCCCACGTCTTGCGCCCAGACCGTCGGAAACACCTTGTCGACCGGATGGTGCAGGCTCGGCAGGACGCCCGTCGCCAGCGCGACCGGCATGACCCGCGCCCAGTTCTGCAGGTGTTCGGCCGAGCGCAGCAGCGTGAGCTGCGTCGGGATCGTCTTGAACGCCGCTTCGAGCCGATGAAAGAGCCGCGTGATGCCCGTGTTGCCGTCACGCTCCGCGCCGTAATCCGACAACGCGAGCAGCGCCGGCGGCGCAGCGGCGACGAGCGCGCCGGTCACGACGTCGATGATCCGCTCCATCGACGCGGCCGGGTCGCGCTCGGCGGCGGGCACCGGACACAGCATCTGCACGCCGTGCGCGCCGTCGAGCGCCGCGGCGACCGACCGCTCGTCGGTCAGGTCGGCGATCGCCACCTCGCAGCCGAGTTGCACGAAGCGCTCGCACCGGCTTGCGTCGCGCAGGACGGCGCGAACCGGATGGCCTGCGCTGCGCAGGGCCGTGACGGCCGACAAACCGACATTGCCTGTTGCGCCGAAGATCACGAACACGATTCGCTCCTGTTGGGGGATGACGTTGCGGTGATTGTCGCGGTGCGCGACTCGGATGGCGCGCACGGATGGATGAAGCGAGCAGGAATGGATGACGCGATGGTCGGGGCGCGCGCGGGTGGACGGCGTGAGCTGCGGCTCGGTGGATGTTATCGGAGGCGCGCTGTCAGGTTGGCGTTGCCATTCACGCTGCCCTTACCGCCATCAACCTCCTAAGCCCGCGTCAGCCCGCCCTTCCCCCCGCGCGCGCAATTTCGGTCGGCGTCGCGCCGAGCAGGCGGTTCATCCAGTTCGCCATGTGGCTCTGGTGCGCGAATCCCGCTTCGAGCGCGACCTGGCTGATGCTGAGCCGGCCTTCGAGCAGCAGCGCCTTCGCGCGCTCGACGCGGCGCTGCACGACGTACTGATGCACGGGCATGCCGAGCGTCTCGCGAAACAGCACCTTGAAATGCGGCACGCTGATCGCCGCCAGCGCGGCGAGTTCGGACAGCGTCAGCCGCCGCTCGAGGTTGCCCTCGATGTAGTCGATCACGCGCGACGCCGCCTTCGGCGTCAGCATGGGCGTGCGCTCGCGTAGCGCCGGACGGCTGTCGGCCAGCCGCGCGACCAGCGCCGTGCACAGGCTTTCCGCGTAGAGCGGGTCCGATGCGTCGTCCGCTTCCAGCTCGGCGGACAGCGCCCACGCGATGTGCTGCAGGCGCGGGTCGCGCACCTGCATGCGGCGGCGGATCTGCGCCTGCGACGGCTTGAGTTCGAGCTGGTCGAAGGTCGCGCGCGCGAACGTGTCGCTGATCGAAATGCGCAGGATCCGGCAGTCGCCGTCGTCGGTCCACTGGCCGGGCAGCCCGGCCGGGATCACGTCGGCGTCGCCGTGCGCCTGGATGCGCGCGGACCGGCTCCCGTCGCACACGCAGTGCGCGCGCACGGGCGCGCCGACGTGCACGCCGACCCGGTGATGGTCGGCCGCCGGAATCCGGTGGGTGCCCGCGCGGATGCCCAGCAGCGCCGCGCCGAAGCCGCACCATCCGAGCCCCCGGCTGGAGCGCAGCGTGATGGGGACGCCTTCGTCGGGTGGCGCGGCGAGAATCGGATCGCTCATGATTTCCCTCCACCGAAGCGGATACAGATCGCGCATTGTGACGCCTTTTCGGCGCGCTTGCCGGGCCTGCGCGGTCACTTCGACGTCGCGTCGGAAAAGATCATCCGTTTCTGCTCGGGCCAATCCTTGCGTGCGCGCCAATCGCAGCCGCGCCGCCTACGATGGGCGAATCCGACACCTACGGAGACCGAGATGCCCCGTTCATGCCCGCCGCATGCGGCGTTTGCCGCCACTTCATCGTCCCGCGCAGTGCGCCTGCGTGCGCTTGGCGCGTCGCGCGACCACAGCCCGACCCTTGCCGAACGCTGCCTGCGCGTGATCGGCTGGCACCGGCTCGAGCGACTGCTCGCGTCGATTCCCGACAGCAACGACGACTTCGGCATCGTCTGACGGCGGCGCCGCACGGCACGGCCCGTATCGGGCCGCTTGCATCACCCACTCACATCGCCTGCTTCCGCCGCCGCTCGTGCGGCGCCACTGTCGCGCCGTCGATGACGGGCGCGCCCTGCTTGATCAGGAAATCGCGGAACAGCCCGGTCACCTGCGAGATCCGCCGGTCGGCCAGCGTCACCACGACCCATTCTCGCTCGATCGGGTTGCCGGGATACGGCAGCTGGCCCAACAGCCCCGTGCGCAATTCGAGCGCGCACGCATGCAGCGACAGGAACGCGACGCCGAGCCCGGCCTCGGCCATCTGCTTGATCGCCTCGTTGCTCGACAGTTCGGAGCCCACATGAAACTTGAACCCTGACGACTTGAACAGGCTCTCCACGGTCGTGCGGGTGCCGGCGCCGCGCTCGCGCACCAGCAGGTGCGCCGATTCGAGATCCTTCAGCGACACGCGCTTGCGCTGCATCAGCGGATGTCCCGGCGCAGCGACGAACACCATCGGATGCTTCGCGAACTCGACCGCGTGGGTGCGCAGCTCCTTCGGCGGGCTCCCCATCACCGCGAGATCGATTTCATGCGTGGCGAGCATGCGGATGATGTCGTCGCGGTTGCCGACCTTGAAATACGTCTTCACGTGCGGACGCGTCGCCGTGAACTTGACGAGCAGCGGCGGGATCAGGTACTCGGCCGTCGTGATCGCGCCGATCCGCAGCGTGCCGCCGAGCTCGCCGGTCAGCGCCGCCACCTCGTCGCCCGCCTCGCTCCACAGATGCAGGATCTCGCGCGCATAGCGCGCGACGATCTCGCCCGCCGCGGTCAATTGCACGCCGCGCCCCACCCGCTGCAGCACCGACGCGCCGACCGCCTCCTCCAGCAGCCGGATCTGCAGCGACACGGCCGGCTGCGTCAGGTTCAGCTCCTGCGCGGCGCGAGACACGCTGCCCAGCCGCGCGATCATGTCCAGCGCCTTCAGCTGCCGGAACGTCGCGGTCTTTCCTATAAGCGAATACATATGGGTCGGCGATAAACATTAAATTGTCTGAGCGGATGCCGAACTATATCGTCGTATCTCGAAATCTGTCATCCGTATCGACAACAACGAGGAGCCTCTCATGGCCACGCCCCTCTTCCCCCCAGCAACGGATCGCGCGACGCGCGTTCCGCGCATCGTGATCGTCGGCGGCGGCGCCGGCGGCCTGCAACTGGCGACGCGCCTCGGCGACGCCGTCGGGCAGCGCGGCCTGGCGGACGTCGTGCTCGTCGATCGTTCTCCGACGCATTTCTGGAAGCCGCTGCTGCATGAAGCGGCCTCCGGGCATCGCGACCCGGCGAGCCACACGATCGAATACGCGGCGCAGGCGAAGCGGCACGGCTTTCAGTTCGTCCAGGGCGAGCTGCAGCGCGTGGACCGTGCGCGGCGCGTCGCGACGATCGGCGCCGTGCGCGACGGCGACGGCTCGGAAATCCTGCCGCCGCGGGACGTGCACTACGACGACCTGGTGCTCGCGGTCGGCAGCGTGACGAACTTCTTCAACGTGCCGGGCGCGTCCCGCCATGCGCTCCCGCTCGAAAACGTCGAGCAGGCCGAGGATTTTCGCCGCAAGTTCCTCGCCGCGTGCGCGAAGGCCAACCATCTGGCGGAACGGCAGCCGGACCGGCGCGCGACGCCCGTCTGCATCAACGTGATCGGCGCGGGCGCGACCGGCGTGGAACTGGCCGCGGCGCTGCGTCACGCGGTCCAGCAACTGACGACGTATCGCTTCAAGGCGCTGGTGTCCACGCGCGACGTCCGCATCCGGCTGATCGAAGGCGGCCCGCGCGTGCTGCCGGTGCTCGACGAGCGGCTGTCGGCGCGCATGCATGCGCAGTTGCGCACGCTGAGCGTCGACGTGCTGACGGATACGCGCGTCGCGCAAGTCGATGCCGACGCGGTCACGACCGCGACCGGCGAGCGGCTCGCGAGCGACATCACGATCTGGGCCGCCGGCGTGGCCGGCCCCGCAATGCTGCGGACGATTGGCGACCTTGCGCTCAACAATGCGAACCAGGTGATCGTGACCGACACGCTGCAGACGCCGGACGATCCGCACGTGTTCGCGTTCGGCGATTGCGCGGCCTGCCCGTCCGCCGGCGCGCACGGCTTCCTGCCGCCGCGCGCGCAGGTCGCGCACCAGCAGGCCGTGTACCTGAGCCAGGCGTTCGCGCGGCGGCTGTCCGGCAAGCCGGTGGCCGGCTTCACGTTCCGCGACGCCGGCACCGTCGTGTCGCTCGGCCACGCCGGCGCGGTCTATCAGGCGGAGCTCGGCATGCGCTCGCGCTCGCTGATCGTCGACGGTCTCGCCGCGACCGGGCTGTACCGGTTTCTGTATCGCAAGCACCTGTTCAGCGTGCACGGCGTGACGCGCGCGCTGCTCCAGGCGTTCGGCCATTGGCTGCAGCGTCGCAACCAGCCGTCGATCAAGCTGCACTGAGCGCGGCTTGCACGGTGCCGCAACACCGCGTATCGCGCGCACCACGCGATACGCGGCCCGCTGCGGCGCACGGCCGTGGTGCAGCGATCGGCTGCGCATGTTTGGTGCATCGGGCGAAGGCCGTCGCGCCGATGCCGAACCTGCGTGTCGTGCTGCATCGCGCACTTCCGCACCAGTCATGGCCCGCGATGCCATTCATTAGTCGAATCGTATGGGTCGGATATAAATATTAATTGGTCGCATATTCCGGATCGACGCTAAGGTGTCGAGCATTCCCGTCCGCGAACGGATCGTCACGTGTCAGGAGAGGAATCACCGTGGTCATCGAAGCCATCGTCACCCGACTCGATGCTGCATTCGCGCAGATCGAAGCGACACCCGATTCGCACGAAGCACGCAACCAGCGCGACGCCATCATCCAGTGGCTCGACAGCGCATCCGAGCAAGGCTATCGGCTCGGCCTCGTCACGACGCTGCCGGCCGCCCGCCTCAGCGACATGTTCGAGGGGCAGTTCGGCCGCGCGACCCTCGACCGCTTCGCGGTCGTCGTGACCGACGCCGATCAGCAGGATGCCGCAGCGAACCGCCATCCGTTCGACGTCGCGCTGCAAGCGCTCGGCGTACCGCCCGAATGCGCGGTGGGCGTCGCCAGCAGCGAGCCGGAGCGCCGCGAAGCCGAGATCTTCGGCCTGTCGCGATGCATGCGCGTCACCGATACGATGCACGCGCTCGCATCGGCAAGCGTGCACTGAACCGCGCGCGTTCATACGGATACACTCGGCTGGTCGGGCGCGATGGCGCGCCATGCCGATCATCGTCTGACGACGCGCTGGCATTTTTGCCGTCAAAGTCGGCTGCGACATTCGCCGGCTTGATCGATTTCTTCCCGAGGCGGGACGGTGCGTGCATCGTCTCGCTCGTCGCGCAACGGCGCCGGTTCACCGATACACAGAAGGTTGTGACACCAAGACGAAGATCGCTGCGGCGGTCGACGCGGTGAACGGTCGCCGTCATCGGAAAGGCTGAACGTCCGCGACGCGGAGCCTGTCACGTACCGGATGACAAAGCGGCTGCATGACGATTTCTTCAACGTGGTCGATGCAATCGCACTCGGCGGCCCGATACGCGCCGCAACGCTGCGCTCCCATTCGCATCCGTCATGGGCCTGAAGAACGCTTTCATGGCAACGCCGCACGCGCGGCTACGGTCCAACGCGGAACCGCATGCGAACAGCCAGCGGCCGCGCCGAAACTCCGCCGACACCGCGAGGTCGAACGAGCATCGTCGGAGAAAGTGACATGAACCACACCGCCCCGCTCGCCATCCTGCTCGTGCTCGTTGCCGCCAGCTCGCCCGCATACGCCGACGCGAGCGCCAACATCCCCACCGCGCAGGTTCCGCCGCAGCAGAAGAACTGCGTGCCGTCCTCCAGCGTGCGTCAGCCTTCGAATCGGCCGCCGATCCGCGTATGCGTCGGCGATTCCGACACGCAGCTGAACCTGCCGTGGTTCGTCACCGACGTGCTCACCGCCGTGGACACGCGTCAATCGCCTCGCGCCCTGTTGCACCGGATGCGCGACGATTTCTGAATCCCGGCGCGCCGGACGCTTCGGCCTACAGCGCGCCATAACGCGGCGTTCCCGGATTGGCCGCGGTATCACCCAGATAACCGACGTTCATACGAGATAGGCGGCTGATGGCAACGTATGCGCCGTCCCACGAATATTTACGATCACACGTTAATCTACGACACAGCATTCAATTAACAAACTACGATCAACAATTGAGGGATCCATCGTATACTTGCCGCACACCGTCCTCGTGCCAAGAGAAGGTGGGTTCCGCCCGGCCGCATTCGATGCGGCCGGGTTTTTTTACGCGCCATCAATATATATGCATAATCGATGTATGTTATGGAGAGCCGCGTCGAACCCGTGTCCCCGCATCGTTATCGCTTCGCGTGTGTCGCGAGCGTAGAATCGACTGACGTCCCGCTACCGGCGCGGACCGCCGCGCTCCGGCCAGGCACGGCGAATGCTTCGCGCCCATTCATCGACCGGTTCGACGAGCATGCCCATACGGACAACAACGAGCGCGACCCGACGAACGTCCGCGTCCACGCCGGGCGCGAAGCCGGTATTCCATCGCGCCGACGCCGCGCAGCACATCGTGTTGCCGATTGCCCTCCTCGCCTGCATCGTCGTGCTCGTCCTCGCGCTCGTCATGGCCGACCGCATGGCGCGCGACTCGGTCACGCGCCACGAGCGCACGGTCGCGACCGATATCGCGATCTCGATCGACCATATCCTCGACGGCGTGCGCTCACGGCATCCCGGCGAACTCGACGCGCTGATCGGCCGGCCCTGCGCCAGCGTGTCCAGAACGCTCGCCGAAGTGGCCACGCGCCTGCGCTACCTCCGTGCGGTCGGACTGGTCAACGGCGGCCGCGTCACCTGCTCGTCCGCGCTCGGCCCGGTCGATGTTCCGCTCGACGTTTACACGCGCACGCCGGCGTCGGCCGGCACGACGCTCGCGCTGCTGGAGCAGACGCCGTTTCAGCGCGGCGTGCCGGTGCTCGCGGTCGTGCGGGCGGCAACGCCGGGCTCGGGCGTGCTGTACCTGATCGAAGGCGACTATGTGGCCGACATGCTCGCGTACGGCGCGCGCTTCGGCGCGGCGACGGCCACGCTGTCGGTCGCGGGCTGGGGCGGCCTCGATCAGCGCGGCCGCTTCATGCCGCCGCACCCGGCGGCCGCGCCGGCGGGCAGCGCGATCACGTCGAGCGCGTGGCCGTTCACGGTGTCGGTCGCGGCGTCGCAACCGTACGTCTCGCAGGTGTATCGGCGCTATCGGCTCGTCTGCCTGACGATCGCGCTGCTCGTGAACGGTCTCGTCGCGGCCGCGTACCTGCTGGCGATGGCGCCGCGCCGGCTGCTGCTGAAGGCGGTCCGCCACGCGCTCAAGCGCGGCGAGCTTCACGTCGTCTACCAGCCGATCGTCGACGTCGAGACGCGCCGAACGGTCGGCGTCGAGGCGCTGCTGCGCTGGCAGCATCCCAAATGGGGGGCCATCGGTCCGGCGGCATTCGTCCCCGAGGTCGAGTCGAGCTCGATCCTGCCGAAGATCACCGAATTCGTGCTGCGCACGGCCGTGTCGGAACTGGCCGACCTGGCGCCGTCGACGCCGCTGCGCATCGCGATCAACATCGCGCCGCAGGACCTCGAACGGCCGCGCTTCGTCGCCCTCGTCGCCGAGGCGATTCGCCGGCTGCCGCCGGGATGCACGCTGGTGCTCGAAGTCACCGAGCGCGTCCTGCTCGAGAAGAATGCACGCACGACGGAGATGTTCGCCGCGCTGCGCGCGACGGGCGCGAAGTTCGCGATCGACGATTTCGGCACGCATCACAGCAATCTCGACCTGCTGTCGCGCTTTCCGTTCGACTACGTGAAGATCGATCGCCAGTTCATCTCGCAGCTGACGACCGGCAACGCCAGGCTGATCGAGGGCATCGCGGCGCTGGCGCGCCATTACGACGTGACCGTCATCGCCGAGGGCGTGGAGACGGAGGAGCAGCATCGCGCACTACGCGCCGTCGGCGTGCAATATGCGCAGGGCTTTCTGTATCACCGGCCGCAAGACCCGGAGAATTTGAAGCGCGATTTCGCGGCGATGCCGGCCTGAGCGCGCCGCGTCGCGCGCCCGCGTGCGGGCGCCGTCGCGAGGCGGCGCCGACGGGCCGCGGTGCTGGTGCTGGTGCTGGTGCTGGTGCTGGTGCTGGTGCTGCTGCAAACGCCCACGCGAGCATCAACGCCAACGCCGAAGCGAGCACCAATCCCCATCGCGGCCCAGCCAGCGACGAACCCACCGCACCGCGACCGAGCACGCGGCGCAACCGCCACGCAGAACGAGTATCCCGATGACGCCAGACCATCCGCCGCCCATCCCTTCGAACCGCGAGCCGGTCGCGCACGATCAGCCGCTGCTCCACCGCTACGCGGAGTTCCGGTTCCAGACGGTCGTCTCGTCGATCACCGACTATGCGGTGTTCATGCTCGACACGCACGGCAACGTCGCGACGTGGAACGCGGGCGCGGAGCGCATCAAGGGCTACCGCGAGGACGAGATCGTCGGCCGCCATTTCTCGCGCTTCTATCCGCCCGACGCGATCGCCGCCGGCCGCCCGGCTCAGGCGCTCGAAACCGCGGTCGCGTCCGGGCACTTCCAGGACGAAAGCTGGCGCGTCCGCAAGGACGGTTCGCGCTTCTGGGCCAGCGTGACGATCACGGCCGTGCGCGACGAGTCGAACACACTACGCGGCTTCATCAAGATCACGCGCGACATGACCGAGCGCAAGCGCGTCGAGGAACTGGAAACGGCCACGCGGCGGCTCGACGTGTTCATCGCGACACTCGCGCACGAGTTGCGCAACCAGCTCGCACCGCTGCAGCACACGATCGGCATCCTTCACAGCCTGCCGGCGGCCGGGCTTGGCCCCGCGCTCACGCAATGCAAGGACATCGCCGAGCGGCAGATCGGCCAGCTCGTGCGGCTCGTCGACGATCTGCTCGACATCGGCCGCATCAAGACCGACAAGGTGGATCTGCAGCAAGCGCCACTGAACGTGCGCGACATCGTCTATCGCAGCGTGCAGAGCATCCAGCCGAAGGTCGATGCACGCGGACAGCGCATCGTCGTGCGCCTGCCACCCGCGCCGGTGATCGTGCGCGGCGACGACGTGCGGCTCGTGCAGGTGCTGTACAACCTGCTCGACAACGCATCGAAGTATTCGCCGAACGGCGAGCACATCGAAGTCCACGTGCGCACCGAGGCGAGCGTGGTCGCGATCGACGTCGTCGATCGCGGGATCGGCATCGTCCCCGGCGCGCAGGAGTCGATCTTCGAGCTGTTCGAACAGGACAGCAGCGCGGGCCGCCTTGCGGCCGGCGGGCTCGGTCTCGGCCTCGCGATCTGCCGCAAATTCGTCGGCCTGCACGGCGGCAGCATCACCGCCGACAGCGCCGGCATCGGCAAGGGTTCGTCGTTTACCGTGCGGCTGCCGCTCGCGCAGCCGGCCGAACGCGTCGAGCCGGCGCGCGTCGCACCGGCACCGCTCACGACGCGCCCGCTGCGCATCCTGGTCGTCGACGACAATCGCGAGGCAGCCGACACCCTCGCCGTCCTGCTGCAAATCAAGGGCCACACGGCGCGTGTCGCCTACCACGCACGCGATGCGGTATCGCTCGCGCGCGACTTCGCACCGCAGCTGATGCTGATCGACCTGAGCATGCCCGACGTCAACGGCTTCGAGCTGCTGCGTGAACTGAACGCGACGCGCATCGCGCCCGATGCATTCCGTGTCGCGCTGTCGGGGCACGTGCGCTCGTCCGATCGCAAGGAAACCGCCGACGCCGGCTTCGACGACCATTTCGCGAAGCCGATTCCGATCGAGGCGCTCGATGCGTTGCTCGCGCGCGTCGACGCCGCTGCGCAGCGCCACGGCCAAGGTTGAGCACGCTGCTCGATGCGGCACGCGCAACGCGCGGCCCGCCCGCGCCGCCTGACGCCATCGACGCACGCGCGGCGGCCGGCACGCGCAAGCGCTAAAATCCGCCGCCTGGGCACCAACGACGAGCGCGCGTTTTGACGGAATTCGAGCAGGGTTTCATCCTCACCCGCCACTGGCGGGACACCGCAACCGGCGTCGAAATCGAGTTCTGGCTGGCAACCGAACGCGGTCCGCGCCAGGTGCGGCTGCGCCCGCAGGAAGCCGTCGCGTTCATCCCGGCCGAACAGCAGGAGCCGGCCGCGCGCGTGCTGGCCGGCGAAACCGGCGCCGAACTGCGCCCGCTCGCGCTGCGCGACTTCCGGCAGCGTCCGGTCGTCGGCCTCTATTGCCGCCGCTATCGCCATCTGGCCGGCCTGCAGAAGCGGCTGGCCCAGGCCGGCGTCGACGTCTACGAAGCGGACGTGCTGCCGCCCGAGCGCTACATGATGGAGCGCTTCATCACCGCGCCGGTCCGGTTCCGCGGCACGCCGGCCGGCGACGGCGCGGTGTCCGACGGTGAGCTGAAAGCCGCGAACGACTATCGTCCCGCGCTGCGCTGCGTGTCGCTCGACATCGAGACCAGCGCGCACGGCGAACTCTATTCGATCGCGCTGGAAGGCTGCGGCCAACGGCAGGTGTTCATGCTCGGCCCGCCCAACGGCGATGCGGGCAATCCGGGCGACCTCGACTTCCGGCTCGACTACTGCGACGACCGGCCCGCGCTGCTCGCGCGGCTGAACGACTGGTTCGCCGAGCACGATCCCGATGCGGTGATCGGCTGGAACCTGATCCAGTTCGACCTGCGCGTGCTGCACGCGCACGCGCAGCAGTACGGCGTCGCGCTGAAACTCGGCCGCGGCGGCGGCGTGCTCGACTGGCGCGCGCACAGCCAGCAGCCCGACCATTTCTTCGCCGCGGCGGCCGGGCGACTGCTGATCGACGGCATCGACGCGCTGAAATCCGCCACCTGGACCTTCCCGTCGTTCAGCCTCGAATACGTCGCGCAATCGCTGCTCGGCGAGGGCAAGGCGATCGACAACCCGTATCAGCGGATGGATGAAATCCAGCGCCGCTTCGATCACGACAAGCCCGCGCTCGCGCGCTACAACCTGAAGGATTGCGAGCTCGTCACGCGCATCTTCGAGAAGGCGGACCTGCTGTCGTTCATGCTCGAGCGCGCGACCGTCACCGGCCTCGCCGCCGATCGCACCGGCGGCTCGGTCGCGGCCTTCACGCACCTGTACATGCCGCGCATGCACCGGCTCGGCTACGTCGCGCCGAACCTCGGCGACGTGACCGGGCAGACGAGCCCCGGCGGCTTCGTGATGGATTCGCGGCCGGGCCTCTACGATTCGGTGCTCGTGCTCGACTACAAGAGCCTGTACCCGTCGATCATCCGCACGTTCCTGATCGATCCCGTCGGGCTGATCGAGGGCCTCGCCCGGCCCGGCGACGACGCGTCCGTGCCCGGCTTCCTCGGCGCGCGCTTCTCGCGCACGCGGCATTGCCTGCCCGACATCGTGCGGCGCGTGTGGGAAGGCCGCGACGTCGCGAAGCGCCAGCGCAACGCGCCGCTGTCGCAGGCGCTGAAGATCATCATGAACGCGTTCTACGGCGTGCTCGGCTCCACCGGCTGCCGGTTCTTCGATCCGCGGCTCGCGTCGTCGATCACGATGCGCGGCCACGAGATCATGCACCGCACGCGTGCGCTGATCGAATCTCAGGGCTACGAAGTGATCTATGGCGACACCGATTCGACGTTCGTCTGGCTCGGCCAGCCGCACGACGACGACGCGGCCGCGCGCACCGGGCGCGCGATCGTCGAGCACGTGAATCGCTGGTGGACGACGCACCTGCGCGAGCGCTTCGGGCTGGAGAGCGCGCTGGAATTGCAGTACGAGCGGCACTACCGCCGCTTCCTGATGCCGACCGTGCGCGGCGCGCAGGAAGGCAGCAAGAAGCGCTACGCCGGCCTCGCGGTCGCGCCGGACGGCAGCGAGGACGTCGTGTTCAAGGGCCTCGAGACGGTGCGGACCGACTGGACGCCGCTCGCGCAGCAGTTCCAGCGGGAACTGTACCGGCTCGTCTTCAGGCGGGAGCCGTATCAGGACTTCATTCGCGACACTGTCCGCCGCACGCTGGCCGGCGAGCTCGACGAACTGCTGGTCTATCGCAAGCGCGTGCGCCGGCCGCTGCGCGAATACCAGCGCAACGTGCCGCCGCACGTGCGCGCGGCGCGCATCGCCGACGCGTTCAACGACGCGCATGGCCGGCCGCTGCAATACCAGCGCGGCGGCTGGATCAGCTACGTGATGACGACGGCCGGCCCGGAGCCGCTCGAAACGATGCGCTCGCCGATCGACTACGCGTTCTATCTGAGCCGCCAGCTTCAGCCGGTCGCCGATGCGATCCTGCCGTTCCTGCGCGACGATTTCGAACGCGTGATCTCCGGCCAGGGGCAATTGTTCTGACGTCGCGCGGCTGCGCGAGCGGCCGTTCCTTCATACGGTTGCGCGTGCAACCGCCTCGCCTGTATCCGCCGTGTGCCGATCGGCATTCCGACGGCCGCGTGCATCGAGCGATAAGTAAAACCGATCGACCCGGTCGGAAATCCGACTTGGACGGCGCGCACGCCGCAGCGCACAATTTCGTCCATCGCAATCGAATGAAACCCTGATCCTTCGCAATGCGTTTTCGTGGCGCCGCGCTGAACGACCGCGTATCGCCACACGCTTGAATAACAAGGAAAAGGCGCGCTCGCCGTGCTTGAAATGCCTCCAACGAACCATCCCTGCGTGCGCCGCCGCGTTCGCGCACGCTCCGTTTCCGTCCGCCGCGACGCATGCTGCCCACCGGTGCCGCACGACATGACGTGCGGCACGCCGCCTCCGGCGCCGTAACGCGCCCGCAGCAAACACTACTCCCCCGTCTCGCCCGAGGAAACCGACGTGTCGCAAGCCACCGTCGCGCCGCTACGGCCGCGCGCCCCCTTCTCCATCGATCCGAGAAAGCTGCTGTTCTCGGTCACCACCTTCGTCGCGGCCGCGCTCGTGCTGCTGATCTCGTTCGCCGTCAGCTTTCCGCGCCCGTGGTGGGCGCTGCTCACGGTATACGTGACCGCACAGCCGATGGCCGGCACGTTCCGACCGAAGACCATCTATCGCGTGGCCGGCATCGCGACCGGCGCGATCGTCACCGTTGCGGTCGCACCCAATCTGCAGAACTCGCCGGCGCTGCTGGTGCTGTGCCTCGCGCTGTGGATCGGCTTCTGCATCTATCTCGCGGTGCTCGATCGCACGCCGCGCGCGTTCCTGTTCCAAATGGCGGCGTTCAGCTCGGCCGTGATCTGCTTTCCGTATCTCGACGATCCGACCAACATCTTCATCACCGCCGTGTCGCGCGTCGAGGAAATGTCGGTCGCGATCCTGTGCGTGACGATCGCGCACCGCGTCGTGAAGCCCGCGAACAACCGGCCGGTGATTCACGAACGCGCGCTGTCGTTTCTCGGCGATGCATGCCGCTGGACCGCCGAGGCGTTCGGCACCCGCCACGCGCGCCTCGAACACGCGCATCGCCGCAAGCTCGCCGCCGATGTGACGGAGCTCGGCATCATCGCGACGGCGCTGCCGTTCGATCAGCGCTTCGCGCTCGCGACGCGCGACACCGTCACCGCATTGCAGCACCGCCTTGCCGCGCTGCTGTCGATCGCGTCGGCCGCGGCGAACCGGCTCGACCAGCTGCGCGCGCTGAACGCGGTCGATGCGGACACCGCCGCGCTCGTCGACGCGGTGATCGCCGACCTGCACGCGTCGCAGGAGGTCGGCGACGCGCTCGACGCCGGCCTCGCCGCGCGCTGCCGCGCCCTTGCCGCCGAGCGGCTGCACGATTCGACGTGGACGTCGCTGCTCGCCGCGAGCCTGTTCGACCGCACCGCCGATTTCATCGACACGCTGCACGCGGCGCGCACGCTGGTGCGCAGCTTCGCCGCAAGCGACGCCGAGCTCGCGCGCCACCTGACGCCCGCGGACGCCACGCGCCGCTTCGCGCTCGCGCGCGATCACGGGCTCGCGCTGCTCGCCGGCGCGGCGACGGCCACCGCGATCGTCATCTACTGCGCGGTGTGGATTCTCCTCGCCTGGCCGAACGGGTCCGCGACCGCCGCCTTCGCCGCGCTCGTCACCTGCTCGTTCGCGGCGCAGGACGATCCGGCGCCGATGATCAGCCGCTACCTCGTGTCGACGCTCGTCACGTTTCCGCTCGCCGCGCTGTACCTGTTCGTGATCCTGCCGCGGGTCGACGGCGCCGGGATGCTGATCCTGACGCTCGCGCCGGCGCTCGTCTGGATGGGCTACATCCAGGCCGATCCCGCACGCACCGCGCGCGCGTTTCCGATGTTCTCCTGCTTCATCGTCGCCATGGGCTTTCTCGATCGTTTCCAGGCCGACTTCGCGCTGTTCCTCAACACGGGGCTCGCGCAGGTCGGCGGCATCGCCACGACGCTGGTCGTGAGCAAACTGTTCCGCTCGGCCAGCACGCGCTGGACCGCATACCGGATCGTGCGCCAGAACTGGGCCGATCTCGCGCAGATGGCCGACCCGCGCCGGCCGCTCGATGCGGCCACGTGGACGGCGCGCGCGATCGACCGGCTCGGTCAGGTCGCAACACGCATGGCGTTCGCCGATCCGGACGACGCGTTGCACGCGGTCGACGGGCTGAGCGACCTGCGCATCGGCCGCAACATCATCCAGGCGCGCGAGGGGCTCGATCGAGGCGACGCGAATACGCGCCCGGCAATCGAGGCCGCGCTCGCGCAGGTGTCGAACCTGTATCGCGCGCGCGCCGACGCCCGCCATCCGATTGCAGCCGACGCAACGCTGATGCGCGCGCTGAATCGCGCGATCGCGGCCGTCGCGCGCGACCCCGCCGGCCGCGACGACGCCACGCTGCTCGCGCTGGTCGGCATGCGCTGCAACCTGTTTCCGCATGTTCAACTCGTCGAAGGAACGACGCGATGATCGAAGAGATCCACATTTTCGGCATCTACATGCCATCCGCGCTCGCCTGGGCCGTCGTCGCGCTCGGCGTCACGTTCATGCTGCGCGGGATGCTGGTGCGGCTGCGCCTGCACCTGCTGCTGTGGCAGCCCGCACTGCTCGAACTGGCCGCCTTCTTCGCGCTGTGGTGGGGTATCGCCCGCATTGCCGACGCCTGTCTCCCGCATCGACTCCTCTCCTGAACATGAAGCGAATCATTCCGCTGCTGCGTACCGTGCTGACGGCCGCCATCCTCGCCGGCATCGTCGCCGCGATCTACGGACTATGGGTGCGTTACCAGATCGAGCCGCTCACGCGCGACGGCAAGGTGCGCGCCGACGTGGTGCCGATCGCGCCCGACGTGAGCGGCCTCGTCACCGACGTGCGCGTGCACGACAACCAGAAAGTGACGAAGGGCCAGGTGCTGCTGGTGATCGATCCGTCCCGCTACCGGATCGCGCTCGAACAGGCCGATGCGAACCTCGCGAGCGAGCAGGCCGAACTCGACGAGGCGATCCGCGAAGACCGCCGCAATCGCGCGATGCCCGACGTGGTGGCCGAGGAGTCGGCGCAACAGGGCGCGACGCGCGTCGAGAAGCTGCGCGCGGCGCTCGCGCAGGCGCATTCCGCGCGCGACCTCGCGGCGCTGAACCTCGAACGGACGCTCGTGCGCGCACCGGTCGACGGCACCGTGACCAACGTCGGGCTGCTGCCCGGCGTGTACCTGAGCGCCGGCAAGGGCGCGATGGCGTTGGTCAACGACACGTCGCTGCGCGTGGAAGGCTACTTCGAGGAAACCAAGCTGCCCGCGATTCACGTCGGCGATCCGGCCAGCATCTATCTGATGGGCGTCGCGAGCGAGATTCGCGGCCACGTGCAGAGCGTCGCGGGCGGCGTCGAGGACCGCGAGCGCGCGGGAGGCGACGCGCAGCTCGCGAACGTGAACCCGGCGTTCACGTGGGTGCGGCTCGCGCAGCGCATCCCGGTGCGCATCGCGATCGATTCGGTGCCGCCCGGCGTGCGGCTCGTGCCGGGGCAGACCGCGTCGGTCGAGATTCACGCACGCGCCGGCGACGTCACGGTGCGCCGGAGCCTGCCATGGTGAGCGTGCGCAAAGCGTGGATCGCCGCGCTCGGCCTCGCGCTCGCCGCCTGCGCGGAGGTCGGCCCGGACTATCGCGTGCCGCCTGCCGCGCTCGCGAACGCGCCGGCCGCCAGCGGCGCGTTCGTTGCGGGTGCAACGGCCGCGTCGAATGCGCCGTTGCCCGCTCGCTGGTGGCGGCTGTACGACGATCCGGCGCTCGACGCGCTGATCGAGCGGGCGCTCGCGAGCAACGTCGATCTGCGCGCCGCGCAGGCGAACCTCGAGCGCAGCAGCGCGCTGCTCGCGGCGGCGCGCACGGCGCGCGAGCCGAGCGCGGGCTTCGACGCGTCGACGAACTACACGCAGCAATCCGCCGCAGCGGTGCTGTCGCACGTCGAGCCGCCGCGGCACGAGATCTACAACATCGGCTTCACGATGAGCTACGACCTCGATCTGTTCGGCGGCATCCGGCGCGGGATCGAGGCGGCGTCCGCCGACCACGAGGCCGTCGCCGCCGCGCGCGATCTGGTGCGCGTGAACGTCGCCGCCGAAGTCGCGCGCGCGTATTCGGACCTGTGCAATGCCGGAAACCGGATCGACGTGCTGCAGCGGGCGATCGCGCTGCAGCAGCAGCGCCTCGCGTTGACGCGCCAGTTGATCGCTAACGGCCGCGCGCCGAGCTTCGAAGCGCAGCGCGACAGCGGTGCGATCGACGACAGCCGCGCGGCGCTCGCGCCGCTGCAGGCGCGCCGGCTGAATGCGGCGTTCCGGCTCGCGACGCTGATGGGCGAGCCGCCGGAGAACTACGATCGCGCGCTGCTGTCGTGCCGCAAGCCGCTCGAACTGGCCGCGCCGATTCCGTCCGGCGACGGCCGCGCGCTGCTCGCGCGCCGTCCGGACGTGCGCGCGGCCGAGCGCCGGCTTGCCGCGTCGACCGCGCGCATCGGCGTCGAAACCGCGGCGCTGTATCCGGACATCAAGCTCGGCGCGAGCATCGGCTCGACCGGCGGCGCGGCCGCGTTCCTCACGCCGTTGACGAACCGCTTCGCGGTCGGGCCGATGGTGACCTGGGATCTGCATCGCAGCGCGATCCGCGACCGCATCGACGCGGCCCGCGCCGACAGCCGCGCGAGCCTCGCGCATTTCGATGCGACGGTGCTCACGGCGTTGCGCGAAACGGAGACGTCGCTGAACACGTACGCCGCCGCGCTCGAACGCCTGCAACGTCTGCAGGCAGCGCGCGACGCCGCGCGCGACGTGATGGAGCGTACCGACGAACTGCGCCATGGCGGCCGGGTCGGCGGCCTCGTCGCGCTCGATGCGCGGCGCACGTGGCTCGCGGCCGAAACGGCCGTCGCCGCGGCACGGCAGCAGGTGAACGACGACCAGATCGCGACCTTCCTCGCGCTCGGAGGCGGCTGGCAATGAGCACCGTCGACGATCCGATGCTCGCGCGGCCGGCGCATAATGGCGGGATGCCCGCCCCACGCGACTCGCGAATCAATCCGCGCAAGATGAAGTTCACACAACGCAGCCCGCTGCTTCGCAACATCAGTTATTTGCTGGCGATCGACGAGCATCGCAATTTCACGCGCGCCGCCGAAGCGCTGAGCGTGTCGCAGTCGGCGCTGTCGCAGAAGGTGCGCCAGCTCGAGGACGAGCTCGGCGCGCAACTGTTCGATCGCAGCGGCCGCGTGGTACAGCTCACCGACTTCGGCAGCGTGTACCTCGAATACGTGCGCCGCGCGCACAACGATCTGGTCACCGCGCAACGCGCGCTGCACGACGTGCACGACCTGTCGCGCGGGCAACTACGGATCGGCTTCACGCCGACCTTCACCGAATACCTCGTCGCGCCGGTGATCGAGCAGTTCCACGAACGCTATCCGGGCATCGTGATCGAGATCACCGAGATGTCGCTCGATGCGGTCGAGACCGCACTCGGCGACGACCAGGTCGACCTCGCGTTCGGCTTCGTCGATGTGCGCTCCGACGAAATCGAGGCCGAAGCGCTGTTTCCCGAACAGCTGATGCTGGTGGTCGGCCGCACGCATGCGCTGACCGCGCAACGCGAGCCCGTCACGCCGACGCAGCTCGCCGATACGCCGCTCGCACTGCTGACGACGAGCTTCGTGTCGCGCTTCTACGTCGACAGCTATTTCCAGTCGTACGACATGCAGCCCGACGTCGCATTGCAGGCCAATTCGATCAGCGCCGTGCTGAAGATCGTGAGCCGCGGCAAGATCGCGACGATCCTGCCCGGCACGATCGAGTTCGAGCATCGCGATCTGCAATACGTGCCGCTCGACCCGCCGTTCCCGGTGCGCACCGTCGCACTGCTGCGCCGCAAGGGCGCGTATCGCACGGTCGCGTCGACGGCATTCGCGGAGCTGGTGCGCGAGATGCTCGACCATGGCAGCCTGTCGTCGCTGCGTACGCTGACGGCGCGCGAGCAGGGCTGACGGCGGCGGCGCCGCCGCAATCTCCACCGCAATCGCCAGATCGATCGACCGCCGCATCGCGGATGCGGCGGTCGTTTCTTGCGTCGTCGTTTCGTTGCGCATGCATCGATCAACGATCGATCCGCCTTATCGACCGCATCGGAAATACGCCTTGGACACGCTCAGGGTTTTCCATCATTCTCCCCTCATCGATTCGATGTGAATCGGTCGCGCCGAATAGCGGCGTCGACGGGCCCGGCGCCCATGTCGCACGATCCTTCCGTAGCACGCCGACACACTCGACAAGAAGAATCTGACACGCTCCCGGCCATCGACGGCCTGCGTCGGCGATGCCCACGTCCCGAATCGAACGCGTGTAAAACCCATTTGGTCTAATTGGAATCCTGAATGTCCCGGTCCGCTTCCCTTTCCGTTCTCGCCACCTTCATCGCGCTTTGCGGCATCACGGTCACCGCACCCGCGTCCGCGCAACAGCAACCGGCGGCGCCCGCCTCGCAGCAGCAATCGAGCAGCATCGCCTCTGTCGTAGCGGTCGCCGCCGCGCATGCAGGCGATGACGCATGCGCACACGGCGCCACCGCAACGAAGGCCGTCGCCGCACCGGTGCGCGTCGCCCCGACCCGCACGCCCGATGCACCGAATGCACCTGAGGCCGGCTGCATCGGCCCGGCGAGCTTCTGCAACGTCTACTTCGGCAGCTGATCCGCCGCCGCCACCGCCCCTTCCAACAGGAATCGTCGTGAATCATCTGTTCAGTGCGATGCGGGTCTTTCTCAAGGTTGCCGACACGCATCACTTCTCCCATGCCGCTCACCAGCTGAACCTGTCGCCGTCGCTCGTGACGCGCTATGTCGGCGATCTCGAATCGCACCTCGGCGTGAAGCTGTTGCAACGCTCGACGCGCAAGACGGTGCTCACCGAAGTCGGCGTCCGCTATGCGCAAGGCTGCCGCTCGCTGCTCGCCGACCTGTCCGAGATCGAGTCGCGCGCGACGCAGGAATCGAGCCGGATCGGCGGCGATCTGAACGTCGTCGTGCTGCACAGCTTGATGTCGCCGGAGCTGGCCGCGCTGTTTGCCGAGTACCAGTCGCGCCATCCCGAGGTGTCGCTGCACATCACGCTGACCGAGTCGGAAGTCGATCTGCTCGGCGGTGGCTTCGACTGCGGGATCGTCGCCGATACGATGATCTCGTCGCTCTCGGTCGTGTCGCGCGCGCTGGCCCATGCGCCGCTCGTCGCGGTCGCATCGCCCGGCTACCTGCTCGCCATGACCGCGCCGCAGCAGCCCGCCGACCTCGCCGCGCACCGGATCGTCGGCGTCGCGACAGGCGCGAAGACGTGCCGGTGGGTTGCCCCGGACGGCACCGTGGACGCGCTCCACGTCGAGCCGCGCGTCACAGTGAACAGCGCGCTGATGCAGCGTCAGCTCGCGCTTGCGGGCGGCGGTATCGCGCTGCTGCCCGAATTCGCGGTGGCGAGCGATCTGCGCAGCGGCGCGCTGAAACGCGTGCTCGCCGATTACCGACTCGTCAGCGACGGCGTCGCCGTGTCGCTCGTGTATCCCGGCCGCGAGTTCCTGCCGGGCAAGGTGCGCGCGTTCGTCGATCTCGCCGCCGAGCGCTTCAGGCTGCCGTCGGTCAGCATGCTGCGCGCGGTGGCGGCGCGACCGGACATGACCGTGGCGACGGCCGCCGCCGCGTGACGTGCGTTGCGTTCCACGCGTATCGATTCGTTTCGTCGCTGCGGCCCGCCGCGTGCGCGACGAACCGCAGCGAAACCCTCCGAGGAAATCATGAAATCCATCATCGTCACCTTCGCGACGCTCTGCGCGGCCGCGACCGTCCTGCTCGCCGCACCGCGCGCATCGTATGCGCAGTCGCCGCTCACCCGTGCACAGGTTCGCCAGGAATTGCTCGACCTCGAATCGGTCGGCTACGATCCATCCGCCGGCGACGCCGACAACTACCCGGAAGGCATCGTCGCCGCGCAGGCGCGCCTCGAGGAGAAGCGCGCCGCCGAACACCGCAGCGGCGAAGCGGCCTACGGCTCGGGCGGCGCACCGCGCACGTCGTCGGGCGCAGCGGCCGTCGCGGCAGCGAACCGATGAG
Organism: Burkholderia ubonensis; assembly: GCF_001718695.1. Taxonomy (NCBI): domain Bacteria; kingdom Pseudomonadati; phylum Pseudomonadota; class Betaproteobacteria; order Burkholderiales; family Burkholderiaceae; genus Burkholderia; species Burkholderia ubonensis. Next base: position 102,468 of record NZ_CP013422.1, on the reverse strand, counting down.
GTGTGGGGTGCCGATGCGCAGTGCGCGCGTGAAGATCGACGCATGCGCGGGCACACCGCCGCACAGCGGCCTCTCGCGTCCAGCTAAAATACCGGCCTGCCGCGCGTCCCGCCGCGGCCGGAGGACCCCACATCATGACCGCACGCCGCGGTGCCGCGATTGCGATCGCGCCCGGTCACGAGACAGCCCGCCTGTCCGACGCCCAGAAGACCTTCAACACGCTCGTCGAGCGCATCGACAAGCGGCGCGAGCGCCTCGCGGCGTGGGACGCCGTCACGCCGGCGTTCCAGAAGAAGTTCGTGGACGCGCTGCTGCCGCTCGAACGCGAATCGGCGGCGCTGCGCACGCGGCTGATTCATCTGCTCGACGACGCGTTCCTGCGTAGCGGACTCAGCAAGGCCGAGCAGCGCACGCTGTCCGACCTGATCGCGGACATGGCCCGCGACGTGCTCGACGCCGCCGACGACGCGGCGCTGCAGCGCGTCTACGATCGCCATCATGCAAGCGGGCCGGCCGGCAGCGCAGCGGCCGATCCGCAGCCCGCGCCCGGCGCCGACGCGGCAGACGATCTCGATGCCCTGTCACCCGACGAACTGGCGCAACGGCTCCAAGCCGAGCTCGACGCGCAGTTCGAGCGCGACATGGCCGCGCACGCGGCACGCGAGGCGCAGCGCGCGAAGCGCAGGAAGACGCCGAAGCAGACAGCCGCGCAGGCGCGCGCCGAAGCGGAGCAGGCCGAATCGAGCAAGTCGATCCGCGAGATCTACCGCAAGCTGGCCAGCGCGCTGCATCCCGATCGCGCCACCGATCCGCACGACCAGGAACGCAAGACCGCGCTGATGCAGCGGGTCAACCACGCCTATGCGAAGCGCAACCTGCTGCAGCTGCTGGAGCTTCAGCTTGAGATCGAACAGATCGACCGGCATGCGATCGCCGGCCTCGGCGAAGCGCGGCTGACGCGCTACAACGGCATCCTCGACGAGCAGCTGCGCGAGCTCGACCGCGAGATCGAACACGTGGAGAACGATTTCCGCCGAACCTACGGCATCGCGCCGTCCGTGAAGATCGCGCCCGACACCGTGGTGCGCCTGCTCGCGCGTGACATCGCCGGCATGCAGCGCAGCATTCAGGACCTGACCGTCACGCTGCGCGAGTTCGAGGATCCGGACAACGTCCGGCGCTGGCTGAAGGAGATGAAGCGCCGCCCCGCATCGGCGCGCTTCGACGAAGACCGTTAGCAAGCGGCGCGCACATCACTGCGGCACGTCACTGCGATGCATCACTGCGGCTCGCCGATCCCGCCCATCAGCGTCATCAGCTGCTCGCGCAACCATCGGCTGCCCTGATCCTGGTCGGCACTGCGATGCCAGTAGCAGCAGTATTCGAGGTCGGGCACCTCGAACGGCAGCTCGAGAATGCGCGCCGGATAGCGGCGCAGCAGCCGGACCGGCGCCGTCAGCACGAGATCGCCGCGCATCGCGATCAGCGGCGCGACCATGTAGTGCTGCACGCGCATCTGGATGTTGCGGCGCCGCCCGAGGCGCGCGAGCTCCGCGTCGACGTGGCCGGCGCCGGTGCGGCGGCTCGACACGTGGATGTGCCCCATCGCCAGGTAATCGTCCAGCGTCAGCACCTTGCCCTTGAACGGATGATCGTGGCGGATCATGCATGCGTAGCGGTCGCGTTCGACCTGGGCCTGGTGCAGGTACGGATCGTCGATCAGCGGCGCGTCGACCGCGATGTCGACGGAGCCGTTCGCGAGCGCGGTCGCCACCTCGCGCCGATCGGTGTAGTAGCTGTGCACGTGCATGCCGGGCGCCTGCTGCTGCAGCAGCTCGCCGAGCGCCGGCAGCACCAGCGCCTCGGTCAGGTCGCTCATGCTCAGCCGGAACACGCGCGCGGACGACGCGGGATCGAACACGTCGCCCTCGTGCACGCTGGAGTCGAGCAGCTGCAGCGCCTCGCGCACGCGGCCGATGATGTTCTCGGCCATCGGCGTCGGCTTCATGCCCGCCGGCGTGCTCACGAACAGCGGGTCGTTCAGCGACTTGCGCATCCGTGCGAGCGCATTGCTGACGGCCGGCTGCGTGATGCTCAGCACCTCGGCCGCGCGCGTCAGGTTGCGCTTGTCGTAGATCGCCTCGAATACGACGAACAGGTTCAGGTCAATCTTCGAAAGGCGCATCGCCGGATCTCCTTGCCGGCATCTTAATACGGCGCGCGCGTCGGGTTCGGCCACCTCGCGTCCGCTCGCGCGCGCTCGCCGCGACATCGCAGCGACATCGCAGCGACACGTTCAGTCGCGCGGCGGGCGCGTCAGATACGGCTCGGTCGCGCCGCGCACGGCGCCCTTGATCTCCATCCGCGCGATCGACTGCAGATGCACCTCGTCCGGGCCGTCTGCGAAGCGCAGCGCGCGCCCCCAGCTCCACAGATCGGCGAGCGGCGTGTCCGGGCTCAGGCCCATCGCGCCGAACACCTGCATCGCGCGGTCGCACACGTCGGTGTACATGGTCGGCACGAGCGCCTTGATCATCGAGATTTCCTTGCGCGCGGCCTTCGCGCCGACCTTGTCGATCATCCACGCGGCCTTCAGCACGAGCAGCCGCGCCTGGTCGATCTCGATGCGCGAGCGCGCGATCCATTCGCCGACCGTCCCGTGCCGGTTCAGCGGCTTGCCGAACGCCTCGCGCGACTGCGCGCGATCGATCATCAGCTCGAGCGCGAGCTCTGCCGCGCCGATCGAGCGCATGCAGTGGTGGATGCGCCCCGGCCCGAGGCGGCCTTGCGCGATCGCGAAGCCGCTGCCTTCGTCGCCGAGCAGGTTGCGCGCCGGCACGCGCACGTTGTCGAAGGTGATCTCGCAGTGCCCTTCCGGCGCGTAGTGATTGACCACGGTGATGTTGCGCACCACCGTCACGCCCGGCGTGTCGCGCGGCACGAGGATCATGCTCTGCTGCCGGTGCGCTTCCGCCGCCGGGTCGGTCTTGCCCATCACGATGAAGATCTTGCAGTTCGGATGCGCGGCATTCGTGATGAACCACTTGCGGCCGTTGATCACGTACTCGTCGCCGGCGCGCTCGATGCGCGTCGTGATGTTGGTCGCGTCCGACGACGCCACCGCAGGCTCGGTCATCGCGAACGCCGAGCGGATCTCGCCGCGCAGCAGCGGCAGCAGCCACTCGTCGCGCTGCGCCGGCGTCGCGAACATGTGCAGCAACTCCATGTTGCCGGTGTCCGGCGCATTGCAGTTGAAAACCTCCGACGCCCACGCGACGCGCCCCATGATCTCCGCGAGCGGCGCGTATTCGAGGTTCGTCAGCGCCGTGCCCGGCTCGTCTTCCTTCAGATGCGGCAGGAACAGATTCCACAGCCCTTCGGCCTTCGCGCGCGCCTTCAATTCCTCCATGAACGACACCGGGTAGTGCCCCGCATGCACTTCGTCGTTCCACTGGCGGATGCGCGGCACGATGTGCGCATCCATGAACGCACGCACGCGCTCACGCAGTTCTTCCACCTTCGGGGTATAGCCAAAATCCATGATCGATTCCTCGCAATTGCACGTGTTCGTTCGGTTCAAAAGGCCCGCAGGCCGTCGTAGGTCGTCGCGCGCTCAGAGGGTCAGCCCGCCGTCGACGACGATGCACTCGCCGTTCGTGTAGCTCGACGCGTCCGACACGAGGTACAGCACCGTGCCGGCCATTTCGCGCGGCTGCGCGTGACGGCGCAGCGGGATCTTCGCCTTCCAGGCTTCGTAGATCGCCTCGTCGGCAAACAGCGCGCCGGCGAACCTGGTTTTCGTGAGGCCCGGCAGCAGCGCGTTCACGCGAATCCCGAGCGGCCCGCATTCCTTCGCGAACGCGCGCGTCATGTTGACGACCGCCGCCTTCGTGATCGAATAGATGCCCTGCCGGTCGCCCGGCTGCAGCGCGTTCACCGACGCGGTGTTGACGATCGCGCCGCCGCCCTGTGCCCGCATCAGCTTGCCGGCCTGGACCGACATGAAGAAATAGCCGCGGATGTTCACCTCGACGGTCTTGTCGTAGGCCGCGAGATCGGTATCGAGGATGTGGCCGAAGTACGGATTCGCGGCGGCGTTGTTGACGAGGATGTCGAGGCGCCCGTGTTTCGCGCGGATCTGCTCGAACGCGGCGGCGATGTCCTCCATCCGGCCGACGTGGCACGCGAGCGCCTCGGCCTTGCCGCCCGCCGCGGCAATCTCGTCGGCGACCGCGCGGCAGTCGTCGATCTTGCGGCTCGACACGATCACGTGCGCGCCCTGCTCCGCGAGCAGCTTCGCGATTTCCTCGCCGATTCCGCGGCTCGCGCCGGTCACGAGCGCGATCTTCCCCGTCAGGTCGAACAGATTCGTTGCCATCTATTGCTCCTCCATGTATGTATGTGCGTGCGGCGAGCGCCGCATCTGCTTCGGGTTGTTCAGCGATGGGCGTCGATCACGCGCACGGCTTCCTCGGCGAGCCGCCCCGCCATTTCACCGACCTGGCGCGCCTTCGTGCTCGACGCATTGCCCTTCAGCGCGCGGGCCTTCACGCCCTGCGCGATCGCGGCGAGCCGGAAGAAGCTGAACGCGAGATAGAAGTGCCAGTTCTCGATCGGCTCGATCCCGCGCAGCTCGCAATAACGCGCGACGATCTGCGCTTCGTGCGGGATGCCGAGCGCGTCGCGATCCTCGCCCGCGAGCCCCGGCACGTCGCCGGCGGACGGCAGCCGCAGGCACATGCAGAAATACGCGAGATCGGCGAGCGGATTGCCGAGCGTCGACAGTTCCCAGTCGAGCACCGCCTTCACGCGATAGCTGTCGCGCTCGAACATCAGGTTGTCGATCCGGAAGTCGCCGTGCACGAGCGCCGGCCGGCCCGTGTCGGCCGGGCACGCCTTCGGCAGCCAGTCGATCAGCGTCTCCATCGCGTCGAGCCGCTCCGTTTCCGCCGCGCGATACTGCTTCGTCCACACGCCGATCTGCCGCTCGAAATAATTGCCGGGCCGGCCGTAGTCGGACAGGCCGGCCGCGTCGACGTCGACCTCGTGCAGCGCGACCATCGTCTGCAGCACCGCGTCGTAGCAGATCGCACGATCCGGCTTCGGCAGGTCCGGCAGCGCGGGGCTCCAGAAGATCCGCCCGTCCTCGTAGCTCATCACGTAGAACAGGCTGCCGATCACGTCGCGGTCTTCGCACAGGTGATACGGACGCGCGACCGGCACGGCGGTGCCCGACAGCGCGGTCAGGATCCGGAATTCGCGGTCCACCGCATGCGCGGACTTCAGCAGCTCGCCCGGCGGCTGCCGCCGGAGCACGTAGCGGCCGCTCTTCGCGTTCAGCAGGAAGGTCGGGTTCGACTGGCCGCCGGCGAACTTCTCCAGGTCGAGCGGGCCTTCGAAGCCCGGCACGTGCGCTTCCAGATAGCGCGTCAGGCGGGCTGCGTCGAGGGGCGGGGCAGGATGGGTCATCGTCGCGATCGTTCCGTGAGTTGGGTCAGCCGTAGGTGCGCCATGCGTGTCGTTCGGGATCGTCGAGATGCGGGATGCCGTTGAACGACGCCAGGTTGAATGCATCGGCGTTGAAGAAATACTGCGAAATGGCGCTGTTGCGGATCTGCAGGTTCAGCGCGATCGCGCTCGACGGCGGCGCCGCGAGCACCTGCTGCACGGTGACGGCGATCGGCCCGCCCGAGCTCACCGCAAGCACGCGCTGCCCGCCGCCCTGCCGGATCGCGGCGCGCGCGTCGGCGACGCGCTGCTGGAACTGCGCCCACGTTTCGGGCGCCGTGTCGCCGAGCCGGTCGTCGGCCCACAGATGCAGCACCTGCCGTAGCGCGCGGAAATGCTCCTTCATCGAGCCCGCCGCAAGCCGCGCGAGCTCCGGATAGTCGGCGGCAGCCGCGGCGAACAGCCCTTCGAAGTCGTATTCGTTCAGGCCCGGGTGGCGGTCGACCGTCACGCGTTCGCCGCCGATCCCGCGCAGGATCGCGTCGACCGTCTGCGCATGCCGGTTCATCGTCCCGCAGATCACCCGGTCGAAGGTCAGGCCCTGGCGCGCGAAATATTCGCCGAGCCAGACGCTTTGCCGTTCGCCGAGCGCGGAGAGCCGGTCGTAGTTCTCCGTGCCGAACGACGCCTGTCCGTGCCGTACCAGATAGAGTTCAGCCATTGCGTATCCATCGAAGCGGTGCCGAAAGACCAGCATAGCGATCGCGTATGCATTTTTGAAATTTATTTTCTGAATCTATCGGCATTCATTGCGTGAATCCCCGGTGCGTGAACACGCCCGTCAACCGTCACGCCGCTCGCCGCGGCACAGGAATTGCGACGCCAGACATCGTCTTTTCCAACAATCTCAGGAGGGATGCGATGCTCGGTACGATCCTTATCATCGTTCTGATTCTGTTGCTCATCGGCGCGTTTCCGGCGTGGCCGCACAGTCGGAGCTGGGGTTACTGGCCGTCCGGTTCGGTTGGCCTGATCGTGGTCATCGTCGTGATACTGGTGCTGCTCGGTCGCATCTGAATGGGAAAGCGCGTGCCGGCCGACCGGCGCGCGCTTTCCCGTTTCCTCGTCATCGCTTCTTTACAAACGCAAGCCATCGACGGCAACGCCGCGGCGGCGAAGTGAACGCTCGCGGCCGTCGCGCCGCCTCAAGGCGTCCACCGATAAACGGTGATGCTGTTGCCCTTGACATTGTTCTTCGTCACCACGTACTCGCCGTTCGCGCGGCGGTACGCGCGGACGCTGTACATCGCGTCGATCGCGCTACTCGTATCGACGGTCGCCGGGCTCGCATTGACGAGCGTCGTGTCGAGCCGGCCAGTGTCGAGATTGAACGCGTCGACGTTCGGCCTGGCCGGCCCGCTGCCGCCGAACCAGTAGCCGACGAACAGATGATTGCCGGCCGCGTCCATCGACTTGGCGCCGCTGGGGAGGGTGATCACCGGATTGGGGGCGGTGGTGTTGCCCGCACGCCAGCCGTGATACACCTCGATCCGCGTGCCGATCGCCGTCCAGTCCGTACTGCCGACGATGCCCTGGCCGAGAATCATCGTGTCGCTGTCCGCGAGATAGACGATGCGCGTCAGCGGCTGGACGCTCGCGGGAATCGGCGTCGGCACGCCCGCGCCCCATGAAGGCTTGCCGCTCGCGTCGAAGCTCGCGAGCGGATAGTGATAGATCGCGCCGGTGTGGTCGAGGCCGGCCCAGACGTCGCCCTTGCCGTCGATGCTGAATCCGCTCGAGACGCGCAGGGTCGTATTGAACGCGGGCCCCGGAATCGATGCATCCGGAATCGCGATATAGCCGTTCGCCGCGTTGAAATGGAAAAAGTAGTAGATCGGCGGGTTCTGGCCGGCCGCCACGAGAATCCGGCGCGTGCCGACGGACGTGAGCAGCCCGAAATGCTCGTCGCGCTGCACGTCGTTCATGTCGATGCGCGGGTCCGACGGGTAGGTGAACGGATCGACGGTGTTCGCGACGAAGGCGCCGCCTGCGCTGCCGCTGTAGATGTGGGTGCCGCCATAGAACAGCGCGCCGTCCGTGATCGGGTCCGGCGCGGCGATGCCCTCGAAGTTGAGCGCCTGAAGCGTCCATCGCAGGTTGCCGGCGCTGCTGTACGCATGAATGTCGGTGGCGCCGTTGCGGCCGAGGTCCCAGCTGCCGCCCCACGGGTTGTTGAGCACATAGAGGTTGCCGGCGCTGTCCCTGCCGATGCCGGCGACGCGGGTGAAGCGCTGCGCGCCGACCTGGCCTTTGATGCCCGACGTGGTGTCGAGATAGCCGCCACGAATGCCGAAGGTGCCGGCCAGCGTCGGCGTGCCGGCGACGTCGTAGCGCTTGATGTTCATGTCGGGGCCCTCGTCCCCGACCATCAGCTGCTTCGACGACGCGTCGAAATAGAGCGCCGACGGCCGCGACTCGCCGGCCATCCGGATGGTGTTCAGCAGCGCGCCGGTCGGACCGAACGCGACGATCGTGCCCGCGCTCTTCTGCGCGACCCACACGTTGCCCGCGCCATCGACGGCGAGCGCGCCCGGGCCCGACACGTTGATGTCCCGCTGCCAGACGCCGTCGGTGGTGAAGACCCGGACACGATTGCCGTAGAAATCGCTCGCATAAAGGAGCGAGCCCGCCGTGGCGAGCCCGGTGACGACGTCGACCCGCGGCTGGTTCGTCGCGGCGGTGACCAGGATCAGCCGGTCGCGGTAATGCGTCGCGCGGTTGTAGCGCCCGACCGCGCCGCTGCCGTATCCGCTGCCCGGCTGCAGCGCGACGAACAACGACGTCGCGTTGCCGGTGATCGCGCCGCCCTGAAACTCGCCGTGTGCACCGATCGAGCCGAGGCTCTTGCCGTTCTGGTAGACGGCGACGCCGCCTTCATCCTCGTCCCAGTTGGAAGCCGTATAGATGACGCCTTCGGGCGCGACCCACATGGAACGCGCGGCGTTGCCGACGTGGGCGGCGAGGGTGCCGTAGGTGTTCGCCAGCCAATCGGTGGTATTGCCCGCGTGGCCGGGCGGCGCGACCGCGGCGATCGACACGGCAAGCAGCACGGCGCGAAGCGATTTTCCGGCAACCATGGCAGACGCTCTCCTGAACGATGGAATCACTCATGTGAAGGGCGCGCCGGACGGTGCGTACCTCGGCGTTGCGTAAATACTTCCGCGGAATCGTCCGGCGCGGTCGGTATTACATCGCGCGTACATCCGATCTTCGACAACGCCGAGAATAGCGGCAGATAAATCGAAAAAAATTGCGGAGGGGGAGTTGCGGGTGGAGCGTGGCTCAACGGGGAGAGCGCGGCTCAATGGCTGGGGATCGATTCGGCAACTGGGGGAAAGTCGCCGGTCGCGGATGCAGTCGCGGCTGTGTCAGCGCGAGCGCCGCCCGACGCACGCGCAGTGCATCGCCTCACGCCACCTCACGCCGCCGGCGGCGCGACGCGCGGCATGAGGCGGCACAGCGCGAGCGGCACCACGACCAGCGCCGCGCCGGCGACGAACGTGGTCGATGCGCCGAAGTGCGTCCACAGCGCGCCGGCGATGCTGCTGGCGAGCAGCATGCAGATCCCGCTGACCAGATTGAATACGCCGAACGCGGTGCCGCGCAGCGCGGCCGGCGATGTTTCCGACACCATCGCCGCGAGTATCCCCTGCGTGAACCCCATGTGCAGCCCCCATACGGCCACGCCGGCGAACATCGTCGGCATCGACCCGCCGAGACCGAGCAGCAGGTCGGCGGCGATCAGCAGCGCCATGCCGATCGCGAGCAGCGCGCGCCGGTCGAGCCGGTCCGATACGACGCCGACCGGATACGCGGACAGCGTATACGCGACGCTCATCACGACCATCACCGACGGCACCCACGCGAGCTCCATCCCGGCCTGCTGCGCGCGCAGCACCAGGAACGCCTCGCTGAAGCGCGCGAGCGTGAACGTCGCGCCGATCGCGACGACGTACCAGTACGCGCGCGGAAACTCGCGCAACGCGCGCCAGTGCAGCGGCGAACGAAAGCCGCGCTGCGGCGCCGCATGCTCGGGCTCGCGCACGCCGAACACGATCAGGGCGATCGCGAGGAACGCGGGCACGACGGCGAACCACATCACGATCCGGATGTGGTCGGCGAACCCCAGCATCAGCACGATCGCGCACATCGGGCCGAGAAACGCGCCGACGGTATCCATCGACTGCCGCAGCCCGTAGCATGCGCCGCGAATCTCGGGCGGGGCGACGTCGGCGACGAGCGCATCGCGCGGCGCGCCGCGGATGCCCTTGCCGAAGCGGTCGACGAGGCGCGCGGCGATCACGAGCCCCGGCCCGTGCGCGAGCGGAAACAGCGGCTTCGTCAGCGCGGCGAGCCCGTACCCGGCAAGCAGCAGCGCCTTGCGGCGGCCGAGCCAGTCGCTGATCGCGCCCGAGAAAATCCGCACGATCAGCGCGGTCGCCTCGGCCGCGCCCTCGAGCACGCCGAGCGCGACGACGCTCATGCCCATCGTCGTCACCAGATAGATCGGCAACAGCGCATGGATCAGTTCGGACGACAGATCCATGAACAGGCTCACGAGGCCCAGCGCCCAGACGGTACGCGGGATCGGCTGCTTGCGTCGAATCGGTGCGGGCGTGTTCATCGTGCGATCAATCGGGTGTGTCGCGCGCGAGCCTGGCATGCCGCCGAGCACGGTCATTGACGATCTGATGCCGCCGATGGTCGGTCATCTTCTTCCAGCCGCGCGCTTCGTCGCGGGTGCGCAGGCACGCGACGCAGTAGCCGGTGCGGCCGTCGAACGAGCATACCTCGACGCACGGCGACTTGACTGCCATCGTCATTGCCCTCGCGTCACGGGCACGACTTCGACCGTCACGTGCGACAGGCTGCCGAAGCGTTGCAGCACGCGGTGGTAGTAGCGCGCATCGCGCTGCGGGTCGTCGGTCAGCACCGACACGACCGCGCTCATGTGGCCCGGCCCGAGACGCCACACGTGCAGATCGCGGATCCGGTCGCCGGTGCTTTCGAGCGCGGCGCGCACGCTGTCCGCCAGGCGGCGATCCGGATTCATGTCGAGCAGGATGCGGCCCGTGTCGCGCATCAGCCCGTACGACCAGTTCGCGATCACCAGCGCGCCGACGATGCCGGCCAGCGGGTCCATCCACAGCCAGCCGAACGCACGCGCGAGCAGCAAGCCGGCGATCGTCAGCACGGACACCGCCGCGTCGGCGAGCACGTGGATGTAGGCCGAGCGGATGTTGTGATCGCGGGCCGCCGCCGAGGCGCCGTGCTCGTGCTCGCTCTCGGCGAACGTCAGCGCGTGCTCGCGGCCGTTCAGCCGGACGATCGCCGTGAACGCATGCGGCTCGGGGATCGTCTCGATGGACTCCAGATAGCCGTCGCGGCTTTGCATCGCGAACGTATGGCGGCTGCCGTCCGGACGCAGCGTCGTGATCGATACGGCGGCCGCGTCGACGAGCGCCGCGTCGTGCGTCGCCGGCGCGATCCGGAACACGGGCGGCACGCCGTCCTCGAACACCGACACGGCGAATGCGTGCTGCCCGTCGACGATCCGGTGCGCTTCCGCGTCGTGGTCGTGCTCATGTTCGTGGTCGTGGTCGTGATGATGTCCGTGGGCATGCCCGTGATGATGCCCATGGCCGTGATGGTCGCCGCCCAGCAGCCACACGCTTGCGAGATTGACGAGCAAGCCGAGCACCGCAATCGGAATCGCTTCGCCGAAACGAATCGGCACCGGCGACAGGAAACGCGACACCGCCTCGTACCCGATCAGCAGCGCGATCACCGCGAGCACGATCGCGCTCGTGAATCCCGCGAGGTCGCCGAGCTTGCCGGTGCCGAACACGAACCGCCGGTCGTCCGCATGCTTGCGCGCATACGTATAGGCCAGTGCCGCGATCAGCATCGCCCCCGCGTGCGTGGACATGTGCAGGCCGTCGGCGACGAGCGCCAGCGAGCCGAAGATCGACCCGCCGACGATCTCGGCCACCATCATCGCCGCGCACAGCACGATGACGGTCCAGGTCCTGCGTTCGTTCTGCTCGTGCGCCGCGCCCAGGAAAATGTGGTCGTGCCCTGCGCCGAAGGCCTCATCGCTGAAACGGCTCATTGCGCCTCCGGTCATTTGAAGTAGCTGTGCACGACTTCGATCAGCTGCTCGCTCGCGCTGCCTTCGTCGTCGTGACCTTCCGCGTCGACCAGATGGCTGCGGATGTGATCCTCGAGCACGACGGCCAGCAGCCCGTTCATCGCGCCGCGGCAGCTCGTGATCTGCTGCAGGATCTCGTTGCAGCCGCGCTCTTCCTCGAGCGCGCGCTCGATCGCCTCAATCTGCCCCTTGATGCGGCGGACCCGGTTGAGCAGCTTCTGCTTTTCCTGGATGGTGTGGCTCATGGTGGTCCCTTCATATACCGGGGGGGACTATATATCAAATCGCGGGTTCGGATAGTGGGGAGGGGTATCTCGGCCATTGGTCCGACCAAACGATGCGCGCGCCCCGGAGCGTCAGGACGACATCGCAGCGAGAAACTTGTAGAACTTGCGACACAGAAGTAGCATCCCCTACATGAACTCATTCACCACTTGGTCGCTGCTCGTGCTGACGCTCCCGACCCAGAACGCGACGGCGCGCATGCGGTTCTGGCGCGCGCTCAAGGCAAAGGGCTGCGCGGTGTTGCGCGACGGCGTCTACCTGCTGCCGCACTCGGACGAGCAGCACCGAACGCTGGACGAACTGGCGGACGCGATCGCCGACAGCGGCGGCAGCGCGCATCTGCTGCGCGCGCCGAGCGCCGATGCGGCGCAGGAGCAGGCATTTCGCGCGCTGTTCGACCGCAGCGACGACTACACGGCGTTCATGCGGACGCTCGCGGACGCCCGCAAGACGCTTGCCGGACAGTCCGCCACGGAACTGGCACGGCTGCTGCGCCGCCTGCGCAAGGATTTCGACGCGATCCGGGCGATCGACTACTTCCCGGGCGACTCGGCAACCCGCGCCGAAGTCGCGTTGCAGGACTTCATCGCGCTCGTCGACACCGTGCTGTCGCCGGGCGAGCCGCACGCCGCGGAGCGCGCGATCCGCGTGCTCGCGATCGACGCGTACCAAGGGCGCACCTGGGCGACGCGACAGCGCATGTGGGTCGATCGCGTCGCCAGCGCGTGGCTGATCCGCCGCTTCATCGATGCGCGAGCGCGCTTCATCTGGCTCGCGTCGCCGGCGGATTGCCCGCCTGACGCGCTCGGCTTCGATTTCGACGGCGCCGCGTTCACCCACGTCGGCGAGCGCGTGACGTTCGAAGTGCTGCTCGCGAGTTTCGGGCTCGACGAGGACGCGGCGCTGATGCGGCTCGGCGAGATCGTGCACGCGCTCGACGTGGGCGGCCCGGCCGTGCCCGAAGCGGTCGGCTTCGAGGCCGTGATGGCCGGCACGCGTCAGCGCGCCGAAAGCGACGATCAGTTGCTGGAGCAGATGGGCGCGGTGCTCGACGCGCTGTACGCGCACTTCGCATCGAATGGAAAGAGCGAAACCGGGGGACGTTCATGACCACGACGATTGCCACGAACACGCCGACCTACTCGCTGGGCCAACTGGTCGGATACATGCTGCGGCTCGGCGCGTTCGGCTTCGGCGGCCCGGTCGCGCTCGCCGGCTACATGCGCCGCGATCTCGTCGAGAAGCACGGCTGGATCACCGAGGCAGACTACAAGGAAGGGCTCACGCTGGCCCAGCTCGCACCGGGGCCGATGGCCGCCCAGCTCGCGATCTATCTCGGCTTCGTCCACTACCGGATCCTCGGCGCGACGCTCGTCGGGCTCGCGTTCGTGCTGCCGTCGTTCCTGATGGTCCTCGGGCTCGGGTTCGCGTATGCGCACTTCGGCGGACTGTCATGGATGCAGGCGGTCTTCTACGGCGTCGGGGCGGCGGTGGTGGGCATCATCGCGATGAGCGCATACAAGCTCACCACCAAGACCGTCGGCAACGACAAGCTGCTTTGGGCGATCTTCCTGACGCTCGCCGCCGTGACGTTCATCACCGAATCGGAAATCGCGTGGCTCTTCATCGTCGCCGGGCTGATCGGCTGGTTCTGGCGCGCCCCGCCGAAATGGCTGCACAAGGGCGGGCTGAACGCGCTCGCCGGCGCGAACCTGCCGGCGGCAACCGGCCTGCTGAGCGGCATCGATCTGCCGCAACTTGTGCAGATCGGCGCGTTCTTTGCCAAGGCGGGCGCGTTCGTGTTCGGATCGGGGCTCGCGATCGTGCCGTTCCTGTACGGCGGCGTCGTGACCGAGCATCACTGGCTCAACGACAAGCAGTTCGTCGACGCCGTCGCTGTCGCGATGATCACGCCGGGCCCGGTCGTGATCACGGTCGGCTTCATCGGCTATCTCGTGGCGGGCCTGCCCGGCGCGTGCGTCGCCGCGCTGGGCACGTTCCTGCCTTGCTATCTGTTCACCATCATCCCCGCGCCCTACGTGAAGAAGTACGGCCACCGGCCCGACGTCAAGGCGTTCGTGAACGGCATCACGGCGGCAGCGGTCGGCGCGATCACGGGCTCCGTCCTCGTCATCGCGAAGCGCTCGATCGTCGATATCCCCACCGCCATCGTCGCCGTTGCAACGGTCGTGCTGCTGTGGCGCTTCAAGAAGCTGCAGGAACCGGTAGTGGTCGCGGCGGCCGCGTTGATCGGGCTGGTGGCTTACCCGCTGCTCCATCGTTGAGCGCGCGCCGCTACGGCGCGCATCGCGGCCCACGGCCCATCGGCATGCGGCCGGCCGCGCGGCGTCGAATCGTGCGTTCCCTCGCCGTGCAGCGCATGCCGGCCAAGTCGCGCGAAGCGCTCAGTGATGTTCGTACAGCCCCGACGTATCGTTCGACGCGTACGACACCGCCGCGCGTTGCGCGTCGGATTGCGACGCAACGGCGTGCGACTGCGCAGGCGATGCGTCCGGTCGTTGGGCGGCGACCTTCGCTTCGGCCGCCTGGATGTCGCTGGGGTAGAACGGGTCGTTGCCGATCGGACGGTACCCTGCCCGTTCGACGCGTGCGAGGTCGGCGCGCACTTCGGCACGCGTGACGGGACCGTTCGTGTTTTGCGCAAAGGCGACGACGGGCGCGCTCAATGCGCATGAGATCAGGACGGCGCGGATCAGATTCTTCATGAGGTTCACCTATTGGAGTGGTATGACCGTATCCGGGAGCGGTTTCGGTTCTTCGCTCTCCACCCAGTGCGATGAAGAGTGAGACTCCATTCTCGGTAACGGGCACTTTCGGCAAGGTGAGCCGTCGATTACGAATTCGTTATCTCGCCGGCCGGCGCAGGTTTCGGCATCCGGCCCGACCCGCGCCGCGCACGCGCGACGCACGCAACGGCATCAGCCGATGGGATGGATCTCCGGGATCATCGCCGCCTGACCGCAATGATTGCCGTCCGGGGCCGTGAGTTGCCACACGGTCGCATGCTCGATCCAGAAGCGTGTGCCGGACTTCGTGATGCGGATGCCGCGGTATCCCGACACGAAGCCGTCCCGCGCCACCTGCTCGAGGAAGCGCTGGCGCTCGCTGCGCTCCATCGGCTCCGCCGAGAACCGCGACGGCAACGCCGTCAGTTCGTCCCAGTCGTATCCGAAGATCGCCTGCGCGCGCGCGTTGCCGTAGACGAACACCGGATCTGCCGCGACACCGTGCGCGAGAATCCCGAACGGCGCGGCTTCGTACAGCCATCGCGCGCCTTCGGCGGCGCTCATCCCCGCCGGCACCAGCGGCTTGCCGAGCAGCCGGCCGTAGCTGTCCGACAGGATGCGGAAGAAGGGAACGTCGATGTTCGGCGACATTGCGGGAAGCTCCATGGAAGGCTTGCGAATCGGTACGGGGCGGCGATTTTGCCGTGCGGGATTATAGGGCTGACAGTGGCCGGGCCGCAGCGTAGCGCAGTGCGTCAGTCGTCGAGGCCGTCGTCGTCCGGCACGCAAGGCCGCCTGCCGACAGGTTCATCTCCTCAGACGAATCAATGGTCTGAGGAGAATCCCCGCCGACTGCATTGCCTTTCGTATCAGCACGCCCGCGTCGCGGATGGAACGCGCGCATGCTGCTTGAGAAACGCCAGCGCAGCGTCGATCGTCATCACGTGCTGCTCGCCGCCCCTCATTCGCAGCGACACTTCGCCGGCCAGCGCTTCCTTGCGGCCGGCAATCGCGACGATCGGCGCGGCGAGTTCCGTTGCATCGAAGATCTTGCGGGGCAGCCGCTCGGCGCGGAAATCGCGCAGCACGCGGCAGCCGATGTCTTCGAAAGCGGATGCCGCGTGATCGGCAAATGCGCGATGATCGTCGCCGATGTTGGCCACGACGATCTGGTCGGGAGCAAGCCACGTCGGCAGCCATCCCTCATGGTGCTCGAGCAGGATGCCGATGAATCGCTCGAGGCTCCCGAGAACCGCATGATGCAGCATGACCGGCGTCGCCTTCGCGCCGCTCTCCGACACATACGTTGCGCCGAGCCGCTCCGGCAGCACGAAATCGAGCTGGATCGTGCCGCACTGCCACTTCCGTCCCTGGCGGTCGAGCAGATGGAATTCGAGCTTGGGCCCGTAAAACGCGCCTTCTCCGGCCAGGATCGCGAATTCCAGCCCGGCCGCCCGCGCGGCCGACGCCAGCATCGCTTCCGAGCGATCCCAGACCGCATCGTTGCCGGCACGCGCCGGCGGCCGCGTCGACAACGCCACGTCGCACTCCCCGAACCCGAAATCCGCGTAGATCGTCTTCAGCAGCTTGCAGAACCGCGCGACTTCATCTTCGATCTGGTCGGGCAGGCAAAGTACATGAGCGTCGTCCTGCGTAAATGCACGCGCGCGCATGAGGCCGTGCAATGCACCGGACGGTTCGGCGCGATGGACCGCGCCGAATTCGCAATATCGGATCGGTAAATCGCGGTATGAACGGCTGCCCTTCTTGAATACCTGCACATGGCAGGGGCAACTCATCGGCTTGAGGCAGAACGGCTGCCCGTCGCTGTCGAGCGAGAACATGTTCCTGCCGAACTTCTCCCAATGGCCGCTCCGTTCCCACAGATCGCGAGACAGGATCTGCGGCGTCCGCACTTCGGAAAAACCGGCCTGCCGCATTCGGACCCGAATATATTCCTCGACGACGCGATAAAGCGCCATTCCGCGCGGATGCCAGAAAACGGCGCCGGGACTTTCATCCTGCTGGTGAAACAAATCGAGCTTGTTGCCGAGCACGCGGTGATCGAAATCGTTCATGGTTTCTCCGTCGAACGTGGTGCCGGCCGAACGGAGCGCGAAAAAAAGCCCCGTCCGTTTCCGGCGGGGCTTCGGGATGGTTTGACGCAACGACTTACGACGTGCAACCTCCCCTCGGCCCGCCATTGGCGGTCGTGGTGGTGGTTGCGGTGGTCGTAACGAGAAGTGCGTGCATGCGGCTAATCTAGTGGACGTATCGACGTCTGTCAATGAAGTGCTCGAATCGGTATTCGGTGTCGGCGTCTTTCGGTAGGTCGAGCGTACGGAAAGAAAGTGAAGCGAAAGATGGAGCCTCGCGCAACGACTAATTCGCAGATTCGAAACCGTCGGATGACAGCAATATCGCTCCATTCGGCGACCGACGAATGGACGTTTCACAAACCATCGAGATGCGAAGTTCGCATGCAGCAATGCGTATCGACGAAACGCCGTCCATGCGATTTCCATTTCGCTAACGGCACGATTTGGATAGCGCCACGAGTTGCCTTCCGATGGCAATCGTCACCCCGCTCGCGCGGCACTCGAACACGCAGAATTACACCTTTCCCGAATGCGGCGCGACGCAACGATTCATCACGTCGCGGCATCCGTGCACGTCGAAGTCCGGCGTGCGCGAGCGGGTCGTCTGCCGGGCCGCAACTCATGTTGTTGCAACGGCCCACAACGTCCGAGATCACGCCATCAGCGCGCCGTATCTCGGCTAACGCGGCGTAACCGCGGCGTCGATCACGCATCGAATTTCTCAGAGGAATTCGTCTGCTCCTCATCCTGCGATTTTCCCACTTCCGGTTGCAAACAAAAACCACATGTGGCGTGGAACACAAAGCGAAGAGAGGTGCGGATACACGGCAAACGATTGCCACGAGCGCCGTTGATCGACATCAATTGCGCAACGAAGCGCGCCCATAGATTCGAATCATTAAAGGAGCGACACGGTCTCGCGAAACCTTGCGGTGACGGCGCGATCGCTTCGAACGGGGAAGGCTATGAACACAAAAAATAACGACGGTGCGACCGAAGTCGCACGGGGTGGAAATTTGCGGGCAGCGCGCTGCATGCGTGCGATTCGCCAACCGTCTCGCTTCGGCGGCGGGGGAACCGCACGATGACGTTGGCTCCCGCGCTTCATCCGCTGCAGGCGGCGTACTTCGATGCATTCAATGCGGTGGTCGTGGTCGTATGCACGGTCATCCTCGTGTCGTCGCTCGACGACCTGTACATCGACGCTTTCTATTGGATCCGCGCCGCGTACCGGCGCTTCGTCATCCACCGCCGCTATCCGCGGCTCACCGCTCAGGAATTGCGCGGCGAGGACGAGCGCTGGTTTGCGATCATGGTGCCCGCGTGGAAGGAGTACGCGGTGCTCGCGCAGATGATCGAGCACACCATCGCGACGCTCGAATATCGCAAGTTCGTCATCTTCGTCGGCACCTATCAGAACGATCCCGATACGACGATCGAAGCCGATCGCATGGCGCGCTGCTATCCGAACGTCGTGCGTCGGGCGATCGTCCGCAACGACGGCCCGACGTGCAAGGCCGATTGCCTGAACTGGATCGTCCAGTCGATTCTCGCCTACGAGCAAGAGAACGGCATGCGCTTTGCCGGCGTCGCGATGCACGATTGCGAGGACATCATTCATCCGCTCGAACTGAAACTCTTCAATCACCTGATCGAACGGAAGGAGTTTCTTCAACTGCCGGTGCTGTCGCTCGAACGCGACTGGAAGGACTGGGTGGGCTGCACCTATCTCGACGACTTCAGCGAGTGGCATTCCAAGGATCTGGTCGTGCGCGAAAGCCTGACGGGTTGCATACCGGGCGCGGGCGTCGCGTCGTGCTACAGCCGCCGCATCCTCGATCGCCTGCTCGAAGGCGCGAACAACCAGCCGTTCTGCACCGACAGCCTGACCGAAGACTACGACACGAGCTTCCAGATGAAGCGCATCGGCGCGCGTATGGCCTTCGTCTGGCTGCCGCTCGAATACAAGACGACACGTCGTCACATGTTCGGCGGCCAGCGTCGGCAAATCGACGCGCGCAGCATCATTGCGACTCGCGAGCTGTTTCCCGGCACGTTCCGCACCGCCTACCGGCAGCGTGCACGCTGGATCATCGGCATCGCGTTCCAGGGCGCGCAGCGCCTCGGCTGGCACGGCTCGATCGCGACGAAGTACATGTATCTGCGCGACCGGAAGGGCACCGTCACGTCGCTCGTCACCATTCTGGCTTACCTGCTGCTGGTCAATCACCTGCTGCTGCGGTTCGCGATCGCGCGCGGTTGGCTGCCGGCCGGACAGACCTTGCTCGAGGCCTCGCCGAAGTGGCTCGAGTACATGATGGCCGCGAATACTGCGCTGCTCGTGAACCGCGTGCTGCAGCGCGTGTACTTCGTCACGAGACTGAACGGATTTCATCAGGGGCTGCTGTCGATCCCGCGGCTGGTGGTCAACAACTTCATCAACTTCTTCGCAGTGTGTCGTGCGTGGCGATTGTTCATCGTGTCGACCGTGACCGGGCAACCGATCGGCTGGGACAAGACCAAGCATTCGTATCCGTCGCGCGAGGATCTTCGACTGGTGCATCGCCGCCTGGGAGAGCTGCTGCTCTCGTGGCATGCGATCAGCCAGGAGCAGCTCGACGATGCGCTCGAAATGCAGCGCACCGACGCCGGCACGCGGCTGGGCGAACTGCTGGTCAACGAAGCCGGGCTCGATCCCGAAACGCTCGCCGACGCCGTTGCATGGCAGGCGGGATTGCCGCGTGTCGAGTTGGCGCGTCGCGACTGGCGGCCGTTCGCCACCCGGTTGCCGGACTTCATCGAAGTGCGGCATCGTGCGATTCCGTTCGGTATCGGCGAAGGATCGGCGCTCAACGTCGCCGTGGCGGCGCCGCTTTCCGATACGGCGCTCGCGCAGTTGCGGGCGGCCGCCGGTGTGGACGTGCAGTGCTTCATTGCCGCCGAGCACGAGATCGTCGCGGCGTTGGACGAGCTGCGCGCGTCGGCCGAATCGCACGGCACGCTGTCGGGGGTGGCCTGACATGAAAGTCCATGCACGACCGACCTGCATCGCGATCGCACTCGGTATCGCGGCCGGCAGCGCATGCGCGCAAGGCGAGCCCGACCGGCTGCTCGAGAGCTGCTATGCGCACATTCGCGCCGGAGACGACAAAGGCGCGCTGCAATTGTTCGAGACGAGCTTCGCTCGCCGTCGGGCGACCCCGCGTCAGTATGTCGATGCCGCCTATACGGCGCACCGTCTCGGGCAGAACGACCCGGCCTACGACAAGCAGGCGCTTCGGCTGTTCGAATCGAGCTTCGCGCAGCAGCCGGGTACCGCGCGGCAATATGTCGATGCCGCGTACACGGCGTGCCGTCTCGGCAAGAACGATCCGGCCTACGACCGGCAGGCACTCCAGCTGTTCGAGGCGAGCTTCGCCAGGCACGCAGGCACGGCGCTCGAATACATCGATGCCGCCTATATCGCGCGCCGCCTGGGCGACAGCGATCCCGCTTACGACCGGCAAGCGATGCGGTTCTTCGAAGCGAGCTTCGCGCTGCAGCCCGGCACCGCGTTGCAGTACGTCGACGCCGCGTACACGGCGCGCCGGCTCGGCAAGAACGACCCGGCCTACGACAAACTCGCGCTCCGCTACTTCGACGCCAGCTTCGCGCTGCAGCCGGGCACGGCGTTGCAATACGTCGATGCGGCGTACACGGCACGTCGTCTTGGCGAGAACGATCCGGCCTACGACAAACTCGCGCTCCGCTACTTCGACGCCAGCTTCGCGCTGCAGCCGGGCACGGCGCTGCAATACGTCGATGCAGCGTACACGGCACGCCGTCTCGGCAACAGCGACCCGGCGTACGACAAGCTCGCGCTCCGCTACTTCGACGCGAGCTTCGCGCTGCAACCGGGCACGGCGCTGCAATACGTCGATGCAGCGTACACGGCACGTCGTCTCGGCCAGAACGACCCGGCCTACGACAAGCTGGCGCTCCGGTACTTCGAGGCGAGCTTCGCGCTGCAACCCGGCACCGCGCAGCAGTACCTCGACGCCGCCTATACGGCGCGCCGTCTCGGCGAGCGCGACCCGGCCTACGACAAGCTGTCGCTTCGATTCTTCGATGCGAGCTTCGCCGTGCAACCCGGCGCCGCGCATCAATACCTCGATGCGGCCTACACGGCCCGGCGCGTGGGCCGCGACTACCCGGCGTACGAGAAGGACGCGCTCCGCTATTTTGCGGCGGGCTTCACCCGCCAGCACGAGTCCGCGCTCGAATATGCGGACGCCGCGTACACGGCGCGCGGCCTGGGCGAGAACGAACTTGCCGATCGGTTCTTTCACGACAGCATCGACGCGAACGCGCAGGCGCCGCAATACGACGCCGAACAGGCTTACGCATACCGACGCGCGGTCGACGACGCGGAGCGGCGCGTCGGCGCGATCGTCAACGTCGCGTATCAATCCGGCGGGTTCAGGCCTCAGGAAACCATCGGGATTCTGCAGGGCGGCACCGAGGTCTACTGGCAGCCGCCGAAGATCGGCTACGACAACGGGCGCATTTTCCAGGTGTTCGCGCGCCAGTACTCGACGCTGTACGACCGCAGCGGCGGCATCACCGGGTTGCCGACCTTGCAGTGGTCGGTCGGCGCCCGCTACAAGCCGCTTTCGTCGCAAAACCTGGTGTTCACCGCCGAGAAACTGATGACGGGCGGACGTTACGCGTATGACGACTGGCTGTTCCGCGTCGGTTACTCGATCGACGACGGCATCGATCTGCATCCCGTCAAGCCCGACTGGACGACATGGCAGTTCTACACGGAGAGCGCGTACTTCGTGAGACAGCAACGGCTCGTTCAACCGGTCGAGCTGCGCTACGGCCATTCATGGCGGATCGATTCGATCAGCAGCCATCTGGTGATGTTCCCGCATGCGGCGATCGCCGGCGACTACGACACCCGCGCGTTGCACAAGCTCGCACTCGGCATCGGCCCCGGCATCGGCATGCGCTACTGGTTCCGCGAAAGCGCGTATCGGGCGCCGGCGAGCTGGATCGACCTCGACGTCCAGTATCGCGTGCGGTTGACCGACGCGGACCGCGCCAAAGGCTTGGTGGTTCGCGCAACGTTGTGGTTTTAAGCGTGTCGCGGACCGACGAGAAGACCGGAAATCAAATAGAGAAAATCGATATGCAACGAGTTTTGACCGTGTTCGGCACACGTCCCGAAGCGATCAAGATGGCGCCGCTCGTGCGCGCGCTGAAGCAGCACCCTGAATTCGACGTCACCGTATGTGTCACCGCCCAGCATCGGCAGATGCTCGACCAGGTGCTGTCGCTGTTCGACATCGTTCCCGACTTCGATCTGGATCTGATGCGTCAAAACCAGTCGCTGTCCGAGCTGACCGCGAACATCCTGAACGGCATCGGCCCGGTGTTCGATGCGGCCCGGCCCGACATCGTGCTGGTTCACGGCGATACGACCACCACCTTGGCGGCGAGCCTGGCCGCCTTCTATCGGCACATCCCGATCGGACACGTCGAGGCCGGGCTTCGTACCGGCAATATCTGGTCGCCGTGGCCGGAGGAACTGAACCGGCGTGTGACGGACGCCGTGTCTTCGTGGCACTTCGCGCCTTCGAAGCGCGCGGCGCAGAACCTGTACAGCGAAGGCATGACGCCGGAACAGGTGGTTCTGACGGGTAACACCGTGATCGACGCGCTGCTGCAGACACGCGAGAAGCTGGCCGCTGACCCGTGGCTCTCGGAGCGCATCGCCGCAGGATTTCCGTTTCTGGATCCGGCACGGCGGCTCATCCTCGTCACCGGTCATCGCCGCGAAAGTTTCGGCGAGCCGCTCGAACATGTGTGCCATGCGCTCCGTGAGCTCGCGACCCGCCACGACGACATCGAGCTGGTCTATCCGATGCATCTGAATCCGAACGTGACGGGACCGGTGAAAGCGATTCTTGGCGACCTCCGCAACGTCACGCTCACCGGTCCGCAAGAGTATTTGCCGTTCGTGTATCTGATGTCGAAGGCGCATCTGATCATTACCGATTCGGGCGGAATTCAAGAGGAGGCGCCAGCGCTCGGCGTGCCGGTGCTGGTGACGCGCGATACGACCGAGCGGCCCGAGGCATTGGAAGCCGGTACCGCACGTCTGGTCGGCACCGACCGCGGCCGGATCGTCGCGCAGGTCGAAGCGCTGCTCAACGATCGCCACGAATACGAGCAGATGGCACACGCGGTGAACCCGTACGGCGACGGGCATGCAAGCGAGCGCATCGTCGCCGCGCTCGAAAAGCCCGGGCACTCGCCGTGCGAGCCGCACATGGGTCACGGCGATTCGTACCCGACGTCGACACGGGACGCATTGGCCGCCGCGCCGGCCGCGATACGCGCTACGTGAGTATGGCGGGGCCGATCGGGTGATTGCGCAGCGCTGAGCGATGGAAGGGGCGGAGCGGCCGCGCGCCGCCGATTTCCTCCGCAACAGACTTTACACGTTGTTACCCGGCCGCTCCGGACGTGCCTGCGGCCATTCCTTATACTCACGCCGAGTTCGCCCCCCGTCCCTTGATCCCCCCGGCGAACACGTTGCCGATGCAGGAAACATCATGAAGCGCATGCCCTCCACGAAGACCGTTCTGTTCGCCTCGCTCGTCGCCGTGGCGGCGCTCCCGCTGACTGCCTGCGTCGCGCCGGGCTATGGCCCGTACGGCACCCAACCCTATCAACAGCAGCCGTACGCGACGCCTGGCTACGCGCAGCCCGCCTATGCGCAACCGGGCTACGTGCAGCCGCAGCAGCCGGCTTATCCGGCTCAGGCGCCGCAGTACGATCAATACGGCAATCAGCAGCCGTACGGCGGCCAGTACGGCAACGGCTACGGCACGCAATACGGCACCGTCTCGAACATCCAGCCGGTCAACGGATCGGTCGGCACGTCGGGTGTGGCCGGCACCGTGGTCGGTGCGCTGCTCGGCGGCGTGATCGGCAACCAGTTCGGCCGCGGCCACGGCCGCGACGCGGCGACCGTGATCGGCGCGCTCGGCGGCGCGGTGGCCGGCAACCAGATCGGCCAGCAGATGGGCGCGCAGCAGGCGCCGAGCAGCTACCGGGTCGACGTGCAGGTCAGCGACGGCTCGACGCGCGCGTTCGACGTGCCGACGCCGGGCGACCTGCGCCCGGGCGACCGCGTGCGGATCGACGGCAATCAGTTGTCGCGTTATTGAGCGGGCGGCGCGCGCCCGAACGGCTCGGGCGCACTGTCTGGTTGCGTTTACGGCTCCAGGCGTCGCCGGCATGGCTCGTCAGACGGATGGGATGCCCTATCCAGCCAGCACGGCAAAACGGATTCAGGCTTCGCGCAATCAGCCCCACCTACTACTTCCGCTTGGGCGGCCCACCGATTTCCGCTGGTCTGACGAAATAGTCGCGCAGCGCGTGCATCGCGGGGCTCAGCTCGATGTTCTTGCGCCACGCAAGGCCGACGCTCATCGGCGGCACCGGGTCGCGTAACACGATCGTCTCGATGCGCCGCCCCTCGAGCGACCACGGCCGATACACCATGTCGGACAGAATCGCGACGCCGCTGCCGTTCGCGACCATGCTGCGCACGGCCTCCACGGACGACGTGCGCAGGATCACGTTGGGCCGATACGGCGTCTCGCTCCAGTAGCGCAGCGCGGTCTGGCCGGCCTCGTCCACCGTCAACATCACGAACGGTTCGTTCGCCACCTCCGCGAACGTGACGCTCTCGCGCTTGAGCAGCGGATGATGCGCGCCGACCCACAACCGACGCACCGAATGGATCACGGGCTCCAGCACGAGTTCGGGATTCGACACGTTCGACGTCAGCAGCACGGCCATGTCGTAGCGGCTCGCGATCAGCCCCTCTTCGATCGACTCGCGGTTCAGTTCGTGCAGGTTGATCGTCAGCCGCGGATAAAGTGTGCTCAGGCGCAGCACATGTTGCGGCAGAAAATAGCCGAGCACGGTGTAGCTCGCGGCGATCGCGAGCGTGCCCGTCACCGTGCTTGCGAGGTTCGGAACCCGCATCGCCTCGTCGACCGACGACAGGATGGCATACGCGTGATTGAGAAAGCGCCAGCCGGTGTCGGTGAGCGTCACGCCCGCGGACGTGCGCAGAAACAGTTGCGTGCCGAGGCTTTCCTCCAGCTCCTTGATCGCGCTCGTCACGGCCGACTGCGAGATCGTGAGCTGGATCGCGGCCTGCGAGATCTGGCCAAGCTCGGCCGTGGCGACGAAGTATTTGAGCTGTCTGAGGGTCAGGGCCATGGCCGACGGGAAGCGGAGCGGTGCGCAATAAATATCATATCGATCGCGCGACCGCCACCGGCGGGGATCCATGAAGGCCCCGAAGTCCAGCCGGGGCCGGGCTCGCGCCCGTTCTCGTCGATATCGAAAAAATCGATACGTCGCATACAAAAATAGAACTATTTTGACGTCCCGTGCGCGGCTAACCTCCTTTCGACACTGCTTCGGCTCGCGCAGCAGCGCGCATCGACCGAGAACCTGGAGGATCCCCAAGCATGAGCAAGCAAAGCGTCGACCTGAATTCGGACATGGGCGAAGGCTTCGGCCCGTGGACGATCGGCGACGGCGTCGACGAACAGATCATGCCGCTGATCAGCTCGGCCAACATCGCCACCGGCTTTCATGCCGGCGACCCGAACATCATGGCGCGCACGGTGCAGCTGGCGCGCGCCGCCGGCGTCGGCATCGGCGCGCATCCGGGCTTTCGCGATCTGGTCGGCTTCGGCCGCCGCGCGATCGCCGAAACGCCGCAGGCGCTCGTCAACGACATCGTCTACCAGCTCGGCGCGCTGCGCGAGTTCGCGCGGCTCTACGGCGTGCGCCTTCAGCATCTGAAGCCGCACGGCGCGCTTTACATGCACGCGGCGGCCGACGAGGCGTTCTCGCGGCTGCTGATCGAGACGCTGCAGCGCGTCGATCCCGGCCTGTGGCTGTACTGCATGGAAGCGTCGGCGACGTACCGCGTCGCCGCCGAATACGGTCAGCCGGTGGTGCGCGAGTTCTACGCCGATCGCGACTACGACCGCAGCGGCTCGATCGTGTTCACGCGCCGCGTCGGACGCCTGGATCCCGGCCTGGTCGCCGACAAGGTGCTGCGCGCCTGCATCGACGGCAAGGTGCATACGATCGAAGGAGACGACATCGACATCGATTTCGACTCCGTCTGCATCCATAGCGACACGCCGGGCGCGCTCGAACTCGTGCGCAGAACGCGCGACGCGCTGGTTCGCGAAGGCATTCGCACCGCCGCCCCGCTACCGCTCGCCGCACATCACTGATTCAAGGAGACGCATGATGGCATTGCACGATATCGTCAGCCC
Source organism: Burkholderia ubonensis (assembly GCF_001718695.1). Lineage (NCBI taxonomy): Bacteria > Pseudomonadati > Pseudomonadota > Betaproteobacteria > Burkholderiales > Burkholderiaceae > Burkholderia > Burkholderia ubonensis. The sequence continues at coordinate 76,313 of NZ_CP013422.1, read as the reverse complement.
GCTGCCGGGCACCTTTTACCGCCGTCCGTCGCCCGACGCGGACTACTACGTCGCCGTCGACGCGCCCGTGATGGCGGGTGCGGTCGTCGGCCTCGTCGAAGTGATGAAGCAGTTCACCGAGATCGAAGCCGACGTGTCGGGGCGTGTTGCCGAGCTGCTCGTCGAAGACGGCGAGCCGGTGGACGCAGGCCAGGTGCTGATGCGGATCGAGGAGTGACGCGATGAGCCTCGCAACTTCCTCCGGCACGTTCTATCGCCCGTCGCGGATCCGGACCGTGCTGGTCGCGAACCGCGGCGAGATCGCGGTGCGCATCATCCGCGCCGCACACGAGCTCGGCATGCGCGCGGTCGCCGTGGTCAGCGACGCCGACCGCGACAGCCTCGCCGCGCGCATGGCCGACGAAGCGATCCACATCGGCCCGTCGCATGCGGCGAAGAGCTATCTGAATCCCGCGGCCATTCTCGATGCCGCGCGCCGCTGCGGCGCAGACGCCATTCATCCCGGCTACGGCTTTCTGTCCGAGAACGCGGCCTTCGCCGCGCAGGTCGAGGCGGCCGGCCTGATCTTCGTCGGCCCCGACGCGCACGTGATCGCGACGATGGGCGACAAGGCCCGCGCACGCGAAACCGCGCAGCGCGCCGGCGTGCCGACCGTGCCCGGCAGCGACGGCGTCGTGCACTCGCTCGAAGAAGCGCAGGCAGTCGCTGCGCGCATCGGCTATCCGCTGATGATCAAGGCGGCCGCGGGCGGCGGCGGGCGCGGCATCCGCGTCGCGCACGACGCCGCGCAACTCGAGGCCGAGCTGCCGCTCGCGCAGCGCGAGGCGCAGGCCGCGTTCGGCAACGGCGGCGTCTATCTCGAACGCTTCATCGCACGCGCGCGGCACATCGAGGTGCAGGTGCTGGGCGACGGCCGCAACGTCGTGCACCTGTTCGAGCGCGAATGTTCGCTGCAACGGCGACGCCAGAAGATTCTCGAGGAGGCGCCGTCGCCTTCGCTTACGCCGGCGCAGCGCGACGCGCTGTGCGAGTCGGCGACGCGTCTCGCGCGAGAAGTCGGCTACCGCAGCGCGGGCACGCTCGAATATCTGTACGACGACGCCCGCGGCGAGTTCTACTTCATCGAGATGAATACCCGCATCCAGGTCGAGCATCCGGTGACCGAGGCGATCACGGGCATCGATCTCGTGCGCGAGACGCTGCGCATCGCCGACGGCGAGCCGCTGCGTTTCGCGCAGCAAGACATCGCGATGCGCGGCGCGGCGATCGAATGCCGGATCAACGCGGAAGATCCGTTGCAGGATTTCCGTCCGAACCCTGGACGCATCGATACGCTCGTGTGGCCGACCGGCGCCGGCACACGCATCGACTCGCTGCTCTATCCGGGCTACGTCGTGCCGCCGTTCTACGACTCCCTGCTCGCCAAGCTGATCGTGCACGACGAGAGCCGCGCGGCCGCGCTGCAACGCCTCGCGCGCGCGCTGGGCGAGCTGCACGTCGGCGGCGTGAAGACCACCGCACCGTTGCACCTCGCGCTGCTCGCGGACGACGACGTGCGGGCCGGCCGCTACCACACCAATTTTCTCGAAGCGTGGATGCCGCAATGGCGCGAGGCCGTGACGGCCCGCGCCCGGCAACACGCGGATACGGAAGCAGACGCCACGCGCGTCGGGGAGGCACAGTGACGGCCCGTTATACCTTCGGCGGCGACGAGTTCGTGTTCGTCGAGATCAGCGAATCGATGTCGCTCGACGCCTTCTTCAAGGGCACGGCGATCACGCGCGAACTGCAGCGCCGCGCGGTGCCGGGCATCACCGAGATCTGTCCGGCGAACGCGTCCTACCAGGTGCGCTACGACCCCGACGTGATCGAGCCCGACGCGCTCGTCGCGCTGCTCCGGACGATCGAGACGGAGGCCGGCGATGCGCCGCTCGAACTCGACACGCGTATCGTCGAGGTGCCCGTGCTCTACAACGACCCGTGGACGCACGAGACGATGATGCGGTTTCGCGAGCGTCATCAGGATCCGACGTCGACCGATCTCGAGTACGCCGCGCGCATCAACGGCAAGCGCGACGTCGACGAATTCATCGCCGCGCACTCCGGTTCGCCGTGGTTCGTCTCGATGGTCGGCTTCGTCGCGGGGCTGCCGTTCATGTATCAGATGGTCGAACGCGCGCGCCAGCTCGAAGTGCCGAAATACCTGCGGCCGCGCACCGACACGCCGAAGCTCACGGTCGGGCACGGCGGCTGCTTCGGCTGCATCTACTCGGTGCGCGGCGCGGGCGGCTACCAGATGTTCGGCGTGACGCCGGCGCCGATCTTCGATCCCGCGCAGCGGCTCGACTATCTGCACGACTTCATGGTGTTCTTCCGGCCCGGCGACATCGTGAAGTTCCAGCCGATCGATCGCGCTGCGTACGACGCAGCAGTGGCGGCCGTCGACGCCGGAACCTTCTCGCTGCGGGTGCGCCCCGTGAAGTTCTCGCTCGACGCGTTCCGGCGCGATCCCGATGCGTATAACCGTTCTCTCGTCGAGGTGCTGCATGCCGACTGATCCGCACGATCTGATCGAGGTTCTGAAACCGGGCCTCGCCACCTCCGTCCAGGATATGGGCCGGCAAGGCTGCTATCACGTCGGCATTCCGCCGTCGGGCTCGCTCGACCAGTACGCGTCGCGCGCGGCGAACCTGCTGGTCGGCAATCCCGAAGAGGTGGCCGTGCTCGAATGCACGCTGCTCGGCCCCGAACTGCTGTTCCATATGGACGCGCTCATCGCCGTCACCGGCGCCGAGATGACGCCGAAGATCGACGGCATCGCGCAAAGCTGCGACGTCGCGCTCCGGATTCGCGCGGGCAGCGTGCTGTCGTTCCAGTACGTGAAGGCCGGCGCGCGTGCGTATCTGGCCGTCGCGGGCGGCATCGACGTGCCGGTCGTACTCGGCAGCCGTTCGACCTATACGCTCGGCGCGATCGGCGGCCTTGCGGGCCGGCGCCTGCAGAAAGGCGATCGGCTGCCGGTCGGCGCCGTGCACGGCGCGCCGCGCGAAGGGCGCGAACTGCCGGCATCGATGCGCCGGCCGCTCGACAGCCACGTCGCCCTGCGCGTGCTGACGGGCCTGTACCACCACCGGCTGACCGACGCGTCGGCGCAGACGTTCTTCGACGATGCGTGGACCGTCGCGCCCGAGGCGGACCGCATCGGCTACCGCTACAAGAACGGGCGGCCGCTGCAGTTTCGGCCGCGCGAACAACCGTTCGGCGCGGGCGCGGATCCGTCGAACATCGTCGACGCATGCTATCCGGTCGGCTCGATCCAGGTGCCGGCCGGGCTCGAGCCGATCATCCTGCATCGCGATGCGGTCTCCGGCGGCGGCTACGCGACCATCGGCACGGTCATCAGCGCCGACATGGACCTGATCGGACAGATGCAGCCGAACCATCGCGCGCGCTTCGTGCCCGTGACGATGGCCGACGCGCTCGCGGCACGCCGCGCGTACCGCCAGCGCCTGGCGTTGCTGCGCGCCGCGCTTCAGGGCTAGACGCCGCGCGGCCCGGCGCCGCCGGCACCTTTTCTCGCTCCGCATTCATTCCCGCGCGACCGCGTGCCGCGCGGCGGATGCGTGCGCGCCGTTTCAGCCGGACCGGTTGCCCATCCGACGTCGGGGCAACCCTGCGGAAGCAGTTGCCGCGGCCAGGACGTCGTTCGCAGCTTTGCTCATCGAGGAGCACCACCATGGCCAACCTGGCTCATGCCGACGCCGACGAGGATCTCGACCTGTCGACGCTCGCCATTCCCGATCACGCGCGCATGCCGCCCTTCTCGCTGACGATGGCGTGGTGGGCCGTGTGCAGCGCGGTGTTCTACATCGTCGTCGGCGCGACGCTCGCGCTCAGCTACGGCGCCCGCAACGCACTGATCGGCATGGCGCTGTCGGTCGTGTCGTACGGCGTGGTCAATTCGATCATCAGCCGCTACGCGATACGCACGGGCCTGTCGGTCGCGCTGTTCTCGCGCGTGCTGTTCGGCAGCGCGGGCGCGGCGCTCGCCACCCTGATCTTCTTCGCGACGGCAATCTACTACGCGGTGTTCGAGGGTTCGGTGATCGCGGTCGCCGCGCATCACCAGTTCCCCGCGCTCGACTACAAGTGGGTCGCGCTGATCGTGGTGTGCTACAGCGTGCCGCTCGTGTTCGGCAGCGTGCAGCATTGGCTCGACAAGTTCAACGGCACGCTGCTGCCGTTTTACCTGATCGGCCTGTGTGCCGCGGTCGGACTCACGACGGCGGAGTACGGCTACAACGCCGCCTGGCTCGATTTCGGACCGGCAGGCGGCGCGCCGGCCGGCGGCTGGTGGCAGTGCTTCGTCTACTACATGGGCGTGTGGGTGCTGATGATGTTCACGTTCGACTACGCGCGCTTCGGCCGCAAGGAGGACGCCAGCTATCACGGCCGCTTCAACTTCGGCATGCCGTTCTATCTCGTGACGTTCCTGTTGAACGGCGCGGTGGGCATCTACGTCGTCAGCACGACGCCGGGGCTCGGCACGCTGTCCGAAGTATCGGTCGTGCTCGCGCTGCTGAAGCTGATGGGCGTGTGGGGGCTGCTGTTCGTGTGGGTCACGCAGTCGCGCATCAACACCGCGAACTACTATCTCGCGACGGTCAACATGCAGGCGTTCTTTCAGAAAGTGGCCGGGCTGCGCGCACCGAAGTTCGTGTGGGCGGTCGTGGTGGGCGCGGTGGTGTACGGCTTGATGATGGCCGACGTCTTTTCCCGGATTCTGCAGGCGCTCGCGTATCAGGGCATCTTCGTCGTCGCGTGGGTCGCAGTCGCGCTCGCGCACATTCTCTCGGACCGTTACGGACAACTCGTGGGCGACGACATCGAATGCCGCGACGCGCACGTGCCGACCTTCAATCCGGGCGGCCTGATTGCGTGGTTCGCGGGCGCGTTCGCCGGACTCGCGCTGAACCAGGCGTCGGGATTCGCCGCGTCGCTATCGGCGCCGGCGACCTTCGTGGTGTCGTGGCTCGCGTATCGCGCGCTGCTGGGCGCGGCGAAGCGGACGTGGTTCGTGCGGAACGTGTAAGAGCGCGCATTGGCTGGTGTCCGGCGAGCGCTGTTTCAGCCGGTTTCGTTCTTCCGAAGGTGGATTGAACAGGCTGCTCGGTTCAATTTGCCCGCTGCCGACGTGACCCGACGCGGCGCGGAAATGCGGCTCGTCTCGCCTGGAAAGGACGAGCCGCGGAAAGCAAGGAGCGACCTGAACGGCACCGCTGGGTCGCCGAACGCACGCATGCCTGCTTTGCCGGCAGTTTCGGTAGACTATGCATTCGTTTCGAGCGTCATCTCGACGTTCTTGCTGCATTGCTCTCGCCGGCTACTGCCGTCATCTGCTCACGCTTCGTCGATGACCTGTGTCAGCCGGCCTTGGCATCGCAATGCGCTGCTGCGCGTCGCGCGCCGCAGCTGCCCGTTCCGCAAACCAGCGACGACCCCGACCGATGATCACGATTCGCCTGCTCGACGCCGCCGACGCGGCGCAATTCAAATCCGTCCGCCTTCGCGCTATCGACACGTCGCCGACCTCATTCCTGCCTACCCACGCCGAAGAAGTCGTGGTGCCGCTCGAAGCATTCGCAGCGCGCATCGCACCCACGCATGAGCGCGCGGTGTTCGGCGCATTCGAAGACGACACGCTCGTCGGCATCACCGGCGTGCGCCGCGATGCGCGGACGAAGGTCGCGCACAAGGCGACGATCTGGGGCGTGTTCGTCGATCCCGCGTATCGCGGGCGCGAGATCGCCCAGTCGCTGCTCGAACGTGCGACCGCGCATGCGGCGCAGGCGTGGCAATGCCGCCAACTGCTGCTGTGCGTGAACGAGATCAACGGCACCGCGGAACGGCTGTATGCATCGCAAGGGTTCGTCCGATTCGGAACGGAGCCCCGGTCGCTGTTCGTGGACGGCCGCTTCTACGATGAACACCACATGGTCAAGATTCTCGCGTGACGCGATCGCGCGCGTACGAAACGCCGCCCACCGGGCGTATCAGCGCCGATCGGTGATCGACGTGTCGACGACTTGCCCCGCGATCGTCACGTTCGCGAGCGTCATCGCGCTCACGTTGAACGCGTAGATCGGACCCGGCGACGTGACCGTCGCCACCCCCGACGCGACCGGCGTGCCGAAGTCGCAGTTGCTGATCGTCACGCCGGAAATCGGCTGCACGGCCGGCGTCGGCGGCGCGCCGTTGTAGTCGAACGCGACGGGCCCCTGCGCGACGATCGCCTGGAAGCACGACGCGCTCACGCCGTTCAACGTCACGTTGCTCGCCTTCACGTCGGAGATCGTCACGTTCTGCACGACGGGCGGCCGCGTGCGCACCGCGTCGTTGGCCGGCTGATAGTCGCAGTCGAACGTGACGATGCCGCCCTGTGCGGCCGACGGATTGCCGGCCGCCGCCGTGACGACGCCGAGCGCGACGCTCGCGTTGATCGGGCTGCCGGCGAGCAGCGCGCTGCCGTAGCCGCCGCCCTTCAGGTTCACGCCGTTCGGCAGCACGACGCCTTTCACGTGGAAGTCCTTCACGTAACCGCCGCGGTTCATGTTGGTCTTCACGCGAATCGCGATGTTCAGCGGATTGGTCTGCCAGTTCGCGTTCAGCATCGACAGGTTGGTCGCATAGATCTGCTCGACGCCGCCGCCCATTTCGCTGCCGAGCGTAATCCCGCCGTGGCCGCTGTTCATCGTGCAGTCGCGAATCAGGTGTCGCTTCGCGGGCCCGTATTCGGTGTCCCGATCCTTGCCCGACTTGATCGCGATGCAATCGTCGCCGGTGTTGAACGTGCAGCGCTCGCACAGCACGTCGGTGCACGCGTCGGGATCGAAGCCGTCGTTGTTCGGACCGATGCTGTTGGTCGTCACGCCGCGGATCACGACGTTGCGGCTCGCGGTCGGATGATGCTGCCAGAACGGCGTGTTCTGCGTCTGGTAGTTCTCCATCAACACGTTCGTGCAGCCGATGAATTCGACCATGCACGGCCGCAGATAGTGGCCGAGCCCGAAGATGCGCCGCTCGACCGGCACGCCGGCTTCGGACAGTGCGGGCAGGTAGTTCTGGTCCTGCTGCCACGGCGTGACCGGCGAGGTGAGCAGCGCGTAGAGCGCGTCCGGAATCGCCGGTGCGACGAGCCGCAGATCCACGTTGTTCGGATTCGCGAACGCCTGGCTCGGCACGGACGCGTTCCCGCCATACGCGCCCGACGAGCCCTTGTAGGTCCACCAGCAGACGCTGCCGGCTCCGCTACCCGCGAAGGGCGTCATCGCCTGCCCGTTCAGCACCGACGTCGCGCCTTCGCCGGTCAGCGCGATGTTGGTCGCATTGCGCGCGTAGACGGGCGCGCCGTAGTTCAGACAGTCGTTCGCCTGCCAACGGCTGTAGTACAGCCGGCCGTTCGCGCCGCAGTCGACCGGGCCGTCCTTCGCGTAATCGGCCGGGTTCGGACTGAAGTAGATCGTGCAGTTCACGCTCAGATGGAAATTCACGTTGCTCTGCAGCACGATCGGCCCCGCGCAGTACCAGTTGCCGGCCGGCACGATCACACTGCCACCGCCTTCACGCGCGCATGCGTCGATCGCCGCGAGAAATGCCGGGCGCGAGTCGAACGCGCCGGGCGCGGTCGTCAGTTCGGCGCCGGGGCTCACCGGCGATTTGGCCGACGGGTACGGCGACGTCTGCGCGACGGTCGCGCACGAGCGCGCGCCATAGTGCGTCACGTCGAATTCGCGGTGGCGGAACGCGCGCCGCGACACATGCGCGAGCGATGCGGCGATACGCGCGGCCGCGCCGTGCTCGCCCCAGATCGCGTCGGGCGCAACATCGGCTGCGGCGACGTGGGCGAACGCACGGGTGGCCGCGAGTGGACCGCCGAACACTGCCCCGCCGGCGAGCGTGCCGGTCCAGCCGATGAAGTCGCGGCGCGTCAGCCGCTTCGAAGAAGGCGAACGGGCGGGCAAAGACGAACGGCGACGGCTTGCGGCCATGGGCATTTCTCCGGAAGGGGGTATCGGGTCGTGTGCGACGCGACCATATTCGTACGTCGTCGTATCACATGGGCAAGTCTAGGCGCGTTCGTGGTCGGGCATGTATTTGTCGTTTACCCTCGATTCTCGCTGCACAAATTCGGATGTGTGCGCGCACTCACGTGAGATCCGTGAGCGTCGGTGAGATATGTCGTCGTATGTTTATGCGCACAAATTGCTGCCTGCGCCCCCATCGCGTTCGATGAATCGGGACGGTTCTCGGGCACCTTCCTCATGCGAGCCGGCTTGTGAAAGACTCGAGCGCCACGTATGAACACCTTCACCGCGCCAACGGCTTCGCGTACGTCCGACATCTGGCGGTGTCGCCATGTCGCCAATCGGCCATAACTCTGCAACACCTACGCGCAGCGCCCTTCGAATCGCCTACCTGCCTCCGTGATTCCGCCTCTGTTCAACGCCCCGCCCGTCGCGCTATCGTTGCTCCACCTTCACCACCAGGAGCTGCCTTTGCCTTCCCGCCACGGAGTCGACCTCACCCGCGCCCGCGCGCTGTTCGACCGCGAGCGCCGCGCGTTCGCCGAAGCGATGCCGAGATCCCGCGCACTGTCCGCGGAAGCCGCCGAGCACTTGCTGTTCGGCGTCCCGCTGCACTGGATGCAGGATTGGTCGACCCCGTTCTCGCTGTACGTGAAGGAAGCGCGCGGCGCGACCTTCACCGACGTCGACGGCCATCGCTATGCCGATTTCTGTCTCGGCGACACGGGCGCGATGTTCGGCCATGCGCCGGAACCCGTCGCCCGTGCGCTCGCCGAGCAGGCGACGCGCGGCTACACGACGATGCTGCCGAGCGAGGACGCCGCCTGGGTGTCGCGCGAACTTGCGCGCCGCTTCGGGCTGCCGGTCTGGCAGTTCGCGCTGAGCGCGAGCGATGCGAACCGTTTCGTGCTGCGCTGGGCGCGCGCGGCCACCGGCCGCAACACGATCGTCGTGTTCAACGGCTGCTACCACGGCACGGTCGACGACGTGTTCGTCGATCTCGTCGACGGCCGCCCCGTGCAGCGCGACAGCCTGCTCGGGCAGGCGTACGACCTGCTCGCGGGCACGCGCGTCGTCGAGTTCAACGATCTGGGGGCGCTCGAAGCGGCGCTGAAGGACGGCGACGTCGCGTGCGTGCTCGCCGAGCCCGCGATGACGAACATCGGGATGGTGCTGCCCGAACCCGGCTTCTGGGATGAAGCCCGCGCGCTGACGCGCCGCTACGGCACGCTGCTCGTGATCGACGAGACGCACACGATCAGCAGCGGGCCCGGCGGCTATGCGGTGGCGCACGGGCTCGATCCCGACGTGCTGGTGGTCGGCAAGCCGATTGCCGGCGGCGTGCCGTGCGCGGTCTACGGGTTCAGCGCGGCATTCGCGGAGCGCGCGAAACGGGCGAAGCTGAACGCGCCGCCCGGGCATTCGGGCATCGGCACGACGCTCACCGCGAACATGCTCGCGATGCATGCGATGCGCGCGACGCTGAACGAAGTGGCAACGGACGCGGCCTACGCGCACATGTTCGAACTGGCTGCACGGCTCGCGTCCGGGCTCGAACAGGCGATCGCGACACGCGGGCTGCCGTGGTGCGTGACGCGCATCGGCGCGCGCACCGAGTTCCAGTTCGCGCCGACGCCGCCGCGCAACGGCACGATCGCCGGCCGGCAGCTCGACAGCGAGCTCGAGCACATCGTGCACCTGTACCTGCTGAACCGCGGCGTGCTGATCACGCCGTTCCACAACATGATGCTCGTGTGCCCGCAGACGACTGCCGACGACGTCGACAAGCTGGTCGCGCAGTTCGACGCGTGCCTGGGCGAACTCGTGTGATGCGGTGACGCGCGCTCGACGTCGCGGGAAGGTGCCGGCCGCGTCGAAGCGGCCGCACGTCGCGAGACGCGCGTGCGGCGTTCGGTGAGATCGACGAAGTCATGCGCTCAGTAGCGCGATGGACGTGACGCACGAGAATGCGCGCGAGAATGCGCATGAACGTTCGGCTGGCGGCGCTGGCGAGCTAACGTGAGCGGACCCACTCCACCGCGCTCCCCCCACCCGCAAGCAGAATCACCGCCCCGCCGCCGACAACGAACCGAAGAACGTCGCAACCTTCGCCTTGCTCGTCGTCTGCAGACGCGACATGAGCCTGTGATCGACGTGCCGCAGCCCGTAAGTTTCGCCGATGTCGCGCTGCATCCGGCACCACAGATGGCTCGCGATCTCCGCGTCGACCATCGCGCGGTGCGCGCGGCCGGCCTGCGGCAAGCGCAGCAGGTCGGCGAGGCTCGACAGCCGGTGGCTGCGCGCATGCGGGTAGAGGCGCCGCGCCACCAGCATCGTGCATGCAAACGGATGGTCGGCCGCGACGCCGAGCGAGCCGAGTTCGGCCTGCCAGAATCGCTTGTCGAACCCCGCGTTGTGCGCGACGACCGGATGGCTGCCGACGAACGCGGCGGCTTCCTTCATCACCTTCGACACCGGCGGCGCCGTCGCGATCATCTCGTTCGTGATCCCGGTGAGCGCGACGACGTCGGACGGAATGCGGCGTCCCGCGTTCATCAGGCTCTGATAGCGGTCGACGATCTCGCCGTCGCGCAGCAGGATCACGGCGATCTCGGTCGCCCTGTCGCCCAGGTTCGGGGAAAGCCCGGTTGTTTCGAAGTCGAGTACCGCTACGGTTTGCATGCGCGAATCAACGGAAAGATACGTGGCGTGTCGGTCGCGACGCGTCGCGCCGACGGAAAGGCGCCATAGTATCCCGGGACACGGCCACCGGCCGCAACTGCCGCGCGCATACGCAGGCGCGGAGCCGCCGCCGTCGCCAGCGCGCACCCACAAGCAACCGCGGCGATGCGCACGCCCATCGACCCGAGCACCGCATCGCCGCTCGCCGCTGCGTCAACGACAACTGAAACTCCCCGCCGAATTCACGTCGCCCGAGCCGTTGTAGCGCGCGACCTGCGGATACGGACACAACGGACGCGTGCGGCCCGCGCCCCACGACGTCGGCACCTCCGCATTCGGCAGCACGTTGCTCGCGTCGCGCGCAGTCGCGACGATCGCGGCCGGCGGCTGCCCCTGCTCGACCCACGCAACCAGCGGCGTCAACATATCGAACTGATCCGCCGCCGGCCCGCCCGAACAATGATTCATCCCCGGCACCGGATAGAACCGCGCGAAATCCGACGCATCCCCGCCGTTCGCCTGCGCGAGCCGCGCATACCAGTCGCGCGTGTCGTTGAACGAAAACACCGGATCACCGGTGCCGTGATAGACGAGCAGCTTCGCGCCGCGCGCCTTCAGCGCCGACAGGTTCGTCTCGTCGGGCGGCGTCATGAACGACCAAGCGGACTCCGCATACACGCCGCTCGTCGCGAAGATCGCCGGCGCGTCGTTATCCATGTCGAAGCCGAGCGCGAAGCCGGGCAGGTTCGCGAGCGTCGCCGCGGGCTTCGGCGGCGTCATGAACGTGAACGCCATCGCGGCCGGGTCGAGCGTGACCGAATTCGCCTGCTTCCACGCAGCCCAACCGCCGCCGGCGATGCCCGGATCGTACGGAAAGCTCGCGTACAGCGCCGCGCCCGCGCTGTTGCGCGCGCCCGCGAACACGTTGGCGAGCGCCGTCTTCTGCGCGCCCGTCAGGCACGCGCCGGTGCGCGCGCCGTTCGCGCAGGTCGGGATGTCGGCGTCGACGCTGAAATGCGCCTGGCACGCGGCGACATCCTGCACCATGCCGTCCGCGACGCCGTCGAGCGCGTCGCATTTCTCGACGATCTTCGCGCCGACGAACTGCCGCTCCGCGTCGGTGAAGCCGCTGCGAAGGTCCGGCAGCCCGTTCGCGCCGGTCGCCGACGCGATCTTCGCGAACTGCTGCGCGCCATACATCTCGCCGATCGCCGCCTTCGGCAGATGGAAGCCCGGATCGCCCGCAATGATCCCGTCGTAGTCGGCCGCATTGCGCGCCGCCGTCACCATCGCGTGACGCCCGCCGTTCGAGCAGCCGCCGAAATAGCTGCGGTCCGGCCCCTTCCCGTAGGCGACGCGGATCACCTGCTTCGCCATCGGCGTCAGCGCATCGACGGCCGCGTAGCCGTAGTCGCGGCGCGCCTGCGGATCGAGCCCGAACAGCGGGTTCTGCGCGCCGCTGTGCCCGGAATCCGAGCTGATCACCGCGAAGCCCAGGTTCAGCGCATTCGTCAGCGGCCCGCCGCCGCCGATCTCGCCGGTCGCCGTCAGCACGTTGCCGTCGAGGCCGCCGTTCGCCTGGTAGAAGAAGCGGCCGTTCCACGCCTTCGGCAGGCGCATCTCGAAGCCGATCGCGTAGGTCTTGCCGTCCACGGGGCTCACGCGCTCGTTCATCTTCCCGGCGATCACGCAGTGTTCGGCGATCGGCTTGCCGGCCACCGTCAGCGCGCCCGCGGCGGCGGTCGTCACCGACGTGAACGACGTGTTCGCATACGCGAGCCGCGCGGCGAGCGCGTCGCAGGTCTGCGTCATCGCGGCCGGCGTCGCGGCGCTCAAATGCGGGGAAGCCGGCAAGATCGAATCGTCGCCGCCGCAGCCGGCGAGGATCGCGGCGGACAGCGGCGCAACGCAAAGGAGTACGGATTTGTTCACGGTGTCTCCGTTTCGTCAGGAACGTGGCTCAGAAGAAATGCTTGACGCCGATCATCGCGCCGAGCTGGTTCATCCCGGCGCCGGGCGTCGTGCCGGGGCCGCCGCCGCTGACCGCGTAGCGCGCGTGCGCGCTGTTCCACAGATACGAGGTCTGCGCGTAGACCGACGTGCGCTTCGACAGCGCGTAGGTGGCGCGCAGCGTCGCCATCGTCGCGCGCGTATCGTGCGCGGTGTTGACGATCCGGTAGCCCTGGCCGTCGACGGTGAACAGCGGCGTGAACGCATACGACGCACCGACGAAGAACAGGTCCGAACGTGCGCCCGGCGCGGCAGGCGCCTCGGTCGTCACGCGCCGCCCGAGCCAGCCCGCGCCGATGCGCGCATGGCCGACGTTCACGTAGCCGCTGACGTGCGTGCGCGCATCCTTGTCCGCGCGGGTCGTGAAGGCGGCGGGCGCGACGCCGTCGAAGAAGCTCGCCGCCGCGTTCGCGCCGCCGCGCTGCTCCTCGTACGACGCGGCAATGCCGAACAGCGCGCTGTCGTACTTGAGCATCACCGACCAGTCGCGGCATTCGACCGCGTGGCCCGGCACCTGCCCCGCGCACGTGCCCTGCCCCGGCGAATTGCCGGTGCCCGCGCCGTCGCGGCCGAACGAATAGCCGGCGCCGAACGTGAAGCCGTAATTCGTGCCGTCGTACGTGACCGCGTTGTCCGCGCGGCCGTTCGGCACGTAGGCGTCGAGCGAACCGAGGCCGTAGATGTCCGGGCCGACGATGTCGGCGCCCTGCAGCGCGAGGTAGGTCATCATGTACTGACGGCCGAACGCGAGCGTGCCGAAGCCGCTCTTCAGCCCGACGAACGCCTGCCGGCCGAACAGCCGGCCGCCCTGGCCGAGATCGCCGCCGCGCACGTTGAAGCCGCTCTCGAGCACGAACACCGCCTGGTAGCCGCCGCCGAGATCCTCGGTGCCGCGCAGGCCCCAGCGCGAAGGCAGTTCGCCCGTCACGGCGGGCATGCGCACGACGTGGTCGCCGGCCGCGTTCGCGTGCGACACGTATTCGATGCCGGTGTCGATGATTCCGTACAGCGTCACGCTCGACTGCGCATGCGCGCTCGCCGCGGCCAGCGCGCATGCGCCGGCGGCCAGCAAGGCTTTGGTGTGCTTCATGTCGATTGTCTCCATACCTGCGTCGAATTCGCGCTCTGACGGCGCTCGTGGTTGAAAGTGGAAAGCCTCAGTCCTGCGCGGCCGGGCGCCGGATCAGCACCAGCGCGGCGATGGCGGCCACCAGCGTGACGGGGATGCTCGCGCCGATCACGACCGGCGCGCTGCGGCCCATCGCGAGCAGTTGCGCGGCGGCGAGCGGCCCGACGACGGAGCCGAGCCGGCCGACCGCGACCGCGGTGCCGACGCCGGTGCCGCGCATCGCGGTCGGGTAGTAGATCGCGGCGAGCGCATACAGCACCGACTGGCCGCCGATCACGAACATGCCGGCCGCGAACGCGGCCGCCGCGAGCGACGCGAAGCCCGGCGCGGCCGCGAGCGCGGCGAGCGACAGCACGATGCCCGCATACATGCCGCCGACGACGCGCGTCGCACGCATCCGGTCCATCGCCGCGCCGATGCCGAGCGCGCCGAGCCCGCCGCCGACGTTGAACGCGATCTGCACGATGCCGGCCTGACTGCGCGCGAGGCCCTTCGCGGCCATCAGCGACGGCAGCCAGTTCAGCAGGAAGTACAGGACGATCAGCGTGCAGAAATAACTGACCCACAGCGCGAGCGTGGTCAGCGTGCGACCGCCGCCGAACAGCGTGTGCGCGACGCTCGCGCGCTCCGCGCCGGCGACGCCGAGATACGCGCGCGACTCGGGCAGCAGGCCGATCAAGAGCGGCACGAGCAGCAGCGGCCCCACGCCGCCGACGTAGAAGATGTGGCGCCACTCGGCGTCGCCGGCGAGCAGCACGCCGATCAGCGAGGCGATCACGCCGCCGAACGGAATGCCGCAGTACATCGCGGCGACCGCGCTGCTGCGCGCGCGCGGCTCGACCGCTTCGGACGACAGCGCGATCAGGTTCGGCATCGCGCCGCCGAGCCCGATGCCGGTCAGCACGCGCACGACCACGAGCATCGCGAAGCTCGACGCCTGCGCGGTGGCGATCGACAGCAATCCGAACAGCGCGACCGACGCGATCAGCACGCGCTTGCGGCCGAACCGGTCCGCGAGCCGGCCGCCGAGCATCGCGCCGGGCAGCAGGCCGAACGTGCCCGCGCTGAACGCGACGCCCATCTGCGACACCGTGAGCCCGAATTCGTGCGCCATGCGCGGCGCGGCGACGCCGACCGACTGCAGGTCGAGCCCTTCGAGCAACGCGATCGCGAAGCACAGCGCGAGGGTCGTCGCGATCGCCGGCTTCTCTGCAACATAGGTGTTCATTTTGTCTCCAGTCCTATGCAAATCCCACGTGCGCATCCGCCGCCGGCCAGCGGCTGACGAACGCGCTGTCTCCTGATCGAGCGGCAGTCTTTATCAGGCTGCCTGATTTATTGGTCGAAAAATGCCGGCCGGCAGCTCGCCCGACCGGCCAATGCTCAAGCGTGGATCACATCCGGATCGCCGGCCGCCGGATCGCCGGCCTTCGCGTCGTAAAGCGCCTCGATCACCGCCGCGCGATGCTGCTGCACGGCCGCCTGGTTCAGCGAGCCCTTGTCGGTGACTTCGCCGAGATCGAGCGACGGCGGCGACTCCATCAAGCGGATGCGCGCGACGAACGTCGAGCTGCCGGTCGCGCCGCGATTGAGCCGTTCGAGCCACGCGGCGAACGCCGCGCGCACGGCGGGCGCACGCAGCACGTCGGCCACCGCCGCATCGCCGCCGAGCCCGGCCAGCGCCCGGCACGCGTCGACGCGCGGAAACACCAGCAGGCCGATGTCGTCGCGATTGAGCCCCGTCACGACCACGTCCTGCACGTAAGGCGCGCCGGTCGACACCGCGTGCGCGCGCAGCGGCCCGACGCTGACGAAGGTGCCCGTGCTCAGCTTGAAATCCTCGGTCAGCCGGCCGTCGAACTGCAGGCCGAGCTCGGGCCGCGCCGGATCGGCGAACGTCGCCGCGTCGCCGCTGCGGTAATAGCCTTCGTCGTCGAACACGTCGCGCGGATCGACGTCCGCGTGCCAGTAGCCGCGCATCACGTTCGGCCCCTTGAAGCGCAGTTCGAGCTTGCCGCCGCACGGCGCGAGCTTCACGTCGCAGCCGGGCGCGGGCAGGCCGATGTAGCCCGAGCGCATCAGCGGGCCGGTCGTGAACAGGCACGACGGCGACGTCTCCGTCATGCCGAGGCCCGCCATGATCCGGATGCGTTCGCCGCAATGCGCTTCGGTCACGCGGTCGAGGCGGTCCCACACCGCTTGCGACAGCCCCGCGCCGCCGAAGAAGAACAGCTTCACGCGCGAGAAGAACGTGGCGCGCAGCACGGCGTCGCGTTCGAGCGCGGCGGTCAGCTCCTCCCAGCCCTTCGGCACGTTGAAGTAGATCGTCGGCGCGATCTCGCGCAGGTTGCGCACGGTCTCGTCGAAACGGCCCGGCACCGGGCGGCCGTCGTCCAGGTACAGCGTGCCGCCGTTGTACAGCGCGATGCCGAGGTTGTGACTGCCGCCGAACGTGTGGTTCCACGGCAGCCAGTCGACCAGCACCGGCGGCTCGTGCGTCAGTTCCGGCATCGTCTGGCGCAGCATCTGCTGGTTGCTGCACAGCATCCGGTGCGTGGTCGGCACGGCCTTCGGCTGCTTCGTCGAGCCGGACGTGAACAGGATCTTCGCGATGTGATCGGGGCCGACCGTCTCGTGGATCAGGTCGATCGTCCGCGGCACGGTGTCGAGCAGGCGCGCGAACGGCACGGCGTCACGCCCGGCATCGGCCTGGCCGCCCTGCGCGACGATCAGCGTCGCGTCGGCCGGCAGCGCCGCATCGAGCGCGCGCGCGAACGCGGCGCCGTCGGCGACGAACACCGCGCCCGGCCGCAGCACGCCGAGCGTGTGGCGCAGCTTGCCGTAGTCGGTCGATACGAGCGAATACGCGGGCGAGATCGGCGCATACGGCACGCCGGCCAGCATCGCCGCGAACATCAGCTGCAGGTGTTCGAGGTCGTTGCCGGACAGCACCGCGAGCGGCCGCTCGGCCGACAGCCCGAGATCGGCGAGGCCCTGCCCGAGCGCACGGGCGCGCTTGAACATCTGCGCGTACGTGATCTCGATCCAGCGGCCGTCTTCGCCGCGGCGCGCGGCGAGCACGCGGTCGGGATGCGCGTGCGCGCCGTTCGCGAGGCAATCGGTGAGGCGCTCCGGATACGCGCCGAGCGGTTCGAGCGCGTGCAGCCGCCAGGCGCCGTCGCCGTCACGATGGATGTCGGTGTCGCCCTGCGCGACCGCCACCGCGCGATAGCGTGCGCCGCCGGCGTTGCGATCCGTGGCGTGCGAGGTCATCGATGCGTTCATCGTTTCCCTCTCAGATCGGGTAGTGGCGCGGCGCGGTCTGCACGGTGATCCAGCGCAGCTCGGTGAATTCGGCGATCGACGCACGGCTGCCGAAGCGGCCATGGCCGCTCGCCTTCACGCCGCCGAACGGCATCTGCGCTTCGTCGTGCACGGTCGGGCCGTTGATGTGGCAGATCCCCGATTCGATCCGCCGCGCAACCGCCAGCGCGCGCGCGACGTCGCGGCTGAACACGCTCGCCGCGAGCCCGAACTCGCTGTCGTTCGCGAGCGCGACCGCGTCGTCGTCGTTGTCGGCGCGCAGGATCGCGACGACCGGCGCGAACGATTCCTCGCGATACAGGCGCATGTGCGGCGTCACGCCGTCGACGATCGCGGGCTGCATCACCGCGCCGTCGATCCGGCAGCCGAGCGGCAGGCGCGCGCCGTGCAGGCGCGCATCCTCGAAGAGCGCCGCCGCGCGGGCGGCCGCGCGCGCATCGACCATCGTGCCGAGCGCATGGCCCGCGTGCGGATCGCCGGCGACGAGCGTGCGCGCCTTCGCGGCGAGCCGCTCGACGAGCGCGTCCGCGATCGGCCGCGCGGCGATCACGCGCTCGGTCGACATGCAGATCTGCCCCTGGTTGAAGAACGCGCCGAACGCGATCGCGTCGACGGCGGCGTCGAGATCCGCGTCGTCGAGCACGAGCACCGGCGCCTTGCCGCCGAGTTCGAGCAGCACCGGCTTCAGGTGGGCGGCCGCGTGGCGCGCGACGATGCGCCCGACGTGCGTCGAGCCGGTGAAGTTGACGCGCTTCACGTGCGGATGCGCGATCAGCCGTTCGACGAGTTCCGGCGCGTCGTCCGCCGCGTGCGTGACCACGTTGACGACGCCCGCGCCGAGCCCCGCGTCGTGCAGCACCTCGCCGATCAGCGCGTGCACGCCGGGGCACGCCTCGGACGCCTTCAGCACGACCGTGTTGCCGCACGCGAGCGGCATCGCGAGCGCGCGGGTGCCGAGGATCACCGGCGCATTCCACGGCGCGATGCCGAGCACGACGCCGCACGGCACGCGCATCGCGAGCGCGAGATTGCCGGGCACGTCGGACGGGATGACGTCGCCGTCGATCTGCGTCGTCATCGCGGCCGCCTCGCGCAGCATGTTCGCCGCGAGCGTCACGTTGAAGCCGTACCAGCCCGGCGTCGCGCCGGTTTCCGCGACGCCGGTCGCGATGAACGCGTCGACGCGCGCGTCCATCAGGTCCGCCGCCTTCAGCAGCAGCCGGCGGCGCTCGGTCGGCGCGAGCGCGGCCCAGGCGGGAAACGCGCGGTGCGCGGCGTCGACCGCCGCGTCGACGTCGGCGGCGCCCGCGGCCGGCGCACGCGACGCGAGCGCGCCGGTCGCCGGGTTGAAACGGTCGAAGGTGCGCCCGTCGCGTGCCGCGCACCATTCGCCGCCGATCAGCATCTGTCTGTCGGTCATCGATGTCTCCAGTCCCATGCCTGCATGGCAGTATCGATCAGCGCTTGTACGCCTGCAGCCCGGGCTTGATCGCCTTGTCGTCGAGGAACTGCTTGAGCCCCTGCTCGCGGCCCCGCTCCGGATCGCGCAATTGCGCCTGATCGAGCTTCGCGTACAGGTAATCCTCGCACTGCTCCCACGTCAGTTCCCGCGAGCGCTTGAAGCCGTGCTTCGCCGCGCGCAGCACGACCGGGTTCTTGTCGATGAGGCGCGCGGCGAGCGCGATCGTCGCGTCGCGCAGCTCGGCGAGCGGCACGCTGCGGTTCACGAGGCCCATGTCCGCCGCCTCGACGCCGGTGAACGTATCGCCCGTCATGATGTAGTGCAGCGCGCGGCGATGCCCGACGGTATCCGCCATCGCCTTGCTGACGAGGTTGCCCGGCGGGATGCCCCAGTTGATCTCCGACAGGCCGAACACCGCTTCGTCGGCCGCGATCGCGAGATCGCACGCGACGAGCGGCGAGAAGCCGCCGCCGAAGCACCAGCCGTTCACCATCGCGATCGTCGGCTTGCCGTACATCCGCAGGCGCCGCCATTGCCACTCCGACGCGTCGCGCCGCACCTTCTCCTGCAGCGCGTCCGGGCCGCCGTCGATTTCGCGGAAGTACTCCTTCAGATCCATGCCGGCCGTCCACGCGGCGCCCGCGCCGGTCAGCACGAGCACCTTCGCGTCGTCGTCGAACTCGATCGCGTCGAGCACCTGCAGCATCTCCTGGTTGAGCGTCGGGCTCATCGCGTTGCGCTTGTCCGGACGGTTCAGCGTCACCCATGCGATGCCGCCCGCGACCTCGACCTTCACCGTTTTCCAGCGCCCTTCGTAACCCATCTTCGTTCTCCAATGACAGTGCCGCCCCGTGCGACTCGCAACCAATTTACTATCAGGTAACCTGATATGTAAAGTAGAATGGAAGCGGCTCGGGACAAACCCCTAAACGGGCGCGCAAGGCGGTTTTGGCGCGGCGCCGGCCGGCCGCTCACGACATGAGGAGACACGCTTGGACATCGACAACCTGATCGCCATCGACACGCACGTGCACGCCGAAGTGTCGTGCTGCCAGCCGCCGGACCTGTTCGCGAAGGCGTTCGACGACGCGGCCGACAAGTATTTCGGCACGGTGCTGAAGCAGGGCCGCCGGCCGACGATTCCGGAGACGATCGCGTATTACCGCGAGCGCCGGATCGGCTTCGTGATGTTCACCGTCGATTGCGAGAGCAACATCGGGCGGCGGCGCATTCCGAACGAGGAGATCGCGCAATTCGCGCAGGACAACGCGGACGTGATGATCGCGTTCGCGAGCATCGACCCGCACAAGGGCCGCCTCGGCGCGCGCGAGGCGCGCCGGCTGATCGAGGAACACGGCGTGCGCGGCTTCAAGTTCCATCCGACGATGCAGGGATGCTTTCCGAACGACCGGCTCGCGTATCCGGTCTACGAGGTGATCGCCGAATACGGGCTGCCGGCCGTGTTCCACAGCGGGCATTCGGGAATGGGGTCGGGGATGCGCGGCGGCGGCGGGCTGCGTCTGAAGTATTCCGAACCGATCCATCTCGACGACGTCGCCGCCGACTTCCCCGACATGAAGATCGTGATCGCGCACCCGTCGTGGCCGTGGCAGGAACAGGCGCTGTCGATCGCGCTGCACAAGCCGAACGTGTACATCGACCTGTCCGGCTGGTCGCCGAAGTATTTCTCGCCGGAACTCGTCAAATACGCGAACACGTTGCTCAGGCACAAGGTGCTGTTCGCGTCCGATTTCCCGCTGATCCGGCCGGACCGCTGGCTGGAAGACTTTCACGGCGCCGGGTTCCGGCCCGACGTGCATCCGCTGATCCTGAAGGACAACGCGGTCGCGCTGCTGGCGCTGCGTCAGGAAGCGGCGCAGGCGTGACGCGGCACGCCGCGCCCGGCCGCGCTCAGCGCGCGCGCTTGCCCCCGAAGCGCGCGGTCGGCAGCCCCGCGTAGCGGGTCACGGCGACGAACACGCCGCCGGCTGCGGCATCGTCGGCGAGCGCCGCGTCGTCGAGCCCGACGCGCGCGCTCGTCACGTACAGGCGCCCCGCGCCGTCGAGCGCCGCGCAGCTCGGCTGCGCGGTCGGCACGTCGACGCGCTCCGTTTCGACACCGTCCGGCCCGTAACGCACCACCCGCCTTCCGCCCCACTGCGCGTTCCACAGCCCGCCGTCGCGATCGATCGTCGAGCCGTCCGGGTCGCCGTCCGCATCGGTCAGGCGCGCGAACGACCGCACGCCGGACGTGCCGGCGCCGCCGTAGTCGCAAACGAGGATTTCGCGCACGAGCGAATCGCAGAAATACATCCTCGAGCCGTCCGGCGAAAACGCGATACTGTTCGCGATTGCCGCCGGCGGCAACGTGAGCCGTTCGAGTGCGAGGTCTGCATTGAGCCGATAGAAACCGCCGACCGCGCGCGGCGGCTCTCCGCCTTCGTCCTTCATCCCGAACACGAACGCGCCGTGCGGATCGCAGCGGCCGTCGTTGAGCCGCGTCGGCAGCCCAGGCTCGACGTCGACGATCCGCGTGAACGTCTCCGTGCGCAAGTCGAAGAACGCGAGATGCGTCGCGAGCCCGACGAGCAGCACGTCCGGCTCGTCCGTCAGCGCGAAGCACGCGAGCCGCTCGGGCATCGGCCAGCTCGCCGCGCCCGTGCCGTCCGCGCGGCACCGCCACAGCCGCGCGCGTTCGATGTCGACCCAGTACAGCGTGTCGGTCGCATCGCACCACGTCGCGCCCTCGCCGAGCGTGTTGCGGCTGTCCACCAGCAGCGCCGCCCGCGCCGCCTGAATCTGCTGTTGCATGCTGTCTCCAGAATGTCTGCCTGTATTCGCGCGCAGCCGCCCCGACAGCATCCGGCCCCGCCGTCAGACCCGCATCGCGCGCCGCTGATTGCGACGATACTGGTCGAACAGCACCGCGAGCAACAGAATGCCGCCCCGTATCAGATATTGGTAAAACGTCGGCA
Source organism: Burkholderia ubonensis (assembly GCF_001718695.1). Classification (NCBI taxonomy): domain Bacteria; kingdom Pseudomonadati; phylum Pseudomonadota; class Betaproteobacteria; order Burkholderiales; family Burkholderiaceae; genus Burkholderia; species Burkholderia ubonensis. Next base: position 54,647 of record NZ_CP013422.1, on the reverse strand, counting down.
CGTTCAGCAGGCTCATCGCGTCCTGCACGGACCCCATGATCAGCACGCCGACGAGCACGCCGGAGATCGTCGCGACGCCGCCCGTCAGCGACACGCCGCCGAGCACGCACGCGGAGATCACGCCGAGCTCGAGGCCGACCGACGTCTTCGGATCGCCGAGGCTCATCCGCGACGCGAGCATCACGCCCGCGAAACCGGTGACGAGCCCCTGCAGCACGAACACCGTGACCTTGATGCGCGTCACCGGCAGCCCCGCGAGCAGCGCCGCCTCGCCGTTGCCGCCGACGGCCAGCACGTTCTTGCCGAACACCGTCTTGCGCAGCAGGAAGCCGAACACGACGAAGCCGACGATGTTGCTCCAGATCGGGTAGGAGATGCCGAGGAACGCGCCCGATCCGAGCTCGAAGAAGCGCTCCTCGGAGATCATCACCGCGTCGCCGTTCGACGTGATGAACGCGAGGCCGCGCACGACCTCCATCATCGCGAGCGTGACGATCAGCGAGTTGATCCGCCAGCGCGCGATCAGCACGCCGTTGACGAGCCCGACCGCGCCGCCCGCGAGCACACCGGCGACGATGCCGAGCAGCACGCTGTGCGTCGCGGTGATCAGCGTCGACGCGACGACGCCCGAGAACGCGACGATCGACGCGACCGACAGGTCGACTTCGCCGAGCGCGAGCACGAACATCATCGTCACGGCGATCGAGCCGATCAGCGTGACCGACAGCAGCAGGCCCTGGATGTTGCGGGGCGTAAGGAAGTCCGGCACGGTCAGCGACAGCGTCGCGAACAGCACGACGAACACCATCACGATGCCGGAGCGGTTGATCAGGTCCCACGCGCCGCCGCGCGCACGTGCCGCCGGCGCAGGCGTGTCGGGGGAAGGGGAAGTGCCTTGAGGTTGCATGGCTTGGCTCATGTCGTTACTCGTTTCCGTTCACGTTTCGCTTCGGTCCTGTTTTCGCGCCGCTAGCGCGGCAGCGCGAGCCTGATCAGCGCATCGGGGCTCGCCTGCGCCTTCGCCACGCAGCCGGCGATCCGCCCTTCCTTCATCACGACGATGCGGTCCGACACGCCGATCACCTCGGCGAGATCGCTCGACACGAGGATCACCGTGCGCCCCGCCTCCGCGAGTTCGTAGAACAGGTTGTAGATTTCCGCGCGCGCGCCGACGTCGATGCCGCGCGTCGGCTCGTCCATCAGGAACACGTCGATGCGCTCCGCGAGCCAGCGCGCCAGCACGACCTTCTGCTGGTTGCCGCCCGACAGCGCGCCGATCGGCGTGTCGCCGTCGCGGGTCTTGATCGCGAGGCGCTCGATGTAGCGCCGCGCGAGCTCGCGCTCCTTGCGCGGCGCGAGCAGCACGCGCGCGGGGCTGAAATGCCGGCGCGCGCTGATGTTCAGGTTGTCGGCCACCGACGCGATCGCGACGATGCCGTCCTGCTTGCGGTCCTCCGGGCACAGCGCGACGCCGGCGCGCACCGCGTCGCGCGGGCTCGCGAACGCGACACGCCGCCCGTGCAGCGCGACGTGGCCCGCGCTCGGGCGCGCCGCGCCGGCCAGCAGCTTCATCAGCTCCGAACGCCCCGCGCCGACGAGCCCGAAGAACCCGACGATCTCGCCTCGGCACGCGCTGAACGACACGGGCTCGGACAGCCCGGGCCCCATCAGCCCGTTCGCCTCGATCAGCACGTCGCCCGCCGCGCGCGGCCGGTAGCCGTACACGTCCGCGATCGAGCGGCCGACCATGCTGCCGATCAGCCGGTCGCGTTCAAGCCCGTCGACCGATTCGAAGGTCTCGATGCGCCGGCCGTCGCGAAACACCGTCACGCGGTCGCACAGCGTGTAGACCTCCTCCATCCGGTGCGTGACGTAGATGATCGCGCGGCCGTCCGCGCGCAGCGCATGGATGATCCGGAACAGCTGCGCGGTCTCGCGCGCGGACAGCGAGCTGGTCGGCTCGTCGAACGCGATCACGCGCGCGTCGCGCATCAGCGCCTTGCCGATCTCGATCATCTGGCGCTGCCCGATCGACAGGTGCTTGACCGGCGTGTTCGGGTCGATGCGCTCGCCGAGCCGTTCGAGCTCGCTCGCGCGCCGCCCGCGCGACCAGCGTGCGCGCGTCGACCACGCCGAGCCGGCTCGGCAGCTGCCCGAGCATCAGGTTTTCCGCGACCGTCAGCTCGGGCACCAGATGCAGCTCCTGGTAGATGATCGCGATGCCGGCCTCCAGCGCCGCGCGCGGCGACGCGAAACGCTGCGCGACGCCGTTCAGCGTCAGCGTGCCGGCCTGCGGCTGGTTCACGCCCGACAGCACCTTCAGCAGCGTCGACTTTCCCGCGCCGTTCTCGCCCATCAGCCCGTGCACCTCGCCCGCGCGCACCGACAGCGACACCGCGTCGAGCGCGCGCACGCCCGGGAAGCTCACGGTGATGCCGTCGAGCGCCAGCAGCGCATCGCGGGTGGTCACGGCGTCGGTCCGCATGATCGTGTCCGTCGTCATCGCGCCCTCGCCGCCGCTCAGATGCCCAGCTCGGCGCGCACGGCCTGCCAGTTGCCGCGCGTCATCAGCTTGCCGCTCGTCTGCGTGTCGGCGGGCGGCGTCTTGCCGTTGCGGATCCAGTCGACGAGGTTCTGCGCGCTGTCCTTGCCGTGGTTCGTCGAGCTGACTGCGATCGTGCCGTAGAAGCCGGTCGGCTCCTTCTTCTGGAATTCGGCGAACGCCTCGCCCGCGCCGTTGATGCCGACGCCGATCACGTCCGCGGCCGGGATGTGCAATTGCTCGGTCGCGCGCACCGCGCCGAGCACGGTCTCCTCGTTCAGCGCGTAGACCACCCACTTCTTCACGCTCGGATGCCGCGCGAGCACCGGCGCGGCGGCGCTGAAGCCGCCTTCGTCGTCGGTCGTCTTCTGCGGCGCGTCGAAGATGTTCTCCTTGCGGAAGCCGTTCGCGAGCAGCGCCTGCGTCGCGCCGTCGGTGCGCAGCTTCGCGGTCGGCAGCTCGTAGTTGGTCACGCGCAGCGCGCCGACCTCTTCCGGCTTCCAGCCGCGCCGCTTCATCTCGTCGGCGATCGCCTGGCCGACCTGGTTGCCGATCTTGATCGCCGACATCCCGAGATGCGGGACGTTCGCGAGCGGCTTGCCCGACGAATCGACGAGCTGGTCGTCGACGGTCACGAACTTCATGTTGTAGCGTTTCGCGCGCGCCGCGATCGCCGGCCCGAGCCGCACGTCGGGCGCGCAGATCACGAAGCCCTGCGCGCCCTGCGAGCCGAGGTTGTCGATCGCCGCGAGCGTCTTCTCGCCGTCGGGCGTGCCGATCTTCACGACCGTGAAGTTCCCCTTCTGGCCGAGCGTGGCGGCCGCATTCTGCTCGTTGATGAACCATGCCTGCTCCGGCATCTTCACCAGGAAGCCGATCTTCAGCGGCGCGTCGGCATGGGCTGCGCCCTGCATCCCGAGCGGCGCGATGCAAAGCGCGGCCAGCAGCGCGCGCAGGGTGTGTCGGCGAATCGTGCGGTTCATGCAAGTGTCTCCTTGTATTGGCTTGGGTCCTCAACATCCGTCGTGCCCAGTCGCGGTGGAACGCGCCGGCACGATGTCAGCGGCCGAACGCGTCGGTCCCGACGCGCCGCCCGAACAGGTACGCATCGGCGACGAGCCGCAACGGCCGTACGTCGACGTCGCTTTCGCCGCGCGCGATCAGCGTGCGGAAGTGCGCATACAGCGCCGGATACTCGCGCTGCGGCCCGATCTCGACCGGCTCGCCGTCGATCGACAATTGCGCGCCGCCGCGGCTGATCGCGAGCACGCCATCCGACGTGTCGACCGCGATCTCCCATTGCTCGACGGGACCGTGCCGCCAGTCGAATTCCGCACGCACGGGCACGCCGTCCGTATCGGCGCAATCGAGTTCTGCCGCGATCGGCGTCTGCACGTCGCTCGGCACGTAGAGCGTCGCCTCGCGCAGCACGAGCTCGCGCGGCAGGATTCGCGTGACGATCGACAGCGCGTTGATGCCGGGGTCGAACACGCCGAGGCCGCCGGGCTCCCAGATCCACTGCTGCCCGGGGTGCCAGCGCCGCACGTATTCCTTCCAGCGCACCAGCACCGCGCGGATGGTGCGTGTCGCGAGCCATGCGCGCGCCGGCTCCACCGCGCTCGCGCTGCGCGAATGCCAGGTCGCGAACAGTGTGAGGCCGCGTTCGCGCGCGAGCGCGTCCAGCGCGGCCACTTCGCCGAGCGTCGCGCCCGGCGGCTTCTCGAGCATCACGTGCTTGCCGGCTTCGAGCGCGGCGCGCGCCTGCGCATAGCGCACCTGGGGCGGCGCGCACAGCGACACCGCATCGAGCTCGCGCTCGGCGGCCAGCAGCGCGCGCAGGTCCGGGTAGTTGCGCACGCCGTCGACTTCCGCGTGGCGGCTCGCGCAGGCGGTCAACACGAAGCCCGGCTCGGCGGCGATCGCCGGCAAATGCTGGTCGCGCGCGATCTTGCCGATCCCGATCACGCCCAGCGAAATCACCTTGCTCATCTGCGTTCCTCCTTCGCCAGTCGCTCAGTGCGCCCAGCGCAGCACGAGCGGATCGAGCCGGCGCGCGATCGCGAGCAACTCCGCGCGCGTGTCCGGATCCAACTCCGGCATCGGATGCCGCGGCCGCTCGCACGCGATCACGCCGCCTTCGCGCATCAGCGCCTTCGCGGTGAGGATCCCGGACTGGCGGTTCTCGTGATTGATCAGCGGCAGCCACGCCTGGTAGCGCGCGTACGCGTCGTCGTGGCGCCCTTCGCGCCACGCGTCGAGGATCGGCCGGATGCCGTCCGGATAGCCGCCGCCCGTCATCGCGCCGGTCGCGCCCGCGTGCAGGTCGGCGAGCAGCGTGATCGCCTCCTCGCCGTCCCACGGCCCTTCGATCGCGTCGCCGCCGAGCCGGATCAGCTCGCGCAGCTTGTTCGCGGCGCCGGGCGTCTCGATCTTGAAATACGCGACCTGCTCGATCTCCCGCGCCATCCGCGCAAGGAACGGCGCGGACAGCGCGGTGCCGCTCGCCGGTGCGTCCTGGATCATGATCGGAATGTCGATCGCATCCGACACGCGCGCATAGAAATCGAAGATTCGCGCTTCCGGCACGCGGAACGTCGCGCCGTGATACGGCGGCATCGCCATCACCATCGCCGCGCCGAGCTGCTGCGCGCGCAGGCTGCGCGCCGCGCATACCTGCGTGCTGTAGTGCGACGTCGTGACGATCACCGGCACGCGGCCGGCGACGTGTTCGAGGATCGTGCGCGTGAGCACGTCGCGTTCCTCGTCGGTGATCGCGAATTGCTCGGAGAAGTTCGCGAGGATGCACAGCCCGTCCGAGCCCGCGTCGATCATGAAGTCGACCGCGCGCTTCTGGCTCGCGAGGTCGAGCTCGCCGGTATCGGTGAAGGTCGTCGGAACGACCGGGAAAATGCCGCGATGGCGCGGCGGACGGCTCGTGGTCATGATTCGGGTCCTGCGTTCGAAACGGCGGTCAGCCGGAAAAAGGTCGCGATTCGCGGGCGAGCGCGCCCGCGGCCGGCTGCGGCGCGCGCAGCGCCGCGCGGACCACGAACGTGATCAGCACCGCGAACAGCAGCGTCGCCGCAAGGAAATACAGGCCGGCAGCAAGGCTGCCGGTCGCCTGTTTGATCAGGCCGATGCCGTACGGCCCGACATAGCCGCCGAGATTCGCGAGCGAGTTGATCGCCGCGATGCCGACCGCCGCGCCCGTCCCGGTCAGGAATTCGCCGGGAAGCGTCCATATGACGGCCTGGATCGAGTAAAGCGAGAATGCCGTGAGACAGATGAACAGGAACTGCAGCGCGGGCTGCCGCGCCCATGCGCTCGCGGCCATCGTCAGCGCGGCCGCGGCCGACACGACGACGATGTGCCGGTAGCGGTCGCCCGTACGATCCGAATGGCGCGGCACGATCAGCAGCCCGATCACCGCGAACAGGTACGGCACGGCGGACAGCAGGCCGGTGGCCGCGTCGCCCGCGCCGAACGCGTGAATGATCGTCGGCAGCCACAGCGACAGCCCGTAGATGCACAGCGGGAACGGCAGGAACAGGGCCGCGAGCAGCAGCACGCGCCGGTCGGCCAGCGCGGCGAGCGGATTGCGGTGCACGTCGGGGCGGTAGGCCTCGCGATCGGCGGCAAGCTGGCGCGCGATCCAGCACCGTTCGTCGTCGCTCAGCCAGCGCGCACGGTCCGGCGAATCGGGCAGCAGCCGTAGCGTCGGCCACGCGAGCAGCACGGCCGGCAGGCCGCTCGCGACGAACAGCAGCTGCCAGTTCGACAGCCCGAACAGCCCGTGCGTGGCCAGCAGCAGCCCCGCGAGCGGGCCCGTCACGATGCCCGCGAGCGGCTGCGCGAGCACGAGCAGGCCGATCACGCGCGCGCGGTCGCGCATCGGAAACCACTGCGTGAGGAAATACAGGATGCCCGGATACAGGCCGGCCTCGGCCGCGCCGAGCAGGAAGCGCAGCGTGTAGAAGCTGGCCGGCCCGCGCACGAGCGCCATCGCCATCGTGATCGCGCCCCACGTCGCGAGGATTCGCGCGAACCATACCCGCGCGCCGAAGCGGCCGAGCGCCAGATTGCTCGGCACCTCGCACAGGAAATAGCCCACGAAGAACAGGCCCGCGCCGAGCCCGTATGCCGCGTCGCTCAGGCCGACGGCCGCGTTCATGTGCAGCTTCGCGAAGCCGACGACCGTGCGGTCGACATAGGCCACCACGTAGATCAGCGCGAGGAACGGCACCAGCTTGCGCGTGAGCATGCGCACCAGTTGCCGTTCGTCGACGGCGGCCGACGGGCCGAATCGAGCCGCGGCCGGGGTCGCGGACGGGTGCTGCGTCGTCGTCATCGTGTCTCCGTGGTGGGCTGCGCCGGCGTCGTCGCCGGTTCGTCCTGCTTCATCCGTGCCGCGTGTCGCGCCGCGCACCGCGCCGCACCCTGCTCAATGCGAATGGCTCGGCACGTCCGCGCCGCGCGTGCCGACCAGGAAGTCGAGGTCGCACCCCTCGTCGGCCTGCAGCACGTGATCGATGTACAGCCGCGCGTAGCCGCCCTTGCCGAGCTGGCCGGCCACGCCCGGCGCCGCGGTCGGATCGACGTCCGACAGGCGGCGCTGCAGTTCGTCATCCGTAATGTCGAGATGCAGCGTGCCGGCCTCGCAGTCGAGCTCGATCCAGTCGCCGTTGCGCACGGCGGCGAGCGGGCCGCCCGCGGCCGCTTCCGGCGCGACGTGCAGCACCACCGTGCCGTACGCGGTGCCGCTCATCCGCGCATCCGAGATCCGCACCATGTCCTTCACGCCCTGGCGCAGCAGCTTCGGCGGCAGCCCCATGTTGCCGACCTCGGCCATCCCCGGATAGCCGCGCGGCCCGCAGTTCTTCAGCACGAGCACCGAGCTCGCATCGACGTCGAGCGCTTCGTCGTTGATCGTCGCCTTGTAGTGATCGAGGTTCTCGAACACCACCGCGCGGCCGCGATGCTTCAGCAACTCGGGACTCGCCGCCGACGGCTTCAGCACCGCGCCGCGCGGCGCGAGATTGCCGCGCAGGATGCGGATCCCGCCGTCCGCGATCAGCGGGCGGTCGAGCGGACGGATCACCTCGTCGTCGTAGTTCGGCGCTTCGCGCACGTTGTCCCACAGCGACTTGCCGTTGACCGTCAGCGCGTCCGGGTTCGGCAGCAGGCCGCCTTCGCCGAGCCGGCGCAGCACGGCCGGCAGGCCGCCCGCGTAATAGAACTCCTCCATCAGGAAGCGTCCCGACGGCATCAGGTCGACGATCGTCGGCGTATCGCGGCCGATGCGCATCCAGTCCTCGAGTTCGAGCGGCACGCCGATGCGGCCCGCGATCGCCTTCAGGTGGATCACCGCATTGGTCGAGCCGCCGATCGCCGCGTTCGCGCGGATCGCGTTCTCGAACGCGGCGCGCGTCAGGATCTTCGACAGCACGAGCCCGTCGAGCGCCATCTCGACGATGCGGATGCCGGACATGTGCGCGAGCACGTAGCGGCGCGAATCGACGGCCGGAATCGCCGCGTTGTGCGGCAGCGCGACGCCGAGCGCCTCGGCCATGCACGCCATCGTCGACGCGGTGCCCATCGTGTTGCAGGTGCCGGCCGAGCGCGACATGCCGGCTTCGGCCGACAGGAAGTGATGCAGGTCGATTTCGCCGGCCTTCAGCGATTCGTGCAGCTGCCACACGGCCGTGCCCGAGCCGATGTTCTTGCCTTCGAGCTTGCCGTTCAGCATCGGCCCGCCCGACACGACGATCGCCGGCACGTCGCAGCTCGCCGCGCCCATCAGCAGCGCGGGGGTCGTCTTGTCGCAGCCGGCCAGCAGCACGACCGCGTCGATCGGGTTGCCGCGGATCGCTTCCTCGACGTCCATCGACGCCAGATTGCGCGTGAGCATCGCCGACGGCCGCAGGTTCGATTCGCCGTTCGAGAACACCGGGAACTCGACCGGGAACCCGCCGGCTTCGGAGATCCCGCGCTTCACGTGCTCGGCGAGCTTGCGGAAATGCGCGTTGCACGGCGTCAGTTCGGACCACGTGTTGCAGATGCCGATGATCGGCCGGCCGTCGAACTCGTGATCGGGAATGCCCTGGTTCTTCATCCAGCTCCGGTACATGAAGCCGTTCTTGTCGTTCGTGCCGAACCATTGGGTGGAGCGCAGCCTGGGTTTTGTTGCCGACATCGTCAGTCCTGTGGTGACGGGATACCGGCGCAGTCTAGGCAGAATTTTGATAACTCGCTAATGACGTTTTGGGCGATTACGATATCGATTCCGATATCGATATAAACCCGTACGATGCCCGAAGCCAGCCCGTGGGGGAACCGCAGCCGCCTGAAGACCCGCCAGCTCCTGCTGGTCGTCGCGCTCGCCGACGAAGGCAGCATTCATCGCGCGGCGGCCGCGCTGAACATGACGCAGCCGGCCGCGTCGAAGCTGCTGCGCGAGCTCGAGGAATCGATCGGCGCGGTGCTGTTCGAGCGCCTGCCGCGCGGGATGCGGCCGACGCTGTACGGCGACGCGCTGATCCGCCACGCGCGCGCGGCGCTCGGCAGCCTCGACCAGGCGCGCGAGGAACTGGCCGCGCTGAAGGCCGGCCATCTCGGGCACGTGGCGGTGGGCGCGATCACGTCGCCGGGGCTGCGGCTCGTGCCGCCGGCCGTCGCCGCGGTGAAGGGCACGCATGCGAACGTGCGCGTGTCAGTCGAGATCGACACGAGCAACGCGCTGCTCGAACACCTCGCGCAGGACAAGCTCGACATCGTGCTCGGCCGGCTGTCCGCCGAACACGACAAGCTGCACCTGCGCTACGAGCCGCTGACCGGCGAGCCGGTCGCCGCGGTCGTGCGGCCCGGCCATCCGCTGCTCGCGCAGGCGCCGCTGTCGCTTGCCGACGTGCAGCGCGCCGCGTGGGTGATGCCGCCGGCCGGCAGCGTGCTGCGCCATCGCTTCGAGCTCGTGTTCCAGCGCGCGAGCCTCGCGCCGCCCGCGAACGTCGTCGAGACGGCCGCGCTGCTGTTCATCACGCAGCTGATCGAGCAGAGCGACATGATCGCGGTGCTCGCGGAGGACGTCGCGCGGTACTACGCGCGACACGGAATCGTCACGGTGCTGCCGCTGGAGATGGATTGCCGGATGGACGATTTCGGGATCATCACGCGCACCGACCGGTTGCATTCGCCGGCCGTCGCGGTGATGGCCGATGCGCTTCGGGCAGCGGCGCGCGACGTGTATGGTGTCGCGCTCTGAGGTGGGGGAGCGGGTTGGCGGGGATGGCGGGCAGGTCGGCGGGCACGGGTGGCAGGCTTGCCGTGTCGCGCGCCGCCGTTACGCGTTACGCGTTACGCGGCCGCGGACTCGATCACCGGTTCGCAGCGGATCGGAAAGTCGACCGAGTTCGCGATATAGCACTTCGCATGCGCATCGTGATGCAGACGCGCCGCCAGCTCGCGATCGTCGCCCGCGCGGATCGTCACATGCGGATGCAGCACGATTTCGCTGAAACAGCCGTGGTCGGGGCCGTCGAGCATCGTTCCGTGCGCGTCGTCGAGATACGCGAGCACGCGGACGCCGGCCTCCGCGCAGAGATGCAGATACCAGAGCTTGTGGCACGCCGACGCCGACGCCACCAGCAGATCCTCGGGGTTCCAGCGCTGCGCGTCGCCGCGGAACGCAGGATCGGACGAGCCCGGAATGTCGGGCTTCGAACCAGCGCGAATCACGTGATCGCGGCCGTATTCGCGATACCCGGACGTGCCGCTGCCGCGGTTGCCGGTCCACTCCACAGCCACGCGGTACTTGTGTTCGCCATGCGCCATTTCGATCTCCTCGGTGACGGAACGTGAGGCCGCCATTGTGACACCGGAAGGCGGGTGATTCGGCGGGCGGGTGCGCGGTTGGTCACGCGGTCGGTCACGACGGCGGGTTTAGGCTTCGTGAGCAGCCATAGCGCGGGCGGGCCGATGGCGTGCGCGGTCTGGCCGTCTGGCCCGTTTCCCGAAGCGCCCGAAGCGCGGGCATACCGCGGCACTCGCGCGTCGTGCGTCGTGCGTCGTGCGTCGTGCGTCGTGCGTCGGGCTTCGGGCTTCGGGCTTCGGGCTTCGGGCTTCGGGCTTCGGGCTTCGGGCTTCGGGCTTCGGGCTTCGGGCTTCGGGCTTCGGGCTTCGGGCTTCGGCCATGGGCTTCGGCATCGGCTTCGGCATCGGCTTCGGCTTCGGCTTCGGCATCGGCTTCGGCTTCGGCTTCGGCTTCGGCTTCGGCTTCGGCTTCGGCATCGGCTTCGGCATCGGCTTCCGTCATCGGCTTCGGCTTCGGCTTCAGCCATCGACTTCACCCACCCCCTACCCATCCACCCGCCTCCCCGGCACCGCACCGGTCGTGCCGCGCACCACCAGCCGCGGCAACGACGCCGTCCGCACGCGCGCGGCATCGTCGATCCGGCCGCCGGCCTCGCGCAACGCGTTGAGCAGTTCGACCGCGAGCCCCGCGGCCTCGGCGGTCGGGATCGCGACCGTGGTCAACGTAGGACGCGTGTCGCTGGCCAGATGGATGTCGGTGATGCCGACGATCGACAGATCGTCGGGCACGCGGTGGCCGCGATCGGCCGCCGCGTGCAGCGCGCCGATCGCGGGCAGATCGTTGGTCGCGACCAGCGCGGTCAACTCGGGATGCGCATCGAGCAGCCGGCCGGCCGCGCGCACGCCGCCTTCGATCGAATCGGGCTCGGCCGCGACGATCGACGCGTCGAGCCCCGCTTCGCGCATCACGTCGACGAAACCGTCGTAGCGCGCCGCGTGCACGCCGCTCGCCGAGCCGCCGACGATCACGCCGATGGTCTTGTGCCCGAGTTCGAGTAGATGCCGCGTCGCGATCCGCCCCGCCTCGCGGAAATTCACCGCCACGCACGGCAACCCTTCGGGCGGCGCGTCTGGCCGCTCCCACAGGCACGGTACGACCGGCACGCCGCGCCGCGCGACGTCGACCAGATCCGGCAGGTGCAGGTTCGCGTTGGTCACGAGGATGCCCTCGGAAATCGTGCCGGCGATCTGGTCGAGGTACGCACGCCCCTGCAACGGATCTTCATTCGTGTTGCAGACGATCAGGAACTGCCCGTTGCGCCGCACCGCGCGCTCGACCGCCAGCGCGAACTCCGGATAGAACGGGTTCGCGATGCTCGACACCATCAGCGCGACCGTCGGCGCGCGCCCTTCGGCCAGCGCGCGCGCCGCCAGATGCGGCCGGTAGCCGAGCGCCTGCACGGCCTCGAGCACCCGCGCGCGCGTCGCTTCGCCGACCCGCCCGCGATCGCGCAGCACGTTCGACACCGTCGCGGCCGTCACGCCGGCGCGACGCGCCACTTCGTCGAGTGTCGCCATGATTTGCCCACTATATGAGAGGTGAATCCAGTATTTGCTTCGCTACCCGAAGCAGCGCACTATCGCCGCACACCCTGCCGCTCGACCGTCGAGCGCGACTCGGCCGCGATCGCAATCGCCTATTTTTTTGATCGCGATGATTAAGCGCTTAAGCATCGATCGAAGCGCATTAAAACATGGAGCGGAGACAATGGCGAGCATCTCGATGCGTCGCGTGCAGAAGGCTTATGGCGAGCACGCGCCGGTCATACGCGACGTCGATCTGGACATCGGCGCGCATGAGTTCTGCGTGTTCATCGGCCCGTCGGGCTGCGGCAAGTCGACGTTGCTGCGGATCGTCGCCGGCCTCGAGGATCTGAGCGACGGCGAGCTGTCGATCGACGGCCGCCGCGTCGACGACGTGCCGGCCGCCGAGCGCGGCGTCGCGATGGTGTTCCAGAGCTACGCGCTGTATCCGCACATGACCGTCTACGAAAACATGGCGTTCGGCTTGAAGCTCGCGCGCGTGCCGAAGGCCGAGATCGACCGCAAGGTGCGCGACGCCGCGCGGATCCTGCAGCTCGACACGCTGCTCGAGCGCAAGCCGAAGGCGCTGTCCGGCGGCCAGCGGCAGCGCGTCGCGATCGGCCGCGCGATCGTGCGCGAGCCCGGCGTGTTCCTGTTCGACGAACCGCTGTCGAACCTCGACGCGGCATTGCGCGGCCAGACGCGCATCGAGATCGCGAAGCTGCATCGGCAGTTCGAGCGCGCGAGCGTCGTCTACGTGACCCACGACCAGACCGAGGCGATGACGCTCGCCGACAAGATCGTGCTGCTGCACACGGGCGCCGACACCGCGCGGCACGGCAGCATCGCGCAGATCGGCACGCCGCTCGACCTGTATCACCGCCCGGCGAGCCGGTTCGTCGCCGGCTTCATCGGGTCGCCCGCGATGAACTTCCTGCCGGCCGTCGTCGTCGCCTGCGACGCGCGGCGCACGACCGTCACGCTCGTGGCCTCCGGCGAATCGTTCACGCTGCCGCGCGACGGCTCCGCGCTCGCGCCGGGCGCAGCCGTCACGCTCGGCATCCGCCCCGAACATCTGACGCTCGGCGCCGCGCCCGACGCGACGACGCTCGCGCGCGACGTCGCGCTGGTCGAGCGTCTCGGCGAGCAGACCTACGTGCATCTCGATCAGCCCGGCGGCGCGCCGCTGATCGCGAAAGTGCCCGGCGACGCGGCCGTGCACGCCGGCGAGCGCGTGCACGTGCACGCAGCGGCCGCCGCGTGTCATCTGTTCAACGAAGACGGCCGCGCGGTGCCCGCGTGCGCCGACCTTCCCGTCCACCATTACGCATAAGGATCGGGCATGCGCCTCGGAGTCTGTTACTACCCGGAACACTGGCCGGAATCGATGTGGGCCGACGACGCCCGCCGCATGAAGGCGCTCGGCATCGTGCAGGTGCGGATCGGCGAGTTCGCATGGAGCCGCATCGAGCCGTCGCCGGGAGAATACGCGTGGGGCTGGCTCGACCGCGCGATCGACGCGCTCGGCGCGGCCGGCCTCGAGATCGTGATGTGCACGCCGACGGCGACGCCGCCGAAATGGCTCGTCGATCGTCATCCCGACATCCTCGCTATCGGCGCCGACGGCCTGCCGCGCAGGTTCGGCTCGCGCCGCCATTACGACTTCTCGTCGCCGACCTATCTGGAAGCGTCGCGCCGGATCTGCACCGCGGTGGCCGAACGCTACGGCCGCCATCCGGCCGTGCGCTACTGGCAGACCGACAACGAGCTCGGCTGCCACCAGACCGTCGTCAGCTACTCGCCGGCCGCGCTCCTGCGTTTTCGCGCCTGGCTGAAGGCGCGCTACGGCACGATCGACGCGCTGAACCGCGCGTGGGGCACCGTGTTCTGGAGCATGGAGTACCGGCATTTCGACGAGGTCGATGCGCCGGTGGGCACCGTGACCGAAGCGCATCCGTCGCATCGCCTCGACTACCGCCGCTTCGCGTCCGACGAGCTGGCGCGCTATCACCGGATGCAGGTCGACGCGATCCGCGCGCATTCGCCGGGCCGCCCCGTCGCGCACAACTTCATGCAGCTGTTCACCGAGTTCGACCACTATGCGGTCGCGCGCGACCTCGACGTCGCGACCTGGGACAGCTATCCGCTCGGCGCGCTGGAGGAGCTGTGGTTCGCGCCCGACGTGAAGGCGCGCTGGCTGCGCACCGGCCACCCGGACTTCGCATCGTTCAATCACGACCTGTATCGCGGCATGTCGAAGCAGCCGTTCTGGGTGATGGAGCAGCAGCCGGGCCCGGTGAACTGGGCGCACTGGAACCCGGCGCCGCTGCCGGGGATGGTGCGTCTCTGGAGCTGGGAAGCGTTCGCGCACGGCGCCGGCTGCGTGTCGTATTTCCGCTGGCGGCAGGCGCCGTTCGCGCAGGAGCAGATGCACGCGGGCCTGCACACGCCCGACGATCGGCTCGACGAAGGCGGCCGCGAAGCGCAGCGGGTCGCGGGCGAAATCGCCGCCGTGCTCGACGCCGATGCCGACGGTGCGGTGCGCGCCCCCGTCGCGCTCGTGTTCGACTACGAAGCGAAGTGGCTGCTCGAAGTCCAGCCGCAGGGCGCCGATTTCCACTACCCGCGCTTCGCGTTCGAGTATTACTCGGCGCTGCGCGCGCTCGGCCTCGACGTCGACATCGTCTCGGCGCACGCGCCGCTCGACGGCTACCGGCTCGTCGTCGTGCCGCCGCTGCCCGTCGTGCCGGACGACTTCGCGGCGCGGCTCGCCGCCTCGGGCGCGCATGCCGTGTTCGGCCCGCGCACCGGATCGAAGACCGTCGACCTGCAGATTCCGCCGGCGCTGCCGCCCGGCCCGCTCGCGTCGCTCCTGCCGTTGCGCGTGTGGCGCGTCGAATCGCTGCGCCCGAACGTGACCGAGCGCATCGACGGCGCGCTGCGCGACGGCTCGCCGTTGAGCGGCGACGCGCGCCACTGGCGCGACCTCGTCGAGCTGCACGACGACGCGCGCAGCGTCGTGCACGCGCGCTTCGCCGACGGCCATCCCGCGTGGGTGTCGCACGGCGCGTTTCACTATTGGGCCGCGCTGTTCGACGATGCGACCACGTTGCGCGGGTTCGCCGACGTCGCGGCCGAAGCGGGCCTCACGCCGACGCCGCTTGGCGACGACGTGCGCGTGAGCCGGCGCGGCGGCCTGACCTACGTGTTCAACTACGGCAGCACACCGCACACGATCGATGCGGTGGCGCCGTCCGCGTTCGTGGTCGGCGCCGCGCAGGTCGAGCCGCAAGGCGTCGCCGTGTATCGAAGCCGTCCGTAGCATCGCCCCCGGCGCACGCGCCGGTCACGCACAACGACATACAGGAATGGAGACAGACATGACACATCGCCCCCTTCGCGTCGCCGCCCGGCTGGCGAGCGCCGCCGCCATCGCGTTCGCCTCGCTCGGCGCCGCGGCGCCCGCCGACGCCGGCACGCTGACGATCAACATCGCGTTCAAGGGCGCGAGCCAGCGCGCGGTCTGGCAGTCGACCATCGACGCGTTCCACAAGGCGCATCCGGACATCGACGTGAAGCCCACCTACGTCGACGAGGAAGCGTACAAGGTGCAGCTTCCCGCATGGCTCACCACCGTCGCGCCCGACGTCGTCAATTGGCACGCAGGCGAACGGATGGCGTACTACGCGCGGCGCGGGCTGTTCGAGGACCTGAGCGGCGACTGGAAGAAGAACGGCTGGGATGCGATGTACGCGTCGACGCGCAGCGCATCGTCGTACAACGGCAAGCAGTACGCGGCGCCGACCGTCTACTACTCGTGGGGCCTCTTTTATCGCAAGGACCTGTTCGGCAAGGTCGGCATCGCCGACGAGCCGAAGACCTGGGACCAGTTTCTCGATGCGTGCAAGAAGCTGAAGGCGGCCGGCATCACGCCGATCGCGGTGGGCGGCCGCGACGCATGGACGCTCGCCGGCTGGTTCGACTATCTGGACCTGCGCCTGAACGGCAACGCGTTCCACCAGCAGCTGATGGCCGGCGACGTGCCGTACACCGACGCGCGCGTGAAGAAGGTCTACACGACGTGGAAGTCGCTGATCGACGCGGGCTACTTCATCGACAACGCGCTGTCCTACGATCTCGACGGCGCGCAGCCGTTCCTGTTCCAGGGCAAGGCCGCGATGATGCTGATGGGCACCTTCATCGCGGCGGGCTTTCCGCCGAACGTCAAGCAGGAGATGGGCTATTACCGCTTCCCCATCATCGACCCGAAGGTGCCGACCGCCGAGGACGGCCCGGTCGAATCGCTGCACATCCCGACCAAGGCGAAGAACAAGGCCGATGCGCATACGTTCCTCGCGTTCGTCGAGACGCCGGAGATGGGCGCGAAGCTCGCGGAAGGGCTCGGCTCGCTGTCGGCGAACAGCAAGTCGCCGGAGCCGGCCGATCCGATCTCGCGGATCGGCTTCCGCATCCTCGCCGACACCAAGGGCGGCGTCGCGCAGTTCTACGATCGCGACATGACGAAGGAAATGGCCGACGAAGGGATGAAGGCGATGCAGCAGTTCGTCTCGAATCCCGCGCAGCTCGACAGCGTGCTCGCGCAGCTCGAGCAGACCCGCAAGCGGATCTACAAGAAGTAACCGTGCGACCCGTGCGGCGGCCCCGCGCCGCCGCATCCGTTGTTTCAGGAGGCTTGCCGTGTCCAGTCCGACCACGTCCCGATCCGTTCGAACGCCTGCCGGCGCGGCCGCCGCACCGCCGGCGCGCGGGCCGAGCGCCGCGCTGCCCGCGCGCCGCCCGTCGCCTGCCGCGCGGCGGCAGCGGCGCGCCGCCTGGCTGTTTCTCGCGCCGGCCTGCGCGATGGTGGCCGTCTATGTGATCTGGCCGATCCTGTCGACGCTGTGGTTGAGCCTGTGCAACTGGGACGGGATGACCGAGCGCACCTTCGTCGGCCTCGCGAACTACGCCGAGCTGCTGCACGCGCCGACGTTCTACACCGCGCTGCGCAACAACGTGATCTGGCTCGCGATGTTCATGCTCGCGCCGCCGCTCGGCCTCGCGCTGGCGCTGTACCTGAATCAGGCCGTGGCCGGCATCCGGCTCGTGAAGTCGCTGTTCTTCGCGCCGTTCGTGCTGTCGGGCGTGGTCGTCGGGCTGATCTTCTCGTGGTTCTACGATCCGACCTTCGGGCTGCTCGCGCTGATCGCCGGGCACGGCATTCCGGTGCTCGGCGATGCGCGCTACGCGACGTTCGGCATCGTGCTCGCCGCACTGTGGCCGCAGACCGCGTACTGCATGATCCTGTACCTCACCGGCCTCACGTCGGTGAACCCCGAGCAGATCGAAGCGGCGCGCATGGAAGGCGCGCGCGGCTTCGCGCTGCTGTGGCACGTCGTGCTGCCGCAGTTGCGGCCGACCACGTTCATGGCGATCGTCGTCACGGTGATCGGCGCGCTGCGCAGCTTCGACCTGATCTCGGTGATGACGGGCGGCGGCCCGTTCGAGAGTTCGACCGTGCTCGCGTATTACATGTACGACCAGGCGATCAAGTACTACCGGCTCGGCTATTCCGCGTCGATCGCGGTCGTGCTGTTCGCGATCATGCTCGTCTACATCGTGTTCCAGTTGCGCCGCATGCTGCGCAACGAGCAGTGACTTTCGGGAGTTCACTCATCATGTTTCCGACACCCGTTGCCCAGTGGAAGCCGGTATCGCGCCGGCTGTACAAGCTGTCGCTGCCCGTCGCGCTCGTGATCTGGCTGCTGCCGATGATCGCCGTGTTCGTCACGTCGGTGCGCTCGACCGAGGAGCTGGTCGAAGGCCACTACTGGGGCTGGCCGCGGCATTTCTCGATGATCGAGAACTATCGCGATGCGCTGACCACGTCGCCGATGCTGCATTACTTCTGGAACAGCGTGCAGATCACGGTGCCGTCGGTGCTCGGTTCGATCGCGCTCGCGGCGATGGCCGGCTTCGCGCTCGCGACGTATCGGTTTCGCGGCAATACCGCATTGTTCGGCACGTTCGTCGCGGGAAATTTCGTGCCGGTGCAGGTGCTGATGATTCCGGTGCGCGATCTGTCGCTGCGGCTCGGGGTGTTCAATACGGTCGAGGCGCTGATCCTGTTTCACGTCGCGTTTCAGACGGGCTTTTGCACGCTGTTTCTGCGCAACTTCATCAAGCAGCTGCCGTTCGAGCTGATCGAGGCAGCGCGCATCGAAGGCGCGGGCGAGTGGACGGTGTTCTGGCGGATCGTTTTGCCGTTGATCCGGCCAGCGTTGGCTGCGCTCGCGATTCTGGTGTTCACGTTCGTGTGGAACGACTACTTCTGGGCGCTGTGCCTCACGCAAGGCGACGAGGCCGCGCCGATCACGGCGGGCGTCGCGGCGCTGAAGGGGCAATGGACGACGTCGTGGAACCTCGTGTCGGCCGGGTCGATCCTCGCGGCGTTGCCGTCGGTCGCGATGTTCTTCGCGATGCAGAAGCACTTCGTCGCGGGGCTGACGTTCGGGGCGACGAAGGGGTGAGGGTGGCGCGGTGCGCGGTGCGCGGTGCGCGGTGCGCGGTGCGCGGTGGCGGTCGCAGATCAGGAGTTCGTCCTCTTCATCGAGAGGTTGCCCGCTTCGGCGGGCTTTTTTCTGGCGATCCGGGGAACGTTATCGATTTTCGACCGAGGACACCAGAGTAACTGTTGAGCGCTATCACGAAGCCACGCTAGCCAATTGCTACTCATGTCTGCGGCCGACCGTACACACATTCTTGAAATTGTCCGTACATCCCGATGCTACGTCAGTAATGGAAGCCATGACTTCTTACACCATCGGAGTCCCCTCTCATTCCACGATAAAAATCCGATAATCCCAGCAATTTCATGATTTTTTTCGTCCTCAAAACTCCGAACAATTCATCCCTTAAGGTCGCAAGAAAAAACAGTGTGCTGATGGAAATAGTCGCCACAAACAACATGCAGATCACCAAACGCAGTTCATTCCACGAATTTATCGCGAATGAAAATAATATCAACGCGCCAAAAAATAGTATCGTATTCACTATCAAAAACATGTAGAAAACCATCTTGCCAAAGCCATTTTTCAACACTTCGGGCAGGCCCGGCGCGAACACGACAACCCGCTGCTCGGGATTATTTACTGCGACCAGATGGCCCTCGCCTTTAAAGACAACTGCAACTTTATCCCCATCCTTGAAGGGAACCGTCTCAAACCATCCACGCATTAGCTTCCCGGCCATCTCCATCTCGATCCAATACCCTTCAGGCAACTTCGGGCGTGCCCTATCGGAATCATTTGCTATCGCACTGTTTAGCGCCATCGCATCATCGCCGATCGCCGCAAGCATCAAAGGCGCGACTTCCCTAGCCACATCTTCGAAATCACCAAATTTAGATCGTTGATAGTGGGCGCGCGTTGAGCGCAGGTTCGATACAACGCCACCAAGCGAATGAAAAATCATTGTTCCTCCCAGCGATGGCGGCGACTTATTTTACTGTTGCAGCGCAGCTTGAAGAGCGATGCACGCATACGGACCAAGTTAATGCGGCGGTGCCACCAGTCGAGGACGGCGGGAGGTATCAGCATCCCCGACGGCGCGACACGCCTCTGCGATACACCTCGGCGCAGCTACGGAAACGCGCCGCGCGTGACTCGACTGCGATGGCATAGCGCATCGCAATTCGCTGGGTACATGCTTGTCCGCGCGCTGGGTGGCGGCTGGAATGTCCCGGCATGAATTTGGCGTCCGCATCGGTAGCATCCCGGGGCACTCGACGGCCTGCGCTAGCGGGCATCACCGTGGCCCGCCCAAACAACACCACACCGCACCGCCATCACCGGCCGCTCACCATCGACATCCGCATCAGCGACGCGTCATATCGACGGACAGGATTTCGAACCCCGGTTCGGCGTGTTCGTTCGCCGCCGCGAGTGCTTCGTCGTAGGACAAAAAGGACATGGCGTCCTCGATCACGGGCGCGAGGCCGATGTCGCCGTCCTCGCCGGTGCAGAGGAATTGCTCGCCGGTTTTAACCACGTAGATGTTCGCCATGTGGCCCTCGATGGTTTGCATGGGGGGAACTTCCAGTCTAGCTGTCATGGTCCGGTTCGCAACTTCGACGGCAGGCCGGCCAGCCGGCTTGCCGCCGCTGCCTGGAAGAACCTTGCGCCCGTATGTACCCGCCGCAACGCGTACGAGCCTTCGCCCGAACGCGGATCAGCAACAGGCTCAGCCTTTGCCGCGCCCACCCGTCGCTTTGCCCGCCGAGGCCGAACCACCGCCCGGCTTGCCGCCCGATTTACCGCGCGGCTTCTGCACGCTGAACGGGCTGCCGCTGATCACGCTTTTCGCGCCTTTCCCGCTTGCCGCACCCGCGCCGCCCGCGCGCTTCGCCCCCGGCTTGCCGCTCCCTTCCCCACTCCGCGGCCGCGCCTGCTTGCCCGGCATCGGCTTGGCGGCCGGCGCGGCCTGCAACACTTTGGGCTTCTTGGGCTTTTTGGGTTTCTTGATGATCTGGCCCGTTGCGCTGGTTTGCGGCACGCGGTGTTCGGCTTCAAAACCCGGCTCTTCTTCACGGGGCAGCGTTTGCCGGATCAGCGCTTCAATCGCGGCCAGTTGCGGCGCTTCATCGGCGCACACCAGGGACACTGCCACGCCGCTGGCTCCCGCGCGGCCGGTACGGCCGATGCGGTGCACATAGTCTTGCGCCACGATCGGCAGATCAACGTTGATCACCAGCGGCAGGTCGTCGATGTCCAGCCCGCGCGCAGCCACATCGGTGGCTACCAGCATATGGACTTCGCCCGTCTTGAAGCGCTCCAGCGCACGCAGGCGCGCGGGTTGCGGTTTGTCGCCGTGGATCGTGTCGACCGCATAGCCCGCTTCATCCAGCATGGCCGCCAGGTAATCCACGCCTTTGCGGGTTTTGACGAACACCAGCGCGTGCTTCCAGTCGTTCTCAGCCACAAGGTGCATGAAGAGGTCAGGCTTGTTCCTTTTATCCACCGGCACCACCCACTGCTTGATCTTGCCGGCCGTGGCATTGGGCGGGCTGACGCTGATCTTGACCGGGCCGCGCAGAATGCCCGCCGCCATGGCGCGGATATCATCGCTAAACGTGGCGGAGAACAGCAGAGTCTGGCGCTGAGCGGGCAACGCGGCAAAGACGGCGTCGAGTTCGCGCGCAAAGCCCAGATCCAGCATGCGGTCGGCTTCATCCAGCACCAGCGTTTGGACTTGATCGAACTGCACCGCGTTCTGGCGATTGAGATCCAGCAAACGGCCCGGCGTGGCAACGAGCACATCCACGCCTTTGCGCAACTTCATCATCTGCGGGTTGATGCTCACACCGCCGTAGGCGGCCAGCAATCGCAAGTCGAGGCCTTTGCCGTAGTCGATAAAGCTTTGCAGCACTTGTTCAGCCAGTTCACGCGTGGGCACCAGCACCAGAACGCGCGCGCGGTTGCTGGACACCGCCGGGCCGTGCTGCACCAGCCGTTGCAACAGCGGGAGCGCAAAACCCGCCGTTTTGCCGGTGCCGGTCTGTGCCGCGGCCATGACGTCCTTGCCACTGAGCACAGCGGGAATCGCCTTGACCTGCACCGGCGTAGGTGTCTGGTAGTCGAGATCCTGCACGTTGCGCAGCAAGGGATCGATCAGGCCAAGCGAGGCAAAAGACATGGGCGTATTCCGGCTAAAACCGCAATTCTAGCGGTTACCGCGCCGCCGGCCCGCGGCTGCGCGCATTCCTACGCGCGGCCCGCGCCCGTCTTCCGCAGCCGCATGTCGACCGCGCCGACGTTCTTCTCGTGCGACACGAGCATCAACGTCAGCGCGTGATGGATCTCGGGGTTGTCCAGCGTCGGCAGCAGCGCCTGCAGCTTGCGCACGACCCAGCGCTGGCCGCGGTTCAGGAACGCCATCCGCTCGGAAAGGTCGTCGATCGCCATCGCCTTTTCGTAGAACGCGCCGGTCTTGCGGGTCGGCGTCGCGTTCAGCGACCTGATCGCGTCGACGAGCACGCTGCACCAGTGCGCCTCGTCCAGGCGGATGCCCGCGACCAGCCGGTGGAGATCGGGATCGTGGTCGATCTCGGCCGCCGTCCCGGACGCGACGCGCGCGCCCGCGCGCTCCGCTTCCAGCAGTTCGTCGAGCGCGGCCAGCAACGCGCTGCGGTCGGCGTCCGCGTCGGCCGGGCGCGCCGCGCCGGTGCCTTGGCCGAGGCGCGCCGCCGCATCGAGCGCGATCCGGCGCAGCACGTCGCCGGCCGGCTCGATCGCCCGGATACGGCCGACGCCCGTGCCCGCATACAGCGCCATCGCCTCGAAATCGCCGGTCATCGTGCGCAGCGGAGAATCGGTGCTGAACAGATAGATCGGCCGCCCTTCCTCGTCGCCGATCACCACGCGCGCGTCGCCGAACGGATCGCCGCGCTCGCCGCGCGTGACGCTCGACGGCAACACGCGCACGCGCGCGCCGCGCGGCCAGTTGATGTGAAAGACGTCGGTCAGCAGCGTGTCGCCGTCGCGCCCTTCGACGATCCGCTGCTGGTGATACGGATGCGCGAACGACTCGT
The DNA here is from genome assembly GCF_001718695.1 of Burkholderia ubonensis. Classification (NCBI taxonomy): domain Bacteria; kingdom Pseudomonadati; phylum Pseudomonadota; class Betaproteobacteria; order Burkholderiales; family Burkholderiaceae; genus Burkholderia; species Burkholderia ubonensis. The sequence continues at coordinate 32,130 of NZ_CP013422.1, read as the reverse complement.
GCGTCGCGATGAACGCGGTGCCGATCACCGCGCCCTGCGCGCCGAGCGCCATGGCGGCGGCCACGTCGGCGCCGTCGGCGATCCCGCCCGCGGCCAGCACCGGCAAGCGCGTCGCGCGCACCACCTGTGGCAACAGCTCGACGAGCGGCCGATCGCCGCGCACATGCCCGCCGGCCTCGTGCCCCTGGACGATCAGCGCGTGCGCGCCGGCCGCGTCGGCCGCCTGCGCGTCGTCGACCGAGCCGACCTGATGAACCACGCGCACGCCCGCATCGCGCAGGCGCCGCACGACGTCCGGCATCACGTCCCAGAACAGCGCGACGACCGGCACCCGCAATTCGATGCACGCATCGAGCTGCGCGTCGAGCAGTTCGCGCGGCGTCGACGCCGGAATCAGGTTCACGCCGAACGGTTGCGCGGTGGCCGCGCGAACCCGCTCGACCTCGCGCCGGATCAACGCGACCGGCTCACGCACCATCCCGAGAAAACCGAACCCGCCGGCGGCGCTCACCGCACTCGCCAGCTCGGCCCGCGCGACACCGCCCATGCCCGCGAGCACGATCGGCCAGGCACAGCCGAGCAGGTCGCACACGGGGCGATGCAGAATCTCTACGGCGCGGGCGTCGAGCCCGTCGCCACGCGTCGGAATCGACATGCAGCGTCCTCCTTTCTGGATCGGCGGCGCACCACGGCCGACCGCCCGCAGTGCGCATTGCGCGACAGCGAAACGGAGCGTGGCGAACCGCACATCGAATTGCTCACATTGTGACATATCCGACCGTTCGGCTGCGGCGGCAACCGGTATTTCCCGATATTCGTCGCTACAGCGGCGGCGGCGCATCGGCCCGCTCGATGCGAATCATGTTGATCACGACAGCGGCAGCTGTCGACCGCATGACGCGCTGCGATTCGTCGCGCTCACAGGTGCAGCCAACGCACACTCGGACATGCTCGCGCAGCAGCGCTGCCGGCCCTGACCGAAGGGATGCGCCGTCACCGCATTGTAGAACCGCGCAAGCCAGAGATCGTTCCGCCTCCACAGCCGCATGCGGCGATGAAGCGCGCTGATGTCGCGCCGGCCAGCCCGAAGGCCACGATCGGCCTCGCCCCCGGTCTGCGCACCGGCGGAGGCAGGCGCTGCACCCACCGGCGGCACGATCGACGACAGTAGCACGTCAGCGCATACCGGATCTTGACGCGCCGCCGGGCACGATCGCGCCTGGGCTTGACGCCGCCCGGGGCGCTACGCGCGCGTATGGGGATATGATCCACAGTGGCCGCACCGCGTTTCCGGGCGCGCCGCGCGCGGGCTTGCCCGAAGGCGGCGCGCCGGTCACGGCGGGCGGCCGTATTGCGGGCGCGATCGGTGTGTCCGGCGTAGAGTCCGGACCGGATGCACGGCTCGCCCGCGCGGCATACAAAGCGTCGCGGCCTGATCCGCGCGCGTTTTCCATTCCCCGGGAGGACTCACGATGATCGACCATGACGGACTGCAAGTCGCGGATGCACTGAGCCAGTTCATCGAAAACGAAGCGCTGCCGGGCACCGGCATCGACAAGGCGGCATTCTGGCGCGGCTTCTCCGCGCTGGTGCACGACCTCGCGCCGCGCAACCGCGAACTGCTCGCGGAACGCGACCGCCTGCAGCAGGAACTCGATACGTGGCACCGCGCGCACCCCGGCCCGGTGCGCGACCATGCCGCGTATCGCGCGTTCCTCGAGCAGATCGGCTACCTGGTGCCCGCGCCCGCGAACGTCGCGGCCGCCACCGAGAACGTCGACAGCGAAATCGCGCAGCAAGCCGGCCCGCAGCTCGTCGTGCCGCTGTCGATTCCGCGCTATGCGCTGAACGCCGCGAACGCGCGCTGGGGCAGCCTGTATGACGCGCTGTACGGCACCGATGCGCTGCCCGAGGACAACGGCGCGGAACGCACCGCGGCCTACAACCCTACGCGCGGCCAGCGCGTGATCGACTATGCGCGCGGCGTGCTCGACAACGCAGCGCCGCTCGCGCGCGGCTCGCACCGCGACGCGCTGCGCTACCGCGTGCAGGACGGCCAGCTCGCGGTCGAGACCAACGCGGGCGTCACGCATCTCGCGCAGCCGGAACAATTCGCCGGCTACCAGGGCGCGCCCGACGCGCCGTCGGCGATCCTGCTGAAGCACAACGGCCTGCACATCGAGATCCAGATCGACGCGTCGGCGCCGATCGGCCGCGCCGACGTCGCGAACGTGAAGGACGTCGTGCTCGAGGCGGCGGTCAGCACGATCATCGACTGCGAGGATTCGGTGGCCGCGGTCGATGCGGACGACAAGGTGCAGCTCTACCGAAACTGGCTCGGCCTGATGCAGGGCACGCTCGTCGAGGAAGTGTCGAAGGGCGGCAAGACCTTCACGCGCCGCCTGAACGCCGACCGCGACTACACGACGCCCGCCGGCGGCACGCTGACGCTGCACGGCCGCTCGCTGCTGTTCATCCGCAACGTCGGCCACCTGATGACCAACGGCGCGGTGCTCGACCGCGACGGCCACGAGATTCCGGAAGGCATCCTCGACGGCGTCGTCACGACGCTGTGCGCGCTGCACGACCTGAAGTCGAAGCGCAACTCGCGCACGGGCTCGATCTACATCGTGAAGCCGAAGATGCACGGCCCCGTGGAAGTCGCGTTCTCCGACACGCTGTTCGCGCGCATCGAAGACCTGTACGGCCTGCCGCGCAACACGCTGAAGATGGGCATCATGGACGAGGAGCGCCGCACCAGCGTGAACCTCGCCGCGTGCATCGCGGCCACCGCCGCGCGTGTCGCGTTCATCAACACGGGCTTCCTCGACCGCACCGGCGACGAGATGCACTCGTCGATGGAAGCGGGCCCGATGATCCGCAAGGGCGACATGAAGACGTCGGCGTGGATCACCGCGTACGAACGCAACAACGTGCTCGCCGGCCTCGCCGCCGGGCTGCGCGGCCGCGCGCAGATCGGCAAGGGCATGTGGGCGATGCCGGACCTGATGCACGCGATGCTCGAGCAGAAGATCGGCCATCCGCGCGCGGGCGCGAACACCGCGTGGGTGCCGTCGCCGACCGCCGCGACGCTGCATGCGCTGCACTATCACCTGGTCGACGTGCAGGCCGTCCAGCAGGAACTCGAGAAGATCCCGTACGCGGGCGAGCGCGACGCGCTGCTCGAAGGGCTGCTGACGATCCCGGTCGTCGAGCGCGCCGAATGGAGCGAAGCCGAGATCCTGCGCGAGGTCGAGAACAACGCGCAGGGCATCCTCGGCTACGTCGTGCGCTGGGTCGAACAGGGCGTCGGCTGCTCGAAGGTGCCCGACATCAACAACGTCGCCCTGATGGAAGACCGCGCGACGCTGCGCATCTCGAGCCAGCACATCGCGAACTGGCTGCGCCATGGCGTGATCACCGAGGACTTCGTGCTCGGCGTGTTCAAGCGGATGGCGCGCGTCGTCGACCAGCAGAACGCCGGCGACGCGAACTACCGGCCGATGGCGCCCGACTTCGATGCGTCGTATGCGTTCAAGGCCGCGTGCGCGCTCGCGCTGCAGGGCACCGCGCAACCGAGCGGCTACACCGAGCCGCTGCTGCACCAGTTCCGGCTCGCGTTCAAGGCGCAACAGCAAAGCGCGTAAGCAGCCGCACGCGGGATTTCCCGCATGCGTTTTGACGAGACGGGTGGCCGATTTCGGCCGCCCGTTTTTCAATATGAATATCGCGGCTCGCGTCCGCGCAATCGGTCACCCAATTGCCTTCCGCGCGCAATTTGCAAGTAGAGGTTAAAACCCCAATTTGATCCGAATCAACGGTGCGCGACATATTCAGCGCCACTTGATGCGCGCGTTATACTCGGACCCATCTGCGGCACGATTCGTACGACCTTCGATTCACGAATAAACCCATCCGCGAACGCGATCTGATCGGTTCGCCCGGATGCGATTGCCGACGATCGGCATTCGTCTTTCGATGGTCCGTCAGCGCGGGCGCCCCGGGGGCGCGTATCGGACCGCCAGCTACGTGTCACACGAATAATCGCATCGGCTCGCCGTCCGGCCGCGATGCCCATCGTTCCATGCGCCATGGCTGAAACCGACTACGCAGTGCCCCGCGAATCCCGCCGGACCGGCCGCGTCGTCGCTCGCGTGCGCCGTGCGCTGCTTCCGCACCTGATTTTCTACTCGGGACTGCTGATCGCGCTGATCCTGCTCCTGCTGTGCGGCATCGTGCTCTACGAGGGCCGGATCGACGCGCGCGAGCGCGCGCGCACCACGCTGCAGAACCTCGCGCTGATGGCCGCGTGGGACATCGAGCGCAACATCGAGATCTATTCGCTGTCGCTGCAGGCGGTCGTCGACGGCGCGAACGACCCGGCAGTCGCGAATCTGCCGATGCGGGTGCGTCGCCAGGTGCTGTTCGACCGCGCGACCACGGCCAAATACCTCGGCGGCATCTACGTGCTCGACGCGAACGGCGACATCGCGGTCGACGGCAAGACCGACATCCCGCGCAAGTTCAACTTCGCCAACGAAGCGTATTTCGCCGTCCATCGCGATCATCCGGACGTCGGGCTGTACGTGAGCGACCCTTACCATTCGCGGCTGCGCAACGGCTCGCCGAGCATCGCGCTCAGCCGCCGCATCTCGCAGCCTGACGGCTCGTTCGGCGGCGTCGCCGTGATGTCGATCCGGCTCGAATATTTCCAGGACCTGTTCGCGCGCCTCACGCTCGGCGAGCGCGGCGCGATGTCGCTGATCGCGACGAACGGCCGGATGCTGATGCGCAAGCCGTACGACCCGAAGATCATCGGCCGCGACATCAGCAAGGCCAGCACGTTCAAGCATTTCATGAGCGCGCACGACGGCAGCTTCGCCGACACCGCGTCGATCGACGGCGTGCGGCGCCTGTACGTGTTCCGGCACCTCGACAACCTGCCGCTGATCATCATGGTCGCCGAGGCCGAATCGGACATCTACGCCGCGTGGTACGACCGCGCGATTCCGATCGGGTCCGCGATGGTGCTGCTCGCGCTCGGCTTCGTCGGCCTGTCGCTGCTGCTCGACGTGCAGCTGCGCAGGCGCCATCGCGCGGAAGCCGAGCTGCGGGCGCTCGCGCGCACCGACGGCCTCACCGGCCTCGACAACCGCCGCATGCTCGACCTCACGCTCGAGCGCGAATGGCGCCGCGCCGCGCGCTCGCAGCATGCGCTGTCGCTGCTGTTCGTCGACGTCGACTACTTCAAGCGCTACAACGACACGCAAGGCCATCAGGCCGGCGACGACGCGCTCGCCGCGGTCGGACGCTGCCTCGCCGGCTGCCTGCGCCGCCCGGCCGACTACGCGGCGCGCTACGGCGGCGAGGAATTCGTCGTGATCCTGCCGGGCGTGGACGCGAGCGGCGCGGCCGCGGTCGCCGAGACGATCCGCGCGAGCATCCACGAGCTCGGCATCCGGCACGACGCCAGCGAGTTCGGCCGGCTGACCGCCAGCATCGGCGTGACGACCTGCTATCCGGAACGCGGCGACACCATCCAGGCCGCGCTGAAGCGCGCCGACGACGCGCTGTTTCGCGCGAAGGCGAGCGGGCGCAACCAGGTCGTCGTGCACACGGCGGCCGACGGCGAGCGCGCACCGCGCCGCGCCTGAGCGGCGGCCGGCCGGCACCGACCGTCGCCGCGCACCGCAAAATCGCCGACAATGTCGGCTCGCCGCGCCGCCGCGCGCAGCACGCGTGCGCACCGCCGCGCCCGCTTCGGACCACCATGAGACTCAAGGCAAAGATCTTCCTTCTGGCCATCGTGCCGTTTCTCGTCGCGATCGCCGGCATCGGCTTCGGGGTGCGCCACCAGGCGACGTCGCTCGCGCGCACCCAGCATGCGACGATCCAGTCCGCGTACCTGTCGAGCAAGGAAGTCGAGCTCAAGCATTACGTCGACCTGGCGACGAGCGCGATCATGCCGCTCTACGAAGCGAGCGGCAGCAATGCGCGCGACGACGCGCTGCTGCGCACGCAGGCGCTCGCGATGCTGCAGAAAATGGATTTCGGCCCCGACGGCTATTTCTTCGTGTACGACCTGCACGGCAATTCGCTGATGCATCCGCGCGAGCCCGAGCGGGTCGGCCACAATTTCTGGACGATGCGCGACCCGCAGGGCAGCCTGACGATCCAGCAGCTGATCAACGCCGCGTCGCACGGCGGCGGCTACGTCCGCTACGTCTGGCAGCGCCCGTCGACCGGGCGGGCCGCGCCGAAGCTCGGCTACGTCGTCGCGCTCGAGCGCTGGGGCTGGATGGTCGGCACGGGCATCTACCTCGACGACGTCGACAACGCGCTGCAGAGGATCGACGCGCGCGCGTCCGCGAACATCGAGCGCACGATGAGCTGGCTGACCGTGATCGCGCTGGCCGGCGCGGCGGCGATCGCCGTCTGCGCGCTGGTGCTGAACGTCAGCGAATCGCGCAGCGCGGATGCAAAGCTCAAGCAGCTTGCGCAGCGCGTCGTCGAATCGCAGGAACAGGAGCGCGCGCGGCTGTCGCGCGAGCTGCACGACGGCATCAGCCAGATGATGGTGTCGGCGAAGCTGATGCTCGAATCGGCGCTCGCGCGCTTCGAGCGCGGCGCGACGCGCGTGCCCGAGGCCGAGCAGGCGCTCGCGTCCGGCGTCGTCCGGCTCGGCGACACGCTGCGCGAAGTGCGGCGCATCTCGCACGCGCTGCGGCCGGCGATGCTCGACGATCTCGGGCTCGCGGCCGCGCTCGACCAGCTCGTGCGCGAGCTCGGCGCGGAAAGCGGCGTCGACATCGGCTACACGCAGGTCGCGCACAGCGGCGCGCGGCCGCTGCCCGCCGCGGTCAACACCGCGCTGTTCCGGATCGCGCAGGAAGCGCTCAGCAACATCGTGCATCATGCGCAGGCATCGCGCGCCGCGGTGACGCTCGACGTCGCGACGCACGCGGTCACGCTGAGCATCGCCGACAACGGCTGCGGGTTCGACGCCGAGCGCTCGCAGGCCGACGCGCGCGGCGGCATCGGCCTGCGCAACATGCGCGAACGCCTCGACGCGCTCGGCGGCGCGCTGACGATCACGTCGCAGGTCGGCCACACCGTGGTGGCCGCGCGCGTGCCGCTGACTTCACCGGCCTGACCGCGCGCGCCGCCACTCGATTCAAGGAGACCCATCGCCCATGAGCGCCCCGGACACCCCCGCAAGGCTCCCCGCCGACCCCGTCGCCCAGCCGGTCGCCCAGCCGGTCGCCCGCCTTCTGCTCGTCGACGACCATCCGCTCGTGCGCGACGGCCTGCGGATGCGGCTCGAAGCGGCCGACCTGTCGGTCGTCGGCGAGGCCGGCAACGCCGACGAGGCGCTGGCGCTTGCCGAATCGCTCGAACCCGATCTCGCGCTGATGGACGTCGGCATGAACGGCATGAACGGCATCGCGCTCGCCGGCGTGTTCCACGAGCGCTTTCCCGGCATCCGCGTGCTGATGCTGTCGATGCACGACAACGTCGAATACGTGACGCAGGCCGTGCGCGCCGGCGCGAGCGGCTACCTGCTGAAGGATTCGCCGGCGAGCGAGATCGTCCGCGCGATCGGCGCGGTGCTCGCGGGCCACACGTTCTTCAGCGAAGGGCTCGCCGCGCGGATGATCCACGCCAGCGCGGCGGCGTCGCCGCTCGATCGCCTGACGCCGCGCGAACGCGACATCCTCGATGCGCTCGCCGAAGGCCTGTCGAGCAAGCAGATCGCGCAGCAGACCGGGCTGTCGGTGCGCACCGTCGAGACGCACCGGCTCAACCTGAAACGCAAGCTCGACATCGAAGGACAGGCCGAGCTGATCAAGTTCGCGGTCGAGCATCGGCGGCGGTAGCGGGGCTGGGCAGGGCAGGGCGCGCGCGTGCGTCGCGTGGCAGTTCCACCGTCGCGCAGTGGCCATGTGCGGCGGCGGCGACCGCAAAAGGAGGTCGTCGCCTGCCGAGCGGATGGCCCGCCACGGCATCGCCCCGTTCACGCGACGTATATCACCCCGTCGACCGCTTGCGCACGCCAGCTGGATTTCGGCCGCACGCCAATGAAAAAGGGCGCCCTGGAGCGCCCTTGATTCATACGGACCGACCGAGCGCGTCGCTCAGTTCGTCCGCGCGTTGTGCTTCTGCAGGAACGCGATCAGCCCGTCGATGCCGCCTTGCGCGAGCTGGCTCTTGAACTGCCCCTGGTAGACCTGGATCAGCCACGCGCCCGACATGTCGATGTCGTAGATCTTCCAGTCGTTGCCGATCTTGCCGAGCCGGTAGCCGACCGACTGGCTGTCGCCCGGCGTCGTCACCGTCGACTGCACGAGCGCGTCGGCGCCCGACGCGCCGCCCGCCTTGAACGAGAACTTCGCGTCCTGGTTGCCGAGCTGCGCGAGCGACGCGGCGTAGGTGCGCGTCATCAGCAGCTTGAACTGCTTGTACAGCTCTTGCTGCTGTTGCGGCGTCGCCTGCTTCCACGCGTCGCCGACCGCGATGCGGGTCGTGCGCTCGAAATTCGTCGCGGGCAGGAAGCGCGCCTCGACCACCTGCGTGACCTTCGCCATGTCGCCGCCGCGTGCGACCGGATCGGCCTTCATCGCATTGACGGTGCCCTCGACCGCATTGCGAACCACGTCGACCGGCGCACTCTGCGCGAAAGCGGAAATCGACACGGTGGCCGCGGCGAGAAAAGCAAACAGATGACGTTTCATACGGATATCGCACTCGCTAAGGAAAGACGGACGGCGCAGCGCCGTCCGGTCGACGCAAGTATACCGGGCCTGACGCACGCCTGCCGCGCCGTGACCGACTGTTACCTTTCACGCCGGATTGTCACAGGCGCGGGTCCAGCGGAAAGTAAGCATACGCTTACTTATGGCGAGGACACCGCGCGGCGCCGATTCCCCCTCCGACAGGAAAGGAATCTTCCGGCCCCACATCACCCAACGTCACGACCGCCGCCGCGCCGCGCCGGTATACTTGGGCACTTTGCCTTTTCGAGCCCCACCCCACCGCCTCATGGTGACATCTCTCATCATTCGACTCGTCGCGTGGTCGGTCCGACGCCCGGTCTGGGTCGTCGTGCTGTCCCTGATCATCGCCGCCATGAGCGGCGTCTACGTCGCGCGTCACTTCAAGATCAGTACGGACATCAGCAAGCTCGTCGACGCCGAGCCTCAATGGGCGGCGCTCGGCAAGGGCATCGACCGCGCGTTCCCGCAACGCGACGGCACGATCCTCGCGGTCGTCGAAGCCCCCGCGCCCGAATTCGCGACCGCCGCCGCGCATGCGCTGACGGCCGCGCTGCAGAAGCAGGCCGAAGCCGGCCGCATCGGCCAGGTCGCCGAGCCCGGCGGCGGCCCGTTCTTCGAGCACAACGGGCTGCTGTTCCTGCCGCCGCAGGAAGTCGCGGACACCACGTCGCAACTCGCGCGCGCGCGTCCGCTCGTCAACGAGCTCGCGAAGAACCCGAGCCTGACCGGGCTCGCGACCACGCTGTCGACGACGCTCGGCCAGCCGCTCCTGACCGGCCAGGTGAAGCTGCCGGCGATGGCCAAGCTGCTGTCGCGCAGCGCCGCGACGGTCGACGACGTGCTGGCCGGCAAGCCCGCCGCGTTCTCGTGGCGCGCGCTCGTCGACAACGACGCCGCGAAGCAGCCTGCGCGCGCGTTCGTCACCGTGCAGCCGGTGGTCAACTACGGCGCGCTGAAGGCCGGCGAGGAAGCGAGCCGGACGATCCGCGACACCGCACGGGCGCTCGACCTCGAGAAGCGCTTCGGCGCGGTCGTGCGGCTGACCGGCGAGCAGCCGCTTGCCGACGACGAATTCGCGTCGGTGCAGGACGGCGCGGCGCTCAACGGCGCCCTCACACTGCTCGCGGTGCTCGTCATCCTGTGGCTCGCGCTGCGCTCGAAGCGGATGATCGGCTCGGTGATCGTCACGCTGTTCGTCGGCCTCGCCGTCACCGCCGCGCTCGGCCTGATGATGGTCGGCTCGCTGAACATGATCTCGGTCGCGTTCATGGTGCTGTTCGTCGGCCTCGGCGTCGATTTCTCGATCCAGTACGGCGTGAAGTACCGCGAGGAGCGCTTCCGCGACCCGCGCATCGACCACGCGCTGATCGGCGCCGCGCACTCGATGGGCATGCCGCTCGCGCTCGCGACCACGGCGGTCGCGGCCAGCTTCTTCTCGTTCATCCCGACCGCGTATCGCGGCGTGTCCGAGCTCGGCCTGATCGCGGGCGTCGGCATGTTCGTCGCGCTGGCCACCACCGTCACGCTGCTGCCCGCGCTGCTGCGCCTGTTCGCGCCGCCGGGCGAATCGAAGTCGCCGGGCTTTCCGATGCTCGCGCCGGTCGACGAGTTCCTCGACGTGCACCGCAAGCCGATCCTGATCGGCACGCTCGCGGTCGTGATCGGCGCGCTGCCGCTGCTCAAGTTCCTGCACTTCGATTTCAACCCGCTGCACCTGAAGGACCCGTACAGCGAATCGATGGCGACCCTGCTCGCGCTGAAGGATTCGCCGGAGGCGTCGGTCAACGACGTCACGCTGCTCGCGCCGTCGCTCGCCGAAGCCGACGCGGCCGCGAAGCGTCTCGACGCGCTGCCCGAAGTCGGCCGCACGACGACGCTGTCGACCTTCATCCCGGCCGACCAGCCGGCCAAGCGCGCGTCGATCGCCGCCGCCGCGAGCGAGCTGATGCCCGCGCTGACGCAGCCCGCCGCGCCGCCCGCGACCGACGCGCAGCGCGTCGCCGCGCTCAAGCGCGTGTCGGACCTGCTGGGCTACGCGGCCGAGGATCATCCGGGCCCGGGCGCGGCGGCCGCGCAGCACCTGTCGGCGTCGCTCGCGAAGCTCGCGGCCGCCGACGCCGCGACGCGCGACCGCGCCGAGCGCGCGTTCTCCGATACGCTGCGCACCGCGCTCAGCCAGCTCGCGACGCTGCTCCAGCCGCAGGAGATCACGCGCGACACGCTGCCGCCGCAGCTCGTGCGCGACTGGGTCGCGCCGGACGGCCATGCGCTCGTGCAGATCTCGCCGAAGGTGCCGAAGGGCGTCGATCCGGGCGACGACACGATGCTGCGCCGCTTCGCGACGGCCGTGAAGGCCGCCGAGCCGGGCGCGATCGGCGGGCCGATCTCGATCCTGCATTCGGCCGACACCATCATCAATGCGTTCCTGCATGCGGCGCTGTGGTCGACCGTGTCGATCACGATCCTGCTGTGGATCACGCTGCGCCGTTTCGGCGACGTGCTGCGCACGCTGGTGCCGCTGCTCGTGTCGGGCATCGTGACGCTCGAGCTGTGCGTCGTGTTCGGCATGTCGCTCAACTTCGCCAACATCATCGCGCTGCCGCTGATGCTCGGCGTCGGCGTCGCGTTCAAGGTGTATTTCGTGATGGCGTGGCGCGCCGGGCAGACCGGCCTGCTGCATTCGAGCCTCACGCATGCGGTGCTGTTCAGCGCCGCGACCACGGCCACCGCATTCGGCAGCCTGTGGCTGTCGCATCACCCCGGCACGTCCAGCATGGGCAAGCTGCTCGCGCTCGCGCTGACGTGCACGCTGATCGGCGCCGTGGTGTTCCAGCCGGTACTCATGGGCAAACCGCGCGTGAAGCGCGCGCAGAACCAATCGCAAGGAATCAATGAATAAAAGAACCATTGCGGCCACCGTCGCCGCTGGCGCGCTGCTGAGCGGCTGCGCGACCGGCCCCAACCGCAATCCGTCCGATCCGCTCGAGCCGATGAACCGCGCGGTGTACACGTTCAACGACACCGTCGACCGGAACATCGCGGTGCCGATCGCGAAGGGCTATCAGAAGGTCACGCCGACGCCGGTGCGCACGGCGATCAGCAACTTCTTCTCGAACCTCGGCGACCTCGGCAACATCGCGAACAACCTGCTGCAGCTGCGGATCACCGATGCGACGCAGGACCTGATGCGCGTCGCGATGAACTCGCTGTTCGGCGTCGGCGGCCTGATCGACATCGCGACGCCCGCGGGGCTGCCGAAGCATCACCAGGATTTCGGCCTGACGCTCGCGCGCTGGGGCATGCCGTCCGGCCCGTATCTCGTTCTGCCGGTGTTCGGGCCGAGCACGTTCCGCGACGGCGTCGGCCGCGCGGTCGACGTGCGCTTCAACCTGCTCAACTACATCGAGCCGGCCGCGCGCAATCCGATGTACGTGATGCAGTTCGTGAGCGCGCGTTCGGACCTGCTCGGCGCGACCGACCTGCTGAAGCAGGCGGCGCTCGATCCGTATTCGTTCGTGCGCGACGCGTACCTGCAGCAGCGCAAGTCGCTCACGTTCCACGGCGAATCGGCGTCGGCCGAAGCGCCGAACTACGCGCAGCCCGATGAATCGGGCGCGGCGCCGGCGGCCGCGCCGTCCGCGCCGGGGCTGCCGAATTACGAAGATCCGGGCGACGCGGGCGGCGCAGCGGGTGCAGCGCCGAACAATGCGCCGGCCGCGGCCGGCTTGCCGCAATATGACGATCCGGGGGCGGGCAGTGCGATGCCTGCGAGCGCGGCGGCGGCTTCTGCCGTGCCTGCCGCGTCCGCCGTGCCTGCTGTGTCTGCAGCACCCGCTGCGGCGCCGGCAACGCCTGCATCGGCGTCGACCGGCGCAACGACTGCGCCGGCCGCCAACGGCGCACCGATCGCGCCGGCAATGCCGACGCTCCCCGCGAGCGCGCCTGCCGCGCAGTAACGCGGCACCGCGCCGGCCGCAATGCCGGCGAGCGCTGCATCATGCAGCGCTCGAACCGTCGACGAACCCCATGTTTCTCGGAACATGGGGTTTTGTTTTTTGGGCGGCAGCATGGTTGACGCGGTATGGCGCGATCCGTTCGAGCAAGCCCGCGAGATCGCTACCAGGTCGCCGTCACGAAGCCGTGTAGAAGCCCCCGCACGCGTGCCCGACGCGCAGCGCAACCGCTCGCCGTTACACGATGGCGAGGTCCCCGTGAAGGCACACCCGGTTGCGTCCCGAGCGCTTCGCCTCGTAGAGGGCTGCGTCCGCTCTCGCGCTCAGGTGGTCCAGGGTTTCGCCCGCTCGCCAGCCGGCCACGCCGCAACTGATGCTGTATCGACACGGCCCGGCGGCGGTCGTCATGGGCTGGGCAGCGACTGCATGGCGCAGCCGCTCCGCGATGGCCCGCGCGTCGTCCAGCGCCGTTGCCGGCAGCAGCACGGCAAATTCTTCGCCGCCCATGCGGCCAAGCACGTCGCCACGCCTCAGTTGCATCTGCGTCACGCGGACGAATTCGCGCAGCACGGCGTCCCCGCCAGCATGGCCGAGCGTATCGTTGATCGCCTTGAAATGATCGAGATCGACGATCAGCAGCGCGGTCGGCGAACCCTGCCTGCCCGCTTCCGCCAACTGGACGTGTGCAACGGCTTCAAAGCCCTTGCGCGAAAGCGCGCCGGTGAGGAAGTCGCGGTTCGCGGCCTCGCGCGCGTCGGCGAGCAGTACGTCGTGCACCATCATCATCGAGGACATCGATAGCGTCGGCATGATCGCCGCGGCCGCGACCAGCAAGATCACGTTGCCGGTGGAGGCGAACATCAGCGGGCTCGACGCTTCGTCCAGCGTCATGAAATAGATCCCGCGCGCGATCTGGCATAACGCGAAGAGGAATGCCATCGCGGCGGTCACGCGATAGGAATAGGCCGATCGTCCGGACGGGCGGTGCCGGAGCACCAGAAGCGCGACCGCGATGCAAACCGCAGCAGTGAACAGCGTGGTGACGAGTACACGAAGCGGAATGCTGTCGACCGCATAGCGCCAGTAGACGAGCGCGATTCCCAGCGGCAGAAGGGAGACCATCAGCACCGGCCAGTGGGCCGGACGCCCCAGAAAACGGGCACAGCCGGCATAGTAGGCGACGGCCGCCCATGCCATCAGCATGTTTGCAGCAACGACGGACAGGGTATCCGGAATCCTGAACCGCATCAGGAACAGCGGCAGAGCGACGACGGTCGCGACATTGGCGGCGAACCATTCGAGCACGCCCGGTATCCCCGATCGGAGCAGCGAACCGAGCAGCACCAGCAGCACCGCGCTCATGAGTGCGGACGTGGCGATAGCCATGGCAGGATCGAGCATGTCAGTCGTAGACCAAATCGGGGTTCGCCAGATTACCGCGGAACGCGGCGCGAATCTCGACGACGATGTGCTGCTCATCGCGGCAGCCGCAATCCCGACGCTCGATTTTCCGCGAACGACGCTCGTGTGCGCGTGCGCGAAATCAGGCAACGCAGCGGCACGAGAAACGAAACGCGGCGCGCGCCGCTCAGACCATCCGCATCGCGCCCGCACGCTCGAACGCATGCCGCGCCTGGATCAGCGTCATGCGCGCCGCGCGCGCATCGCCCGCGACCTGCAGCAGCGGGCCGAGCTGGGAAGGTTGCTTGATGAGCTCGCGCAGGATCGGCAGGATCGCGGTGCTGCCGTCGTCGCGCAGCCCGGCCGTCGCGGCGCTCGGCAACGTGCGCCACGCCGGATCGACGATCGCGCGGCACACCGCGAACGGCACGCCGCGCGCCGCCGCGAAGGCCGCGGCGATGTGCGATTCCATGTCGACGGCCAGCGCGCCTTTCGCGCGATACAGCGACGCCTTGTCTTCTTCGCTCACGACCGGCGCGCCGACGGCCGCCATCACGCCGCGTTTCACGCGCGGCCACACCGGCGTGTCATGCAGCGCGCCGACGAGCCGCGCGCTCCAGCCGACGTCCGTCTGCACGCGGCCGAACGGCCCGTCGATCGCGTCGGCGATCACGAGCGCGCCCGGCGCGAGGTCGGGCGCAAGCCCGCCCGCAGTGCCGAAGCTGACGATGCCCGCGCAGCCGCGCGCGGTCGCTTCGGTCAGCGCACGCTCGAGCCGGTCGGCGCGCGCGGCGAACACCGCCTCGACGCCGTCGCCGCCCGCGATGCGCGCCTCGAACGCCATCCCCGTCACCGCGATGACGGGCAGCGTGCCGTTGTGCTTCGACGCCGTCACGCGTTACATCCCGACCGTCACGCGCGTCGCGTTGGCGCGCTTCAGGTTGCGGTAGCGCGCAAGCGCCCACAGCGGGAAGAACTTGCGGTAGCCGTGGTAGCGCAGGTAGAACACGCGCGGGAAGCCGGTCGCCGTGAAGCGCGTCTCGTCCCACAGCCCGTGTTCCTTCTGCTCGGCGATCAGGTAGTCGATCCCGCGCGCGACCGCCGGATGGTTCACCTCGCCGGCCGCCATCAGGCCGAGCAGCGCCCAGGCCGTCTGCGACGACGTGCTCGGCGCCTGCTCGTAGCCGCGATAGTCGAGCTTGTAGCTGTCGCCGTCCTCGCCCCAGCCGCCGTCCTTGTTCTGGACCGACAGCAGCCACTGCGCGCCGCGCTTCACGCGCGGATCGTCCGGGCCGAGGCCGGCCGCGTTCAGCGAGCACAGCGCGGTCCACGTGCCGTACACGTAGTTCATCCCCCAGCGGCCGTACCAGCTGCCGTCCGGTTCCTGCTCCTTCAGCATGTAGTCGAGCGAGCGGCGCGCCGCTTCGCTGTTCGCGGCCGTCTCGCCGAGCTGCGACAGCATCGACAGGCAGCGGCCCGACACGTCCGCGGTCGGCGGATCGAGCAGCGCGCCGTGATCGGAGAACGGGATGTTGTTCAGGTAGTACTGCGTGTTTTCCGGCTCGAACGCGCCCCAGCCGCCGTCGCTGCTCTGCATGCCGACGACCCACTCGCGCGCGCGCGAGATCGACTCGCGATACGCGTCCGAATGCCGGAGCTTCTCGACGCGGTCCATCGCCATCACGACGACCGCCGTATCGTCGACGTCCGGGTAATGCGGGTTCGCATACTGGAACGCCCAGCCGCCGGGCCGCACGTTCGGGCGGCGCGAGATCCAGTCGCCGCGCACGTCGAGGATCTGCAGCGGACGCAGCCATTCGAGGCCGCGCACCACGGCGTCTTCCGCGCGCGGGTCGCCCGTCTCGAGCAGCGCGTGCGCCGCGAGCGACGTATCCCACACCGGCGACAGGCACGGCTGGCAGTACGCTTCGTCGTCGTGCACGACGAGCAGCTTCTCGACCGAACGGCGCGCGATCGCGCGGTTCGGATGGTCTTCCGGATAGCCGAGCGCGTCGTACATCATCACCGCGTTGGCCATCGCCGGATAGATCGCGCCGAGACCGTCCTCGCCGTTCAGGCGCTCGTCGACGAATGCAACCGCCTGGCGGATCGCGCGTTCGCGCGTGTAGCTCGGGAACAGGCCGTCGACCGCGCGCAGCGCGTGATCGACGACGCGGAAGAACGCGAACCAGCCGGCGCTCTGGTGGCCCTGGCGCGGCAGCAGCCCCGCGTTGACGGGCGGATCGATGAACAGCTCGTCGATGCGCACGCCGCGCGGGTTCTTCGCGATCGGCCGCTTCGCGTTCAGCACGAGCAGCGGCACGATCACCGTGCGTGCCCAGTACGACACCTTCGACAGGTGGAACGGAAACCACTGCGGCAGCAGCATGATCTCGACCGGCATCATCGGCACCGCGCGCCACGGAATCGCACCGTACAGCGCGAGCTGGATGCGCGTGAACACGTTCGACATCTCCGCGCCGCCCATCGCGTGGATCGCCTTGCGCGCACGCTGCATGTGCTCGGCGTTCTCGTCGTCGCCGATCACCTTCAGCGCGAAGTACGCCTTCACGCTCGCGCTGATGTTCGGCGCGCCGTCGGTGAACAGCGGCCAGCCGCCGTCCGGCTGCTGGATGCGGCGCAGATAGCGGCCGATCTTCCGTTCGAGCTCGAGGTTCGGCGTTTCGCCGAGATAGTGGACAAGCAGGATGTACTCGGCCGGAATCGTCGAATCCGCTTCGAGTTCGTAGACCCAGTGCCCGTCGGCTTGCTGGGCGGCCAGCAGCGCGTCGGTCGCGCGTGCGACGGCGGCGTCGAGGTCGGCTGCCGCGGAGTCGGCGGCCAGGGTTGGCATATCGGTGAGATCGTTCATCGGTCCCTCTCTTATTGTTGCTGGAGCACGTCCGCGGCCTTCTGGCCGGAGCGGATCGCACCCTCGATCGTGGCGGGCAGGCCGGTGGCAATCCAGTCGCCCGCCAGCGCGAGATTGGTCCAGCGCGTACGCGCAGCCGGACGTTTCATTTCCTGCGACGGCACCGCCGCAAACCCCGCGCGCGGCTCGATGACGAGCTGCCACGCGGGCATGGCATCCACGGACGCGCCCGTCACGCGCGCGACGTCCTGCCAGATGGTTCGCGCGAGCGTGTCGCGCGGCGTGTCGAGCCAGCGGCCCGCGTCGCGGATCGTTGCCGCGAGCTGGCCTTCGGCGGCCCGCACCGCATCGACTGCGACGCCGTTGACGACGGTCGTGTACACCGCGCAGCCCGGCGGCGGCTCGGCCGCGAAGTACGCGGTGACGACCGCGCTATACGTATCCGGCGCGGTCAGGTCGGGCACGAGCGGCTGCGCGACGTCGGGCGGCACCGCCAGCACGACCGCGTCGCCCGGTGCGAGATCGACCCGGGCGCCGTCGATCATCAGCGCGTCGACCGCATGGCCGTTCGCGCCGAATTCGAGCGCGTCGAGCCGCGAGCGCAGCCGGATCGACGCGCCGCCATGCTGCAGCATCCGCAGCGCGGGATCGACGAATGCGCTGCCGAGCCCGTGGCGCGCGACGAGCGGGCGGCACGCCGGCCCGCCGGCCGCGAGCGTGCCGAGCACGACCGCCCGCGCGAGCTCCGCCGTCGCATGGCGCGGCTCGACGTTCAGCGCGCCGAGGAAATACGGCCGCAGCCAACGATCCCACAGCACGCCGTCGCAACGCATCGTTTGCGCGAGCGAGCGGCCCGTGCGCGCGAACGCGAGCGGCACGAGCGACAGGTAATCCAGCGGCGTCGTGCCCGGCGCCCGCGACGCGGCGTCGAACAGCCACGACGGCCAGCGGCGGCTGCCGAAACGCAGCGTCCAGCGCTGCTGCGCGCCGACGTCGACGACCGGGAATTCCGGCAGCGCCGGCCCGTCCAGCTGATCGGCCGCGCCGATCGTGCGCAGGTAGCGTTGCGTCGCGGGCTGCCCCGCGAACACCAGATGCAGTCCGGTGTCGAGCGTCGCGTTCAGCGTGGCGTCGAACCACGAACGGCAACGCCCGCCCGCCTGCGCGTGCGCATCGTGCAGCACGATGCGGCGCCCACGACGTTGCAGCTCGACGGCGGCCGACAGCCCCGCGAGTCCTGCCCCGATCACGTGGACGGTTCTGGGCATCGCCTCAGAACAGCGCGTAGCGCGCGGCGATCATCAGCATGCGCGCCTTCGGCTTGCGGATCGGCAGGCGAGGGGCATCGAAGCCGCGTGCGACCGCCGCATCGAGGATGCAGCGGTATGCGCCCGACATGATGCGCGGCGCCTTCACTTGCGCCCGCGCACACTTGTCCATCACCGCGTCCGCCTGCCGGAAATGCTCGATCGCGCGCTCGACGAGCGTCGCGCAGACGCGCGGCAAGGCCGGCGCGCGCGCGATCGTCGCCGGATCGGTGATCGCGATCCCTTCGCGCGCGAGCAGCTCGCGCGGCAGGTAGCAGCGGTTGATCGCCGCGTCGTCGTCGATGTCGCGCAGGATGTTGGTCAGCTGCAGCGCGCGGCCGAGATGGTGCGACAGCGCGATGCCTTCCGCTTCGGGCATCCCGAATATCCTCACCGACAGGCGGCCGGCCGCGCTCGCGACGCGATCGCAATACAGGTCGAGCGTCGGCTCGTCGGGCGCGCAGATGTCTTCGGCGGCGTCCATCGCCATGCCGTCGATCATTGCGTGGAAATCGTCGCGCTGCAGGTTGAACGCGTGGATCTCGCGCGTGAGCGCCGCGAGATGGCGCGGCGGCCGGCCGGCGAAGCACGCGTCGATGTCCGCGCGCCAGCGCTCGAGGCCGGCGGCGCGCTCGGCGCGCGGCAGGTCGCTGTCGGCGATGTCGTCGACCGCGCGGCAGAACGCATACACCTGGAACATCGCATCGCGCTGCGTCGCCGGCAGGATGCGCATCGCAAGATAAAAAGAACTGCCCGATGTGACGGCAGCGGCGTCGATTTCTTGTTCGTCCACGACGAGATTGGAAGCGGCCAAGACGAGCTCCACGGAGACGCCCACGCGGGGCGATTGAAGAAGCCATGCCCGGCTGGGATGGTAAGGGCGTCAAATGCGTGCGAGATGTGCGAACGATCGACGCAGACAAGCATGAATTGCCGGCCGGAAGCCGGAATTGGGCGAAAGTATAGCAATCTTTGAACATCGATGGCGGTGCGGCCGGCGTGCGGCGCGGCGGCGCCCGGACGCGCGGCGCCGGGCTCCGCGGCCCGCCGTGCGCGCCTGGCTGTCCTCGGCCGGACGGCCCCTGCGCGGGCCGGGGATGCCTGGTCGAAGGCCTCTACAGGCGCTTCAGGCCTAGCCGTAGACGATGTCGCGCTGCAGATCGAGCGCGATGAGCCCCATTTCGCGCGTCAGCTGAAGCATCGCGCGCCGCTCGAGCCGTGAGCCCATGAAGCTCGTCACGCGGCCGTCCGGATCGGCGGTGAACTGGAACACCGGGCCACCCGTGCCGAACCATGCGCCCGGCACGTCGGCCGATTCGCGCCAGTCGATCTGCTCGAAGACGCGCGCGATTCCCGCGCGCACCGCGTCGCTCGGGCCGATCGGCGGCGCGACGTCGCCCAGGTCGTCGAGGGAATAGGGGCCGGGCTTGTCCGGCTTCCGGTAAAAGAGATAGTCGACGTTCATGGGGCGCGATCGGGGCAAAGCATCAAATTAGCGCGATCTGCCGCGAATTTAAATCAGATATGAACGAAATGTCGTCTCCGCGACACATTCGGGGACACATGGCCGGCGGCCGATCCGGTGCGACCGGCCGCCGCCGCTTGGGCCCGCGTCGGTTCGTCTAAGATGACGCTTTATCCGGACAACGCATTCCGAACTCATGGAGACGAACGTGACAGCCGTGCCGCCCGCATCCCCGCAGTCCGCCCACCCGGTTTTCGTGTTCGTGCACGGCGCATGGCACGGCGCGTGGTGCTACGCGCACGTGATGGCCGCGCTGGCCGCACGCGGCCATCTGTCGATCGCGCGCGACCTGCCCGCGCACGGGATCAACGCCCGCTTTCCCGCATCGTACTTCCAGCGGCCGCTCGATCGCGAAGCGTTCGGCGCCGAGCCGTCGCCGGTCGCGAACACGACGCTCGACGACTACGCGTCGCAGGTGATGCAGGCGGTCGACGACGCGTATGCGCTCGGCCACGGCAAGGTCGTCCTCGTCGGGCACAGCATGGGCGGCATCGCGATCACGGCGGCCGCCGAACGGATGCCCGAGAAGATCGCGAAGATCGTCTACCTCGCGGCGTTCATGCCCGCGTCGGGCGTGCCCAGCCTCGACTACGTGCGCGCGCCGGAAAACCAGGGCGAGCTGCTCGGCCAGCTGATGCTCGCGAGCCCGCGCACGACCGGCGCGCTGCGCATCGATCCGCGCAGCGACGACGCCGCGTATCGCGCGGCGGCCAGGCGCGCGCTGTGCGACGACGTCCCGCAGGCCGAATACGAGGCGGTCGCGAACCTGATGAGCTGCGACGTGCCGGCCGCGCCGTTCGCGACGGCGATCCCGACGACCGCCGCGCGCTGGGGCGCGCTCGACCGCCACTACATCAAGTGCCTGCAGGACCACGTGATGCTGCCCGCGCTGCAGCAGCGCTTCATCGACGAAGCCGATGCGTTCACGCCGGACAACCCGACGCACGTGCATCAGCTCGACAGCAGCCATTCGCCGTTCGTGTCGCAGCCGGCGGTGCTGGCCGGCGTGCTGGCGGACATCGCGAAAAGCTGAGCGGCGCGCAGCGCCGCCGCGCTCAGCCGAACGCGACCGAGCGGTCGCGGCCGAGCCGCTTCGCGCGATACAGCGCGGCGTCGGCCTCGTTGACGAGCACGTCGCAGGATGCGCGCCCAGGCATCGCGCTCGCGCCGCCGACGCTTGCCGTCACCGGCACGCGCACGCCCTCGGCATCGACCGGCGTGACGCCGATCGCGCATCGCACCTTCTCCGCCACCAGCATCGCTTCGGCGAGATCCGTGCACGGCAGCAGCAGCGCGAATTCCTCGCCGCCGAAGCGGCAGAAGGTATCCTGCGCGCGCACGATCCCGGCGACGCGCAGCGCCATCTCGCGCAGCACGGCGTCGCCGACCGCGTGGCCGAACCGGTCGTTGATCGTCTTGAAGTGATCGAGATCGAACAGCAGCACCGACAGGTTGCCGCCATAGCGCTGCCAGCGCGCGAACTCGTCGCGCAGCCGCTCCTCGAAGAAGCGCCGGTTCGCGATGCCGGTCAGCCCGTCGCAGTTCGCGTGCTCGCGCAGCTTCGCCACCGCTTCCTCGCGTTCGCGCTGCATCACGCTCACGTGCGTGACGTCCGATATCGTCACGCACACGGCCTCGACTTCGCGCCCGCGCGTGAGCGGCATGAACGTGCAGTCCTGCTGCATGAAGTCGACGCCGCCCGTGATCGGCCGGTCATGCTCGAAGCGGAACAGGTACGGCCGCTGCTCCCACGAGCTGAACGCAAAGCTGCCGAGCTGGAACACGCTCTCGAGCTTGCGCGCGAGCCACGCGCGCGGCAGGTCCGGAAAGCAGTCGAACAGGTTGCGGCCGATCACGTCGTCGGCGGGGGGCACGCCGCTGTGGTCCTGCATGAAGCGGTTCCACATCAGCACGTTCATCGCGCGGTCGAGCACGAACAGGCCGAAGCCGACCCGTTCGATTACAAGGTCGCTCAGCGAAGCGGTCGGGGCAGCGGGGGCGGTCATAGCGCGGAAAGCAACGCGTCGAGCGCATCGCCCATCAGGCGGATCGAATCCTCGGCCATCAGCATCACGAAATGGGCGCGGAAGGCGTCGTCCTCGAGGCCGAGGTTCACTTCGAGCAGCAGCGCGACGCTCCACGCGAGCACGGTGGGCTGGAACACGTCGTCGAACGACACGTTCGCGCCCAGCAGCCCGGGCGGGAAGAACACCGGCGTGCGGCCGAGCTCGTCGAGGATCGACGACACGCACGCGCCCATCAGCACGTTCGCGACGTCGAACACGAGTTCGTCCTGGGATGACGTCTCGCCGCGCGCGGCAGTCTCGTCGCCGGCTGCGTCAACTTCGTCGTCATCGTCGCGTGCGCACTCGCCCGCCGCGGCGTCGCCGAACGAGTGGTCGACGAGCGCCGCGAGCCGGTTGACGTTCGCGGTGCGGCACAGCACGAGCGCCTCGCCCTTGATGTCGGAGCGGAACCCCTGGCGCACGGCGGTCACGTTGTCGTGAATGCCCGTCATCTCGCGCAGCGCCTTGCCCGCATCGGACGCATGCACGACGCGCACGCGCGGCACCGACAGCTCGATGAACCGGCCGAGCAGCGACGCGAGCCGTGCGGCAGCGCGGCCCATCGCAAGATTGGCGATTTCCTGCAACGCGTCGCGTTGCTCCGCCGTGAACACCGAGTCAGGCATACAACCCATACTCCCTGAGAATGGGCAGCAACGCCTCCGACGTCACGGGCTTCGCGACGAACGCGATCGCACCCAGCTCGCGCACGCGCTCGCGCGCCTGCGGCTGGATGTCGGCCGATACCACGATCACGAACGTATTCAGATCTTCGTGACGCAGTGTTTCGAGAACCTGATAGCCGTTCATGTCCGGCATCGTCAGGTCGAGAAACATCACGGAAGCTTTGCCGTCACGATAGAGCGCAAGTGCCTCTCGGCCGTTCGCCGCATATGCGATGTCCACGTCCCAGTCCCCCGGCAGCGCCTTTGTCAGCAGCTTGCGAGCGAGTAGCGAATCGTCGGCAATCACAATCGGCAAGGACATGGCGGGGCGGAGCGAATTACGGAATGGTCTCTCTCGCGTTAACGACCGCGCGCCGTGTTTCTTTAGGCGCCGTGTGAGCGAACGCGTGCAGCCGCCGGGCACCCCTGCGCCGGATGCCGCGGCAACTCTCGCCCGCGGCGGGCTGCGCGCTGGCATCGGCAGGCGCGTATCTATCTGTCATGGAAAGCAAGGCGCGATTCTCTGGGTAAAACCGGGGCGGTGCAACTCGCCATTTTTGCTGATTCAGACAAAATCGATCCGATCGCGCCGCATTCCGAAAACAGCTTCGACCATTTTTACGCCAAGGACGCAAAATTTTTCTTTGTGTACGTTTGCGCTTCCGGATTCGTCGCGTTTTCAATCCGACAAATTCCCCCTGTCGGAAACGTCAGGACGGCGCGCGCCGCCCGGCGCGAGCCCTGGGCGCAACTCGTTTATGATGGCAGGCAACTCCGCCTGAGCTTCACCCGTTCCCATCCATGACGTCCGACCGGCCCGCCGATTCCCGCCACCACGCTTCCGCCGACGACTGGCAGGACGACGGGGCCTATCCGTCCGGCGCGCCCGAACACGATTTCGCGGTCCGCCGCGTGACGCTGATCGTGCTGCTGATCGCCGCGATCGTGCTGCCGTGCATCTACGTCGCGGTGATGGCGTACAACGACCTGAAGTCGCGGGAAGCCGCCGCGAGCGACGTGACGATGCGCACCGTGCGCGTCGCCGAGGAGCACGCGCTCAAGGTGTTCGACCTGAGCGAGACGCTCGACGCGCGCATCGCCGATCTCGTGCAGGACATGGACGACGCGGCGGTGCGCAAGGACGAATCCGACATCCACGACGCGCTCAACGAGATCGGCGGCGGCTACCCGCAGGTCGCGGCCGTGTCGATCTTCGGCGCGAGCGGCAAGCTGCTCGCGAACAGCCTTTACTATCCGGCGCCGCACACGTCGATCGCGAATCGCGACGACTTTCTCGGCATCCGCGACGGCAAGGTCATCGAGCACATCTCGCGCGTGATGCAGGGGCCGAGGCGGCTCGCGGACACGCCCGTGTTCAACACCGGCGTCGCGCGGCGGCACAGCGACGGCTCGTTCGCCGGGATGGTGTCGATCGCGCTGAAGTCGTCGTATTTCAATGCGTTCTACCGCGAGCTGATCGGCGGCGCGAAGACGCCGATGACGATGGCGCTCGCGCGCGCCGACGGCGCGGTGCTCGCGTCGTATCCGCCGCCGCCGTCGCTCGCGCACACCGATCGCACGGCCACCTTCGGCAATCCGCACAACGATCCGCGCGCGGGCGTCGTGCGGGTCGGGCACGACGACGCCGGCAGCGAGATCGTCGCGTACCGGCAGGTCGGCAGCTATCCGGTATACGTGTCGTGCGCGTATCGCACGTCGGCGATCTGGCGCGAGTGGTACGAGCATCTCACCGTGCTGTTCGTGTCGATGTTCGCGCCGTCGTTCGCGCTGTGGTGCGTGATCTGGCTGTCGCTCAAGCGGCTCAAGGCGGAAGAGGCCGCGTGGGACCGCTGGCAGGCGGAAGCGTCGATGCGGCGGTCGATCGAATCCGCGTACCGGCAGTCGCGCAAGATGCAGGCGCTCGGCAACCTCGTCGGCAGCGTCGCGCACGACTTCAACAACCTGCTGATGATCATCTCGACCAACGTGCAGATCGCGCGGCACCGCGGCGTCCAGCAGCTCGACACGGAACTCGGCGCGATCGAGCGGGCGCTGAAGAACGGGCAGTCGCTGACGCGCCAGCTGCTCGGCGTCGCGCGCAAGCAGCCGCTGCACAACGAGACGATCGACGTGGGGCAGTGGGTCGGCACCTGCCGCGAACTGCTGAAGACGTCGCTCGGCTCGAAGTCGTCGCTGACCGTCGCGATCGAGCCAGGCGTATGGCCGATCCGCGTGGACGTGGCGGAGCTCGAGCTCGCGGTCATCAACCTCGCCGTCAATGCGCGCGACGCGATGCCGATCGGCGGCCGCTTCACCGTCGGCGCGCGCAACGTGACGCTGCGCCGCGAGGACGGCTTTCCGCTGACCGGCGATTTCGTGCAGATCTCGCTCGACGATACGGGCTCGGGCATGGCGCCCGACGTGCTCGCGCGCGCGTTCGAGCCGCTGTTCACGACGAAGCCGCACGGGATGGGCACGGGGCTCGGGCTGCCGCAGGTGTTCGCGTTCTGCGAGCGTTCGGGCGGACTCGCGACGATCGACAGCGCGGTGGGCGCAGGCACCTCGGTGCGGCTCTATCTGCCGCGCGCGAACCCGCTGGAAGTGACCGCCGCCCGGCCGCCGGCCCCCGTCGTCGTGCCGGCGCAGGACGCGAGCCCGCCGGCGGGCCTGCACGTGCTGCTCGTCGAGGACAACAGCGAAGTCGCCGCCGGAACGGAGGCGCTGCTCACGCTGCTGGGTCACCGCGTGACCTACGCGGCGACCGCCGACGACGCGCTGAGTCTCGTCGAAGCGGCGCCGGCGGACGACGGCTTCGATCTCGTGATTTCGGACATCCACATGCCCGGCCGCCTGAATGGCATCGATCTCGCCGAAGCGATCGGGCGGCGGCCGGAGAAGCTGGCCGTGATCCTCGTGACGGGGTATGCGGAGGAACTCGACCGCACGCGCGGCGTGAACGTGCGCGTGCTGTCGAAGCCGTTCGACATCGCGCTGCTCGACGAGATCCTGCACGGCATCCGCGACGCGCGCGATGCGCGGCACGAGGCCGGCACCTGACGAAACGCGCCGGCCCGCGGCCGGCGCTTCACTGGCCTCAGGCCCCCTTGTTCAGGCGCACCCACGCGGCGTAGCGGTCGACGAAGCCCTGCAGGAACTTGCGCGTATCGTCGCTGACGATCCTGCCTTCGTCATCGATGCGCGTCGGGTCGTGCTTGATGAACATTTCCGGCTGCCCGAGCGTCGCGACGTCGAGATACGCGAGCACGTTGCGCAGATGCTGCTGCGACAGGGCCGTGCCTGTCGCGCCCGGCGACGTGCCGAGCACCGCGCCCGGCTTGCCCGCCCACGAGTTCGCGCCCCACGGGCGCGAGCCCCAGTCGAGCGCGTTCTTCAGCACGCCGGGAATCGACCGGTTGTATTCCGGCGTGACGAACAGCAGGCCGTCGGCCGCTTCGATCGCCTGCTTGAAACGCTTGGCGACTTCCGGGAAGTCCGCGTCGTAGTCCTGGCTGTACAGCGGCAACTCGCCGATCTCGACGAATTCGAACGCAAGATCGGCCGGCGCGAGCGAGATCACTGCGCGTGCGAGCGCGCGGTTCCAGGATCCGCGTCGCAGGCTGCCGACGATGACCGCGATGCGATGTGCCATGACTATCTCCTTCCGGTGGGTGTGGAATGGAATCGATTGCTTCAGGATGGGCAGCAAAGGTCTGTTTATAGGCAGGCCAGCCCGCGAGCCGCCCCACGGGGCCATCCGGCCGACTTTCCACAAGGTTTTCCACAGAAATTGTGGATAACTTTGTCGACATGCGCGGCTGTTACACATGACCGGTCGCGCACCAACGTTTGCGCAAAGCCAACCTGTCGGCAAGCATAGCGCAGCCCGCCAGCCGAATTCATGAACAATATTGCGCATTGCGGGCAGGCGCGACGCCCAGTAAGCTGCTCGCACCGCGCGGCGCGGCGACCTGTGGCGCGCGCGGCTTCCTCCCGAGAGATTCCCGACGATGCCGTCCGCGTACGACGACCCCGCCTATCTTGCACAACTGCGGCACGACCTGCTGCGTTTCGCGCGCCTGCAACTGCGCGACGCCGATGCGGCGGAGGACGCGGTGCAGGAAGCGCTGACCGCCGCGTGGACGCACGCGGGGGATTTCGCCGGCCTGTCCGCGCACAAGACCTGGGTGTTCGGCATCCTGCGCAACAAGCTGATCGACGTGCTGCGCGCGCGGCAGCGCACGGTGAACCTGTCCGCGCTCGACGCGGAACGCGACGGCGAATCCGTGCTCGAGCGCGAACTCTTCAAGGACAACGGGCACTGGGCCCCGCATGCGAAACCGCGGCCGTGGCCTCGACCGGAGACGCTGCTGCAGCAACAGCAGTTCTGGATGCTGTTCGAGATCTGCCTGAACCATCTTCCGGAGCAGATCGGACGCGTGTTCATGATGCGCGAGTTTCTCGATGTCGAGATCGACGACATCTGCACGGAGTTGACGTTGACGACCAATCATTGCAGCGTGCTGCTGTACCGTGCGCGCACGCGCTTGCGCACCTGCCTGAGCGAAAAGGGGCTGACGACCGAAGATGCTACCGGGGAAATGTAAGGATGTGACGCGCCTGTTGTCGGATGCGCTCGACCGTCCGTTGACGCTTCATGAGCGTATGCGCGTGCGCATGCATCTGCCGGGCTGCAGCGGATGCAGGGCCTATCGCGGGCAGATCGCGGTGCTGCGGGTGGCCGCGCATGCGGCGGCGGGGGGCGAGGGCGGTGCGCCGGATGGCGGGGAAGAGTGACGGGCCGTGTCGTCGTTTTTGTCGACAAGCGCACGTGGTGGTGGGTTTGGGGCTGTTGTGGCCGCCGTTGTTGAAGGCGTCGCGGCCGTGCCGTGCCCGAGCAGGTGGAGTCGGTGCGTGCTGCACATCAACCGGGTGTCTATGCGCCTGGTTGATGTGATATGTCGAATATGCGTTATAGAAATTATTCGAAAAGCGCGCGCACCAACTCGGGCGGACGACCAATGGCGGCCTTGTCTCCATATACGACGATCGGCCGCTGCAGCAACACCGGATGCGCGGCGATGGCTTCATAAGCCTCCGCGTCCGTCAGGTTTGCGCGGCCCAGGTCCAACGTCTTGTACGGCTCCTCGCCGTCGCGGAGCATGTCGCGCACGGCGCAGCCGAGCTGACGATGCAGCGTTTCCAATGCCTCGACCGTCGGCGGCGTCTTCAGATACTCGATGACGTTCAGTGGTATGCCAGCGACATTCAACGACTCGACAAGCGCCAGCGTCTCGCGCGATTTCGAGCATCGGGGGTTGTGGTAGATCGTGATCATCGTTCAGAAGGGCTGCGGGAGAGGAAGGGGCGTATTGTAGCTAGTCTCGGTGCAAGCGCTTCAGGCAGGCTGTAGGGGATGGGAGGCCGCGTTTCGCGTGGCGAGACGTCTGCCTGGAGAGATGGGGGCGCTTGTGCGATGGGTTTATGCGCATAAAGCGGAAAGCGGGGGCGCTGTCCGCGGGTGTCTCACCTAGTCGTTGCGACCAATGTGGCGAACGGTGCGCGCAATTGCTACGAGCCTCGATGATTGCGCGAGTGCCAACGATGACGCGCCAGCGCGCCGTACGCCGGCCTTATGCGCATCGAGCGCCCCTGCGCCGAGGTGTGGCGCTTCGCCGGATACGTCATCCAAGCCATTGGGTGACGCGCAACCGCCTAGCGTGTCCTCCCGGCGACCGGAGTGCCGTACGCGACGGCCGATTTATATATCGCGCCGGGAAACGACCGTTGACGACAAGCACGCTCGCCGGTTTATGCGCATAAACGCCCGGAAGCGTATGCGGTTTGGCGAGCCGTGAAAGCAATCCAAGCATTGCTGTCGTCGTCGTTCCGCAGCCGCCGTCGTGGGCGGCTCGATGACTTGCCAGTACATTGCCTACTTCGAACCGAAGGCGCGTCGTCGGCCGTCGCCAGGAGCCGCGGAAGTTTATGCGCACAAACCCACGCATTCGCGCGCGGCGCCGGACGCAACCTGGCAGTTACGGAAACACCGTACCGATGGCGGCAATCGGCCCCCCTCCATTCGGGCAGCAACACGCTACCCCGCAGCACCTGCAGCGTTCGCTCGCATCGCTGGCGCGCGAACATCCTCCTTGGCTATCCATCCGTCGCCCCGGCCCGTTTATGCGCATAAACCCGCCTCCCAAATGCGCTCCGGCGACCCCACGATTCGCGTGAATCGTTGACCCAAACCTCCGTTCTTGGCTACCCGCCCGTCGCCTCAGCCGTTTATGCGCATAAACCTACCTGCCAAATGGCTAACCCGCATCTTCGGAACCACAATTTCATTGAAATATAAGTATCGTCCTGTAGAATTCCAACGACCAAAAACAGGAGTGAAAATTGGCCGCGGAAATCATTGCAGTCACTCAACAAAAAGGCGGGGTCGGCAAAAGCACGATCGCCATGCACCTCGGCGCTGCATTTCACGAAAAAGGGAAGCGCGTCCTCGTCGTCGACGCCGATGGTCAAAACACCCTGGTCCACTGGTCCAGCGCATCGGGCGACAGCGAAACCGGCATCCCTTTCCCTGTCGTGAATCTTGCCGAAGCTGGCGGCCAGATCCACCGCGAGATCAAGAAGTTCATCAACGACTACGACATCATCGTCGTGGATTGCCCGCCGTCGATCACCGAGAAGGTCTCCGGCGTCGTCCTGCTCGCAGCATCGATCGCCGTCATCCCGACTTCGTCGTCGCCGGCCGATTACTGGTCGAGTGTTGGCCTGGTCAAGCTGATCCAGCAAGCGCAGGTCATGAACGAAGATCTGCGCGCCGTATTCCTGCTGAACAAGACCGAAGAGAAGCGCATGCTGACCCGCGAACTCAAGCGGGCGCTCGAGGAGCTCGGCTTCCCGTTGCTCAAGACGCAAATCCCGACGCGGGAAGCGTACAAGCAGGCGATGGCGCTCGGTCAGACCGTCCTGCAGATGAACGATCGCGGCGCGAAGCTCGCCGCCGCGGAAATTCGCGCATGCGCCGACGAGATCGTCGCGATGCTGCCCTGACTTTATGCGCATAAAGGACTCGCATGAAACCTTCCCAATTCGCCAAAGGATTCCAGGCGCGACCGGATATGACGACGAGTGAAAAGCGCACGGCCCTCGATCGGCTGAATGCGATCGACGGTCTCGTCAAATCGGAAACGCCCGCACCTGCAGCACCGAAATCAGCCAAGAAAGACAGCGTCACACCGCCGGTGCCGGACATCACCCTCGATGCGTCGACGGACGAATCGTCCCAATACCGTGCGTGGCGTCTCGAGAATCGCTATGCGCCCGGACAGGTGATCGAACTCTCGCTGAAGGCGATCAAGCACAGCCCGTTCAACCCGCGGCACTTCTATCTGAAATCGTCGATTGCCGAACTCGCGGTCAACCTCGCGAAGCAGGGGCAGCAGCAGGCAATTCACGTGATTCCCGACTACGACAATCCGGGCATGTATTTCGTCAGCGACGGCGGCCGTCGCGTGCGTGCGCTGAAGGAAGCGAACAAGGAATCGGTCAAGGCGATCGTGATTGATCTGCCGATCGGCATCCAGAGCTACAAGCTCGGCTACGACCTGAACGTCCAGCGCGATTCGCAGACCGTGTTCGACAACGCGGTCGTGTGGCGCCGATTCCTCGACGACAAGCACTTCCAGAGTCAAAAGGAACTGGCCGAACATCTCGGGCTCGACGAGTCGACGGTCGCCGTCGCGCTGTCGATCGGCAAGCTGCCGGAAGCGATCATGCAGGAAATGGTCGCACGCCCCGATCGCTTCGGTTCGAACATGGCGTATCAGGTCGGGCGCTATCACAACGCGCGCGGCACGGATGCGACGCTGCGGCTGATCAACAAGATCGTGTCGGACGACCTGAGCACGCGCCAGGTGTCCGACATCGTGAAAGGCCGAGCGGCCGCTCAGGAGACGCCGAAACCCGCCAGCCGTCAGCGCTATGCGCAACGGCTCGAGATCAAGCTCGGCGGCAAGTCGGTGGGTGATCTGAAGTCGTATGGGGAAGACCGCATCGAATTGCGGCTGCGCGGGCTGCCGAAGGAAAAGCGTGACGCGATCCTCGAGCAGCTCGAGCGGATGCTGTTGTGGGACTGATCAGACGCGGCGGGCGCCCGGCGATGCCGGCGCCGCCGCAGGCAGGACAGGCGGCTCAGGCTGCCCGGGATTGATTCAGCGTAAAGGAAAGCAGGTCGCCGTCGGTCGGCTCGCCCCAGGTCTTCCGGGCCAGCCAGTCGAAGAATGCGGTCTCGGTCAGCTTGGAGTCGAGGCCGCGCTTGCGCCAATCGTCGCGCAGATGCGAGCCCATCGTCGGCAGTGCTTCCGATTCGAACGACTCGCGCGCCACCTCGCGCTCCGCTTCACCCTGCTCGTCGTACAGCGCCTTCGCCTCCTTGCGCCGATACGCGGCATATTCGCTCAGCAGCCGTGCCTTCAGATCGTCCGGCTGCGCCGCGGCGGCCTTGCCCGGCGTCGTGCCGGCCGGCAACGCGTCGACGGCCTCCACCGGCGGCGCATAGCCCTTCTTCAGCGCATCCTTGAACAGCGCAGCCGCGCTGCGCACCGGCGGCAGCGACGTGCTGCGCATCCGCTGCTCGGTCATCTGCAGCGCTGCACGGATGCGGTTTTCTTCGCTATCCGCGTACAGCGTCTGCGCTTCCTTCAACGGAATGCCGAGCTTCACCATCCGGTCGACCAGCGTGCTGTCGAACACGTTCGGATGCTCGTCGAGCGCCAGCATCGGTTGCTTGCGTTCAGTGACGCGGAACTGGATCTCCGCGACCCGCCGCCCTTCACGATGCTCGATCAGCTCGACGAAGATGTTCGTGACCGCGTTGACCTCCGCGATCGCGGGGCGCAGGTAGTCGCGCTTGAAGTACTTGTATTCGCGCTTCGCTTCGTCGCCGGCTTCGGTGTCCGGCGTGCCCGACAGGATCGGCCGCCACCATTCCCACGGCTCGCGCATCGTCAGGTGGCTCGGGTTCGTCAGGTAGCGCACGCAGATCTCGTATAGCGCGAGGCCTGCGCTGCTGCGCAGCTGGCTCTGGAATTGGAGGCTCAGGCGCGCGTACTGGACTGGATCGAGCAGTTTCTTCTTGATCTTCGGTGCGAACGAGAATTCGACCCACACGCGGCGCGTGGCCGGGTCTTCGAGAATTTCCGCATCCGCGATCAACGTCGAGATCCCCCACTTGCGGCCGGGCTTCTGGCTCGACGTGCCGGTGCTCCACTCGACCTGCACCGACACCATGCGGCGCAGGTGTTCCTTCACGAGCGCGGTATCGTTCGAATCGAATGCGGAGTTGGCAACGATATCCGACAGCAGCGCGCGATAAGTATCGCCCGAGTCGTCGGCTTGCTGGGCCACGGCCAGCAGGACATTGAACAGCTTGCGAGTCAGGAGGGTGATCTTGCCGCTTTTCGGCTGAATGGCGATCGCCTCGACGGCCTTTCGCAATTCGGCTGAGCTGGCACTCACCACATCCACATCGGTTTTCTTGGCGCGCTTCGTGGCCAT